>CAVPCA010000022.1:0-82448 GCA_963702315.1 uncultured Pseudomonadota bacterium
TCCTTTCTAAAATGATGTAGAAAACTGGAGAATAATAAGGAGGGTTTATCATATGCAACAGGATCTGGCGGAGAGAAAAAGAGCTCGCAAAACTTTTCTTTTTGAATAGGTGTAATGCCGAGCGTTCTCAAGACCATTCCCGCAGTGTCGTCGGCAAATTTTATATAAATTCCATTCGCGCTGAATTGCCATTCAAGAATCTTAATTTGAGTTGAAGTTGGTGGAATAGAGGCCTTGGGCGGAACGATAAAATATTCATCCAACAGCAGATTAGTAAAATATTCATCCAGCAATGGAGTACGGTTCAGATCTTCTATTAGTGCAAATCTTGGTCCTAAGATCATAAATTCTTTAAATGTGATTGCACAACGGTAGGATAGTGTGTACCTAAACTTTGCTATTGAGAGCTGGATGTTATCCCCCCATATTTCTTCCATAGTTTTTTCGAACATACATTCGTACCAGCTTTTTGGTGTATTTAACATGCGAAACAGAAGGCCTAGCTTCTTAGAAAGCCTTGTGGCCTCATCTATATTTGCCTTCGTATGCTTAAAAAGATTTAGGAAATCTATTAGTATACGAATACTGCCACGAGCATTGAGTATATAGACATTCTGTGTTTGATCTTTATACGGCTCAGTCTGAATCTCGAATTTTTTCTGGAGCTGTTGCAGGACGTCATGGTGATTTTCAGAAAATATTACCATTAGCCCTTCACCATTAAATCCTAACATAAGGTCAGGAGATACAAATTTTAAGAGATCCTTATTATTTAAATCGAGGATTGAAGAACTCGAAAGAACTGAAACTTTATCGTCTTTTGATTCCTGTTTCTGATCATTTTTTTGCACAGTTAAATCATCTGGAAATTTCATCTTAACTTCTCCTTTTTTGTTAACGTAATTGTAATCAAGAAATTTACCTTGACTCAGGTTAACTGAAAAAAAAAAGTTGCAGCAAGGTTCAGGCCGGGCAAGCAAATTATTCTGAGATTGCTGGTTGCAAAGCTGGCCTTTTGCTGGTCAGATTACGATTTAGCATTGCCCGAGCGCTTGGACAGCTAGTTCTTCTTCAGCAAAAAAGGGGTAATAATTAGGGTGACAATGGCGGCTGCTAGGGTGATCCAAACATAATTTTGGAAGGCGTGGGCGTAAATTGCATTGGAAAATTCGGGGTGATTGATCCAATCTTTTTTCACGTCAGCTTGTTGCCCTAAATAACCCGCTAATAAGCCACCGTAACTAAGGCCCAAAAACCAAACCCCCATCATCAAACCGGCATACCTTTTCGGCGCCAATTGCGTAATCATCGCAAGACCAATAGGGGACAAAAGCAGCTCACCAACGGTGAGCGCCAAGTAACTGATCACAATCCACCACGGGTTGACTAAATGTTGCGCATTGGGGAAATAAATGCCAATCACCAAAAATTGCAATGCCAACGCGGTCACAAACAACGCGAGTGCAAACTGGATGCCTCTGGAAACTTGCTTTTTAGTTCGGTAAATGTGCGTCCAGAGCATGGAAAAAAGCGGGCTTAAAATAAAAATAAAAATAGATTCTAAAGAAATAAAAGCGACTGGTGGGACCACAGATCCAAATATTTGCCTGTCCACATTCCGGTCGATAAAGACATTGGCGTACCAAAAATATTTGGAAGAACATTGCCCAAAAAACAATAGAAATAATCACTAATATTATAAGAGTGAACATTTTCTTGCGTTCGACGTTTCTAATTTTAAAGTAATTGCCGACAAATAAATAAGAATAATAATGCCAGCTACGGCTAATAAAATATTGCCGACAGTTAACTTTAAAAGTGCAAAACAGATAATTGCGCTAATCGCTAAAATTAAAATAAATAAAGTGTTTTTCTAAAACTCCCCTTATCTATGGAAGGCGGTAATCCTAAGTTATCAAAATAACGGTAACCCCAGAGAAAAAATCCGGTCGCTAAAATCAGTCCAAAAGCAGCCGTCGCAAAACACGCTGCCCAGCCAAATTTCATTTGGATATAGCCGGAAATTAAAGTGGAAAGTGCAATTCCCGTATTAAACACCATATAATAGATGGTGAAGCCGGAATCACGGCGGGGGTCTTCCGGACCTAGAATTGACCTAAGAAACTTGAAATATTGGGTTTTAAAAATCCATTACCTAAGATAATCACGGTTAACCCCAAAATAATGGCGTTCATCTTTAGAAAAAACCACCTGTGTCATGGAGGCAAAATTTGAGAAGGTTAGAATTAAATAACCCGCAAACAGCATGAATGCGCCCAACAAGATGCTATGCCTAAATCCAAGCATGTGATCAGCGCAATAACCACCGAGTAAAGGGGAGACATAAATTAAAGCAGTAAATTGCCCCATAACGGCATAGGCTTTAGCGTCGGGAAAATTCAGAGTCTTGGTCATGAAAAAAATAAGCAGGCCCTGGACCAAATAGATGCCAAAACGTTCCCACATTTCGGTAAGTGATAAAGGTGTTAGTGCTTTGGGTTGGTTCATGAGGATGGATTATGTCAAAAATTAAACAAGGAAGCAATTTTATCTATGAGGTGCTAATAGTCAAATTTTCGATTAAAATTGCGGATATGGAATTATTGATCACTATCTTCGGTGCGATTTCGGCGATTTTTATTGTTGTGGTAATCCATGAATGGGGACACTTTGTGGTGGCCAAATGGATGAATGACAGATTTTGCGTTTTTCCATTGGTTTCGGCAAGGCGTTGTGGAAACATCAAAGTAAGTCCGGCACAGAATATAGACTGGCTTGTTTACCCTTGGGCGGTTATGTCAAGATGCTGGATAGTCGGGAAAACAAGGATTCTCCAGATCTTTCTAGGGCCTTTGATCGTCAACCCGTGTATAAGCGCATGGCGATTGTATTGGCCGGGCCGGTGATGAATTTTATTTTGGCGGTTTTATGTTTTTGGTTGATTTATCTTTGGGGTGTGGTCACGCTAAAACCAATTATTGGACAAGTGGCGCCTCATTCCGTAGCCGAGCAATCCGGATTAACCGCTGGCGATCAAATTATCAAAGTGAAAGGGCATTCAACTAAGAATTGGGAAGAAGTATTAAGTCGTTTGGTGGACGAACTCGGCAGTCTCAAAAAACCGCACTCACTGTACAAAATCAAAACCAAGCAGAGACCGTTAAGTACATTGATCTTTCGCATTGGAAAATCAGTGGCAAAGAGCAAGATCCGCTCGTAGAAATTGGTATTACACCCTTTGAACCGGCTTTCCCAGCTATTGTAGCCAAAGTTTTACCAAACTCTCCAGCCGAAAAAGCGGGCATTAATCCGCAAGATCATTTGTTAGCGATTGATCACAAATTGTTAAAAGATTGGCCCAGTATAACAACAGAAATAAAAAATCGCCCAAATCAGGAAATTGTACTAAAGTTAGATCGACAAAGTAAGGCACTAGAAAAGAACGTGGTTTTGGGCAGCCAAATTGAAACTGCTAAAAAATAGGATACTTGGGTGTTGAAAGTGGTAAAGCCGGTCTGGCCCAAGAACATGTTGCTCAAACACAAATATAATGGGTTGACGGCATGGTCTCCGGCTCTACAACAGACTGTTCATTTAGTGGTATTTAATGTTATTGTTTTAGGGAAAATGATTGGGGGCAACATCGGGTTATCTACGCTGGGAGGCCCCATCACCATTTTTAAAACAGCAGGAGAGGCAAGTCAGGCTGGTTTGAAAACTTACATTAACTTTATTGCGTTTATCAGCGTCCTGGGTTTTATAAATATTTTACCTATTCCTGGTTTAGATGGTGGACATTTTCTGTTTCAAGTGATAGAAGGAGTGATGCGTATGCCATTACCCGAATTGTATCAGAGTTGGCTTATAAGAATAGGGATATTATTGATTATTTTTTTGGTCCTGCAAGGGACAATTAACGATTTGATGCGTTTGTTGTAACAATTTATTTAAGGAGTGAATTCATGGAATTAAGAAATTTTTTTAAAGTTTTTAATCAAGCTTTCGCCTATGAGCGGCAGCATTATTCTTTTAAGTAGTTGTTCATCAAGCAATGCTCCTCCAGCCCCAGTAGGTGGTGCTGTTGCTCCAGCAACTACCGTGGCGTCACCTTCTGCTTCTTTTTCTTCTACTGCTGTTTGTACTGAAAATGCTTTCCTACAAAAATATCAGTGTTCATTCATCCGCATTGAACAAGCAGCTCGCGCAGGCGACCCAGATGCGCAATATGCGTTGGGATACTTGTATTATTACGGTATTGGCACTACTCAAGACCAACAAACCGGTTTAGTTTGGATTAAAAGAGCAGCGGCGCAGGGTCAACCCGTAGCCAAGAATGCCTTAAAAGTGTTGTCAACCTCAACGACTCGTAGTTCTTTACATACCACGTCGTCGACACAAGCTAATATATCCACCGCGCCAGCCAAAGTAGAAGATACCTCTAACCCAGATGAACCCATTTCGAATTATTTGCCCAATTATGGACAAAATGTATCGAATTCACAATAAAAAATTAGGAAAAAACATGAAAGAGACAAAAGAAAAAAAACAAAAAATCAATTGGGTGAATACCCTATTTTTAATTATAACTCCTATTATTGCGGTAGCAGGGGGTGCATGGCAGGTTATCGAAGGAAACATTCACCTAGCCACGCTGGCTTTAGGGTATTCTGGCTGATGGCCAGTGGTCTTTCGATTACGGCAGGTTATCACCGATTGTGGGCGCATACGACTTATCAGGCTAATCCAGTAATCAAAGTTTTTCTTCTTTTATTCGGCGCTGCTGCTTTCGAGGGTAGTGCGCTGGAATGGTGCACTGACCATCGCAATCATCACCGTTATGTGGATACTGCGAGAGATCCTTACAATATCAATAGAGGGTTTTGGTATGCGCATATCGGTTGGTTGATGATTTTAGATCCAAATAAACGGAATTTTGAAAATGTTGAAGATATGTCAACGGATTATTTAATTAGATTTCAGCATAAATATTATTCATATGTTGCGATATTCATGGGGTTTATTTTGCCGACGTTGATTGCTGCACTTTGGCATGATTGGATGGGTGGGCTCGATCTGGGTGGGTGTTGTAAGAATGGTTTTAAACCATCATTTTACTTTTTGTATCAATTCAGTTTGCCATTTATTTGGCAAACAGAATTATTCGGTCACTCAGAGTGCTCGTGATAATTGGATTACTGCTTTGTTCACTTACGGCGAAGGATTTCATAATTTTCACCATCAATTCCCTTTGGATTATCGGAATGGCATTCGTTTTTACCATTATGATCCTGCTAAATGGTTAATTCGATTTTTAAGTTGGATTGGATTGGCCAAAGATCTTAAAAAAATTGGGGTTGGCAGTTTACTCAGATATCGTTTGCGTGCGGATGAACAATACTTGCTTTCTATCTTTAAATCACAATCAGAAACTTTGCGTGCTTACTTCAATGAGCAACTCGCCCCGGTTAAAGACAGGATTTTACAAGTGATAGCAAAAATTGAAACGATTGAAAAAGAGAAAACCCTAAAAGAATATCGCCGTCATCTCAAAAAAGCCCGGCATGAACTCAAACTTGCATTAATGATTTGGGGGCACGATATGACATGAAGTTATTAAGCTTTCAACTGATTTATTATATCCTGGCATCGGGAAACCCGATACTTGGAATTAAGGGGGAGAATACGCGATTCTCCCCCTTATGAGCCCCCATCGCGTAAGGAATTTCCCCTTAACTAATCTGCCAATCGATTTCTTCTCTCTGCCGGCTTTCTTCAGCAACTCGTTTGCCTTAGAAAAATGTTTGCAACCCAAAAAACCTCTGTGAGCAGACAAAGGAGAAGGGTGGGGAGCGCACAAAATAAAATGCTTGGGATTAGTGATTAGCGGACTTTTTTGTTGCGCTGATGCTCCCCACAGTAAAAAAACAATACTTTTTTCGTGATTATTTAAAGAAGAAATGACCTTATCAGTGAAAGTTTGCCAGCCTAATTTGCGTGCCATTGTGTATTTCCTAGCTTCTACAGTCAAAGTTGCGTTTAACAACAACACCCCTTGTTTAGCCCATTTTTCTAAACAACCGTGCTTGGGAATCTGAACATTTAAATCGTTTTTTAATTCTAAAAAAATATTTTGTAAAGAAGGTGGCGGCTCTATACCCGGTAACACAGAAAAAGATAAACCATGCGCCTGACGTGGCCCATGGTAAGGGTCTTGACCAATAATCACCACTTTAACATCGGCAAAAGGCGTTAACCGTAAGGCATTAAAAATATCTTTCTGTGCTGGATAAATAATTTTGCCTTGCGAACGTTTCTCCTGCAAGGTAGCCATGATTTTTTGGAAATAGGGTTGCTCTTTTTCACTACCCGAACAGGCTATGCCAATCTAAAGTTTGAGAGGTCGACAGCACATTACATCTCAACGGCTACAGGTTTTACAAAACCTTTTTGTTGCAACAAATTCACTAGGTTGGGTTTCTCCATCATTTGAATAGGCCCAATTTGCACGCGGTACCAAGTTTTTTCATTTAAAGTAACCGTTTGGATACGAGCATTATGTCCGGCCAATTGACTGATATTTCTTTTAACTTGTTCTGCCTTAGCCATTTGGTTAAAAGATCCCACCTGTAAGTATATTAAATCCTGCGCTTTGGTAAAGTCAGCTGCTCGGAATGCAGGGGAAGCATTGCGACTCTCTCCCTTACGAATCTCCATCGCGTAAAGGGGAGCTCTCTCAGTGGGAATTCCTCCTGGCTTAATCGTAATGGCGGTAATTTGCACATGGGCAGTGCCTTTTTCCGCATATCCCAACCTTTTTGCCGCTGCATACGACAAATCCATGACACGCCCAGCCGCAAACGGGCCGCTGATCGTTCACGCGAACAATCACTTGCTTGCCATTATCCAAATTGGTCACGCGCACATAAGTGGGCAGAGGCAAATCCGGACTGGCTGCAGTCATCGCCAACATATCATAAGGTTCATGGTTTGAAGTGAGTTTTCCATGAAATTTCGTACCATACCACGACGCAACACCCGTTTTTGTATAGCCTTCAGCGCTATCTAAAACATAGTAGCGTTTCCCTAAAGCCGTATAAGAATTAGGGTTCCCGTAGGGACTTTTAGGTTCATATTTGGGTATAGCGTCATGTAACTGGCTGACATTTACTGGCGTTACCGGTGCACCATCTCGAGTAGAAACAGTTTGAGTCGACGTACAAGCGGCAAGCATTAACAATATCGCCATCAATATCGATGGCCCTAAAAAACCGAAGATTTTTTTCATAAAAAAGCATCCATAAAACAGACGCTTATCATCCTAACGATATTTTACGGAGATATCAAGACACGTCGCTGAGATACCACGGCTATCCTATTAAAATTATCCAAACCCGCTGTATCTGTTTTGTTTAGCTCCTGCTATTGGAGCATTGAGAATTTGAGAAGCAAACGTATCAAATTCTTTTTTTTGTGCTAATTCAGTAATATCATTGCACTGAGTGAGTATTGAATAAAGTTGATTAACCATAGTGTTCCTTTCTCTAGGATCAGGGAAAAATTGGTACTTAATCCCGTACTTAATCCTTGAACGTTGTTTAGCTATTTCTCTTAATATTAGATAGGCATCATCATAATCTATTTCTCTAATTCTTGTTGTGCTTTAATTTTTCTAAAAAAAGACGCATTTTTTCAATTCCAGTGGCTACATTTCTCCAGTTGCTTTTCCTTCCCAATATCCATTTTTAATTACGTTTGATAATAATCGAAATGTTACACTTTGTATAGGTGAATTTCCTTTATTATCCCAACTTGCTGCATCTGAGGAGGAGAGTGTGCTGTTTAATATTTTATCATTAGAAGTGGTTTTACTTTTATCGTTATTATTTTCTTCACCTTTTTTTTCTTTATTTTCTTTAGTTTTTATATTGTCTTTGATTATTTTACCTTTAAAAATTTCATGATCAGAAGCACGTTGTCTCGGATTTGAATTTTCTTGTTTTTTTTTGTTCGTGAATATTTCAGGTATTTTAATTTTTGGATATTCCGCTTCTAAAGATTCTATTCGTTTTTCAAATAATTGGAGACAGGAGCTTGCATCCGGATGACCACTTTCCACAAATTTATTTAATTCTTTGAGAAACTTATCTTTAAATTTAATGATATCATCTCGTTCAGCGCGAACTAATCTCATTTGCCGTTTGATATATATTTCTATATTTTCTAATACCTCAGGCAAATGATTCTTATTTAATTTTCTATATTTATTTAAAAGAGTTTGTATAGTGATGCAGAGTTGATAAATATCTTCTTTAGGGTCTGCATAAGTTTCTGTGCAATCGAATTTTTCATCAGATTGTATTTTTTCCCATAGAATAGAAATGGTAATATTTTCTGAAATAGTTTTAACTTCGTAAAATATTGGTGTATCATCCAACGGATTTTTGGAAGCGTTAATGATTTCTAAAAAATTTTCCTTAGATAAATATTCATTTTTAAATTTCTCTTTTCGCAGATTTTTAATTAAATCTTTAAAATATCGGTTGTCAAAGCTAAAATAATGAGGACTACCAGCAAGTCCTCTTTCTTTTATGCTGCTTATAGGGCAAACCATTCCAAGATCGCCAATTTTTGAAGTAGGCCCATGTTCGTCTTCGGTTATGAAAATATTAGCGGGTTTAATATCTCTATGTACAACTTTTTTATCTAAATGTAGAAATTCTAATCCAGAAACCCAAGAGAAAATAAACCAAAGCACATGAAATGAGGGTAATTTATTAGGGTTTATACGTTTTTTATTACATTTTTTTAAATAAGCGTTTAAAGACGCATATTTCATCAATGGAGAAAAGTAGGCGAGTTTTACTCGGTAGTCTTTTGTTTCTTGATTTTCTTTTACATATTTTTCGCTAAAATAGTATTTAATAATGAATGGATTTTCACCCAAAGAGCTAAGAAGAGATTGTTGTTTTGACCTAAAATTATGGTTTTGCTCCTCGGTAAGAGGAACAGAAGTTACCGTATTTCGTATTTTTCCTCCGTGAAATAGAAAACTATGTCTAACCTGGACTTGGCCTCCTTTTTCAACGGCTTTCCATTTTGGGTTTTTCTTTGTATGGAAAATCCTATTATCTCCATTCCATTTGTTATTAGAGTCAAAAAATAGGAGGATATCGTTATTCTCATCAACAATAAGATGGTAAGTGATTTTGCATTCTGAATCTTCTTTAGCTATTCTTCTTTTACCAGTTTTATTGAGATGCTCTATCAGGTTTTCAGTATTGTGTTCCAACCTATAAATAGCATCTTCAAAAACATTAATTAGCGCTGGAATTTTTTTATTGGTAACAAGATTTCGATAATCTTCAGGAAGCGTTGTAATATCTTCAGGAAGCACTTCCATATCCTCAGGAGATTCTTCGACGCCTTTACATGAATATGCAATTCTTGTTAATTCTGCTTCACAGGCATTAATAAATGCAGCGACATTTATTGTATTTTCTACTTCTCTTGACATTTTTCATTTTTCTATTTGTTATACATGTTTTTATTATAATGACTAATTATTAGAGAAATCTTAAAAAAACGAGAAGTACAACTTTTTAAATAATTTTTATTACCCCAAGGTTTAATTATAGAAATTGTTAGTTATTTCAAAGGGTTACTTTTAAAATTGAATTGCATTATATAGGCTATTGGTTATTAATAAATTTAAAATAAAATTGACTTCGACGATGATATTTATAAGCTCACTAAATGTTGAATAAACCATCAATTAGTGATACTATTTGAGGTATATTTCTTAAATTGGTATCTCAATGTATCAAAGGATATTGCAAATAAAACTTCCCTCCAG
The DNA here is from genome assembly GCA_963702315.1 of uncultured Pseudomonadota bacterium. Classification (GTDB taxonomy): domain Bacteria; phylum Pseudomonadota; class Gammaproteobacteria; order Coxiellales; family Coxiellaceae; genus JAFEDN01. The sequence goes on from CAVPCA010000022.1 coordinate 9,854, forward strand.
GCAATCCATTTTTTTATGGGGGGCTAAGCAAACAGGGAAATCCTCTTTTTTAAAGGAGCATTATCCCAATTCCATTTTTTACGATTTATTAAATACGCATGAAATGCTGCGCTTTGTCAAGTCACCTTATTTGTTAAGAGAGGAAATTTTAGGGCTTGAAAAAAAACAGTTAAAATTTCCGATTATTATTGATGAAATACAAAAAGTTCCAGAATTATTGAATGAAGCGCATTGGTTAATCGAAAATACTGCTGCTCAATTTATCTTGTGTGGCTCAAGTGCGCGCAAGTTAAAAACACAAAGTACTAATTTGCTCGGCGGCAGAGCGTGGCAATATCACTTCTATCCATTGGTTTTTCCTGAAATCAATGATTTTGATTTATTAAGGGCCTTACAACACGGTTTAATCCCTAACCACTATCTATCTGATCCATCCTATATCAATGACCATATGCAAGCCTATATCGATATTTACCTTACGGATGAAATACGGAATGAAGGCTTGGTAAGAAATTTGGCGGGTTTTTCAAGGTTTCTAGACGTTGTAGGAATGTGTAATGGAGAAATTATTAATGTGAGTAATATCGCACGAGATTGCAGTGTGGATCGCACGACAGCGCAAGGATTTTACCAAATTTTACTGGATACTTTATTGGGATATTATATTTATCCTTATCGCAAAAAAATTAAACGAGACATTATTGTTGCCGCTCCAAAATTTTATCTGTTTGATGTGGGCGTTGCCAATTATTTAGCTCGCCAAACGCTAACTGATTTAAGAGGTGTAGCTGCTGGAAAAAGCTTTGAGCACTATATTTTGATGGAATTAATGGCTTATTTGAAAATGTATCGTAAACGAATCGACATTTCTTATTGGCGTACAAAAACAGGTTTGGAAGTTGATTTTATTTTGGGTAATGCAGAAATTGCAATTGAGGTTAAAATCAGTGAGCAAGTGCATCAACAAGATTTGAAAGGATTAATCGCTTTTTGCGAAGAGAACCCAAAAGCCAAGCCTTTTGCTATTTCTCAAGACAGTCGTACTAGAAATCTTAAAGTCAATGGAAAATTGAATATCACGATCATGCCATGGAAAGTTTTTTTAAACCATTTGTGGCGGCATGAAATCATTTCTTAGCAGGCCTATAAAATAGCGATTGATAATGAGCTAATTAAAGGGTAAAATTGGTTTTTTTAATCCTTGTTCCTAAAAGTATAAAAATTTGTTTAGGAACTGTACATAAAATACAACCGGAAGGAAAAATTATGCGTCATTATGAAATTGTTTTTTTGGTTCATCCTGATTGTAGTGATCAGGTGCCAGGTATGCTTGAGCGTTACCAATCCATTATTAAAGCTGGAAAAGGTACGGTCCACCGGCTGGAAGATTGGGGCCGACGGCAATTGGCTTATCCAATTAATAAAGTACATAAAGCCCATTACATTTTGATGAATATCGAATGTGACCAGCCTGTTCGTCAGGAACTGGAAAGCGCATTCCAATATAACGATGCCGTTATGCGGAACCTGATTGTTAAACGTGACCAGGCGATCACCCAACCTTCATCTATCATGAAAGAACAAGAATTACATGTTCACACTCGTGAAGGTGCATCTAAAGCTAGCTCAGCCGATGAGTACGAGTTTACTGAAGAAACTGTTTTTGAAGAAACTGAAGACGAGGAGACCAAAAATGACTAATCCTTACTTTCGCCGTAAAAAATTTGCTTCTGTTTCTGAAGAAAATGTCGATGAAATTGATTACAAAAATCTAAAAGCCCTGCGTGAATTTGTGATGGACTCCGGCCGGATTGTGCCTAGCCGCATTACCGGCGCCAAAGCAAAAAAACAAAGAAGATGGGCTCGTGAAATCAAAAGGGCGCGCTTTTTGGCGTTGCTGCCTTTTTGCGACACACATCACGCCTAAACATGAAAAAATTGTGCGTAAACTCGGTCAATATTTATTAGCTAACCCTATGCGTGCGATTATTATCGCACTTATTTGTGTTGTTTTGCCTATCATCTCATTGGCCGGGGGTTTAATTGCCGCCATTCTCGTTGGATTTATTACCCTGTGCCGTGGATACAAAATAGGCTTTTGGGTCTTGGCTGGCGTGGCTATCCCTATTCTGGGGGTTAGTTTCTGGACACAAACTTTAATCTTTAACTTTATCTTATTACCCGCTTTATTGACTTGGATTTTGGCCGGTGTGTTAAGAAAAACCGGGTCTTGGCCTTAGTCCTAGAACTGATGACAGCTGCGGGCTTATTAACCATTTTGATATTCCATGGCGTAATTAGTGATGTGACCAGTTGGTGGTTGGATATACTGAATCACTACAGCAGCCTTATTAATTCAGTTATGTCGAAGGCGCCGTCTCAACAACAAATGCAGGATTTGCTGGCCAAATTAGCACCCATGTCTACGGGTGTTTTTAGCGCCGTACTGTTGTCAGTGGTTTTTTGTGAGCTGGTGATCGCGCGCTGGTGGCAAGCCAGTTTATTCAAGCCTGGTGCACTGTCCAAAGAGTTTAACGAAATTCGAAACAGCACTTTACTGGGCGTGGTCTTTGCTTTAACCATTTTGTTTAGAGTTTTGGGTTGGGATTTAGCCATCGATTTTTTACCGATCATTATTTTACCCTTTGCAGTGGAAGGTTTGAGCGTCTTACATTACTGGCTAAAATATAATAAATTTGTCTTATATGTATTGATGCTGGTATATTTAATCTTAATATTTTTACCCTTTCTTATGATCATTATCTTAGGAATATTAGGGTATATTGATTGCTGGTATGACTTACGTCAACATCTGCAAAAAAAGAGAGTTTTGTCATAATTAATGAGAGGCGTTATGCAAGTAATTTTAAAAGAAGATGTCGCCAACTTAGGCAAAGTTGGCAATAAAGTATCCATTAAAGCCGGTTATGGCCGCAATTACCTCTTGCCTTTGGGTATGGCGGTGTTAGCAACTGACAAAAATATCAAGGACTTTGAAGTTAAACGAGCTGAATTGGAAAAGACCGCTCAAGAAGTTCACGCCGCAGCGCAAACAAGGGCCGAAAAAATTGCTGAATTAGAAATTATTATTCCGGCTTCCGCTGGGGATGAAGGCAAGTTATTCGGGTCCATTGGCCCACGTGATATTGCTAATTGGGTCACCCAGTTGGGTACAGAAAAAGGGGTAGCCGTTGCCAAAAAAGAAGTCATTATGCCCGAAGGGCCCATTCGTCAAGTGGGTGAACACACCATTAACTTGAAATTGCATAGCGAAGTTGCCTTATCGATCAAAATTAAAGTCGTTAGTGAAAAATAATCCAGCATGAACGCACCAGCATTAGCCCTGCGTACTCCAAAGATGCTTCCACATTCTCTGGATGCAGAGCAGGCTGTGCTGGGGGCTTTGATGATTGATCATCGAGCCTGGGATAAAATCGCCGATCGTCTGGACAAAACCGATTTTTATCGCCCTGAGCACCAAATTTTGTTCCAGGCCATGTCGGACCTCGCCGAAAAAAGCCAACCTTTCGATGTACTCACGGTTGCAGAAATTCTAAAACAAAAACAAAATTTGGAAACGGTAGGTGGAGAAGCGTATTTATTTGAATTAGCACAAAATACACCAACGGCAGCGAACATCGTCGCTTATGCTGACATCGTGCACGAACGTGCGGTTTTAAGGCAATTGATCAGCGTAGGCACTGAAATGGTTGAAAGAGCCTACCTCGACAGCGATCAAGACAGCAAAGAATTATTGGCGCTGGCGGAACAAAAAGTCTTTGAGATTGCCGAACGCCGTCAACGCGAATCAGGCCCTGTGATTATAGGCAATTTATTAGCCAGCGTCACTAGCAAAATTGATGAACTCCATCGTTCAGGAAATGCATTAACTGGCGTATCCACGGGGTTTACTGATTTTGATGCAATGACTTCTGGGCTTCAAAAAGGAGACTTAGTAATAATTGCTGGTCGACCTTCAATGGGTAAAACCAGCTTTGCTATGAATATAGTTGAACATGTCGCTTTAGGAGCTAAGAAACCCGTATTAGTATTCAGCATGGAAATGCCTGCTGAATCATTAACGATGAGAATGTTATCTTCATTAAGCAAGGTCGATTTTACCAAAATTCGTACTGGGAGGTTAAATGATAAAGATTGGAAAGATATTCCCTCTACTATTGCTCTGTTATCAGAAAGTAAAATTTACATTGATGACACCGCCGCGTTAACGCCATCCGATATTCGCTCCCGTGCACGCCGTTTAGCCAGAGAACAACATGGTTTAGGATTAATCGTGGTGGATTATTTGCAGTTGATGCGTGTGCCAGGGCACAAAGAAAATCGCACCAATGAGATTTCAGAAATTTCCCGCTCACTCAAAATTCTAGCTAAAGAATTGAATGTGCCGGTTATTGCCCTTTCGCAGCTAAACCGTGGTTTGGAGCAACGCAACGACCGGCGTCCGGTGATGTCTGATTTACGCGAATGTGTGCCGGGAGATACGATTGTCATGTTAGCTAACGGTAAACGCGTTTCCATTCAAGAATTGGTCGGCTTGACTCCAGAAGTATTATCTATAAACCAAGATGGTAAAATTATCTCTACATTGAGCGATAAAGTTTGGAGTGTAGGAAAAAAGCCAGTAATTACAGTTTATCTAGCGAGTGGTCGTACTATTCGCGGAACAGCCAAACATCGCCTCATGACCGACACTGGCTGGAAAATGATTAGCGATTTACATCCAGGCGATCGCCTAGCGATTGCTCATCGTTTACCAGAAATAAATGCGCATGAAGGTGAATGGTCTGATCTGCGCTTGGCGCTATTAGGCCAAATGATTGGGGACGGTAGTTACTTGTCTCATCAACCTATGAGATATACCACTTGTTCCGAAGAAAACAGTGAGATAGTTGCTCGAGCTGCCCGTGAAGAATTTGGAGTTATTGTCAAACGTCATTCTGGGCGTGAACGATGGCATCAATTGGTGATTAGTAACAACGGAAATCGTTGGCATCCCAAAGGAATGAATCGGTGGTTCCGCGAACTAGGTATATATGATCAACGTTCTTATCAAAAACAGATACCTGAAGCTATATTTGGTTTCTCGAATCGTAAGATCGCAATATTATTGCAACACTTATGGGCAACAGATGGATGTATTTATGTTTCTGAAAAGCATGCAAGCATCATCCATTACAGCACCAATAGTCGGATTTTGGCAGATGATATCGCTGCATTATTGCTTAGATTTGGAATAGTGGCTCGCATTCGTACTGTCCAAAAAAAACAATACCGACCTACTCATATGGTAATTATTTCCGGAGTAGATGCCCAAAAGATTTTTTTAAAAGAAATTGGTGCTTTTGGCCCACGTTGCGTACAAGCTGCTGCGTTAACTCGAGCATTATCAGGAATAACTGGAAATACCAATGTCGATACTTTACCTCAATGTTTATTTGAGCGAGTGAAACAACTCATGCTGGAACAAGGTATTTCTCATCGACGTATTGCCAATATGCGTGGAACTGCTTATGGTGGTTCAGCGCATTTTGCTTTTTCGCCTTCACGAGCTACTTTGAAAGATTATGCCGAGTTATTGAACGATGATGTTTTAAGAATGCATTGTGATAATGATTTATTTTGGGATAGGGTAATTGCTATTGAGCCTGCTGGAGAAATGGAGGTTTTTGACTTAACAGTTCCTGAAACTGCTGCGTGGTTGGCGGATGGCATAGTGAGTCATAATTCTGGCGCTATTGAGCAGGATGCAGATGTAATCGTGTTTATTTATCGAGATGAAGTGTATGATGAAAATAGCAAAGACAAAGGCATTGCTGAAATCATTATCCGTAAACAACGTAACGGGCCCATTGGCGACTTTAAAGTCACCTTCTTAAATCATCTCACACGTTTTGAAAATTTTGCCCCGCTTGAATCTATCCCACGGGATTTTATGTGAGTCCAAAAACATACGATCACCTAGAATGGAAATGTCGCAGGGGCATGTTGGAATTGGATTTAATTTTTAAAAACTTTTATCAAGAAAGTTTTGTAACTTTATCAGATCACGAAAAACAGATTCTCAATCAACTTTTAGATGAATCTGATCCACAACTGGCTGCATGGATTTTCGGTTCCGAAATCCCTCAAGATCAAAATTTTATTCACTTAATCAAGAAAATTAAAAGTAAAAATTAAGGGAATTTAGGATTATTGGTCGTCCTTATCAATTACTAAAAATAATCCGGTATTATTACGACTAATTTGTAAAAGCAATTGGTGGTTCGTTTTTAACGCGATGTTTTTCAATTCATTGATAGAAGTGATGGGTTGTTGATTGGCTTTGATAATCACATCACCCGGTTCAATGCCGGCCAAAGCAGCGGCGCTAATATCGCTCATACCGGTGACTTGCACGCCTTGCAATACAGTTCCATCACTTTCCAATTCATTAAAATTCTGTAATGACATTCCACCAATAAAGGGCAATTCTTGTTGTTTGGTCAGTGTTTTAGGATCAACGGTGGTGGCATTAATTGTCATGTTTTTCCCATTTCTTAAAATATCAATACTGACATTGGTGCCCGGGCGCATCATTGCTAATGAATTACGTATTTGTTCTGAGCTGCTAATATTTTTACCATTTAAACTCAGAATAATATCCGCTATCTTTAAGCCTGATTTATCCGCTGGAGAATTAGGGATAGTTTGCGTGACTACCGCGCCGTGATCGGATTTCAAATGCAAAGCATCTGCCAAGGATGGCGTAATATTTTGCGCGATCACTCCGAGCATTCCGCGAGTGACATTTCCGTATTGAACCAATTGTTGAGCAACACTTTTCACCATATTACTGGGAATGGCAAAACCAATGCCGACGTTGCCCACCAGAGGTGATACCAACGCTGTATTCATCCCAATAAATTCGCCTTTCATATTGACCAGCGCGCCACCTGAATTGCCTGGATTAATCGGTGTATCCGTTTGAATAAAACTTTGATAACCCTCAATCTTGGGTTCGCTGCGATTGATGGCGCTGATTACCCCGGAAGTTACCGTTTGTGATAAACCAAAAGGACTGCCAATAGCGGCGACATAGTCACCCACTTGTAATTGATCGGAATCACCAAAAGGTATGGCATTCAGTCCCTTGGCGTTAATTTTGACTACCCCAATATCAAACCCATCATCTTCGCCAACTAAAGTACCGATATAACTGCGGCCATTTTTAAGGGTGACCACAATGATTTGACTGCGCGAAACCACATGGGCATTGGTTACAATAATACCCTGATTGGCGTCAACGATAACGCCTGAGCCTAATCCCACTTCTTGCTTATTCGAAGGCGCTTTTGTGGTTTCAAAAGGTTCTGCAACATTCGCTTTGGCAATGGTCAATTTAACAACGGCCGGAGTTACTTTTTCCAACATGGGAGATAATGAAAAAGGCGGCTTCGAAGGAGGATCTGTGTTTTTGCTAAAAGATAGGGCGGGGGACACCAACAGCGCAATTAAACCCAAAGAAATCATGAACGGCTTCAATTTCATAATTGTTCATCCTGCTATGCAATAAGTTTTGCCCATTCTATAGAAAAGCAAGTGCTATGGCAAACCTACTCGTAACTATTCAGTAAATTTTAACCAGACAAACGCAGAACGTTCAATTTTGGCTGATATTCAACGAAAAATTGGCCGAGTAAGCGGAACATACACGCCAGTATGGCGAGCCGCATGCGGCAAGCGCCCCGTCCATGGATGGCGGGGCAGTAATTCGAGAGCACTGTGCTTTAGCCAGGATGGCGAGCTGCTTGAATTTGTGTTATTTGATTTTTCGTTGAATAGCAGGCAATCGTTGCCGTTCCCCTCTACAAAGTGAATAGTTACACCTACTGTTCTCGCCATATCAAACTGGCCATGCGGCCTGTCTTGCCTTTTTCGCGCCGGTAAGAAAAAAACAACTGCTCATCACAAAATGTGCAATAGCCGCCTCCATAAATCTGGTTAACGCCTAATTGCGCTAAATTAAGTTTGGCTAAATGATATAAGTCGGCAAGCCACTTCGCATTTGAAATGGGTTGAAACCCGGAAGCAAAAGCAGGATCACGATCGATATAACTTTGGCGAACTTCTTCACCCACTTCAAAATGATCGGGCCCAATGGCCGGCCCTAACCAAACCATAAGTTTGGCGGATTCCACATTTAAAGCTTGAATGGTTTCATTAATAACACCCGCTAGCAAACCCCGCCAACCTGCATGAATGGCCGCCACAACGGTTGCCGAAACATCACATATTAATAAAGGCAAACAATCTGCAGTCACCACTCCACAAGCTTGCCCTGGCTTTCTAGAAAAACAGGCGTCTGCGGTTAAATCGGGTTGCGGTAGTGCTAAATCAATCACCCGGTTTCCGTGTACCTGATTTAACCATTGCACAGGTTGAGTGAGCTGTAAATCTGGCGTTTCTAAAATTCGCGTAGTGGTTGCTGCACGAATGGTGGAGGGTGCGGGCCAATTTGGGAAAATATATCTATTCATGGGATAACCGATCTATCAACTGCTTAAAATCTTCAGGAATTGCGCTTTGCCAAGTTAATATTTCCTGAGTCCGGGGATGAGTCAAAGTCAAGCGTTCTGCATGTAAGGCTTGCCGGTCAATCCATAGACTTTTTTTGCCGTATTCAGGATCGCCCACAACAGGATAACGGATATAAGCAAGATGCACGCGAATTTGGTGAGTACGGCCCGTTTCTAACTCTACCTGCACCAAAGTATGCTTTAGAAAACGTTTTTGAATACGATAGTGGGTAATCGCTAATTTTCCGAAGGGAAGCACGCTCATTTTAGTGCGATGATGAGGATCGCGGCCAAAATAAGTTTTGATAACGCCGCCTGCGATCATCGCGCCTTCAACCAGCGCAATATATTCTCGTTTAATTTTTCTCTCTTGCATAGCTTTAACCAAAGCAAAATGCGTAGCAGGATTACGCGCCACCACCAACAATCCAGAAGTATTTTTATCTAATCGATGGATAACCCCAGCCCGCGGTAAGGTGAGTAACTGTGGATCATGATGAATCAACGCGTTGACTAAAGTTCCATTTGGATTACCCGCGCCAGGATGAACGACTAAACCGGCGGGTTTATCAATTATTATTAAATCAGCATCTTCATAAATCACCTTTAAAGCAATCGGCTGAGCGCCCCAATTTTCTTTTTCTGCTACAACGGCGTGAATGACAACTTGCTGACCTACAGATACTTTGATGCGCGGTTTTAATTGAATTTGGCCTGCAACCTCGACTTCCCCTTCTTTTATCCAGCGTTGGATTTGACTGCGTGAATAATGGGGGCATTGCAAAGCTAAGGCTTGATCTAAGCGATATTGATCCAGCTCGATAGGTATATTTAATACAATGTCAATGACTTGCGGCATTGCTCTATTATATACGAAATTATTTTTTTTCTAATAAAATACTGCCGATTGAATATCCCGTGCCAAATGCGCAAATGACACTCATACTTTGAGGCGGTAGAAGAGAATGGTGCTTATGGAAATTGATAATGGAGCCTGCCGCACCGGTGTTGCCACACTCACTCAGAATTGAAGGCGCTTCTTCGGACGTCACCTGATGACAACCAAAAACATTTTTGACAATTTGCTCATTGATATGAATATTGGCTTGATGCAACCAAAGTTTACTAATATTTTGTGCAGACATCCCCTGCTCAGTGAGATGTTCCAATATATGTTTTGTTGCGAGAGGAACAATTTCTTCACGAACTTTTTTACCATTTTGCTTGAATAATTTATCAAAACTAAAACGCTTTTCGATATTGCATTGATTTAAGAATCCGAAATTATTGCGAATATTATTAGAAAATTGGCTATGCAATTTAATACCAGAAATTTTATAAGCATACAGTGATTGGCAATTAGATTGGTCCTCTAAAACCACTGCGGAGCAACCGTCGCCAAAAATAAAATGACTTTTCCTGTCTCGGAAATTCAAATGACAAGTATACAATTCGGGGGTTACGACGAGTACGCTTCGAGCCAATTGACTTTGAATCAAGCTATAAGCCATGCTGATGCCAAAAACAGCAGCAGCACATCCGCCAGTAGTATCAATGCCAAATGCTTTAATGCCTAAAGCAGACTGTAATTCAATAGACAGGGAAGGATAGGCGCGCTCAAGGTTACTGCAAGCGATAATAATAGCATCGATGTCAGAGGCAGATTTATTAGCATTTTTAAGCGCTTCTTTGGCAGCAGGGAGCGCAAATTCACATTGTACCGAGATTTGATTGTCTTGGCGCAATGGGATAATGGGATGCATGAGGCCTGGATCGAGAATACCTTGCTTATTAATAACGTGGCGTTGTTTAATTCCGGATGCTTGCTCAATAAAATCAGCACGTGATTTTAGCAATGCTTCTTTTGATCCATTGGCAATCTCTTTTGCGAATTGATTATTATGCTGGTCAACATAAATATTAAAGCTTTCTACTAATTCTTCGTTCGATATGGTATCAGGGGGCAGATAAATTCCTGTCCCACTTATCACTACGTTATGCATGAATCACTCCTAGATTGATTATAGTAGAATAAACTAGGAGTTCTCGACGCTCGAAAGCCAACCCCTGATCCGCTTCCATAGGCTATAATTTAACTACATGGAATCCATACAACAGTGATGGGAATTAAGGCAAAAAGATGAAGAAAATCAAGCCATTAGATTATACTCAGCTTAGCTCGCGCTGTGACCCCAAACAATTTAAATTTGCAACCACCAGAGAACTGCCTTTATTAAAAGAACCCGTTGGTCAAGAACGGGCCATCGCGGCGATAGAGTTTGGGATTTCCATGTCTAAAAAAGGCTATAACCTCTTTTTATTGGGCCGTGAAGGGACCGGACGGCATACGTTGATTCAATCGCTTTTAAAAAAACAGGCCCGCCGGCAACCTACACCTGATGATTGGTGTTATATTTATAATTTTGTTTCGCCACTTCAACCGATTGCCATCAGTTTCCCACCTGGTTTAGGCCTGGTTTTTCAAACGGACATGAACTTATTCATTGATGAATTAAAAGAAAATTTAAAAAACACTCTGCAGCCATTGGATTTAAAAAAATTAAGTAAAAATTTATTTAAAAAATATAAAAAATACCCCATCATTCAAAAACATTTACAAGCCATAGAAATTGATATTGTCAAAAATTTATATAAACTGAGCAGCCTGAATGAAAAAACCCTGCCCGAAAACTTTTTTGATAATTATGTCGTGAATGTTTTAGTCAGCCATAAAAAAAATGCTGGCGCTCCCATTGTTTATGAAGATTTTCCCAGTCAAGGCAACCTGGTTGGCAAAATTGAATATATGCGAAAATCTGCCAGTGCCCATTTTTCTCATTTTTCATTGATTAAAGCCGGCAGTTTGCATAAAGCCAATGGCGGATACCTTATTTTGGATGTCAACAAAGTTTTATCACAACCACCGGCATGGGATGTTTTGAAAAGAGATTTATTAACCCAATCCATTCATATGGAATTACTCGGCCAATTTTTTGGTGCGCCAAATTCTATGCTTTTAGAACCTATGCCTATTCCCTTAAACGTTAAAGTCATTTTAATTGGGGATCGTAATCTGTATTATTTATTATGCGAACACGATAACAATTTTAATGATTTATTTAAGGTAGCGGCTGATTTTAATAATCACATTCGCCGAAACAAGCGCAATTATTCACTGTATTCACGATTAATTGCGACCATTACCGATCAAAAAAACTTACATCCTTTAGATAGAAGTGCAGTGGCGCGATTGATTGATCACAGCAGCCGTTTAGCACATGATACTAAACGCTTAACGACACATATGCGCGAATTGACAAATTTACTTGAAGAATCGCATTATTGGTCGCAAAAGGCCAATCGTACCGTTATTAAAGATGGCGATGTCCAACAAGCCATCGACCAAAAAATTTACCGGGCTAACCGTGTGGAAACGCGTATTCACGAGGATTTACATCGTAATATTTTATTAATCAACACTCGCGGTAAAAAAATCGGACAAATCAATGGGCTTTCGGTCATGCAATTGGGGCATTATCAATTTAGTATCCCGAGTCGCATCACTGCCACAGTGCATCTTGGCAAAGGTGAGTTAATTGATATTGAACGAGAAGTAGAATTAGGCGGGGCAATTCATTCCAAAGGCGTATTAATTCTCTCCGGCTTTCTAACCAGTCGCTATCTACCCGATAAACATTTATCCATTGCCGCCAGTTTGGTATTCGAACAAAACTACGGCGAAGTAGAAGGGGATAGCGCGTCGGCGGCGGAATTGGCTGCATTGTTATCCGCAATTGCCAAATTGCCGATTGATCAATCGTTCGCTATCACGGGATCAGTCAATCAATATGGAGAGGTGCAAGCCATTGGTAATATCAACGAAAAAGTAGAGGGTTTTTTTGCCGCTTGTAAAATAAAACGATTAACGAAAAAACAAGGTGTGATTATTCCGGCTGCCAACACACAGCATTTAATGCTTAAAGAAGAAGTAGTGAGAGCCGCTAAAAAGAAAGAATTTTTTATTTATGCAGTAGAAAACATTGACCAGATTATGGAAATTCTCACTAAAATGCCGGCCGGCAAAGCCACCCGCAAAGGCCGATTCCCCAAAAACACCTTTAATGGCCGCATCGAACAAAGTTTACTAAAATTCCTTGAAAATGCCGAAGAGGAACACAAACAATCCTCCGAACCCGGCGAATCCTTAGTGTAAACGCTCGATCTAAAGGGTAGAGTTCCCACAAAGGTAAACTCCTGGTAAAGTACTGGGATGAAAAAAATAGGTTTGATGTTAATATTTTTTGCTATTTCGTCGATTTTGACGGGATGTTCATCTACTCGCGCGAACCCATTAAAGGGATACGAGGGTAAAACCTCTGCCGAGATTTATTACCAAGGCGAAAAAGCCCTACAGAAAAAACGTTATAGTAAAGCGGCTGAGGCGTTTGGGGCCTTAGAAGCGTTATATCCTTTTGGCCCATACTCCCAACAAGCTGAACTCAATATTATTTATGCTTTTTATATGAATAATGATCCTGCTTCTGCTTTAGCAGCGGCTGACCGGTATATTCGGCTTTATCCGCAAGATGTCAATATTGATTATGTTTATTACATCAAGGGCCTCATCAGTATTGAACAAAACAGTATTTGGTACCAAAGATTGCTGGGTTTTGATCCGGCGCCGTATGATTTATCTTCATCACGCGACGCCTACACCGCATTCAGTCAAGTTACCACGCAGTATCCGCATAGTGTCTATGCCCCATCGGCGCGAATGTACATGAGTTATATTCGCAACGTTATGGCGCGAAAAGAAGTAGACTTGGCTGATTTTTATATGATACGCAAAGCCTATGTTGGCGCCATTAACCGCGCCAGTGAAGTCGTGCAACATTACAGTGGTTCTACCTCTGTTCCTCATGCTTTAGAAATATTAGCGCTGGCTTACAAAGCAGAAGGGTTAAATGATTTAGCGGACAAAAGTTATCGCACGTTGGAAATGAGTTATCCCGATAGTCTGGAGTTTAAACGATTAGCACGTATTTACAACAAATCCCCATGAGCCAACAAACTCATGGTGGGTTTTCTGCCCATCTTGTTCGGCGACTGATACATTTATCCAGTTTAACTATTCCATGGTTATATTTTTCTTACGCGCAAAATCTGGCTGATACGCTACATCTTACCCCCCATGCGCTGATTTATATTTGTCTAGCCCTGGTTGCGTTATTAGAGATTTTTCGTTTATCTGCAGGTTGGGCAGTGTTTGGACAAAGGCCCTATGAGCGTAAACAAGTTTCTGCTTTTGCCTGGGGAATTTTCGGTATGTCTCTCGTATTGTTGGGCTTACCCGCCATTTACGCCATTCCGATTATTTCAGCCTATGCTTTGGGAGATCCGCTCATTGGCGAACTCAGAAGTCACACCACTTTATCCAAACCTATCATTTTTATACTGGCTGTTATTTTTATTTCGTTAATTTGGCTTGTTTGTGGATGGTGGTTGGGCACACCATCGTGGTTAGCTTTGCCAATGGGATTAATCACTGTTACAGCTGAATGGCCCCGATTAAAATGGGTGGATGATAATTTTCTAATGCAAATCGTCCCGTTTCTAATAATTAAGATATTTCTTCTCATATCTTAATAATTTTGACTACGAAGTGCTTACAACTTCCATCCTGAGGTGATGGGATACCGCCAATCCTTACCAAACGCACGTTGCGTAATTCGAATCCCTACCGGGGCTTGCCGGCGTTTGTATTCGTTGTAAATAATCATTTTAATGACTTTATTGACAATATTTTTATCGATACCTGCTGCACAAATCATTTCTGGAGATTGATCCAATTCAATATACCGAAATAAAATTTGGTCCAGCAAAGCATAATCAGGCAGGGTGTCTTGATCACATTGATTCAGCGCTAATTCTGCACTCGGCGGCCTTTCAATCACTCTTTGCGGAATAACAGCAGAGAAAGTATTGCGATATTTGGCCAATCGATAAACCATCGTTTTAAAAACATCTTTCAAAACACAAAAGCCACCCGCCATGTCGCCATACAGCGTGGCGTAGCCTACCGACATTTCACTTTTGTTCCCAGTAGTCAATACGATTGAACCTTGCTTGTTGGAGAGCGCCATCAGTAATGTACCGCGAATGCGCGCTTGCAGATTTTCCTCTGTGACATCGACCGGTAAATTTTTAAAAGATTCCGAGAGTGTATTTAAAAAAACTTCATATGCTGGTTCAATATTTAAAGTACGGTGATGCACGCCCAGTCTGTGACATTCTTCGATAGCATCTTCCTTGCTCATTGTCGAGGTAAAGCGGGAAGGCATTAATACAGCTTCTACTTTATCCGGCCCAAGGGCGTCTACCGCAATGGCCAAAGTTAAAGCTGAGTCGATCCCACCCGATAACCCAATAATTGCCCCGGGAAAATGATTTTTTTGAACATAATCTCTAACCCCCATGACCAATGCACGATAAATATTTTCTTCTTCGCTTAAACGAGGAGGTAAGGGCTGAGGCGCAACGTGTACTTTGTCATCTTGCAGAGAAACCAATATTGTTAATAATTGCTCAAAAAAATAATCGGCCTGTTGGCAGCGCTCTCCTAGATGATTAAACACCATGGACCCGCCATCAAAAACCAATTCGTCTTGACCACCCACCAAGTTAGTGTAAATAATGGGTACCTTAACTTCCTTGGCGCGGGCCACCAGAATTTCTTCACGAACTTCCGCCTTATTTTTATCGAACGGCGAGGCATTAATGACAATAATTAATTGCGCCCCGGATTGCACACAGTGGATTGCCGGCCCTGGAAACCATAAATCTTCACAGATCACCAATCCAATTGAAAACCCTTTAAGCTGAAAGACACTGCTGCGATCGCCGGGATGAAAATAACGTTTTTCGTCAAAGACTGTATAATTGGGCAGTTCTTGTTTGGCGTAGCTGGCAATAATTTTGCCGTGTGAAATAACTACCGCTTGGTTATGTATATTAAGCTGTTCTTGATAGGGGAAACCAACAATGATTGTGCCCGGTAACTTAGCCTCTTCAATTTTTTTAACCCCGATTAAACAGGCTCGCAAAAAATCCTGCCTAAATACTAAATCTTCCGGTGGATAACCCGATAAAGTCATTTCCGGAAAGACGATCAGGTCTGCCTGGTGCTCTTCAATCGCCTGTTTAGCCACTTCGATCACGCGCTGGGTATTCCTTTCTACATCCCCAACCAACGTGTTGATTTGCGCAGCAATTATTTTAAGCGTTTTCATTTTATTGAATCAATAAAGCTGCCAGAACGGCACGCCCTTCTGAAGATAAAGCAGTAAACGTACGGCAAGCAGCCGCCGTGTCCATACTTTCTACCGCAATATGATGTTGATAAAGGGGAGATAATAGCAGCGGTTTTGGCATAATAAATTTTAAACCAGTGCCTAAGATGACAATATCCGGCTGCAAATCCAACACTGACGCCCAATGCTCGGTTTTAAGTTCAGAAAACGATTGCGGCGACCAGTTATCAATTAGCTTATGAGTGGTAACAATTAAACTACGGGCAAACACCTGATCATTGATGGTAATTTGCCCTGCTTTGTACCCACGAATTTGATAATAAGCACCGCTATTATTATCCAGAATAAGTTTCATAGTTATATCCAAATATTCTTTATAAGGATTATACTGGTAACTTATTCCCTAATCCAATTTATGAATTATGCGCAGCAATTCCCGCTACGCGTTCATTGCTTCCTGGTTTGAATCCTGAATCCAGGCAAAGCCTGAATTCAGGAATGAATGGGGAGATCGCTCCGCTCTTCTCCCCCTTGCGATCCCCCATCAGGAAGAGATTTTCTACGAAAATTATTTTTAAATTACTCTTTGAATTTCATGATTTTCAAAGTTTATATTTCTAGCGGGAATTGCTGAATTATGCGTTTTTTTCCGTTCCGGCATCAGCTGTCTTAAATATCTTCGAAGTGGCTGCATATTCTGTTGAGTGACCATAAGCATACAGCATACTACCATCTTTAATATAGTTAATTAATAGATTAAGTTTCTGCGGGTTCACGGCGAAACAGCCCCAACTTGTGCCGGCCCTATGCATATGGGCAATGTATTCAGGGGTCACATAATTCGCTCCGTGAACTACCACGGCGCGCCGTAAGACATTATTATTACTCGCTTCAAGGCCCTTAATACGTAATGAATAACCATGTTGGCCTTTATAAGTTCCCAGAGTGACAAATACGCCGATACTGGATTTCAATGAGCTGTTGCTATTTGAAAAACTGGTGGCGTAGGCGCCCGTACCTGAATTTTTACCATGAGTCACATGTAACCCCATTAATACTTCACCACTTTGCGTGTCAAACACATATAATCTGGGTTTAGCTGAAGAAATAGTAAAATCGACGATGGTGATGATGTTTTTATTACGTACTTCACCATGTTTCAAAGCCCATTTATAGCCTTGTAAAGCTGTTTCTACCGCTTGTGGGCTTAAATTGGTATCATGGGCTGCATGATAAGTAATTTTGGAAAATTCATCCGAAGGAGGGCTGGCAAGACTATAGGTAGAGACGAATAACGCACCCAACGCCAGGAAATGAATAACACATTTTTTCATGAGATTACCTCATAGGGTTGTGAACAAGTTTCAAAGCTCTCCACACCCTGGAGAAAAAATGCCATTTCCTGGCGCCAACATCACTTACAATGGGTTAAACACCCTCTGTACACGATGTATTGAATCGACATTATGTACTATTTAATACAAATTGTCAACCTTATTCATACAATAAATTACGAAATATTCCTACAATGAGGCAGATATGCATAATAAAAAAGAATTTATCGTTGGATATCAAGCAGTTAGAGAAATTCTCAGTAAACAGCCTTACCGCGTCGTTCGGTGTTTTCTGTTGAATTCACGTGAAGACAGTCGTATTCGCGAGCTGTTGGATTTAATAAATTTAAATAAAATCAATTTGTTATATAAAAATCGTCAAGAACTAGATGCGCTTTTAGGTTCGACAAACCATCAAGGTGTTGCCTTAGAATGCCATACGGTCGCGCCAAAATCCGAAGCTTTTCTAGAGGATCTGCTATTGAAAAACCAACTCCTGTTGCTTTTTTTAGACGGCGTACAAGACCCGCATAATCTGGGGGCAATTATCCGTACTGCCAACGCCATGGGCGTAGACGCCGTTATTGCGCCTAAAGACCGCGCCTGCGGGTTAACCGAAGTCGTTCACAAGACAGCTTGTGGGGCTACTGCCCATACCCCCTTCATTCAGATTACCAATTTAGCCAGGACCTTACGTCAAACCCGAGAAGCCTCCGTTGATATCATCGGTTTAGATGCCCAATCCGCCATGACGATAGGGCAAGTCAGCGCTGCACATCGGATTGCCCTTGTTGTAGGCGGGGAGGGGAAAGGCCTAAGGCGTTTGACGCGTGAACATTGCGATTCTTTAGTCTCTATACCCATGCGCGGCACTGTACAAAGTCTAAATGTTTCTGTCGCCACCGCGATCGGACTTTACGTTATTACTGGAAACACACTAGCGTCATAAAAAGGAAATTATCACCCAATATTAAAGTTGAGGTAACTTTTAATTAAAAACGTGGAGTGGCGGCTCTTTTGAAAGAATTCATTAAGTCCATAAAAACAGTAATGCGTTGTTCTTTGTTTTCTGTGGTTAATTTGAAACGCAGGGTATTGCTGCCTTGCATTTGGAAGTTTTTGGGCTGTTTTTGAATTAAATTGATTATTTTTAATGGGTCAACTTTGGGTTTTTCAACAAAATGCAAATAGCCAAATTGTGCGGAGCTGTCGATTTTATTAACCCCCAATTCTGCGGCGATTAATTTAAGATGGGAAATCATGAATAAAGTTTCGGTTGCTTCTGGTAATAATCCAAAACGATCGATCAATTCTACTTTTAATTCTTCAATTTCTGGTAAAGATTTGCAATTCGCCAATCGTTTATACAACATGAGATCTGCGTTAACATCAGGCACATAATTTTCAGGGATAAATGCACTGATTTGTAAATTAACTTCAGACGTTGCATCCATTGCGGTTCTCAAATACCGGGTCTTCTCCGCTTTTAATGCTTTTACCGCTGATTCGAACAATTCCATATAAAGTGAAAATCCAACCGCATGCATATGACCACTTTGTTCTTCACCCAACAATTCACCCGCGCCGCGAATTTCCAAATCATGTGTCGCCAATATGAAATCCCGCGCCTAAATCTTCCAATTGACGTAATAGCTTGCCAGACGTTTTTCGGCATCTGTAGTTAATTTTTCTTCAGGAGTAAATAAATAAGCATAAGCTTGATGATGAGAACGGCCCACGCGTCCACGCAATTGATGCAGTTGCGCCAAACCAAAACGATCAGCACGGTTGATAATAATCGTATTCGCTGAAGGAATATCGATTCCAGATTCGATAATCGTGGTACAAACCAAAACATTAAATCGATTGATGATAAAAATCAGCCATTATTTTTTCTAAAGTTCGTTCCGGCAATTGTCCATGAGCAATGCCAATGCTGGCTTCAGGAATAATCGCTTGTAATTTTTCGGCCATGCGCTTCAATAGTTGCCACTTCATTATGCAGAAAATACAACTTGTCCACCGCGCAATAGTTCCCGTAATGAATGGCTTCACGAATAATGTCAGTTCTCAAATTCATGCACAAAAGTTTTTATTGACAAACGTCGTGCGGGCGGAGTGGCAATAATCGATAAATCGCGGGTACCGGCCAACGCCATATTTAAAGTGCGCGGGATAGGCGTCGCGGTTAAAGTTAAGATATCAACATGTGCTCTTAATGCTTTTATTCTTTCTTTTTGTCGAACACCAAAGCGATGCTCTTCATCAATAATTAACAATCCCAAATCTTTAAATTGAATTTGCGAGGATAATAATTTATGTGTGCCAATCGCAATATCAATTTTGCCTTCCGTTAATTTTTCCGCAGAGATTTTTTGGTTTTTACTGACTTGCATGCGCGAAAAAACCTCAATTTTCACTGGCCAATCGGCAAATCTTTCTTGAAAATTATTGTAAATGTTGTTCAGCAAGCAAAGTGGTCGGCACCAAAATGGCCACTTGTTTTCCACTTTGCACAGCTAAAAAAGCCGCTTGCATGGCAACTTCAGTTTTACCAAAACCCACATCGCCACACACCAAACGGTCCATGCGACGAGACAAAATCATATCGTCAATAACCGCATTAATGGCCTTGGCTTGATCTGGCGTTTCTTCAAAAGGAAAGGAACGGCGAAAAATGATAAAATTGTTGGTCTGCTTCTTTAAAAGCAAATCCAAGAGATGCTTGCGCGCCGGCTATAGACCTCCAGTAATTCAGCAGCAACATCACGAACTTTTTCTGCAGTTTTTTGTTTAATGGTTTGCCATTGTTTAGTGCCTAATTTCTGTAAAGGTGCATGATCAGCATCTGCGCCTGTATAGCGGCTAATTAAATGTAAAGAAGTGACTGGAACATAAATTTTATCTCCGCCCGCATACTCTAATTTTAAGTATTCACCTTCTTGATCTCCAGCACTAATTTGATCAAGTCCCAAATAACGTCCAACGCCATGCTCAATATGTACCACCGGAGAACCTATGCTCAATTCGGTTAAATTGCGGATAATATAATCAGCATCTTGCCGCGGGCCTTTACGTAAACGCCGCTGCATGACTTGTTCACCAAACAGTTGAGATTCGCTAATAATAACGATCGGTGGTTTTTCCAACCATAAACCCTGATCCAATGGGGCCCACGGTAATGCCTAATTGCTCTTCGGACTCTAAAAATGCCTGCCAAGCCGGAAAAAATTTCGGCGTCAAATGAATGCCTTGCAATAATTCCAATAAAATTTCACGCCGGCCCGTAGTTTCGGCACAAAATAATGTGCGATAAATCGGTTTTTGGAGAAAAGATTGCAGTTTTTCTAATGGATTTTTAGCCTTATGATCTACCGGAAAAGTCAGTGGTTGATGCGTTGCAAAAGAAAAATTACCCATTTTTTCAGGTAATATCTCTTGATGAAATTGAATTTGTCCAAATTTTTTGAGGTCTGTAAAAAATTCAATCGGAGTGATAAATAATTCTTCCGGTTGACATAAAGGTCTTTGAATATCGTAACGTAATTGCTCATATCGATATTGCACATCTTGCCAAAATTTATCGGCAATATCCGCCAAAGAGGCTGTGCAAATAATTTGTGTTTCAGGATAAGATAATCAAAAATAGTGTCTAATTTTGGATAAAATAAAGAAAGATAATATTCTGCACCGGGAGCAGCGAGACCCTCACTGATATGCTCGTAAATGGCGGAATCTTTAGGATTGCCTGAAAACCGGCTGCGCCAATTTTGGCGAAAATAATCAATACTTTCTTCGGTCAATGGATATTCGCGCGCAGGAAATAATTTTATTTCATCTATTTTTTCGATAGAACATTGTGTTTCTGGATTAAATTTACGGATAGTTTCCACCTTATCATCAAATAATTCCATACGAAACGGCAATGGACTGCCCATGGGAAATATATCCATGATTGAACCGCGCACAGCAAATTCCCCATGTTCCAATACTTGTTTTACGGAATAATAACCGGCGCTCGTTAGTTGCTCACGAAATATTTGTGGGTCTAAAAATTCACCGACAGCAATAGACATCGAATGTTGGATTAAAAATTTACGAGGTAAAAAACGGTGCATCAGGGTAGAAACAGCAGCGATAACAATACCTTTATGTACCTTCAATAAATGGTTTAATACAGATAAACGTTCTGAAATTAAATCGGCATGCGGAGAAAAATAATCATAAGGTAACGTCTCCCCATCCGGCAGAACATAGCAAGGCAGTAAAGATTCTTGCAGAAAAAATGTAATTTCCCGTTGTAGCCGGCGCGCAACTTGCGAATCCGTTGCAATGACTAAAAGCTGACCTTGTCCAGGTTGCTTCACCAATTGCGCGATCGCCAAGCTATCACTGGCTCCCGTTAAATTAGCCCAATGGATTCGATGGTCTTGTTTTTGTAGAGATTTTGGATTTAATACGCTGTACAGTTCCATAGGGAAAAGATTTTAACAGTTTTAATTAGAAACGGCGATAATCCCCCCGCCGAGACATTGATCATTTTTGTAAAAAACCACGGACTGCCCAGGTGTTACAGCCCATTGAGGCTCCTCAAATTCCACGAGGTAAATATCGTTTTTTTCGGCAAAGATGGTGCATTTTGCTTCTTTTTGACGATAACGAATTTTTGCACTGCAAGACAGCGGAAGAGTAGGGGGTTCTTCTATCCAATGCAAGTCGCCACAGTGCAGCCATTTTGTATAAAGCCTGGCATGATCATGCCCTTGTCCCACCACCAAAATATTTTCTTTCAAATTTTTTGCAATAACATACCATGGTTTTGGTAAGGTATTCTTTTTTCCCCCAATGTTTAGACCCTGACGTTGACCCAGAGTATAAAACATCAACCCATCATGTTGACCCACGGTTTTTCCTGATTCATCCTGAATTAAACCCGGTTGCGCCAAAAAGAATTCGCTTAAAAAATGTTTAAAACGCCTTTCGCCGACAAAGCATATTCCGGTACTGTCTTTTTTAGCGTAATTGGGCAACCCTGCTGCTTGCGCCAAAGCACGCACTTGAGCTTTTTGTAAATGGCCGACCGGAAACACACTATGCGCCAGCGCCTTTTGACTGAGTGTATACAAAAAATAACTTTGATCTTTATTGGCGTCCTGGCCTTTATGCAAAGCATATCCTTGGTGCGTGGATTGAATCTGTGCGTAATGCCCGGTAGCCAATTTAGCATTTAAGCTGAGGGCAAACTCTAAAAAAACTTTAAACTTAATTTCCTTATTACACCCAATATCGGGATTGGGCGTTCTGCCGGCGGCAAATTCGTCTAAACAGAATTGAAAAACCCGATTCCAATATTCTTTTGAAAAATTGACCACTTGAAAAGGGATGCCGAGATGCTGGCAAACGCGCTCTGCGTCTGTTAGATCTTGTTCAGCTAAGCAATACGGATCGTCGTTACGGGTTTCCCAGTTTTGCATAAAAACACCCGTCACATCGTACCCTGCTTCTTTTAATAGAAGAGCGGAAACTGCTGAATCTACTCCTCCAGACAACCCAACAATGATTTTTTTATGAGAATTCATAACTTATTTTATCATAATTTGCGTTCCCTATAGAAAATGGGTACATTACCGGTTTACGAATCTTCCAGAGGATAAGACATGACTATAAATTTTTCGAGCATTACTAATGCCTTTGCTGACACCACCACCCCAACAACACAAACGACACAACCGGCAACTACGGCTAATCCAACTACACCACCAACGACTTCACAAGGGAGCTTTTTACATATGCTCCCGATGTTAATTATTTTTGTGGTGGTTTTTTATTTCTTATTGGTGCGCCCACAAACGAAACGAGCCAAAGAACAACGCGAAATGTTAAGGCAAAATCTCTATTGGGGATGAAGTCATGACCAGTGCCGGAATCGTTGGCCGCATTACCAAACTCAAAGATAATTATGTTATGTTGACTGTGGGTAAGGAGAATGAAATAATTATTCAAAAAGGTGCAATTGCCTCTGTATTACCGAAAGGGACTATCGACTCACTGGGAAATTAACCGTTTATTTTAGGATAAATTTAGAGTGAACACCTATCCGCTGTGGCGTTATATTTTGCTAGCCGTGCTGATTATTTTAGGGATTTTATACGCTCTGCCCAATTTGTATGGACAAGAACCCGCTATTCAAATTCAACCTAAAGGCACTACTTTATTAAAGCCCGAATTAAGCCAACAAATCACCCAAGTTCTCAATGATCAAAAAATATCGTATCGCTCCATCAAACTGGAAGGGTTTTCCTATGTCATTCGTTTTTACGACACTGCCGAGCAACTAAAAGCCCAGGATATCATGCAAGCTAGTTTAGGCCCGGATTATACCGTGGCTTTAAATTTAGCGGATAGAACACCCAAATGGTTAAAAAGCATAGGGGCTAAGCCAATGAAATTGGGCCTAGATTTGAGGGGAGGGATTCACTTTCTACTCAAGGTGGACAGCGCTTCCTTGCTTAAAGAACAAGAAAATAGTGATATACGAAATATTGCCACGCTGTTACGCGAACAACAAATCCGCTATTTAGATTTTAGCCAAACCGGAAAAGGAGAAGTTCAAATCCAATTTCGGGACGCTGCTGCTTTGAACTCAGCTTTGACTTTGTTAAAGAAAGATTATTCTGATTATCAATTCACATCTGCACAAGGATTTACGCTGACTGGTGTATTATCCAAAAGCGCTCAAGGGCGATTAATTGATTATTCCGTTAGTCAGAATATGATGATTCTTAATAATCGTATTAATGAACTTGGTGTTGCTGAGCCGGTTATTCAGCAACAAGGCAAAGATCAAATCAGTGTGGATTTACCTGGCTTGCAAGATACGGCGAGGGCAAAAGCTTTAATCGGCAAAGTCGCTACGATCTATTTGCAATTGGTAGACCTCGATCATGATGCTAAAACAGCAGCTTCCACCGGTGTGATACCGCCTGGATTTAGTTTGTTTACCTTTGAAAATTCATCTGTGTTACTGAAAAATGATATTGTGCTTCACGGCAGCTCGATCTTAAGCGCCAACAGCACCACCGATGAGTATGGCAAACCTGCGGTGAGCATTCGTTCAGGTGGCAGTGAGGTCAATTCTTTTAATCGCATTACTCGAGAAAATATCGGAAAACCTATGGCCACCGTTTATGTCGAAACACAAACCGTCAAAAAAATGGTGAATGGGCAATTAGTGTTAACCCATCAGCAAGTCTCCAACATTATCAATATCGCTACTATCACAGTGCGCTTGGCGCCCAATTTCAAATTACTGGATTAGCGTCCACACGTGATGCACAGGATTTGGCTTTACAATTGCGTTCCGGGGCTTACAAAGCACCTGTCGCATTTGTGCAAGAACGTTTACTCGGACCCAGCCTAGGTAAAGAAAATATCCGCCAAGGCATCAACTCCATGGTAGTTGCCATTAGCATCGTTGTGGTCTTTATGCTTATTTATTATTATTTATTTGGGTTAATTGCGGATTTAGCTTTAGTGTTGAATACGATTTTTATTGTGGCGGTGATGTCGTTATTAGGCGCAACGCTTACTTTACCGGGTATTGCTGGCATGGTCTTAACTATCGGTATGGCCGTAGACGCGAATGTTTTGATTAATGAAAGGATTCGTGAGGAATTAAGAAATGGCATGTCACCGCAGGCCAGCATTTTCACCGGGTACGAAAGGGCTTTCTCGACAATTTTAGATTCCAATGTCACCACCTTGATTGTGGCGATTATTCTGTTTACATTAGGCACTGGATCAGTACAAAGCTTCGCGATTACTTTAACGATTGGTATTTTAAGTTCCATGGTCACAGCGATATTTTTCACCCGTGCTTTGGTCAATTTAATTTATGGGCGGCCGTAATATTAAAAAACTTTCTATTGGCATACATCAACCGGTGGTGTCGAAATAGATGGAATTTTTTAAAACCAATACCAAAATCCAATTTATGCGCCAAAGAAAGGGCGCAGCAATTTTTTCCATCCTGATTTTTATCGCCTCTATTGTGGGACTCATTACCCAAGGACTCACTTTAGGTCTTGATTTCACCGGCGGCACAGAAGTATCTGTTACGTTTACTCAGCCTTACGATCTGCAACAAATTAGAAATCGCCTTAGTGAATCTGTTTTCAAACATGCGGTAGTACAACCTTATAGTCGCACGGAAGTTTCTATACGGTTACCTGTGCATAAAGAATTGAGTTCAGAGCAGTTGCAACAACAGTTAAATACGATTATTCCTGATAGTCATATCAACAGTTTAGATTTTATCGGGCCCCAAGTTTCAAAAACTTTATTGACCAATGGCATTTTGGCGATTGTGGTCGCATTGGTGGCGACAATGGCTTATATTGCTTTGCGATTTGAATACCGTTTTGCGGTTGCTGCTGCAGTTGCATTAATTCACGATCCAGTGCTGATATTGGGTATTTTTGCTTTTTTCCATCTGGAATTTGATATGATTGTGTTGACGGGTCTCTTAACGGTTATTGGTTATTCTCTTAATGACACCATTGTGGTTTACGATCGAGTTCGAGAAAATTTTAGAAAAGTTAGAAAAGGTACTCCGCTAGAAATCATGGACCTTTCTATCAATCAAACTTTATCACGCACTATTATGACTTCGGGCCTGACCCTAGTGGTGGTATTAGCACTATTGTTCTTTGGCGGCCCGATGATTCACGGTTTCGCATTAGCCATGACCATTGGAATTATCATCGGCACCTATTCCTCTATTTATGTCGCCGGTTCTCTAGCAGTCGCTTTAGGACTAAATCGCACTCACTTATTACCACCAGTTAAGCAAGCAGAAGACGAATTACCGTAAACTCTCGATGGCTTCTAACATTAGGGGTTGGATTTTGGCGTTTCCGGAGATTACGCCGCCTTGGGTTAGGAAATCTTTGCCGCCTTGCATATCGGTGACTCGGCCGCCGGCTTCTTGGACTAATAACACACCGGCAGCCATGTCCCATTCTTTTAATGGATATTCCCAATAGCCATCTAAACGGGCGGCGGCTACGTAGGCTAAATCTAATGCGGCGGAGCCGGCACGGCGGATGCCGGCGCTTCGCGGATATAAATTTTTAAAAATTTCAATAAATAGAGGGAAATGTTGCGCTTCACGCATGGCTAATCCTGTGCCCAGCAGTGCATTTTCTAATTTGCTCACTTTGCTGACTCTGATTCTTCGTTCGTTTAAATAACTACCTTGTCCGCGCGCGGCGATAAACATTTCATTGCGTAAAGGATCAAATATGACACCAGCTTCTAATTGATCGCGATGTTTTACAGCAATTGAAATAGAAAAATGTGGGAAACCGTGAATGTAATTGGTCGTTCCATCTAACGGGTCAATAACCCAACAATATTCATTACCGGATATAGATCCACTTTCTTCTCCCAGGATGCTATGTTCAGGATAAACGTTCCGGATAATTTCAATGATTTCTCTTTCAGATTGACGATCAACTTCGGTGACCCAATCACTTTTCGCTTTGGCAGTGACAGTTAAGGTATCTAATCTGTCAATATGACGCAGCAAAACCTTGCTCGCTTGTCTTGCTGCTTGAACGCCAATGTTTACAAGTGGATGTTTCATGATTAGTATCATATACCAATCAATACTATGACGACAAATTCCTCTGCTTTATTTAATGATGTTCGAATCGTACTTGTAGAGCCCAGCCACCCAGGGAATGTTGGAGCGGTGGCGCGGGCAATGAAAAATATGGGGTTTTCTCGCTTGCATTTGGTAAATCCAAAAGATTTTCCTAATCCAGAAGCGACCATGCGCTCAGCAGGGGCAGAAGATATTTTGCAAAACGCTTTTGTGAACAAAACTTTAATTGAAGCTATTCAAGGTTGTCACTGGATTTATGCGACCAGTGCACGTTCACGTTTTTTACAATGGCCTCTATTAGATCCCGCAGCCTGCGCGCATAAAATTTTAGAAGAACAATCGGGTAAAGAAATTGCTATCGTGTTTGGGAGAGAATCATCCGGTTTGACTAATCAAGAGTTGGCGCATTGTCACTATGCTGTCTCCATTCCAGCGGATGAAAATTTTAGTTCATTGAATTTAGCAGCCGCAGTACAATTGATGACCTATGAGCTTAGAAAATCTTTTTTATCGCAAAAACCTCAGCAAACATCCTCGCATGTTCCTGCAGATCACGACAAATTTAATGGGCTCATCGCGCATTGGGAAGCTGCCGCCATTCATTTAGGCTGTTTGGACCCGCAGCATCCCAAACTTATGATGCAAAGGATACGGCGTTTATTCAAACGCGCAGCCCCAGACGAAACTGAGATAAATATTTTGCGTGGATTTTTATCGGCAATTTTGAAACATTTGACATAATTGCATAAAAAGATATAATCAAAGTTTGGACAATAAAAAAACAATAAGGGGTTGTATGAAGAAATCGAGTTCTGTGAGTGAACCTTTGATACCTGCTTCAGTTTCACTTCCTGAAATGACCTTAAAAGTCATTATTATTTCCATTATACTTGCCGCTGTGCTTGCCGCTGCCGATGCTTACCTGGCTTTAAAAATTGGTACGACGATTGCTGCGTCAATTCCTGCTTCAGTTTTGGCGATGGGCATTTTGAAACTGTTTAAAAAGTCTAATGTTTTAGAAAGTAACATGATACAAACCGCTGCTTCAGCAGGAGAGGGAGTTGCTGCAGCAATGGCTTTTGTACTACCGGCCCTTATTATTACGAAAATATGGAAGGGCTTTCCGTATTGGGAAACCGTTATCATTACTGTATTAGGCGGTATTTTAGGTGTTTTATTTTCTGTCCCATTGCGTCGTATCTTATTTAGTATCCCGACCTTACGTTTCCCCGAAGGCACCGCAGTAGGTAATGTTCTGCGCGTCAGCACAACGGGTGGTAAGCACTTAAGGTTTTTGGGAATGGGCGCAGGAGTAGGCGGACTTATCAGTTTTGTGCAATCTGGTTTAAAAATCATTGCTGATGAGTGGGAAGCCTGGACTTATGTCGGTAAAACGGCGTTTGGTTTTGGCATCGGTTTTGAACCTGCGCTTATCGCCTCAGGTTATATTATCGGTTTTCAAGTGGGAATCAGCTTCTTGGTAGGTATTATTGTAGGATGGGTGGTTATACTTCCATCTATCGGTTTTATTTATGGAATGCCTGCAGCAGGTTCAGCCTATGATTCGATCATGACTATTTGGAGTACTCAACTTCGTTATGTAGGTGTTGGCGTTCTGCTTGTAGGAGGCATTTGGACCTTGATCACCTTAATTAAACCCGTACTGCAGGGTTTTAAAGAATCCGTGCAAGCCTCTAAGCGTAAAAATTTGCCTGCGGGACATCAAATATCCCGCACCGAACGCGATATCCCATTTAGTTGGATATTGCTGTTATCATTCGTTTGCGTCGCTCTTATTTTCTTTGCTGTCTGTCAGTATTTTTTCCGTTCCGGTTTACACTATAGTCCGGAATACTTACTTTTTGCAGCTTTATGCGTCATTGTATTTATTGTGATTGTGGGATTTTTATTAAGTACTTTATGCGGATATTTTGCTGGTTTGATAGGTTCCACCAACAGTCCTTTATCGGGAATGATTATTATTAGCATTTTGGTTTTGGGAGGCTTGTTCCTAGCGCTATTCCATACGAATGATTTAGTGGAAGTTGGAAAACTTACGGCATTAGTGCTTTTTATCACAGCGATCGTAACCGCTATTCCTTCTATTTCTTTAGAAAATATTCAGGATTTAAAATCCGGACAAATGGTGGGCGCGACGCCTTGGAAACAACAGATCGTGTTAATGATAGGGATTTTAGCCTCTTCTTTAGTGATCGCGCCTGTGCTTAATTTATTATTTAATGCTTATGGCATGGGCGGGGTATTCCCCCATTCTGGCATGGATCCCAGCCAAACATTAGCCGCCCCGCAAGCCAACTTAATGGCGACGATCACAAAAGGTGTTCTGACTCGTGACATCAATTGGACGATGGTGGTGACTGGCGCGATCGTAGCCGTTGTCGCCATCATCGTTGACGAAATCTTAAAAAGAAGAGGGAAACGCTTTATTGTTTTAGGTATGGGATTAGCGATATATCTGCCATTTTTGATTCCTGCCAGTATATTTATCGGCACGCTCATCAATCAATTGGTGAAAATGAAGAAAAAAACGCATGAAGAAAGTCATAACGGCACCTTGTTAGCCTGCGGATTGGTGGCAGGTAGCGCACTGATGGGCGTATTCTTAGCCATACCTTTTGTGATCGCAGGTAATTCTGATGCATTGTCTGTGGTGTCAGCACATTTTGCACCTTTTGCTGTCGTGATTGGCATTGTGGTCACCATAGCTTGGTGCTACTGGTTATACCGCATTGCGCTTAAAGGTTAACCGTTTAAAGAATCATTATTAGTATCTATCTAGACTATATGGCCAGTACTCCGTTAGATCCGGAGGTACTGGCCGTTATGCAAGAATCCCTGCCTATCTTTGGCAATCCTGCTGCAGAGCAACATGTGTATGGTAAAAAATCTGCAGAGCTTATCGAATATGCCCGGCAACAGGTTGCTGAATCCATAGGGGCACATGCGCATGAAATCATTTGGACCTCCGGGGCTACTGAATCAATAAATTTAGCGTTAAAAGGGGCCGCTCTTTTTTATCAGCGCAAGGGCAAACACCTGCTGACTTTAGGTACCGAACACAAAGCAGTCCTTAACACTTGTGCTGCTTTGGAATCGCAGGGTTTTTCGACTACGTATTTAAAAACGGACCATCATGGTCTTCTTAATCTAGAAGAATTTACGGCAGCATTGCGCCCCACAACGGTTTTGGTTTCCGTGGCGTGGGTAAATAACGAAACTGGAGTCATCCAGAATATCCGTGAAATGATTAAAATAGCACATCGCAATGGGACGTTAGTGCATATCGATGCAGCTCAAGCATTGGGTAAAATTCCCATACAGGTTAAGGAATTGAGCATAGATTTATTATCATTATCTGCCCACAAAGCTTATGGGCCCAAGGGTATTGGGGCGCTATATGTACAAAGTGAACCACGTATACGTATTTTTCCGCAAATACATGGCGGGGAACAGGAAAGAGGATTGCGGTCCGGCACTTTACCCACTCATCAAATCGTCGGCATGGGAAAAGCTTGCCAATTAACGAAAGCACAATTAGAGAAAGATCATCAGCATGTTCTACATCTCAGTCAGCACTTTTTGGAAAGATTAAAGACAGTAGCAGGGATTCGTTTAAATGGAGATTATAAGCAGCGTGTTCCGCATTGTTTAAATATCAGCATTGATGGGATTAACAGCAAAATATTAATGGCCAGTTTACCAGAACTGGCGCTATCTTCAGGATCGGCTTGTCATGCTGTCTACAGCCATCCTTCGCATGTTTTAACTGCTATGGGTATTACAAGCGACAGAGCACTTTCTGCCATTCGAATTAGCCTAGGGCGATTTTCTACAAAAGCAGAAATCGATGAAACCTTGCGACTCATTGCCGGAACCTTACAAAAGGTAATACCTTGCTAATTTTGTGCAGAGCAGGGAACGTCGTGGGATAATCCGCTTTTCAGACAACAAACCGCTTAATTTTAGCGGTATAAAGGCTTTTTTAATTTCCTTAAAGTGAACCTTTTGCACTTGGGAACGGGTCACGAATATCAATTCATGGTTATTGGTATCGTACCAAATTTTTTTAGCCTCATTGGCGCTTTTCGCCAGGATTAAGGCAATCGACTTATCTTCTTGATCGTGAACCGAATATAAATTCCGTAACTTCTCTTTTATTCGTCGCATAACACCCCCTTCTGAATAAATATAGCCCATTTTGTGCAATTTATTAACAATATTGACCTTTGTATAAATCAATGTAAGATGGACGGCACAGTTCATTATTGGAGTAAGAAATGATTATTGGTGTACCTGCAGAGATTAAAACCAAAGAATTTCGAGTTGGCTTGACCCCTGCCAGTGTTCGTGAATTAAACGATCACCAACATAAAGTCATTGTGCAAGATGGTTTGGGAAAGGAAATCGGATTTTCCAACCAAGATTATATAAGCGCTGGCGCTAAAATTGTTTCTAACGCTAAAGATGTTTTTTCAGAAGCGGAAATGATTGTAAAAGTAAAAGAACTGCAATCCAGTGAATACGATCTTATTAAAGAAAATCAAGTATTATTTACTTATCTACATTTAGCTCCAGATCTTGAACAAGCGGAAGCGCTGTTGCGCTCAGGTTGTATTGCCATCGCCTATGAAACGGTTACCGGAAAACGGGGGGACTTACCGTTACTTTCTCCCATGAGCCAAGTTGCGGGCCGTCTTTCTATCCAAGCGGGAGCGAAATGTTTAGAAAAATCGCAAGGTGGCAGCGGCATCCTGTTGGGTGGAGTGCCTGGCGTATCTCAAGGAAAAGTGACTATTTTAGGTGGCGGTGTGGTTGGCACTAATGCATTGCGCATGGCGGTAGGCATTGGGGCAGAGGTGACCGTTATTGATAAATCACTCTATCGTTTACAAGAATTAGATGATCAATTCGAGGGACGGATAAAAACCGCATACGCTTCTACGGCTAGCATTGAACAAGCCGTCATAGAGGCGGACTTAGTCGTCGGTGCAGTTCTAATCGCGGGTGAAGCGGCCCCTAAGTTAGTGAAGCATGATACGTTGAAAAAAATGCGCCCAGGATCGGTCATTGTCGATGTGGCTATTGATCAGGGGGGATGCTTTGAAACCAGTCGTCCAACCACGCACGATAATCCAACCTATGTTGTCGAAAATGTTGTGCATTATTGCGTAGCCAATATGCCCGGGGCCGTGCCCAGAACTTCGACATTCGCATTAAATAACGCTACTCTGCCATTTGTTTTAGAAATTGCTAACAAAGGCTATCGAGCAGCTTTACGTGAAAACAGCCACTTACGCGCCGGTCTTAATGTATGTTCTGGCTTTATCACCCACCCAGGAGTCGCCAAAGATTTAAACCAAAATTATCGTCCTTCCTTGGATTTTTTACAGTAGATATCAGCAATTCACGCGTAGCGTGAATTGCTGATTTAATTTGCTAACACTTGAAATGTCTTCATCAATTTGTTAACTTCTATTTAAAATAGGAAATAGAGGAAAAAAGATGAACCAGATCAACCAAAGTGAAGACGATTTAATCCAACCCCTGCTACAAGGGCAAGGGGTGGCTATAGAAATAAAAGAAAACCAAGCCGCTACCACATAAATGATCTTTGCCCACTCCTGAAAGAAACCCTTAAGGAACAACAAGCCAGCCGTGAGTATCTAAGTTTTCCTGAACTCTTATCTCAGAATTTCACTCAAGGAGATATCAAAAAACTTAATGCAGAATTTGAAGAACAACACCTTAAAGCAAGTAAAGAAGCAGCCTGTAAGAATCGAATCATGATGTGCAATATCATAGAAGTGATGGGCGGTGTTTGTGGGATTATTTCTACAATGATGACTGCTCCTTATCCTCTCGACAAGGCCTATAAAGGTGGGGTAGTAACTGCGTGGTTGATTTTCTCTCATGGCGCTTATGGGCTGTTTACCAAATATCGTGCTGAAGAATTTTCTTCTAGTGATATGGTCAATAGCGTTTTAGAGCGGTTGTATCACAGTAAAGAAAAAAGAAGGGAGGGATTACTTAGTATTTTTACGGACACTAAAGTCCTTCATAGTGATATAGCTGGCATTATTGCAGATTACGTGCCAGAACCCGTGTTTTCACTCAAGTAATAAGAATACGAAGCTGTCATTACCTTGGCAGCGGGGGAATCAGCTCGTTGCATTCGTAATATTGATATTCTTGGAGTAATTCTGCTTTTTGGGCGACGTTTTGTTTGATGATGGGATCTTCGATGTAGTTTTTGTCTTCTAGTTTATAGCGGATATAATCACAATAGGATTGGGTTTGTTCGCCCGTGGGAGGATCATCTGTGCATGCGCTTAAACATAAAGCGGTGGCTAGTAGCATTAAAGTCAACCTCATAAAACGATACTCCTTCACCAAAAATTAAGGCATAATAAGCTCATTATAGCATTATTTATGAGGTTTAATTTTGACTTTTGCTAGCAAAAATGATCCCTTTAGGGAAAGAGAAGCATCTGAATATGAGCATCCAGTGGCGAGTCGCGAATGGATTATTCAATATTTGGCTGCTGAAGGTAAGCCGGTCAGTTGGTCACATCTCTGCCAAGCTTTAGAAATTAAAACGGATGAAGAAATTGAAGGCTTGCGCAGACGTTTAAAAGCCATGGTGCGCGACGGGCAGCTCATGACCAACCGGCGGGGAAGTTATGCGTTAGTCCAACAATTGGACCTAGTGCCCGGGAGAGTGCAGGCCCATCGTGAAGGGTTTGGTTTTTTAATTCCAGATGATGGCAGTGCAGATGTTTTTCTTCCACCTGGGGAAATGGCTGCTGTCTTCAATGATGATCGAGTGCTGGTTAGAGTAATCGGAACGGATAGAAAAGACCGCCGCGAAGGGCAGATCGCTGAAGTTTTAGAACATAATACTTCACGTGTTGTGGGAAAATTTATAGAGGAAGAGGGTATCAATTTTGTAGACCCCGACAATAAATTAATTATTCAAAATATTTTAATCCCAGAAAATCAACGTGGCGCAGCCAAACACGGGCAATTCGTAGTCGTTGATATCATCGCACAACCAACCCGGCGACGCCAACCGTTAGGTAAAGTCGTTGAGATATTGGGAGATCAGCTCACTCCCGGCATGGAAGTGGAATTGTCCCTTCGCGCCTACGATCTTCCTTTTGTGTGGCCTGAAGAGGTTCAGAAAGAAGCCCACCAATTTTCAGAAGCAGTTTCTTTAGATCAAGAAACACAGCGCCGGGATTTACGTCAGCTTTCTTTTGTCACAATCGACGGCGAGGACGCCAAAGATTTTGACGACGCTGTTTATTGTCAGCAGCTGGAAAATAAAAAGACGCCTTGGAAGCTATATGTGGCTATTGCCGATGTTGATCATTACGTGAGGCCTGGCACTGCGTTAGACACTGAAGCCCAAAAACGGGGTAATTCTGTGTATTTTCCTAATAAAGTATTGCCCATGTTACCGGAAGAACTTTCAAATGGCCTTTGTTCTTTAAAGCCTAATGTAGATCGTTTGGTAATGGTTTGTGAAATGGATATTGATACACAAGGCCTGGTAAAAAAATATCAATTTTATGAAGGCGTCATTCATTCACAAGCACGATTAACGTATTCACAAGTCGCTCAAGTTTTGGAGGGGAATTTATCACTTTCCCCCGAACTTACCCATCAACTGAAAATATTTCATGAATTATTTCGGAGCCTACTGAAACAAAGAGAAACGAGAGGCGCCATTGAATTTGAAACGACAGAGACTCGTATTATATTCGGAGCACAGAGAAAAATTGATCGCATCGTTCCCGTCCAGCGTAACGACGCTCACAAAATGATTGAAGAAGCGATGTTGGTCGCCAACGTTTGTGCAGCTCAGTTTTTGCGAAAGGGTAAAATATCCACCTTATATCGGGTGCATAACGGACCTGATCCACAGAAATTATTGTCTTTGAATAGTTTTTTAAAAGCTTTTAATATGCGCCTAGGTGGTGGTAATAATCCAACACCTAAGGCCTACAATACATTAGTAAAAAGAATCGCGGGCCGGCCCGATTTTCATTTACTGCAAACCGTATTGTTGCGTTCTTTACGCCAAGCCGTTTATTCTCCAGAAAATATTGGTCATTTTGGTTTAGCTTACGATGCATATACGCATTTTACTTCACCAATCAGACGTTTCCCCGATTTAATTGTGCATCGAGGAATCAAACATTTACTCAAACAAAATGGTGGTGATTTTTCATATAATGAAAAATCCATAGCTGCCATTGGTGATCATTGTTCAATGACCGAACGCCGCGCTGATTTAGCGACGCGTGACGCAGTTGACTGGTTAAAATGCGAGTATATACAACACAAACTCGGCCAAATTTTTCCTGGTATTATCAGTGATGTGACCAGTTTTGGTGTATTTGTTGAATTAAATGATATTTACGTGCAAGGTTTGTTGCATATTACTGCATTAGTCAATGATTATTATCAATACGACGCTACCAATCATGTTTTAAGAGGCAGACATTCCGGCATACAATACCAGCTCGGCGACACCATTGAAGTTTTAGTAGCACGTGTTGATCTCGACAAACGCACCATCGATTTTGAATTACCCCCGCATATTCAAGAAAAACAAAGTTTGATTAAAAAGAAAAACCGTAAAAAATCAAGAAAGAGATCCAGAGCGAATAAAAAAAGAAGGAAACAGAAACAACTCAACAAAGCTAAAAATCAAAAGCAGGGTAAAACCTGAAATGAATCTGTATAACAGTTCACAAATCCGCGCCATTGAATCCCTGGTGATTAAAAAAAATGAGCGGACAGAATTCCAATTGATGCAAGCAGCAGGTTCTGCCGCATTTACTGAATTAAAAGAATTTTGGCCTAATGCAAAAAATATTTTGATATTTTGCGGTAACGGCAAAAATGCAGGAGATGGTTATGTGCTCGCAAAGTTAGCCCATCTTGAAAATTATTCCGTAAAAGTTTTGCGTGTGACGCCCAAACAATTGCCTGAATCTGCGCAGAAAGCGGCGGATGAAGCGGCAAAAGCTGGCGTTTTAATAGAAGATTTTTTTCCTGGCGCATCGATGCAGGCGGATGTTATCGTAGATGCTTTGTTAGGGACTGGTTTACAAGGCGAGGTGCATGAACCTTTCAATGCAGCCATCCAGGCGATTAACGCTATGGGTTGTCCTAAATTAGCAATCGATGTCCCTTCGGGAATTGATGCTGATCGCGGGAATGTGATGGGACAAGCCATTAAAGCGGATGTTACCGTTACTTTTATTGGCCTAAAACAAGGTTTATTTACCAATAAAGCCCCGGCTTATTGTGGTGCAATCATTTGCCGCAATCTCAGCGTTCCACCTCAAATTTTCGATCAAGCACATCCCTCAACTCAGTTGTTGGATT
Source organism: uncultured Pseudomonadota bacterium (assembly GCA_963702315.1). GTDB lineage: Bacteria > Pseudomonadota > Gammaproteobacteria > Coxiellales > Coxiellaceae > JAFEDN01. The sequence goes on from CAVPCA010000022.1 coordinate 46,161, forward strand.
GGGAGCATATTAAACCTTTTCTGCCAAAACGGCTTCGTTATGCCAACAAAGGAGATTATGGCCATGTTTTAGTGGTCGGTGGTGATTATGGGATGGGCGGTGCAGTGAGAATGGCCGCAGAAGCCGCCATGCGCGTGGGCGCAGGATTGGTTTCAGTGGCAACTCGACCAGAACATGTTCCTGTCGTCAGTGGTTCGCGTCCAGAACTCATGTGTCATCAAGTACAAGAACCAGAGGACCTTGATCCTTTACTGGAACGCGCCACCACGATAGTCGTGGGCCCAGGATTAGGAAAAACGGATTGGGCGCGTGCACTACTAGATAAATTGCTGAGAAGTTCCCTGCCGAAAATTTTGGACGCCGATGCCTTAAATTTATTGTCAGAAAAAATGATTTATCGCCGCGATTGGATTCTAACACCGCATCCCGGAGAAGCCGGCCGGTTATTAGATCGTACAACACAAAAAATTCAAGAAGATCGTTTCAGGGCCATCACAGATCTGCAAGAACGTTACGGCGGCGTAATCGTGTTGAAAGGCGTTGGAACCCTGATCATCGATGAAAAAGATTGTCCTGCTTTATGCCCTGCGGGTAATCCAGGGATGGCTAGCGGCGGCATGGGTGATATTTTGAGTGGCATTATTGGCGGTTTGGTAGCGCAGCGTTTATCCTTAAAAGCAGCTGCAGAGGCGGGAGTTTTTATTCATGCATTTGCTGCAGATAAAGCCGCCGCTCAAGGTGGTGAACGCGGGCTTTTAGCCACAGATCTTCTCCCACATTTACGTTCTTTAGTAAATCCTGAGTGATGTGATATGAAGTTAAAATTTGATTTAAAAATAATTTTTTTAGAAAAACTTTGCCTGATGGGGGATCGCAAGGGGGAGAAGAGCGGAGCGATCTTCCCCTTCATTACTGAATCACAGCTTTGCTGGGATTCAGTATATAATCAGGAAGCAATTTACGCGTCAGCGGGAATTGCGTGAAAAGCATTTTTATACCTGATGAAAAAGCCATGTTGGATTTCGGCGCTGGATTAGCAAAACAAAGTCGGCCCGGCGATATCATCTTTTTAGAAGGGCAGTTAGGTGCGGGCAAAACAACGATTGTCCGTGGGTTTCTAAGAGCTATGGGCTATGAAGAAAAAGTGAAAAGTCCCACCTATTCCTTGGTGGAAACCTATTTTATCCGTGGTAATGAAATTATTCATTTTGATTTATACCGCTTGCAGAATGCGCAAGAATTATTGGATATTGGCTTAGAAGATTATTTATCTTCTCAAGCTATTTTTTTAATTGAATGGCCTGAAAAAGCCAGCAATGTTTTGCCCAGTCCCAACCTAATATGCAAAATAGCAATAAATTCTGATCAATTAAGCCGAACAATTACCATCATTGACCATGAGCATCATTAAAAAAATATTCAAAATATGGGCTTGCTTTGCACTGTTGTGGCCATGTTGCTTATTGGCTACACCAATCTATTTAAAACAAGTGAATTTTAACGCCACTGACAATACTTGGAACTTTCAGTTTCAAAGCGCCAGTGATATTCATTACCAAACATTTTCGCTGCTTTACCCTAAGCGAATTATTTTAGATATTACGGGCGCCAATAGTTTTAAAAGCTATCTATCCCCAAATGCACTTCAGGGCACTCCAGTAATACACATACGCAGTAGCTCCAAATCTACAACGAGTTGTCGTGTCGTTCTGGAATTAAATTCCACTGCTGCTCACCGTTATCAAGTACAGGGTAATGCTAGACGACTCTCAGTTGTCATTCCATCTGCTAATGTAAAACCAAAACAAAAATCAAGTGCAAATTCCAACGTCAATTCTACCGCGAGTAAACCCATTGTGATTGTGATTGATCCAGGACACGGCGGTAAAGATCCTGGGGCGATTGGTATTTATGATATTCATGAAAAGGATGTGGTTCTCGATATCGCCAAAAAATTAGCTTTTTTAATCAATCAACAACCGGGCTTCAAAGCAGTATTGACTCGAAATAATGATGTTTTTCTGACTTTACGTGAACGATTGGCTATTGCTAGGCAATATAAAGCCGATATGTTTATTGCGATCCATGCTGATGCTTATTTCAATGCACAATCTCATGGTGTTTCCTTGTTTGCCCTATCTCAACGCGGCGCACCAGCGAAGCGGCTCGTTGGTTGGCGGCGAATGAAAACCAATCTGAATTAGTGGGCGGCGTAGAACTTGCAGATAAAGAAAATATTTTAAGATCCGTATTGATTAACTTATCACAAACTGCAACTATTCAAGCCAGTTTACTTATCGGCGCAGAAATCATAAATTATGTGCGTCCCTTTGCACATCTGCATCATGACCGCGTTGAACAAGCTGCTTTTGTCGTATTAAAATCACCAGACATTCCTTCTTTATTAATTGAAACAGGATTTCTTTCCAACGTAAATGAGGCGCGAAATTTAATCAATCCCCAATATCAGCAAACGATTGCTCAAGCAGTCATGGAGGGAATTACTAAATATTGGATTACAAGGAACAATTATGGCCATCAAAGTCTTAGATAAAGCATTGGCTAATCAAATTGCTGCTGGAGAAGTTATTGAAAGACCGGCTTCTGTGGTCAAAGAATTAGTTGAAAATAGTCTAGACGCTAAAGCGCAAAAAATTATCGTTGACATAAAACAAGGCGGCCATGAACTTATCAAAATAATCGATAATGGCGAAGGCATTTTAAAAGAAGATTTACCTTTGGCGTTGGCACGGCACGCTACCAGTAAAATTTCCAAGTTAGCTGATTTAGAAACCATACAAAGCTTAGGATTCCGCGGTGAAGCGTTGGCCAGCATAGCGGCAGTGTCTCAACTTACACTGTATTCTCATCATCACCAGGAAGACCTGGCTTGGCGAATAACCCAAGAAAACATCGATTTTCTCGAACCTTGTGCTCACCCTTTCGGAACTACTATCGAAGTTAAAAATCTTTTCTACAACACACCAGCGCGGCGTAAATTTCTGCGTCAACCCAAAACAGAATTTTTACAAATCGAGATCTTGTTACATAAACTCGCATTAAGTCACTTTGATGTTGCTTTTGAATTGATTCATAACCAACGAACTATTTTTTCTTTTCCCGCAGCACATACACAAGAAACGATGACGAAACGGGTAACCGCTATTCTAGGCCAAGAATTTATAAACCAGGCCGTGCTGATAAATTATGCAAGAACTGGATTTACACTAAAAGGTTGGTTAGCTTCACCCAATTTCAACCGCAGTCAACCCGATATGCAATATTGGTTTTTAAATCAGCGTTGCGTTAAAGATAAAACCCTTGCCTACGCAGCCCGTCATGCTTACGAAGAGGTTTTATACAATCAACGACATCCGGCATATGTTTTATATTTGCAATGTGATCCTAAAGAAGTGGACGTTAATGTACACCCAACCAAGCAAGAAGTAAGATTCTGCGATAACCGTTCGATGAGTCAATTTGTGATTCATGGTATAAAAACCGCCTTACGCGATGGGGGATCGCAAGGGGGAGAATCGCGATTATCCCCCTTCATTCCAAGCCTCGGGTTTCCCGAGGCGCAGGATATGGTAAGGAAGCGATTCACGCTGTATTCAGCGGGAGTCGCTGCGAAACCTATTTTTTCGAGGCCAGAAAAACCGCATCCCGCCGCCGTTCATGAACAATTAGAAGTTTTTGACTATTTAACAACACTGATTGATAAACCACAGTCACCGGAAAATGTCTTATTTTCAAAGTTAGCGCTGGGAACCGCCTTGGCGCAATTAAAAAATACTTTTATTTTAGCTCAAAATGAGCAAGGGCTCGTGATTGTTGACATTCATGCCGCTCATGAACGTTTAGAATATGAAAAAATGAAAACAAAAGGAGATCATTATCAATTGATCAGGCAGCCTTTATTGATTCCGATAAACATTACTCTAAATCCACAAGAATATAAGCTCTGGGAAACTTATCAAGATCAGTTTACAGCTGCAGGCATCGTGACTTCTGCTTTAAATGAGCAAACTATTATGATTCGCGAAATGCCTGCGCTTTTTATTAAAGTAAATCTTTCGCAATTGATGCACGATTTATTATCTGACCTTGCCGTATTACCCACCAGCCAAAAAATTCCCGAGCTTTGGCATGAACTTTTAGGCAATATCGCCTGTAAGAACGCCTTAAAAACCAACGAAAAATTATCATTGGCAGAAATGAACGCCTTATTAAGAGACATGGAAAACACTCCAAACAGCGGCCAATGCAATCACGGCCGTCCCACCTGGAAACAAATTACCTGGCTCGAACTCGACCGCTTCTTTCTAAGAGGGCGTTAGCGCTTATTGCTTCAGCGCTGAGGTACGATAAATACTTTTTTATAATATTTCTGATTATGCTCTTTAAAAATAGGTGAGTCTGATAATGACAATCCTGGGACACAACTAGGTCTTTTTATTAGTAAGCAACCTGATTTGTTTAAACCGTAATTTTTTTTCATCAGTCCTTGTATTGGGCCAGTATAGCATTCTTGCTATTTATATAGCAAGTATGCTATTCTTGACCTAAAGGAGTCGCGAGGGACAAAAAACTAGTTAAGTATGAGGGAAATTGAATGGCATGGGAAATTACTTATTATAATGAAAAGGTTAAAAAAGATCTTTTTAATTGGCCGCAGAAATTATTGGCTAAATACTTAAGAATTATTGACCTTATGGAACAAGAAGGCCCAGATTTGGGTATGCCTTTTACTCGTCCAATGGGAGAGGGTTTATTCGAGATACGAGCAAAAGCAGGCGAAGGAATTGGTCGAGCTTTCTTTTGTATTCTTATCCATAAAGAAATTGTGATCTTACACGAATTTATAAAGAAAACTAACAAGACGCCACGTAAAGAATTAGAAATTGTTAAGGAACGCATAAAGGAATTAAAGAAGTAAATGGATGGGGCAGGGATGCCTATTGGAAGTTAATATAGGAGATAAAAATGGATAAAAGACCAACACATAAATCTTTTAAAAAAGAAGTGCTTGATATACCGGGGGTACGTGAAGAATATGAGGCGCTCGAGGAAGAGTTTGCACTAATTGGAGAATTAATTCGTGCGCGTAAAATGGCTGGAAAGTCTCAGGAAGAAGTAGCAAAACTGATGAAAACGACTCCTTCGGTAATATCTCGTTTAGAAGCGGGATATGGGCGACAACGGCATATCCCTTCGATGAGTACCTTGAGAAGGTATGCTAATGCTGTAGGTTGTCGTTTATCAGTGATATTAGTACCAAAAAAAAGACATGCGGGATGAGTAAGTAAGTGACATTATGTGATATAATAGACCTAAATTTTAGATGATATTGAAATTTATGGCTAAAAAGATTATTGCAGTAGATATAGATGAAGTGCTTTCCCCGTATGTGACCGGATTGGTGGGTTGGCATAATGCTAAGTATGGCACGCAATTGCAATTTAATGATTTTAGCAGTTATGAATTTCATCGGGTTTGGGGCGGCGTCCTCGAAGCTGCGGTGGCCAAGAGCGATGAATATTTTGAAAATCGTCTTCCGGCAGCAGCTCAGCCGTTAGAAAATGCACAACAAGCCTTATCACAACTCAAAAAAGATTATGACCTTATTGTGGTAACTTCACGAAAATTGGTACATAAACCACAAACCATCAGTTGGATACAGAACATTTCCCCAACTATTTTCAAGAAATTATCATCTGTAATCACTGGGCAAATGACAATGGGCCGCGAATGAAAAAGTCTGAGGCTTGTCTGCAGCACAACGCTGAATATTTAATTGATGATCTCATGCATTATATCGAAGAGGCGGCAACAGCAGGTATCAATGGATTATTGTTTGGTAATTATCCCTGGAATCAACCAACACCCATTCATCCCAAAATTCGACGCACAGTAGACTGGACCGCCGTGCTTAACTATTTTTATTCAGAATAGTATGTTACCCGTAATCTGTCTGATGGGCCCAACCGCCACTGGAAAAACTGATTTGGCGATTGAATTAGCCCAGCAATTTCCGGAAGTTGAAATTATTAGTGCTGATTCTGCTCTGGTTTATAAGGGACTGGATAAAGGCACCGCCAAACCATCACGTGAGCAATTGGCTCAAACTCCGCACTGGTTGATCGATATTTGTGATCCCAGTCAAGTTTATTCAGCTGGAGATTTTTATAAAGACGCTCTCCAAGCAATCAAAAATATTCACGCCAAAAATAAAATTCCTTTGGTTGTCGGCGGAACCCCTTTATATTTTAAAATTTTACAAGAAGGGATAGCAGAATTACCTCCAGCGGATATGCTGCTCCGAAAAGAAATTACGGCGCAAGCCAAAGTGCTCGGTTGGGAAAAATTACATCACCAGCTAGCACAAATAGACCCTATTTCCGCAGCCAAAATTAATCCGCAAGATGGACAGCGTATCCAACGTGCATTGGAAATCTACCAACTGACCGGCAAAAGTATACGTGTTTTTCATCAAACTGACCTAAAACAACCTTACCATTTTTATACCATAATATTGATGGCTAACCAACGAGATTTTATCCACCAAAGAATTAAAATCCGTTTAGAAAAATTCTTTCACAATGGCCTCATTGAAGAAGTGACGGCTTTACGCCAACGTCCTGACTTACATGCCGATCTACCTTCCATGCGTTTGGTAGGCTATCGCCAAACTTGGGAATACTTAGAAGGCCGCTACGATTTCACCACCCTGCAAGAAAAAATCTATTTTGCCACCTGCCAATTGGTAAAACGTCAATGCACTTGGCATCGCCGTTGGCTTGATGCTAAATTCATTCCAATAGATGAATCATCCATTCCAATGACTGAAATATACAATTTATGCCACAAAATTGTCTTTAATTCTGCGAGTGTCTTATAATTGTTAGATTAGTATATTATTTTTACAGGTAGTCTAATATGTCGGAACACTTTGAAGAAATTAATAAATTTTGGTTAGGCCGGGTTGAAGAGACTATTATACCCAGCGAGCATCGGGCTAAAGTTTGGTTCGGCGAAGATCATGAAACTGACGCTGAAATTAAACAGCTTTTTCAGGAAGATCTTCAACAAGCCATGGAAGGAAAGCTAGACAATTGGCAAGAGAATCCACGTGGACAACTCGCATTAATCCTATTGCTAGATCAATTCTCAAGACATATTTATCGCGATAAAGCTGAAGCTTTTGCTCAAGATTCACAATCATTAACGATCTGTCTACAGGGGATCCTTCACCAAGCAGATCATGCCTTGAGCTTGATTGAGCGCGTCTTCTATTATTTTCCCTTACTCCATTCAGAGAATATACATTATCAAGAACAATCGGTAAGATGTTATCAGATGTTGAGTGAATTGGCTTTCGCTGAAACAAAAGTGATCTATGATAGCTTTTTAAGATTTGCGAATCACCACTATCATATTATTCAGCGTTTTAGCCGGTTTCCGCAAAGAAACGCGGTGCTCAATCGAAAATCAACACCTGAAGAACTCATTTATTTACGCGAGATTGAAGCCTCTATGGAGTAAGACTGTATGAATCAAAGTGAGAAACCGATTTACCGTATCTTGTACGTTGAACAAGAAGAGGTTAAGGAAGTTTACGCTCAATATATTTCTGAAGAAACGTTAGTCGGATTTATTGAAGCAGACACTCTCTTAAATCATAACGCCCGCAAATCCGCTATTCCCACCAATCAAGTGCGAAGGTGTTACATCCCTTTACACAATATTTTACGAATCGATGAAATCATTGCAGAAAAAGCCGTTAAAGAAGACAATATCAGTCACTTACATGCTTTCAAAAAGCCCCCTAAAAAAGCACATGATTGAGACTCAAAAAGTAATCCTTGATATCGCTGGAACTGAACTGACGGTTGAAGATAAGGCATTATTGCGTCATCCAGCTTGCGCCGGGATCATTTTGTTTACCCGTAATTATCGAGATATTCCTCAACTTAAAACCCTGACCCAATCCATCCGCCAAATTGCTCCAAACGCGATAATCTCTGTAGATCAAGAGGGTGGGCGTGTACAACGTTTTCGAGAAGGCTTTACAACTTTACCGGCTTTTTCCGCTTGGGGAAAAAAATATGAGGAGGATAGCCAGTCTTGTCTGTTAGCAATGGCTGAGGCTACGCAAACTTTGTGTAATGAATTACGTGGGGTAGGGGTAAATTTTAATCTGGTCCCTGTTTTAGATTTAAATCGTGGTGTTAGTGAAGTGATCGGCCAAAGGAGCTTACATCGCAATCCTCAAACTGTCGTCACTTTGGCTGGCCATTTTATCAATCACTTACATCAAGGCGGTTTCCCCTCTGTGGCTAAGCATTTCCCGGGGCACGGCGCTGTGGCAGTAGATTCTCATTTTGCTTTACCGGTAGATCATCGCGAATGGTCAGATATCCAGGAAGACTTATATCCTTTTGTTCAATTATTTTCCAAATTGGACGCCATCATGCCTGCGCATATCATTTTTGAGAAAATGGATGATAAGCCAGTAACTTTTTCCAGGCATTGGTTAAAAACTGTACTCAGGCAACAATTAAATTTTAAGGGACTGGTCATCAGCGATGATTTATCCATGGAAGCCACCGCCAAATACGGCTCATATGGCCAGCGCGCTTTACTGGCGTCAGAAGCCGGCTGTGATTTGCTCCTAGTGTGTAATAACCGGGCAGGGGCGATCGAAGCATTAGAAAGTGTAGAAAAACATACAGACGCCGAGTCATCTCAACGTATCAAAATTTTTAAACAAAAACTTAAGATATGAGACAGGAGTTCCCGCTGAAGGGAACTCCACCACCCGCGATGGGGATCGCAAGGGGGAGAATCGCGATTCTCCCCCTTCATTCCAAGCCTCGGGTTTCCCGAGGCGCAGGATCGAAACAATTATGCTATGATTTGAAATATTAACTTTATTTTTAAGCGAGAATGGAGAACATTTTGGTCTTAGATATCCCACAACAAATCCGTGAAGTTTATTCACTGGCTACCTGTTTATACACAAAAGAACAAATTGAGGCCGCTTTAGATCGATTGGCTTTACAAATTAATGAACGTTTTGTCAACAGTAATCCTGTGTTTATTTGCGTTGTAGTGGGGGGGATTGTTCCTTTGGGAAATTTGTTACCGCGCTTAAACTTCCCGCTCGAAGTCGATTATGTGCACGCCACCCGTTATCAAAATGACATTGTGGGAAAAAATCTGGCATGGAAGGCCAAACCCAAAGTAGATTTAAAAGGCCGAACGGTATTAGTCGTCGACGATATTTTAGATGGCGGGCTTACTTTACATTCAGTTTTGCAATTTTGCCAAGACCAAGGTGCAAAAAACGTTTATTCAGTGGTTTTGGTTGACAAAATAGGCGCCCGGTTGCCCGGCGGATTAATCAAGGCTGATTTTACTGGGCTGACAGTAGACAACCATTATGTGTTTGGCTACGGCATGGACTATAAAGGATATTTACGTAATGCTCCAGGAATTTACCGAGTCGACGCAAGACACGAATAAGCTTGTATATATCCTACCGCGTAAAGAGGGAAGTAAAAGTTAATTATTTATAAACAAGGAGAGGTAAAATATGAAAAAGATAAGGATGTTACTCGTTATTGGATTATTGTTTTTAGCAGGGTGCTCGCCCTATCCGCCAGGAACAATTTACACCCCAGATGGCCGTTGTGACCCGCGTTATAGCCCCTGTGGCGGTTTAAGCCCGCAAGTAGCGTCTGATGTATCCGACGAAGTAACAGAAATGCTGTAATTCACATGGAACTTTCTAAACCAACAATTGCCGAGCTCTTCGCAGCACAGCAATTGTTGGCGAAGAAGATACTGACGACGCCGCTATGGCGCTGCGAATCTCCGGAAATCCCAGAATTTTGGTTAAAATTAGAATTATGGCAATATGCCGGAAGTTTTAAAATTAGAGCGGCCCTACTTTCTATTTTAAATTTAACGCCCACAGAAAAGAAGCGGGGGGTTATTGCCATTACGGCAGGAAACCATGGCATAGCAGTTGCTTATGCAGCTCACCTTTTAAATATCCCAGCCAAAATTTTTATGCCCAAAACCGCAAGTCCCATACGCATAGCCAAATGCCGGCTTTATGGTGCAGAAGTCGTTTTAATGGATAATATCCAAACCCTTTTTGCTGAAGCCAACGCCATAGAAAAAGCGGAAAAAAGAAAATTACTGCATCCTTTTAACGGATTTAATATTGCTTTAGGCACAGGTACATTGGGGCTGGAGTTGTATGAACAAATGAAAAACTTAGAAGCCGTTATTATTCCAGTCGGCGGCGGCGGTTTGATTGGTGGGATTGCCAACGCTTATAAGCAATTAAACATCAATATTAAAATTTATGGAGTTGAACCCGAGGGCGCGCAGGTGATGACACAAAGCTTATTAGCAGGCAAACCCATAGAATATACCCACTTACACAGCATTGCCGACAGCTTGTGTGCTCCTTGTACGGAACCCTATCCATTTTCACTTTGCCAACGCTACGTTGACCAAATGGTAGTGGTTAAAGACGCCGAGATTCTTCAGGCGATGCATTTTTTGTTTACAGAGATGAAGTTAGCGGTTGAACCCGCTGCAGCAACTGGGTTAGCGGGTCTGTTTGGCCCTTTGCGCAAACTACTTTACGGAAAAAAAGTTGCGGTTTTACTTTCTGGAACCAACATTGACGAAGCCAGATACTGCCAATTAATGACATGAAGAACATTTTTTTAGCAATACATATACCAAAATCCATTACCTCGCATTGGATTCGACTGGTTCACAAATCTTATCCTGATTGGACCCACCATCCGCATTTAAATTGGGCCGCTGTTGAAAACATACATATGACTTTGCATTTTTTTGGCCCTCTGGAAATCCATAAATTAGATGGTTTCAGGAATGATTTACCCCATTACCTAAAATATTATAAAAAATTCACCCTATCTTCTTTGCAATTATTTAATTTCCCCAAACCGAAATCAGATTTGTTAGCCGCTTATGTTGAGTTATCGAATGATCTCGCTAAATTGTATCAAACATTGCAAACAGCGGTGCAAGAACACGGCTTCCCCACAGAAAATCGCCCTTATTTACCTCACATTACCCTTTGCCGCAGCCGGCGGCCTAAATTACTCAAAATGCAACCCATTGTGATAAAAGATTCGATCGAGGTACATGAGCTGGTCTTGCTACAATCACAATCCACGCCAGAAGGCAGCCAATACATTCCAATAGACAAATGGTTTTTAGGCGCTTAACATAGGGGAATTTTTCTCGGAAATAGGAAAACACATGTTCCACGGTAGTATAGTTGCACTGATCACACCCATGCATAGCAATGGTTCCATCGACTATCGCTCGTTAGAAAAATTGTTAGAATGGCATATCCGCGAACAAACGGATGGGCTAGTCATCTTAGGGTCAACGGGTGAAGCAGTTACTGTAGAAGCGGAAGAAAGAATTGACATCATTCGGTTCGTATTGGAAAAAGTCGATGAAAGATTACCCGTAATAGTCGGCACTGGCAGCAATTCTACTCGACATACGATCCGTTTAACTGAACAAGCCATGGAGCTAGGCGCTGACGCTGCGCTAGTCGTAACACCTTACTATAATAGACCGACACAAGAGGGTTTATTCCAACACTTCTCGGCTATCGCTCATGCTGTTCCCATTCCACAAATCTTATATAACGTACCTGGAAGGACCGGCTGCGACTTGCTGCCAGAGACCGTTTTTAGATTAAAAGACATACCTAATATCATTGGACTCAAAGACGCCACGGGAGATCTGACTCGTATTCCAAAACTTTTAGAAACAGAAATGGATTTATACAGTGGCGATGATCCAACCGCAGCCGCTTTTATGCTAGCGGGCGGGAAGGGCGTCATTTCAGTGATCGCCAATGTTTGTCCGCAGTCATTTCACCAATTGTGTGCGGCTGCTTTGCAAGGCGATCGCCCAAAAACAGAAGCATTAAATGCAGCCTTAATGCCGTTATTAAAAATTTTGTTTTGTGAAAGTAATCCCATCGGTCCAAAATGGGCTTTGCATGAGATGGGCATGATTGAGCCGGGCATTCGCCTTCCATTAACCTGGTTAAATTCCAAATTTACAGCAGCTATGCGTGAAGCACTGCAGCAAACCGGCTGTCTGAGGAAATAAACATGCGGTGTAGTTTTATGAAATTTATCCTTTTATCAGCTGTTACCTTGCTCTTAACCGCTTGTGGCAGTAATCGAACTCAAAATTACTATTTGCAGTATTCAGAAATATTACCCCCTGTCGTTACTCCTCCAGGAACACCAGACCCGATCTCACAAAGCTATTATCCGGTCCCTCCAGGGCCAAGATCCGTAGTTAAACCACCCTTGACTCCGCCCGGAAGTAATTTAGAAACAGTGCCTGTACCGGCGGCTGAACCAACCACAATTTCACCTAGAGCGACTGTACCCATACCCGCCCCAGCTGAAACAAAGGGAACAGCCAATTCATGAGTATGCGTTCTATTCATAAACAAAACTTGTTGTATGCCGGAAAAATAAAAACGTTGTACACCACCGATCATGAAGACTTGCTGATTTTGCAGTTTCGCGACGATATCACTGCATTTAACGGCATAAAACATGAAATTTTGCCAGGAAAAGGGACGGTTAATAACCAAATTAATGCGCTTTTAATGACAGCGCTCAATCAAGCTGGCATACCCACTCATTTCGAGGGCATACTTGCTGAAAACCAATGCGTTGTTAAAAAGCTCGATATGTTACCGATCAAGGCTATTATTCACAATATCGCCGCTGGCAATTTTTGTCGGCATTTAGGCATTAATGTAGGCAGGCGCTTTTCACCACCTTTGTATGAAATTATTTTAAAAAGCGATGAACTGCGCGATCCTCTGGTCAGCGAATATCACGCTTTAAGTTTGGGATGGGCTACCAAAGAACAACTGGAGCAAATGTCCAAACTCGCCTTTAGAATCAACCAAGTTCTGGCTGAACTCTTTTCTTCCTCTAGTTTAATTTTGGTAGACGCTAAGTTGGAATTCGGTTTTCACAAGGGTCTGTTATATTTGGCCGATGAAATGACGCCAGATACTTGTCGCATTTGGGATTCTGTCACTCATGAAACTTTAGACAAAGACCGTTTTCGTCAAGATCTCGGCGGCGTAGTCAGTTCCTACCAACAAGTCGCCACTCGTCTCACAAAAGAGTTTACCGGAGAGATACCGAAGTGGTCATAACGGCACCGACTCGAAATCGGTTGGGGGCGTAAGCCCCACGTGGGTTCGAACCCCACTCTCTCCGCCATTTGACCTTCCAATGCGTTCCGAAATAGTCCTGAAAATGCTGGTGTCACTGATGACACAAAATTAAAAACTACAATAAATACAATTAATTAAATCTTGAAATCTGTTATGCCTGGCACTACGCATCAAAAAACACGCACGCCGTGCCAAAATAAATTATGTGGGTAGTTACGGTAAAAGTGTAGTGTCAAGCATAACACATTCAGAAGGTTATGTTATTGTTTTAAATTATTTTTTAATTTTTGAGTCATCAGTGACACCGCTATTCTGTGAGTCATCAGTGACACCGTGACACCGCTATTCAGTGACACCGCTATTCACCGCTATTTACTTTACATTTATCTCGCTCATATTTGTATCCAGCAATAGCTTAAACAAAAGATTCGTTCTTGCAATCTTTTTTTGAAAGTATTTTTTCTATTAAACCCCACGGCAAACGACTTCCAGAATTTTTCATTTTCTGAAATGCAGCCTGTGCTACCTCAATATTGATTTTTTGATGTTCTATCATCTGTTCCACTAACCAGATTGTACCGTGAACATCTACGAAATATGTTTTGGCTAATTCTCGTAAACCTTTATCACCAGTCAATAATCGGCAGTTTTCATATTTAGCCAAAGATAAAGCCAAAAGATCATTCATGCTGGGTCTTGAGTGTTGCTGACGTAATTTATAAGCTTCATCAATTATTTCACCATTTAATGTCTTGCTTACTAAACCATACTGAAGTAAATGACTATGATGTTCCTTTAATTCTTCATAGAATAAAACATCAGGAATTGCAAACTAGTAGGGTAGGCTGAACATGGCACTGGTTAAGCCGCCATCTTCAATATCAATCAGCACATTTGCATCACTAATTAGAAGCAGCATCCTGGCGCTCCATTGCACGCATAGTTTTAAATGATTCAACCGACACATTCATAAACTCTGCTGCTTTAGATTCGCCAATGTATTCCTCAGCAAGCGCATGAAAAACCAATTGTTCAAAAATATGAGTTTTTTCTTTAGGGTATGGCTCTCCAGGTTCTTGTTGAGTCCAGCCACGTTTATTAAATTCTTTACGTAATTGGGAATATAAGCTATTAGATATGATTTTAGCATCCTCAGCTCGATGAAGAATACTGAGCATGCTGATGCCAAATTCCTGTTTAAGTAGATTGAGCTCAATAGGCTCAATATTATTGCGAAATTCTCCAAGTTTAGCCAAGATTGCAGATTTTGGCAAAAGAAATGCCCCAGCAAAACGGTGGCAGCATTTTTCTTCATCTAAATTTTTGGAAAGAATATCGGCTAACAATAAATGACCCAATTCGTGTGCCAAAGTAAACCGTTGTCGATCCCCCGGCCATTGATTGCCGATCACAATGACAGGGAAGCCATTCACTTTGGCAGAAAAACCATCAAATTTAGAATATTGACTGTTATCTATCTCAAATACCTTAATACCGCGTTCTTCAAACAAATCAATTAAATCAGTCGAAGGCTCAAGCCCTAGATGCCACTCTTTACGAACCTGATTGGCTAACGCTTCGATATCATCGACATGAGTAATTTTCTTAGGCAGGCTAGGGAGTAAAAACTCATGGATAAAAGTAGATGGAAATAGATTTTCCAGCTCGATCCGTTGCTCAATTTTATCAAGCATTTTAATTTGGATTTCTTCTAAATGCTGCAAGGGCATATTATCGTGTTTCCGATATTGGATATTAGCCAAGGTAAAGCGCTCCGGTCGAAAAAAATATTCGACTTTAACTTTCAAGGCTTGGGCTAATTTAATTAGCATGTCGGATGATGGAGTCACCTTGTTATCTTCATACTTTTTAATAGCGGCATGGCTCAAAGCAAGTTGAGCCGCAATATCTCGCAAAGATAGTCCCAACGCTTTGCGTGCCCGTTGAATTCGGTTGCCTATCATATCGTTGCCTCCTCATAGTTTACATTTTTAATTATATTTTATATAATTGTAAACTTCAAGTTATAAGGAGGCATTAGGACTTTTATGGGTAAGTTTTTAATTATTTTGTGTACTCTCCATTGAAAAATTATTGGAAGTTTTAGCTATATACAATTTGTGGTATAATTTACTGGTGTAAAAGAGAAGGGGTTAGTAAGGCTCTGATAGCAAGAATGCCGGTTCGATTGATTTTCAAGTACCAATATTTATGGGGTGTCAATCAAATTATTAAAAAATAATTTCATTATAAATCAAGTATTAAAGTCATTAATTTAATTCCCACTCTCGCCATTTGATCTTCCAATGTAAAATCATGTTATTGAAGTCCAAGTCAAAGCACAGGAGGGATAAATATTTTCATTTGCTTCATCAAAATAGCCTGTGACGTTTTCTTTTATTTTTTCGCTTTCCAGAGTCTGAATAAATTTGAGCTGTTGTAGAGTTAGCTTTTCAAGCTGATTACGCGTAATCAATCCTTCGGAAATCGCAGAAGCAATATTTTCATTCTTTAATGTTTGGGAAAGCCAAGGCCTATCTAACCCACCAAAGAAAGCAGTAGTGTTAGTAGAAAAATCTTGCTTAGCTTCCTCAGACATAGAAGATGAAAAATTTTCGAAAATGATCTCATAAACACTTAAAATTATTTTTAAACATGTAATTAACCAATGATTCTCAGGATGTTCTTCTTCAAATTCTGCAATTATAGAACAAAAGAACTCTTTAAATTTAACTCCCGATGATTCGCTTCGTTTTTGTAATATGAGTTGAGTTATAGTCTCCGCATTATAATCAGGTTCTTCAAGATTTTTCGGTTTATTCTTTTGTAAATTAAGGAATAAAAAATCTTTTTTATTTATTGTGGGATTCTCCATTAAAAATTGATAACCTAAAATACAGGCATCCGAAAATATTTTCGCTGGTCCGTAACCGCGATTTCCACAGTATATATCACCGATTTTGGCGTTGCTTAAAGGAATCCTTTTATCCGTCAAATTGTTCTTAGCTGATGAAGACAACTCAAATGAATTATAGGTAGACCATTTTGACCCGTCAAAAATCAGAGGGTTTAAATAGTTTGGAGTTCCAGTACAGAAAACAATTTCTATTCTATGCTGCAAATAAATTAAAACTTGTTTTTTATGAAATAATGTGTTGCTTGGCAAATTTAGTTCAGGGCATGGTTTGGAATCGCCTAATTTTAGAGTAATACATTCGATAGCGTCCTCCATTAGTACTGTTTCTGTGGGCTTAAGCTTATTAAGCTCAGCGAGCTTTTCTATTCTAGCGTTGTCAAGGTACTCTCGATCTCGATAATAAATGAAAAAGCTTGCTTCTTCTCCAACCCAAGATTTTTGCTCAGATATGACCTTGCAAATATCTAAACTATTATCCGCATGAATAAAGACATAACGTCCTGTTTTTTGCGAAACAAGCGCTATGATAATACAAGTAGTAATATGATTTGTGCAAAACCCCATGACTTGTGAGGATTTTTTATCTTCTATTCGTCCAATTTTGCCCTCGGGTATGTAAATATAAAATTCTCTTCTCATAGCTGACCTTCTTTACGTTGAAATTAACGATGATATTAAAAAACGCTTATCTTACAGCAATCTATATTAATATACAATACGATTTTCCTCGACAAAACTCTCACTTAAACATAATGCATTTCATCAATCCATTTTTAAATAAATATTAATAATATTATGTACAAAATATACAAATTCTCAGAACGATTCTGGTTTGTCATAGATGGGAATCCGTATAATTCTAACGAAGCAAATAAAAAAAACTCAACTTTATCAAGCTAGCTGTTTTATATCATAGATTGAGTAATATCTTCGGTTTTAAAATCTCGAGGTATTTTGTGATTTCCCAGCCATTGATAGATCGCTTGTTGAAGCGTTAACAAAATGGCATTAGTTAAAACTGTCAGCAATAATAGCAACAAAATAGTAACGACAATGCCTCCATAATAAAAAGATATTGATTTATCTTGTAGAAAATAGCCAATAACAGCGGGTGCAATACATATTAAACGAGCAAGTTGGATCAAAATCCCTAAACTAAAATTCATTTTTGGGTCTTCGCTGACATTTTCTTTCAAAATATGGCTTGAATAAAAAACAGCGGAAAAAATATGATAATTTTCATTGACAATTAACGGCAAAACCAATAATGTCGCATACCGCCATCTTAGTCCGGCAACCCAGTAATGGAATCGGCGAATTTTCATAAACTGATTAAACAATAAAATGAAAAATAAACTAGCAGTAAGATAAAAATTAATCCAGGAAAGCGTTTTCCAAAAACGTCGATTGGCCATGGTAATCGCACTACGCGCGCTCACTTTCATTTCGGCGTCGTATTGCAAAAGCGCATCCATCACTGCAGAATTAAAATAAGTCGATAAAATATTTCCGATTAACAAACACAATAGCATCAGTAGATAACTGAATAGCAAAATTTTGGTCGGAATTGTATTTAAAGCGATCCCTTTCATTTTCAAATCCCACAAGACTAAGGTGAAAACCAAAGCAATCAGAAAATAAATGCCACGGCCAAAAAATATCAATAACCAGATATTTTTCAGCTGATATAAAATAGCCAGGCTTTGTTTAGTTAAGCGCCACCCCAGTTGGCTTTTTTTGAACATCATGCTAAAATTTACCCTCAATTAAGAATGAATAAGCTTACTACAGGAATTCCCGTTTAGGGAACTTCTCTATGAAATTTAACCAAATCAAAGATTATTATTACGATTTACCACCCGAACTTATCGCTCAGCATCCCAATCCTCAACGCAGCGCCAGCCGTTTATTGCATGTTAACATTAAAAATCAACAAATCCTCCATCAGCATTTTCAAGATTTAATAGCTTGGGCAAAACCCAATGACCTCTTAGTTTTAAATGATACAAAAGTCATTCCCGCCAGGCTGCTCGGCATTAAAGATACTGGAGGAAAAATTGAATGCCTAGTGGAAAGAATATTATCTAATGATGAAGTTTTAGCACATATCCGCGCCAGCCATGCCCCCAAAATAGATAGCACGGTTTATTTTGCAGAAAAAGGGTTTTCCGCCCAAGTTTTAAATAAAATCGATGATTTATATCATTTAAAAATTGCAGCTGAGACCCCTATACTGACTCTACTTGAACAATATGGGGCCATTCCCTTACCGCCCTATATCGCTCATCAACCGACGGAAGAAGATCAAGAGCGCTATCAAACGGTTTTTGCCCATCATCCCGGCGCTGTGGCCGCGCCAACCGCGGGTTTGCATTTTGATGAAAATCTGCTGGATCAATTGAAAAAGAAAGGGGTAATCGTGGCCTACGTTACTTTGCATGTTGGCGCCGGGACGTTCCAGCCGGTTCGCGTGTCTAATCTGGATGAGCATCATATGCACTCCGAATGGATGAGTTTCCCTTCAGAAACCTATTATGCGATTAAGCATTGTCAGCAACAGCAGGGTAGGGTGATTGCCGTGGGCACTACTGTCGCCCGCTGTTTAGAAACCATGACTCAAAAACGTGTCGACCACTATGTGGGAGAAAACGGACTTATTTATCCGCCCAGGCTTCACTTTTCAATGGGTTGACGCCTTAATTACCAATTTTCATCTTCCCGAATCAACCTTATTGGTGTTGGTCAGTGCTTTTGGCGGCCATGAACTCATCAAAAAAGCCTATGCTTTGGCTGTTGAACAAAAATATCACTTTTTTAGCTATGGCGACGCCATGTTGCTCACACGATCATAGGGATGATAAACTGCTTTTTAGTCTAAGCCACTTTATCTGGATGTTTTATGAAATACAAAAAAATTGTGATACCGAAAGGTGAAAAAATAACGATTAATAATGATTTATCCTTGAATGTCCCAGACAATCCGATTGTCCCATTTATTGAAGGCGATGGCATAGGTAGTGATATCACCCCCGTGATGCAATCAGTGGTGGACGCCGCCGTTAATAAAGCCTACAGCAACAAAAAGCAAATTGCTTGGATGGAGATTTATGCGGGGGAGAAATCCACTGAAGTTTACGGAAAAGATACATGGCTGCCCGATGAAACTTTAGACGCCATCCGCGAATACAGCGTTGCTATAAAAGGCCCTTTGACGACTCCCGTCGGCGGCGGCATAAGATCGTTGAACGTTGCTCTGCGCCAAGAACTGGATCTTTATGTTTGTATACGTCCGGTGCGTTATTTTGGCGCACCCAGTCCGGTTAAAGAACCTTGGAAAGTAGACATGGTTATCTTCCGGGAAAATTCCGAAGATATTTATGCCGGTATAGAATGGCCCGCATATAGTACCGAAGCTAAGAAACTGATCCAATTTCTTCAACAGGACATGGGGGTTAAAAAGATTCGTTTTCCAAACTCCAGCGCTATTGGCGTAAAACCCGTTTCAGAAGAAGGCTCAACCCGATTAATTCGTCGCGCCATTCAATACGCCATAGACAATCACCGCGAATCCGTGACCTTGGTCCACAAAGGCAATATTATGAAATTCACTGAAGGTGGATTTAAAGATTGGGGTTACCAGCTTGCAAAAAAAGAATTCGGCGCTACGCCTTTGGACGGCGGCCCCTGGCATGTCATTAAACATCCACAAACTAAAAAGAATATTGTAATTAAGGATGTTATTGCTGATGCTTTCTTGCAACAAATTCTGTTGCGGCCTGAAGAATACAGCATTATTGCTACCTTAAACTTAAATGGCGACTATATTTCAGACGCCCTAGCTGCTCAGGTGGGCGGGATTGGCATCGCCCCAGGCGCTAACTTAAGCGACAAAACTGCCGTTTTTGAAGCCACCCATGGCACCGCACCAAAATACAAAGGTTTAAACAAAGTTAACCCAGGTTCCTTAATCCTTTCTGCAGAAATGATGTTAAGGCACATGAAATGGATAGAAGCTGCTGATTTAATTATAAAAAGTATCGAAAAGACCATCCAAGACAAAATCGTAACATATGATTTCTCAAGACTCCTGGAAAACGCAAAAGAAGTCAGCTGCTCCGGTTTTGGCGCTGCCATGATCAAAAATATGTAGAAAAAAATGGGCTATACTTACTTCCGTAGAGCGTTTAAGTTAAACGCTAGAGGTTACCAGGAGGTGAAAAATGGAAGTGTCGATTTTTTTGGGTAGAGCTTTAGGAATATATTTATTAATCATCAGCATTAGCATGTTGGCCAATGCTAAAGTCTTCTACCTAACTTTTCAGAGATGGACAGAACAATCAGATACCATTACCCTGACTGCGTTTATTTCTATTATCTTAGGTATTTTAATGATTTTAGTTCACAACATTTGGGTATTGGACTGGCGAATTGTGATTACGATATTGGGTTGGCTAACTTTGATTAAAGGGATTGTGCGTTTAAATTTCCCGCACGCCGTGCCGAGTACGATGGAATATTTTCACGTTCATAAAGCTGGATACTACTCATTGGGTGTTTTTTGTTTGCTGGTGTCGTTGTTTTTACTCTTTTTTAGCTATGTTAATTATTCTATTCCGCCTTCAACCACTTAGTGGCATAATAAAACTATGTTTAAGACTAAATATGAAAAAGCATTATTAGATCCAACCAGCGTCTATCGCACACCGATGGAAGTGGTCAACGATCGAATGCTGACGAAAGAGCAAAAAATAAAAGTATTACAACAATGGGAATACGACGCTAAAGAATTGCAAACCGCAGAAGAAGAAAACATGCTGGAATTATCGGACGAGAAGGGCAGTATGCTGAGTCGAGTATTGGATGCACTGCACACCCTAGGCGAACCACATCCTCATAAATAAGGCATTGAGAAAGAATAAGTTGTGCAATTTAGCATCTCTGAGCGCTAAATTGCACAACTTATTCTTTCTCAATGCCTAATCACTATAAATTTTTAATAATTTGCGTTTCTTAATTTTTCCATGACAATATGAACGGCTGGGGTCGATGATGACTAAATTTTTAAAGGCTTCGCGTCCCAGGAGCATGCGAAATTTAAGTGGATCACGATTTGATAAACTCATTTCTATTTTCCAAGTCAAAGACCCTAACGTTATTTCCGTGCCAATGATATAACGCAATTCACGATGCCCGTTTGAACTAATGACATGTCTTAAATCCAAAATAGGTTTTTCACAATGGATTTTGATTTTATCATTGCCTTGTAGCGGAAAAATATAAAAACTAACGAATTGTTTGCCTTTTTTGGACTTCGGTTTAATATCAAAAGCGTGTAGGGCAGAGGTGCGTGCACCGGTATCGATTTTAAGCTTTATAGCGGGGATATTCAGGGTCGGCAGGGCACACCATTCGCGCCAACCAATCAAAATTCTACCATCTAAATATTGATCCATAGTTATATTTTTTTCGCGATGGGGGAGCGCAAGGGGGAGAATCGCGATTCTCCCCCGTAATGAAAAGCATCGGGTTTCCCGATGCGCAGGATATAAACCAATTTCTCACCCTTCATAATAATCTTTTGGCCCAATTGGTTTGGCGTGTTTTTCAATGTAACGAATAATCATGCCGGCGATATCTTTTTTGGTGGCGCTTTCAATGCCTTCTAATCCTGGAGAAGAATTAATTTCCATTAACAGCGGCCCCCGTTTAGATCGCAAAAGATCTACGCCCGCCATTTTGAGGCCCATGATTTTAGCGGCTTTTATCGCGATTTCTCTTTCTGCCTTGGTTATTTTTACGGGTTCAGCCGTACCACCCTGGTGGATATTGGAGCGGAACTCGCCCGGAGGAGCTTGTCTTTTCATGGCGGCGACAACCTGATCACCAATCACAAAACAACGGATATCAGCTCCTTTTGCTTCACGAATAAATTCTTGAATAATAATGTTGGCGTTCAATCCCATAAAAGCCTGGACAAGGCTATAAGCCGCTTCCCGCGACTCGACCAAAACCACCCCCACGCCTTGAGTGCCCTCCAGCAGTTTAATGACCAGAGGAGGGCCGCCCACTAGCTTTATTAAGCGGCTAACGTCTTTTAAAGAATGGGCAAATCCGGTAACCGGCATCCCAATGCCTTTTTTAGATAGTAATTGCAAGGAACGTAATTTATCCCTTGAGCGGGTAATGCTCAATGAAGAATTGATGCTAAAAGTCCCCAACGTTTCAAATTGACGAACTACGGCAGTGCCATAAAACGTTCTGGATTTGCCGATTCTGGGGATAATGGCGTCGAATTTGGGTAATTTGTTGTCTTTATAATAAATGGATGGATTTTCTGAAGAAATATTCATATGACAGCGCAGATAATCCACAATTGCGGCTTTATGACCTCTTTCTTCAGCGGCTTCCAATAATCTTCGAGTAGAATAAATATCACTTCTACGTGATAAAATCGCCACGTGCATGAATAACCCTCATATAAGCCAGATAAAACAATGATAAGAGAACCTTACATTAAAGTATATCGCTTTTTTACATTAATGCCTTCTTATCACAATGGGAATAATAAAAAGGGTGATTATTATGATAATCACCCTTATGGTTTTTATGAGCAAGCTGAATATTCTTTGCTGGTGGCTAATGCCAGCGTCCATTTTTTATCAATTGGCCATTGTTGGGTAAAATGGCAATTTTCAGGAACTGTACTGTAAACTCGAATAACCCAGCCAGAAGAATGAGTTTTTAGCCATTCTTTTTGTGACGAGCGCTCTATTAGGATTGGAATTTCTTTTTTTAATCTGCCTAAGAATTCGAAATTATGATAACCCGGGTTACGATTAAATTGGACTATCGGCACTCCGGTATCTTCAATTAATTTAAGTTGTTTGGCAATGGGCTCTAATGATTGGTATTTTGCTGATCTTACGGTGATTTGATAAAGTACGAACGCTGATAAAAACAAACCACCAATTATCCAGCATTCTTTTTCAGTTATATATTGTTGTAAACTCTCAGCCATCAATATAGCCATGAATGGAAACAATGGTATTAGATAATGAAGGGCTTGTCTCTCGACAAATGCTCCAAAAAATAAGGCTTGCACAATAAGTATCGACCATAAGATCATTTTATTTTTTTCCATTTTCCAATAGCGCAGCGCATAAAAAGCATAAATAAAAGTCCATGGAAACATATTAATAAAAGCTCTAGATAAGGGTAGAAAAAAATATAGGATCATAAATGAAGTACTCATTCTTTGAGTAGCTTGTCAAACAAAAGATAATGAATGGCTTTCCATCCATATTGAACGAAAATAAAGTAAATCCACGATAATGGAATGATCAAACTGCATAACATTGCCAAAATTAATTTTAAACACCAACCTTTTGGATTCGGAATTTCTACAAACAAAGGCAAACATAAAGCAATTGGCAAATAATAAAGAAGTGAAACCGGTCCTTTGCTAAAAGTGCACAATCCAAATGCGACAGCAGTTAATACCCAGTAAATTTTTTTTTGAGAAAGTCCAGCTTTAATAGCGAAATTCAGAAATAACAAACCAAAAAAAATTAATAGCCCTTCAAAACGAATATCTTGAAAATACAATGGCCAATATAAACTACTACTAAAATAAATACACTAAACCAAGTAATTCTTTGGTTTTGGAATAATTGTTTAGCAAACCAAGCCGTAAGAGTTAAATCTATCCAACCTATTATGTAAGTATAAACAAAAGGCCAAATATTATTAACCCCAAAAACACGCCATCCCCCAACTATTGGCCAATAAAAAAGTGGTGGTTTTTCTAAATCTAAATGTCCCCCACTAAACGTGGCTAGATAGGCATGATTTTTGTACATGCCCCAAGCCACACTGAGATAATGTAAAGGGTCTCCCCTTCTTGGCGGTATTGTAAAAATAAGGAATACACCCAAAACAAACGAAAGGACTGACAAATGCATCCATTTAGATACCCATTTATTTTTATTTGGCTGAGAAGCGATTGCCATGATTTACGCACTCCAAGTATTTTTGGGTTGTCGCTAACGTCAAAATCGAATGATTCCCAATATCCCAGGTTAAATGAAATTGACATTGCTGCGGTAATTTTTGATAAGCATCAATTACCCAACCCTGTGGATTTTCCTTAATCCACTGTGTTTGCTGAGGTTGATCAACGATGACTGGAATATCTTTCGTTAATCTACCTAAAAATTCAAAATTTTCAATAACCCGGCTGCAAACTAAATTGGGCAACCGGTTCTCCTTTGTTTTGAATTTCATGCAATTGTAAGAAAATAGGTAATAATGATTTGTATTGATTCGGTGAATACAACTGATAAAATAGCAAAAACGCAAAGTGATATTATACCTATAGACCAAACTTGCTTATCATTTAAATGCAGAGCGACCGTTGACGCCATTATAATAGCCAAAAATGGATATAATGGAATTAGATAATGCATCCTTTGCATTTTTACAACAATGCCAAAAAACAATAATTGAATGAAAATCATACTCCAAAAGACCATAATTTTTTTTTCTAAGGGTTTGCGGCTTTTTAAAAGAAAAACCAAATAGAGCAGTGTCCAAGGCAGTAAATTCTCCACAATTCTTAATGATGGGAAGTAAAATTTTGAAAATAAAAATCCCCGACTCTATGCGTTATTTGCGTAACCAGTAAAAAATGAATTGGGGCAAAACCAAAAATGTAAATAAATAGAAAACAACCAAAGAACAGGAATAAGCAAACTACAAATCACCATCAGAAGTAATTTACCACACCAGTTTTTAAAATTAATCTCTGGCAAAAATAATGGCGCCAGCGCCGCCATAGGCAAATAAAACAAAAAAGCAACTATTCCTTTACTAAATGTACATAAGCCTAAAGATAACGCGGCTAGAACCCAATAACCATTTTTTTTCGTGGTTTCCGCTTTAATAGAAAAATTTAGAAAACACAAACCAAAAAAAACCATTAAGCTTTCAAAGCGAATATCTTGACAAAAGATGGGCCAATAGAAGCTGGTGGCCAGTATAAACAGGCTTAACCAAGCTAATCTGACTTGACGAAAAAGTTGATAGGCCAGCCAGGCGGTTAATAATAAATTAAACCAGCCCACCAAATAAACAAAAACGTAAGGCCAGATCGTATTCAAACCAAAGGCTCGCCACCCGGCCACAATAGGCCAATAAAACAAGGGAGTTTTTTGTAAATCTAAATTACCGCTGCTGTAGGTGGATAAATAGAAATGATTTTTGTACATCTCCCAGGCAACACTAAGGTAATGTAATGGGTCGCCATAACGCGGCGGGATGGCGTAAATCAACAATGCCCCAAGTAAAAACCAGAGCAAAGCTATTTGCACCCATTTGTTTTGTAAAATCATTGTAAATTAAATGAATAAGCCTAAAGATTTCGCCATCTCTATCCATGGATGGTCTAACTGTACGACTCGTGGTGGACCCACAAATTCCACCAAAGGCACTGTGGTTACTTTACCAGCTTTAAAGGACACAGCATATCCCCATTTGCGCTCTTTTACCAATCGCCCTACTTCGGTACCCATCGCTAAGGTTAACAATAGGTCAGCATTGGTGGGTGGTTTTGCGCGCTGTAAGTGACCCAGCACCACGCTTCGGGATTCTTCTTCCATTTCTTGATCACTCCAGCGGGCTAAAAACTCCGCCACGCCACCTAAACGCGCCGCTTCGGGACTACCGGCTACTTTAAAAGCTACTTTAGGGCTTTGCCCTTCGGGATAAGCCCCTTCAGCCACGGCAAAAATCAATCCTCTTTTCCCTTCCTGGCGTTTTTTTAAAATATATTCTTTTAATGCTGCTAAATTAAACGGTTTTTCCGGAATTAAAATACCATCCGCATAACCTGCCAGCCCGCCTCCCAAAGCGATCCAGCCAGCGGTTCTTCCCATGGTTTCTACGAAAATATTGCGTTTGTGGGCGTTGGCGGTGGTGCGTAAGGCGTCAACAGCATCTGAAACCACTGAGCAGGCAGTGTCATAGCCAAAAGTGACCTCAGTGCCGCTTAAATCATTATCAATTGTTTTGGGAACGCCAATGATCGGTATTGAGCCATGAAAGGATGCCAAACTTTGGAATGTACCATCGCCGCCGGCAACGATAATGCCGTCCAATTTTAATGCTTGGAATCTTTTTAGAAATTCCTCTTCACGGCCGATTGTGCCACATTTATTGGAAGTACCCAGGATAGTACCCGCAAAAGCATGGATGCCATTGACGTTTTGAAAGGTGAGTTCTTGAAAATGATGTTCAAAAATACCTTCAAATCCATCATGAATACCCAATACTTGATGGCCCATACCCAATAAGGTCTTAGTGGCCGCTTCAATAATCCCATTAAGACCGGGGGCGTCCCCTCCCCCAGTCATAATACCTAAGCGCATAAATTAACCTATTTTGTATTCATAGTAGAAGTTACAATAACCTTTTCCTTTCCAGGTAGTGGTACTAGAGGAAGAGGTTTTCTCCCAGTTGTCGTAGATAATGCAACTAAGGGAGTTTTGTTGTTTTTATCTTTTGATAAATTTGGATTTGACAAAGGATGCAAATTTTTAGTTATTTCTTCCTCTTCCTGTTTCTTTCTGCTTGCTCCATCCCAATTGCCTGATAACTTTTCATCTCTTGAAAACGTACCATGGGTAACATTTTTAGAAAAGATATCAATCGTAGTTGATAAAGAACTTGTGCTCGAGCTAGAGCTAGAGCTAGAGCTAGAGCTAGAGCTAGAGCTAGAAGTAAGTGTACTAATAAACATTGAACTATAATTAGAACTCACTGTACTTGAACTTGAACTGGAACTAAAATTAGAAATAGAACTTGAGCTTGAACTTAAAATTGGCAAACGTTCTAATGTATTCAACTGCGGATGCAAATCCTTGTTTTGAGTTTCCTGGCGCAGTGGTTTAACAGGAACAAGTTCTTTGGACAAGATAGTCTCTATTGCTTTTGAGGCGCCTTGAAAACAACGAATAATTTCATCCAAACTGATGATTACTTTCGGAGCTTGTTTTTCTTCTACTGAATCATCTATTTCTTCTGAGGTTGAGCTGAAGAGCAATTTTTTAAAAGAATCTAAAAGCGAACTTGATGTTTCAGCAGACTGAGTCTGTTGGCTCAACCTTTTAAACTCCTGTTGTTCTTGCGTTGTGCCAATAAAGACCGTTTCTCGCTTTGTTCTCAAAAGTGCATTGTTTTTAATATTAATATCTTCACCTTTTTCACATAGTGTTATAAGCTCATCTAAACATGTTTTTAATTTTATTAACCCCTCAACTAAGTCAAACTGAGGCAGTTTCCTTAGTGAACTATCTGATTTTATATACTTACATAGTAAAATGGCATAACAATTAATTTCTACACAAAGTTCCGTAAACTTATCTTGCTTTCTCTGAGATGCCGTTACCATTTGAGCACTCATTTTAAGAACATCATCAGCTTCCATACCGTAAGTGGGTAATATTGTAAAATCCGTTTTTGCATTGAATAATCCCATTTGCATAACAACTTTTTCTTTAAACTCTTGCAATGTTGATAGAATTTTTCCATTTTCAGGCCTCGATTTTGAAATATCTATTAAACCTCTTGCCTCAGCCTCTCGGTAATCGATTCTTGTAACAGAAACTTGTATTTTAGCTTTTGGATCAGCTTTAGCAAGGCTTAACAAAATACTGCGGAAACACAATTCATAATATAAAAATTTAATTCTAAGATTTTCAAATTCATCATGCAGAACACCATGTTCAGTGGGTTTTTGTAAAGAAGTCTCACCTTTAATGGGATGGGCTCCGTCAGGCAACTTAGGCTCAGGGGCTTTATCTTTATTTGATTCTATTCTAATCAACCCTATGATTCCCAGGCATGCTTCTATAAATGCACTTAAAGTATAGGCCGAGGACAACAACTTCCCCGCTTTCTTCGATTCTTCATCAGTTAATTTTTTTTGTTTTAGTAATGACAAACCCTTAAGAGTTAGCGGTAATTTAACATCTAAAACATCTTCTACTCCTTCTATTTTTTTTAACCCTTCTACTCCTTTTTTTTCTTTTATTCCGCCTTGCAAACGCCTTATTTCCGAATATGTTCCCTTAAGTTTCCATAAAGCATGAACTAAATTAGGAAAAGATGGTGTATTATACTCCACATTTTTCGAATAAACTGCTTCTAAAACTTCTTTAATATGATCTAATTGCTGAGTGTATTGCGCTAAGATTTTTTCTATCTCCTCCAGAGGCCGCTCCCCAATTACTTCTATAATAGTTGATCCTGTTTCAGGAGTCTTTTCAGGATTGGCGCCTTTCTTTTTAGTATAGATTTTTGTGAATTCTTCACACAGAGCTGCATAGTAAAGGATTTCAGGCAAAAATTTCTTATGCGCTTGGGATACAAAGGATTCGTCCAAAGATTTTTTAACTTCATTGTCATTGTATAAAACGAGGTGATTCGGCAAATATTTTAAAATAGAAACGCAAAAACAAAGATGTGAAAAGTTATTTTTAATTTCATAAGCAGGTGATAATTTTTCTCTCTGCTCTTTCTCATCGAAATAAACTCCTAAAAAGGGTTTTAAGGGTTCAAGATCCTTTCGTTCAATATTAAGACGGCTCATAGTATTCTCCTTTTTGTGTAATGAATTCACATTTTTACTTTATTGAATAACAATAAGCCCTAGTTTACAATTAACAACCAGTAAAATCGATAGAAAATAAACAAGATACGCGTATAATTGATTCAGTTTTGTTCAGAAACTTTAATTGGACTTGAAGCAAGGAGCTTGAAAAATGAAAGGAGATCATCGTCCCCAGCCCCCGCCCATACGGGATTATGGTTATATCGGTGACTGCCATTCTTCCGCACTTATCTCTATTCACGGCTCCATTGATTGGTGTTGCATGCCCATAATCGATTCGCCCAGTTGTTTTGGCCGTTTGTTAGATTGGCAGAAAGGGGGTTATTGCCAAATTGTTCCGAACAGTGAATTTACTTCTTCCCGAAAATATTTAGATAACACGATGATTTTGGTTACCCAGTTTGAAACTGAGACTGGAAAAGCGCAAATTTTCGATTTTTTTCCGATGCGCGAGAAAGGCGAACATCAACCTTATCAACAAATTCTACGGATTGTGGAAGGACTGGAAGGCAATATTGTATTCAAAAGCGAAATTCAGCCGCGTTTTGATTATGGGTCCATCAAGCCTTGGATTCGGCCTTACAATGAAAATAGTTTCGTTGCGATTGGCGGCGATAACGGTTTACTGATGTGTGGCGATATGCCGTTATGGATGCGCAGTCGGCATGAAATTTATGCTGAATTTAATCTGATTAAAGGCCAACGCGCCCATTTGGCGTTAATTTATAGAAAACCGGAAGAATTTGATGAAGAAAGTGTAGAAGCGCCGAGTATTTCAGAAATCGATTCGCGATTAGAAGAAACCATTCGCTGGTGGGAAACCTGGGTGAGGAAAGGACGATTCAGCAATGTGCATCTTCCCGACCTAGTGATCCGTTCAGCATTGGTTTTAAAAAGCCTTTCCAATGCACCGACTGGCGCAATTGCCGCCGCTCCGACGACTTCTCTTCCTGAAAGTATCGGTGGTTCTCGAAACTGGGATTATCGATATAGTTGGGTGCGGGATTCATTTTTCTCAGTGATTTCTTTAACGCGCTTAGGATTCGTTAGCGAAGCAGATGGTTTCAGACGTTTTATGCAAAGGACCAGTGCCGGTAGCGCAGAAGAATTACAAGTGGTATATGGCGTTACCGGGCAAAGACATTTGTTTGAATTTGAATTGGATTACTTAGACGGCTATCGCGGATCTAAACCGGTACGCATCGGCAATGCGGCTGAACAACAATTGCAGTTTGATGTTTATGGAGAATTATTAGCCCTGGCCTGGAATTGGTATCAACAAGGGAATGTTTTGGATCGAGATTATTGGTGGTTTTTGGTTGAAATTGTGAATACTGCGGTTGATAATTGGGAAAGTCCGGACCGGGGTATTTGGGAGATACGAGGCGAACCCAGACATTTTGTATTTTCCAAAGCCATGTGCTGGATCGCGATTTACCACGGTATTAATTTATCTGAAGAATTAGGCATGCCGGCCCCCTTAAAAAAATGGCGCGATGCTTTAAAAGCCATTGAAGAAGCGATAAACACGCGAGGTTATGACGCGGATCGTGGCGTATTTATTCAAGCGTTTGACTGGCCGCAGATGGACGCCTCTTTATTGTTGCTCGCGAGTTTTGGTTTTATCGACTACAAAGATCCGCGTATGGTGCGCACTACTAATGCAATTATCCAGGATTTAACGATGAACGGCTTAATCCTGCGTTACCCGCTGGTCTCAGATAATTTAGAAGGCGGTGAAGGTGTTTTCCTAGCCTGTTCTTTTTGGATGGCGACTATCCTGGCTCGCCAAGGGCGCCTTGAAGAAGCACTACAGTTTTTTAATCGCGCCGCCAGCGCCGGCAACGACTTAGGATTATTTTCTGAAGAATACGACTGTGCTACCGGCGAAATGCTCGGTAATTTTCCGCAAGCTTTGACTCATCTTTCTTTAATTACCGCCGCGCTTTCTCTTAAGAATCCAAAATTTCCCCGTATTTTATAGGAACGTGCACGTTCCTTAGCATCAAACAATTTCATCGCAATCCATATATTTTTTTAACACGTCGGGGACACGAATAGTGCCTTTTTCGGTTTGATAATTTTCAATCACGGCGACTAAGGTTCTGCCGATGGCTAAAGCGGATCCATTTAAGGTATGTAATAATTCTGGTTTGTCATTGGGGGATGCGCGCCAACGGGCTTGCATGCGCCGTGCTTGAAAATCCATGCAATTGCTGCAAGAAGAAATTTCCCGATAACAATGTTGCCCCGGCAACCAGACTTCCAGGTCATAAGTTTTTGCGGCGCTGAATCCAGTATCACCTGAACACAGCAACATCACCCGATAAGGTAACGCTAAAGCTTCTAAAATATATTGCGCATGGCGCGTCAGCTCTTCCAAGGCATTATTAGATTGTTCGGGTTTCACCAATTGCACCAATTCCACTTTTTCAAATTGATGTTGCCTAATCATGCCTCGCGTATCTTTTCCATACGAACCGGCTTCACTGCGAAAACAAGGCGTTTGTGCAACCAAACGAATGGGCAATTGGCCCGCATTAAATATTTTTTCACGGGCTAAATTCGTGAGCGGCACTTCTGCTGTGGGAATCAAACATAATTCCTTCTCGCCGACATAAAAAAAATCCTCTTTAAATTTAGGCAATTGTCCGGTGCCCACTAAACTTTGTGCATGCACCAGATAAGGCACGTAAGTCTCTTGATAACCATGTTTACTGGTGTGCACATCCAACATAAATTGTCCCAACGCCCGATGTAAGCGCGCAAATTTGTTATGCAGGACCGAAAATCTTGCGCCCGATAATTGGGCGGCTGCTTCAAAATCGATGCCTCCCAATTTTTCACCCAACTCAATATGGTCTTTCACTGGAAAATTAAATTCCGGCAATTTTCCCCACTTTCTAACCTCAACGTTGTGTTGCTCGTCTTTGCCTTCCGGAACAGACTCATGCAATTGATTAGGCACATGTAAGAGAAAATCCTGTAATTGCTGCTGGACCTCATTCAATTTATGTTCATATTCAGATAATTTATCGCCGAGATCACCGACTTTCTCCATCAATTCACCAGTGTCTTCATTTTTTGTTTTAGCAATACCGATGGCTTTAGAAAGCTGATTGCGTTCAGATTGCAATTCTTGCGTTCGCAATTGATATTTTTTGCGCTCAGTTTCTAAATGCGTAAAAAGATTAATATCAAAATAATAACCGCGCCTCGCCAATTGCGCAGCCAAAGCAGCCGGATCCTGACGAACAATTTTAGGGTCTAACATTTCTTTACCTGACTATCTTTTAGTGTAAATCCTTATTATTTATCACAATCCGGTTATTTTATCAAATGACCCTGAGACCGCTGGTTGCCTCGCTGATCCGTTGCCGCTGGTCGGACAACGGTTTAATCAGTGCCGGGACGCTTAAACCCATCCGTGGGGCGCTTCATCTTTTTACATCCCTGTAAAAAGATGACCCGGCACTGCTTAAAGCTCCGTCCTCTGCGTCAACGGGCTCGTTCAACAACCTGCGGTCTTGGTTAATTTTCCTTCAGAGGAAATTTTGTCATTTATTTTTTCTTCCGGACGGTTTGTTTTAAATTTTCTAAATGTTCCAGTTTTTCTTTAATCTTAATTTCTAATCCTCTATTGACCGGTTGATAATAATTTTTTTCTTCCATCTGATCCGGAAAGTATTTTTCTCCAGCTGCGTAAGCTTCAGCCTCGTCATGAGCATAACGATATTCTTTACCATAATCGAGTTGTTTCATTAGGCGTGTTGGTGCATTGCGTAATTTAAGTGGAACTTCTAAACTCCCTAAATCACGCACATCCTGCAGCGCCATATTAAAAGCAAGATAGCTCGCGTTACTTTTGGCAGCACAAGCTAGGTATATAACAGCTTGCCCTAAAGCCAGTTCTCCCTCCGGAGAACCTAAACGTTCATAAGTTTCCCACGCCGAAAGTGTTAAATCCAGTGCGCGTGGGTCAGCATTACCAATGTCTTCACTGGCCATTCGCACCAATCGCCTGCCAATATAATTGGGGTCACACCCGCCATCCAGCATACGCGCTAACCAATACAAAGCCGCATTGGGATCAGAACCGCGCACGGATTTATGTAAAGCAGAAATCTGATCGTAAAAATATTCCCCACCCCTATCAAAACGACGAAGTCCATTGCGCAAAACTTCCTGAACAACTTCTTTAGAAATAATTTCTTTATTGTCTTTAACGACAGCAAAATCGGCTAGGATTTCTAAAATGTTCAAGACTTGTCTAGCGTCTCCGTCAGCAAATTGCACAATCTGCAACTTTAGCGCTTCCTCCAATTGAATATGCCGTTCACCCAAACCCCGCTCTTTATCCGTTAACGCATTTTCTAAAACAGATAATAATTCCTCTTGAGTTAATGATTTTAATACATAAACACGTAGCCGGGACAACAGTGCGTTATTTAATGCAAAAGACGGATTTTCAGTAGTTGCGCCAATCAAAATAATTGTTCCTTTTTCCACATGTGGCAAAAAAGCATCTTGTTGAGCTTTATTAAAACGATGGACTTCATCAACAAATAAGATAGTCGCTTGGCGGTTTTGCTGTTGAGTCTTGTTGGCTTTAACAACCACCTCTCTGATCTCTTTTACCCAGCTAAAACTGCAGATAATTGTTCGAATTGCGCCTGGCTATGATGAGCAATAATTTCTGCTAAGGTAGTTTTACCTGTCCCAGGTGGCCCCCAAAAAATCATTGAATGCGGATGACCTTGCAGAATGGATTGATAAAGCGGTTTACCTGGCGCTAATAAGTGGGCCTGGCCCACGAATTGCGCCAGATGCTGTGGCCGCATACGCGTAGCGAGTGGTACAAAAGCATCATCTGGCAACATTATTTACGCGAAGGATTATTACCTTTTGGAGAAGGATTACCTTTTAATACTTGCACACCGGCAGGTGGCTTAAAGCTAAATAAACTGGGTGATAAAGGTTGATTGACCCGCACCCCGCTAAAAGTAAAAACATTCGTTTGATTCAATTGGTTAAGGATTTTTAATCCAACCAATTGCCCACCTTCGAATTTAAGGAAAGCCAGTTTAAACCCGCGGCTGGGTTGCCGAGCCATTAACTTAAACCATCCACTAGAATC
Organism: uncultured Pseudomonadota bacterium; assembly: GCA_963702315.1. Classification (GTDB taxonomy): domain Bacteria; phylum Pseudomonadota; class Gammaproteobacteria; order Coxiellales; family Coxiellaceae; genus JAFEDN01. The sequence goes on from CAVPCA010000022.1 coordinate 80,167, forward strand.
CTGTGTAACTATATAGCGTTGACTTAAGTCACTGACGGGTTCCGTGAGCAATTCTCCTGGGTTAAAACCGCCTTTGCCCATCGGTTGTTGCGAGGCTTGTTTCAAATCCTTATCATAAATCCAAAGTTGTCCACCGCTCGCTACCAAAACTTGTTCATATGGGGAAGAAGTTTCCCAGCGAAACCGGCCTGGCCTTTGAATATATACCCGACCTTGGCTATGTCCGCCCTTGCCTTTTCCACCAAAGGTTGTTTGACTGAAATTAGCTTGATAGGTTCGATAATTTTGTAAAAGACTGGATAATGTGGCCGCCGCATTTCCGGATTCCGTTGTTTCAGCTGCTTGTTGAGTTGGGACTGCCTTAACAGCCCATGCGCTGGATGATAAACCCACTAACAACAAACCAATGACTATTTTTTTCATTTTGATTCCTCCTCAAATAAGATTATTCGCCAGCGGGCACAAGAACTTCGCGAGCGCCGTTGGTTTCCATTTTGCTAACCACACCGGCATTTTCCATCGCTTCCACGATGCGGGCTGCGCGGTTATAACCTATTTTAAAACGTCTTTGGACACTCAGAAACTGAAACTTTTCGTGCTTTTATGACCATTTCTACTGCTTCGTCATAAAGTGGGTCCTGTTCAGGATCTGCGTTCTGATTAAACTCAGTAAGCGATCCTTCGGTCCCACCAGCACCCCCTATTCCAAAATTATCCTTAAGGATATCTTCAACGTAATCTGGCTTACCTTTTTGTTTCAAATCAGCAACGACACGATGCACTTCATCATCACTGACATAGGCCCCATGTACACGCATCGGAACGCCAGTCCCTGGTGCTAAATATAGCATATCCCCATTACCCAAAAGTTGTTCAGGCGTCCTGATTGATCAAGGATGGTCCGGGAATCGATTTTGGAAGAAACTTGAAACGCAATGCGCGTTGGGATATTAGCTTTAATCAACCCGGTGATCACATCTACGGAAGGCCTTTGCGTGGCTAATATCAAATGCACGCCAGCTGCACGGGCTTTTTGCGCTAACCGCGCAATTAAAGTTTCCACTTTTTTTCCAACGACCACCATCATGTCGGCAAATTCATCCGCCAACACCACAATTTGCGGCAGGGTCTGCAAGGCTTTTTGTTCTTCGTCGTCAGCACGTGGCAGCGGATCTAATAATCAGGCGACCTTTTCTGCAGCTTCCTGCACTTTGGCGTTATAGCCGGCAATATTTCTAACCCCCAACGCAGACATTAAACGGTAACGGCGTTCCATTTCCACCACACACCAGCGTAATGCACTCGCCGCATCACGCATATCAGTAACCACAGGTGTTAAAAGGTGCGGAATTCCCTCATAAACAGATAATTCCAGCATTTTAGGATCGATCATGATCATACGTAATTGTTGTGGCGTGGCTTTATATAAAAGACTCAACAGCATGGCGTTTAAACTCACAGATTTACCGGCTCCAGTAGTTCCAGCCACTAGCAAATGCGGCATTTTGGCAAGATCAACCACAACGGGAAGTCCAGCAATGTCTTTTCCCAACGCCAAACTCAATGGCGAACGTGAGGCTGCATAAGCTTTACGACGCCAATACTTCTTGCAGGCCAACCACTTCGCGGTCTTTATTAGGAGCTCTAAACCAATAACGGATTTTCCAGGAATAACTTCCACCACTCGCACACTGACCACAGAAAGCGATCGGGCCAAGTCTTTGGACAAGTTACTGATTTTGCTGACCTTGGTTCCCGCCGCCAGTTGTAATTCAAATCGAGTGACCACGGGGCCCGGATGCACATCCACCACTTGCACACTGACACCAAAATCGGCGAGGTGAATTTCCACCTGTCGTGATAACTCCTGTAAATCTTGTTCACTCAGGCGTTCGGTTTTTTTGTTTTCATAAGAATCTAATAACGATAAATCCGGCAATACATCCGATTTACTATAACGCGGCGCCCTACGCATATCTTTGGAAAACTCTTCCTGAACCATTATTTTCGCTGGAACAACTGCAGCGGCGGGCGCGATGGGTTGAACTTGACGCTCAATTTTCACTGCTGCATGTTTCACTATTTCATGCTCTTTCTTAGCAACCGGCTTTGCAGCGGCTAATCTCTGAAAAGAAATTTTTCCGATTTGTTCGTAAATTTTTTTCCCCAGGTTGACTATTAGGTTTCCTAATCCTTCTAATAATTTAAACCAGGAAAAATTAGAAAATAAAGTAAATCCCAATAAAAACAAAAATAGCAAGATTAAACAACTGCCAGGGAAA
>CAVPCA010000023.1:0-7757 GCA_963702315.1 uncultured Pseudomonadota bacterium
ATCGGTGTCATTCAGGCCTATAACGAGGAACATGAATGGGTTTTATTAACGAATTTAGCGTGTGATACTGAAGAACAAATCCAGGAAATTGTGAAAATATACCGCTCAAGATGGCATATCGAAGATTTTCATAAAGTGCTGAAAACGGGCTATCAGGTAGATGAGATTTATTTACATCAGTCGCGTGAAACGATAGAAAATTTGTTGGCGATGGCCTGTATTTCAGCCTGTCGATTATATTTGGTTGATTTATGTGGGGCGCAGTGAGGCCTCTATCAAAGCAGATCAGCTTTTTGAAGAATTTGAATGGAAAGCGATATATGTTTATTTTAAGGAAAAAGTACCCTAATGAATGCCCGGTATTATCCGAAGTGATTTTAAGAATTGCTCGTTTGGGCGGCTATAAGCTCACAAAGCAGGGGAAGCCTCCGGGAATTAAAACCCTTTGGATCGGTTACCAGCAGTTCACTGTAGCTGCTCAGATGTACCGCAATATGTCAAGTAATACTTAAGGCTAATTGGAAGAGCATACACAGGTATGTGAGCATTTTGAGCACGATTTTTCGTCAAACCTGAGCCAAAAGTGGACGTTACCTGGTTTTCATGAGGCGGCCCTGAAGTTTCGATGGGGTCTTGGGATCACAAAGCGCAAGTATGTTATAATTATTACTGTTTGCCTTCAGGGCAGGGTGAAATTCCCTACCGGCGGTGAAAATTTTTTGAGTTTAAGCCCGCAAGCGCTTCTTTTATTATTAAAGAAGGTCAGCAGATCTGGGTAAAAGCCAGAGCCGACGGTAAAGTCCGGATGGAAGAAGGCGGTATTCGACTCAATGCGGCTAATTTGTTTTTAGTTCCTTTCTAATACCGGTCTCTCTTTCCTAATTTAAAATGCAGAAAAACACGTTGAGGCTAAAAATGTCATTTGAAACGATACAAAAAGCTTTGCATGACCTTCGTCAAGGAAAAATCATTATTCTGGTGGATAATGAAAAAAGGGAAAATGAAGGAGATTTTATCCTTGCCGCTGAATGGGTAACGCCGGAAGAGATTAATTTTATGTGCCGTTATGGCAGAGGACTGGTTTGCATGCCGATGCTAGAAGAGGATTTCGATAGATTAGGCATACCGATGATGACCTCACAAAATCGTTCACCTTATAAAACAGCTTTTGGTGTCGCTTTTGAAGCAGCGCAAGGTGTTTCGACGGGCATTTCCACTTTTGATCGTGCGGCTACTATTAAAGTTGCCGCCAATCCAAACAGCCAGCCTAAAGATATTATTTTTCCAGGCCATGTTTTCCCATTAAAAGCTGTACCAGGCGGGGTGCTTGCCAGAACGGGGCATACCGAGGGTGCAACAGATTTAATGAAATTGGCAGGTCTTCGGCCCGCGGCTGTATTATGCGAGGTGATGGATGACAATGGAAAAATGGCGCGCTTGCCCAAATTGCAAGCACTTGCAAAAGAACATGGGCTGACTCTTGTGAGCATTGAAGATTTAGTCCAATACCGCATGCAGCAAGAAACCTTGTTGCAATTAGGCAGCAACGCGGCCTTACCCACTGCTGAATGGGGCGAATTGCGGATTCAAACTTTTCATTCGCTGTGGATGAAAGAAGAATCCATCGCGATAATTAAAAAACCGCAAGATATTAAAAAACCCTGGATAGCCCGTTTACATTCAGAATGTTTGACAGGTGATGTCATGGGTTCGGTACGTTGTGATTGCCGTCAGCAGTTGGTAGCCAGTTTAGAGATTATTTCCAAACAAGGCGGGATTTTATTGTATCTGCGCCAAGAAGGCAGGGGCATCGGATTGATTAATAAAATTAAAGCGTATAATTTACAAGATGAAGGCCTGGATACCGTGGAAGCCAATCAAAAATTGGGTTTTGCTGCGGACGAAAGAGATTATGGCTGGGCTGCGCAGATGCTCAAGGCTTTAGAAATTCGAGAGGTGCGCTTGCTGACCAATAACCCTGAAAAGGTGGAAAATTTAGAAAAATACGGCGTTTCTGTGGTAGAAAGAATGCCTTTGGAAGTAAAAGTGTTAAAGACCAATCAAAAATATCTTTTTACCAAACAAACAAAAATGGGTCATTTGCTGTCACAAGTGCTTTAGATAATTTAAATATTAAGGATAATGTATGAAAATCGCTATCGTTGTGGCTGAATTTAATGCGAAGGTGACTGATCTTCTCTTAAAAGGAGCAGTGGATCGTTTAAAACAAGTCAATATCCCGGATCTTTCCTGGCATATTCAAAGTGTGCCCGGCGCCGTAGAAATTCCATTGATTGCTCAACAATTTGCTAAAAGTGGAAAATTTAAGGCCGTAATTTGTTTAGGGGCGGTTATACGCGGCGAGACAGACCATTATGATTATGTTTGTCAACAAGTCAGTTATGGTTGTCAACAGGTAGCGCTTAAATGTGACATTCCCGTTATTTTCGGCGTGCTCACCACTGAAAATGAAGCACAAGCTTTGGCAAGGGCTGGTGGAGATGAGGGAAATAAAGGTGCGGAGGCCGTAAACGCTGCTTTGGAAATGATTGAGATTATGGATAGTCTTATTTAAATGAACACAAAAAATCCGATTTTAAGAGAAATCCGCAATTGGTTTAGCCGTACTTTTTCAGATCCAGAAACCATCACTTTGTTCATGATGCTGGTGATTGGTTTTCTCTTAATTCAATTCCTAGGCAACTTATTAATGCCGATTATCGTCAGCGTTTTTATCGCCTTTCTGTTAAATTCTGCCGTAAATCAACTTATTCGTTGGAAATTTCCGCGCCAAATGGCTGTTTGGGTAGTCTATCTTATTTTCTTAGGGCTATTTATTTATGCCATGTTGTATATTTTTCCATTATTATGGCGTCAATTAAGTACGTTAATTAACCAATTACCCAATGGGTTTACTAAAGGTCAGTTGTGGTTAAACGCTTATATTGCAAAACACCCGGGTTTTTTAGCCTATCATGAATTGGATCGAATCACGGAATTTTTAAATCAGCAAACGCCGAAATTTGGACAAACCGTTTTACATTTTTTTTGGTTGGCGTTGCCCAATTTAGCTGAAGTCATTATTTACGTTACAATCGTGCCCTTTTTGGTATTCTTTTTTCTGAAAGACAAAACGCCTATTTTAAACTGGCTTAAAAAATTTATGCCTAAGCGACATACTTTAATTAAAACAGTTTCGTTGGAAGTGTACGATAAAATGGGCGCTTACGTTAAAGGACGGGTCATTGAAGTGTTTTTAGTGAGTTTGGTTGCGTGGCTTTCTTTCCTGTTTTTAAAAATGCCTTACGCATTTTTGTTTGGCGTCGCCATTGGAATTTCGGTGATCATTCCTTATATTGGTTCTGTTTTGGTGACGATACCGGTGGTGATAGTGTCTTTAATGCAGTGGGGGCTTTCGATTCATTTTTGGGCGGTCATTATCGCGTTTACGATTATTTTATTTTTAGATGGCAATCTCTTATTTCCCCTGTTATTTTCACGCACGATGGACCTTCATCCTTTGGTGATTATCATTGCGGTGATTTTCTTTGGCGGGTTATGGGGTTTTTGGGGCGTATTCTTTGCCATTCCTTTGGCCACATTGGTCAACGCCGTTATCAAAGCTTGGCCGTGTCAATCATCTGCTTGATTGAAGTCGCCGAATAAATCACCTAAATTACCCAGTTTATTTTGTACAACTTCGGTAACTTTTTGCGTGGCGCCGTTAACGGCTGCGGCAATCAGTTCCTCAATCACTTCTTTGGGCAATTTTAAGAGGTCATCGCTGAGATGAATATGTTTAATATGGTATAAACCGTTTAGGATAACCGTCACTAAACCTGCGCCGGATTCGCCGGTGATTTCTAACTTCGCCATTTCTTCTTTATTTTTTTCCATCAGTTCGCGGAGTTTACCCGCGCTCTTCATTAAAGCCCCTAAATTTAATTTTCCACCTAACATGTGTTTTTTACCTCAATGATCAGTTGTTAATGCAGTACGTGAACGAAACGCGTGACTTAAAGTGCCACCGTCTAAATACTCTAATTCCCCGCCAAACGGCACACCATAGGCAATGCGTGAGCAGGTGATTTCTCTATTATTAATATGACTCGCAATATAATGCGCAGTGGCTTTACCCTCAACCGTCGGATTGGTAGCCAATATCAATTCAGTAATAGGCTCGCGGTTTAAACGCTCTAACAAAATAGGAATGCCGATTTCTTGCGGCCCACGTCCATCCAGAGGGGATAAATGTCCTTGCAAAAGGAAATAAAGGCCCCGAAAACTGGCGGTTTGTTCAATTGCAAAAAGGTCCGCAGGATTTTCCACAACGCACAAGATACTTTGTTCGCGCTTTGGATTGCGGCAAATGTTGCAGATTTCTTCTTCAGTGAATAAACGGCAACGTTGGCAAGTTTTCACTTGGCCAAGTGCTTGTTGCAAAGCTTGCGCCAAGTGGAAACCTTTTGCGCGGCCATTTTCCGCTAACAATTGAAAAGCCAGGCGTTGCGCAGTTTTAGGGCCAACGCCCGGCAGTGTATGAAGGCAATCAATCAGCCTTTTTAGTCAGTGGGCTATACATCACCTTCTTCAGACAGCTTACGAATATCGGGTGGGATATCCATGTTCTGTAATAATTCCATGGTCTTGTTTTGCGTGGTTGTTCGAATGCTATCACTCAAATTTTTCCACGCTTCACGCAGACGGACTTCAAATTGTTTTGGGCTGAACTTTCCAGTAGTTTCGTCAGCAAAAGCATGCGGGCTGATTTTAATGTCTTCAAATTCATAAGTGGCGGTCATAATGATTTCAATTTTACCACACTTTGATTTACCACTGATCTTTAAGCCGCCCAAATGGTCGTAGGCTTCTTTCATTTTATTTTGCATAGCCAAGATGCTGTTTTTAATTTCCGCCAGCAATGAATTTTCATCCATTTGCGGCAGCCCTTCGCGAGTCATCGGAACGTTTGAGTTTGGAATTGCCATAGTTGTTTCCTCTTATGTAGTTAACATTATTGTACCTTTTCAACGCTGGTCTTGACCAGTGTTGCATTAAACGCTTGCATCATTTTTTTTACGATGGGGTCATTTAAAATCGCTTGTTCGGCCAATTGTTGTTGGCGTTCTTTTTCCAGCCGGGCTTTATCAGCAGGTGATTCACTCGTGGACGATTCCAAGCTGATTTCTACCGTCATAGGCTTTTGCTGATATCTACAGAGCGCTTCGCGTATCCGTTCGATGTGCTTTTGATTCATCAATGCCTGTTTTGACACAGGTAACAGCAAATGTAAATGCTTGTCGTCCAGTGATTTTAAAGCACAATGTTCTGCCAATGCCTTAGTGCCGCCGTCCAATTGTAGCTGGGTAATTAAATTCCCCCAAGAAATCTCCGTTTTTTCGGTGACTTGGGTTAAAGGAACCAGGATAGGTTCCTGGGGAGTGAATGCATACATTTTTAATAAAGTCATTTCAAAGCCCGCTTGTGGGGAGGGGGACCAAGGCAGGTCGCGTTGCCCCAACAAACCAATTTGATAATAAAGTTGGATATCCTCCTGGCTGATTTTTTTGGCTAAAGCGGCGAAAGATTGTTCAGGCGCCGCAGGGCCGTTGGGAACGGTTTGTAAAATGGCGATTTGGTGTAACAAAGATAAAAGGTCGGCTAACGCTTGGCTAAAATCTGCGCCTTGGGCAGCGAGTTTGTTAACGCCCGCCAACACGGCATTGGCGTCAGGCTGGGTAAGGGCGTCCAGCAATTCATAGAGTACTTGTTTATCAATGGTTCCCAGCATAGTCTTGATATCACTGGTTAAGATTTTGCCATCTCCATAAGCGATACCCTGATCTAATAAACTTAAGGCGTCCCGCATGCTGCCTTTGGCTGCTTCTGCCAATAATTGCGTTGCACTGGTTTCGTAGGGTACGTTTTCCTGGGTTAGGATATGTTGTAAATGCGTTTGGATCTGTTCAACAGGCATAGCCAGCAAGTGAAATTGCAAACAACGGGATAACACGGTCGCCGGCAGCCGTTGTGGATCTGTTGTTGCCAACAGAAATTTAATATGTGATGGCGGTTCTTCCAAAGTTTTTAACAAAGCGTTAAAGCTGTGACGTGACAGCATATGCACTTCGTCGATCAGGTAAATTTTAAAGCGGCCTTTGGTGGGGGAGTATTGGATATTGTCGAGCAATTCCCGGGTATCTTCGACTTTGGTGCGGGAGGCGGCGTCTACTTCAATCAAGTCGACAAAACGGCCTTCTTCTATTTCCCGGCAGGACTGACAAGTGGTGCAAGGTTCTGCGGTAACTCCGGTTTCACAGTTTAAACATTTGGCTAATAACCTGGCGATGGTGGTTTTGCCAACGCCGCGAGTGCCGGTAAACAAGTAGGCATGATGCAGGTAGTTTTGCTTGAGGGCGTTGGTCAGCGCGCGCACCACATGGGTTTGCCAGACCACATCAGCAAATTGCCGGGGACGATATTTTCGCGCTAATACGAGATGATGCTTCACCGATTAATTCCACATGCATAAGCTGTTTATGATAAATGACTGCAGCAGCCACACCTTTGCACCCGTATCCACCTGTTACCGTTGCTCCCTTCCGGGTCTAGCGGGGTTCACAAGGGTATCGTTGCGAGGGAACCACTGCAGCCATACTTGGCGGAGAGAGAGGGATTCGAACCCTCGGTACGTCTTTTGGACGCACACCCGCTTTCCAGGCGAGCCCCTTCAGCCACTCGGGCACCTCTCCTAATTTAGTTAATTACCTTGTAGATGGGAACGTCCACTTTTGGCCTGCTCTTCAACGAAAAATCGCCCTCGCAATGCTCACGTACTTAATGTACTCTCCGCTTGCTCGGGCGCTTTTTCGTTGAATATCAGGCCAAAGTTGGACGTTCTCCGTATGCCGGGCTCACCAATCGTCCAATTATAACATTTTTTTCTTTTTAGAGGTAGATGTGGCAAGATATTGATTGAAATTTTTGTTGAAACAGATAGAGATAGAGGAGAAATGATTATGACGAAAAAAGCAGTTGCTTTGGTGGTAGGTGGGGCAGCACTCGTTCAAGGGAGTGTGGAATTTGTAGGCGGATTATCTAACCAAACTGTAAAATTTGAATTTCCACCGGTTGGTTTGGGGCCCATTCGTAATGTATCTAATTGTACTGATCCCGCGCAAATTGATTGGTGTTCCAATGTTTGGTGCCCGGACAATGGATATGTTCTTCCGAATGAAGAATGTGTCGACGAATGTGAGAAGGAACAAGGCTGTTGTAAGGTCAGCCCAGCGCATTACGGTGATTGTTCAAAAGAAAGTGAAGATGATCTGGCTAAAAAACTCTAATATTGTTGAAGGAATCATGGTGGGCGTTGGAATAATGGGCGCTTTATACGGTTGTTTTAAAAGAAAGCGGTGTCAGTTAAATAAGACCTGGCAAGGTATTTTAGGTACGAGTAGTCTTGTTGGGGGGATCGTTGGCCATATTACTACAGCTATTAGCAAACCACACGGTAACGATGCCATAGCTTTTGCTTCCACTGTCGGGGTATCCTGTGCTTCTCTTTTGACTCTTGGTTTGTTAGGAAATCTGCCATGTAATAATGTTGCTCGTGTCCTTCGGTTAAATAATGATGAAGAAGAGAATAGAGCACTTGTTTATCCAGAATACGAAGAAGACGAAGAAGGCGATGGAAATGGAAATTATGGAAATGGCTTTGCCTAAATCAGTAAAAGCTGTTTAAGCACTTCGTAGTA
>CAVPCA010000024.1:0-116357 GCA_963702315.1 uncultured Pseudomonadota bacterium
GGAGTATTTTATTTTCAAAAAATATTTTTAAGGTTTTATTAATAATACTTTAAGGTTTTGAAAAAATTATAAAAAAAGATTCAAAAAGGGTTGTAATTTGGTTTTTCTCAAATTATTCTAAATGCCACTACGGACATTTTTTTTGTGTTGTACATTTAAAAAGGAGACATTATGCGCAACGACTCTTCATTAACCTTACCTTCAACGAAATCTTTATTAAATCCTTCGGTATCTTCCGGTTTTTCTGTTCAATCCGGGATGATGGCAGAAGGCACGGATATGGGTTCTCAACTTCGTAAAATCGCTTTAGAAGAACATTTTCAAGAAGAAACCGTACGTCAAGCCAGAGACGCTTATTTAAAAGACCAAGCTAACGAAGCACTTAAAAATAAGTACCTTGCAATATTAGAAAAAGAAAGAAGCGCTTTGCGGGACAGAATAAAATATTATCGAAACCAAAAAGCGCATTATGAAAGGCAAGCAGCGCAAGAAAGCAAAAGTTGGGGCCTTGGCTCTATGGTCAATTACTACTTGGGCACAACGCAAAGTGAAGTGACACGCTATTCTGAATTAGAAGAAAAGACTACGGCAAACGTTCAAGCCATTAATGAAGAAATTGATGGGATACAGGCGGAAACCACGCAAATAGAATCAAAAGATTTGCCTCCTGTATACGGACAATTTCCTTCTACCGTCAGGCTGTCAACCTATACTAAAATAGTGGGACAAGCTTCGGGCTCGAATACCGGACAGGGTCTCACCGGTGCAAATGGAAATGAAACGGATGCTTTTGGTGATGGCAATTCAACTATAGCGATAGGTGCTCCAGGTGTTAATTCGGGTGCGGGTATAACTTATTTCCTTAGGACAAGCGCTTTGAGCAATCCTTATTCTTTATCTACGGTGAATCGGACGGTTGGATTGTCCATTCAAGGTGAGAGTAAAAGTAACAATTTTGGAATCAGTGTGGCGATGGGATCATTCACAGGCATCGGTTCCTCAGCCATTGCAGTGGGCGCCAACGGAATGTTAAATACGGCTGGTATCCCTAATACGGGTGGGGTTTATATTGTTCAAGGCAGTTCCAAATTGCAAAATTTAACGAGTCGAACCAGTATTACTGCCATAAATTCTACACGGATTATGGGCGAAAGTTCTGCAGATGAAGTGGGGAATACCGTAATTAGCGGGGATTTAAACGAAGATGGTGAAGATGATCTTCTTTTCTCCGCCCATAGAAGAACTGCCAATGGAGCAGCCAGTGCGGGTGTTGTCTATTATATACTAGGCGGTTCCAGATTGACGCCTCCGCAGAACTTGTTTTTGTCGAATACGACTGGAATTACTCGATTTAACGGGTTTATTGCAAATGCACAAACAGGATGGACCCTTGCATTTGGAACCAGTTCGGCAGGCCCCTTTGTGGTGATCGGTATGCTCACAGCTCAACAGACCTATGTGGTTTATGGGCCAAACCTTCCGTCTTCCATTGATTTGAATAAGCTGCCAGCTAGGGGGACAACGTTAATTGCACCGGGTTCTGGCATATTTGGGGCGGTTGCAGTCGGTGATATAGATGGTGATGGGAATGATGACGTTATCTCTAGCTATCCTCCGCAAAATTTAGTGTATGTCGTATGGGGGCCTACTTCAGCAGGAACAATCCAACTCAATCAGTTGAACTCTACCTCAAGTCAAGGGTTTTACATTCAAGGTTTGAGTGGACAATCGTTTGGAACCAGGCTCAGCACTGGAGATTTTAATAAGGATGGCTATGCTGACCTTTTTATCGGTGCGCCGGATGCGAGCACAGCCTATGTCGTTTTAGGAGGAAAGGATAGAAGGGCAATAAGTAACATCACCAATGTTAATAAATTGAATGGGACAAATGGTTTTACGCTTTCAGGCGTCACGGGCGACTATACAAGCCTGATCTCAGTGGAATGCCCGATGTTACCGGCGACGGTGTCCCAGATTTATTAGTGACTTCTTCTCAAGGGTATAATTCAGGTATTGGCTATGTCACGCTCGTTAGCGGTGATGTCCCGCCCGTGTTTTGGAACCCCAGTTTGATGTGATCAAAAATCAAAATACCCTTGTGAATTTTAATACTACGGATAAAAATCATGATCCATCCGTATTAACTTACACAGTGAGAGTCACGAATGGGACGTTTTGGATGAATGGTACTTCGGTATCAAACTTCACTCAGAAAAACATTAGTGATGGAGCAGTCAGTTTCTCACCGAATGGGTTTCCGAGCGTGTCCTTAAGTATCAACACGACCGGCATAGGTTATGTGCCATTCACGCCAGTAAAGGTGATTTGGCATGAAGCACCCATGCCTACCACGTACAGTTTGGGAGAGTTGTGGCAAGGGTCGTATATTATTTTAAACAGCTCAAATTTCAATTGCACCCATCCGGATTACCCCAATGTCGTTTGGAATATTGTCAATGGTACTGGTGGGAATTTTATTTTGGTTACTAATACCAGCAATCAAACGGAAACGGTCACTATTTTACCCAGAGTCAAATCAACAACAATGAGATTGGGTATGTGGATGCTGATGATGGTGAAGTGCCTGAGTTTCAAGCGATTGCTAGAGATCCAGACGGTTATATTCCAACATATACCTTACCGGTTGTTGCGGTAAATCCAAGTTTATTTATCTTTAGACCTGAAATACCCATACATGGGGTTGTCAAACTAAACTTTTTTGGTGCAGAAACTGAAACTGCATTAAGCGTGCGCTATCTTAACGCCACCAGTAAAAACAACGGGACGGATTCCAACCACTTGGAATTTTCTATTCAATCTACGACCAACAGTAGATTTTTAGATAAATACGGCCAATCCACCACAAGTTTCACGCTGGCTCAAATTGAGTCTGGGGACATTTCGTTTCAAACAGATAAAATTTGGGGAGCAAGGGATTATCCATCCTGCCAACTTAAAGTGACCGATACGGGTTATGATATAGAAAGTAAAGAAGTTAATTTTGATACTGACCACCATCTCTCGATAGGGCTAACCATTGGTATTGGAAGTGGCGCCTTTATCGTTGCGCTTTGGGCTTGGCGAACGACGTATAGGAAATGTATTAATAAGGATGGTGCAAATGAAGTAGCTGCAGAAATATTTTCGATCTTCGTCAGTGCCAATAATCATAAGGCTGTAGAAAACATTATGAAAAAAATAAAGGTTCCTGATGGTCAAGGTTCTGTACGTAATGATTCCATTCAGCTTCCTTTATTGACAAAGGGTGATTCCATCCTAGATAATTGGGATGATATGACCTCTGAAAGCAAGGCCACATTTAAAAGGGATTTGAGAATCGCAGCTAGAGATGTGGCTGCTAATAAAAAAGTGACTCTATGTTGCAAGTTCTTCCACTCGTCGTTAGGTGGCAGCGGTTATAATAGGGGTCAAGATGCGATCGTTGGAATGCTATGTACTAAGGGTTACTCCAAAACTGAAGCTAAAGGAGCAGGTGTTCCACTTGACCCGGTAAATCAGGGAGCAGATAACAAATATGGGGAAGGGAGTTCTAGTTCTTCAACGAGTACACAAGTGTCTGGTAATTCTTCGTCATTCCTGAACTCATCTTCATCTTCATCTTCATCTTCATCCTCATCCTCATCCTCATCCTCATCTCCAGCTTCATCTTCATCTTCTTCCACAGGGGATCCAGCATCCTTGCTCTTTGGTTAGTAGTTAGAAGAAGACTTTCATCAGGCCTTGAGAAATCAGGGCCTGATTAGTTTTTGTATTTATCTGGAATATCCGATTTATATTTGTCATACGCGTTATCGGCGTCTTCCTGATTGAAATTGGAACTGTTGTTTGTCGCTTTACTCGTAGCACTCGCAGTACTCGTAGTAGATGAGTCAGTATTAACGCTGCCATCATAAAAACTTTTAATCACAGCGTTCACATCATTCACCTGCAGTTTCATCATCGGTTCAGCGGCTTCATTATTTTGCATTAAGGATAAGGCTAGGGCCGCCATAATTTTTTCATTATCTAAATGATTACGCAGCAGCTGTTTAGAGATTTGATCCTGTAATAATAAAGATTTCCTTTGTAAATTTTCCAACGAATCAGTCGCCACTTCTTGATACCATTGCTTATCATGATTGACTTGATATTTGGCAATTTGTTGTTGGCTGGCGTAAGTATAGACCGTGATTTTCTGACCTTCATTGTCCGGGTCAGGAATTTCTGTGGTGCGTGGTTCAACACCAATCGCCCGGCTGATCGCATCCAATTGGGGATCGGGAGTCATGGTGCGAATCGGCCGTCTTTCTGCGGCGATGCCCATTAAAATATCGGTAGCCAACGATTTATTGGCGATGAGGGAACGAGTGGTCATTTGATAATTGCTGTAAGTCTGATTATTTCGAAATTCCATAATTTTTTGTCCCAACACTTGCGGTGAGCGGCTTTTGTAATTGTTCAGTGCATCGCGCAATTGATCGAGGTTAATGCCGTCGGGGTAAAATTTATATTGTTTGGTGGCGATTGCAATAAAGTTTTTGCTGTTTTTTTCCTGGTCCTCGGTATAAGCTTCCGGTTCAATCAAGTTGGCAAAATTAAACGCGGCGTCGTTACGTTCCGGTGCGTTTAAATTTTTGCGCGTCCAAAACGTGCTGGCTTCAATACCTTGCACCAAAGAAATAATGGAGTCGCTGGCTTCAACATTGCGCAACTGATTATTGGATTTATTGTTTTTTTCATTTTCAGCGGTCAGCTTTTTCACTTCCGGTTGATTTTTGTTGGTATAGGTTAAAGTTTTGTAAGCAAAAGGCGACAAGGATTGTTTAACCAAGTTATTGGATTCTTGGTGAATCAAATCGCGATTCTTATTTTGGATATCATCTTGTTTGCTCAACATCTCCAGGGCGGATAAAAAGCCTTTATCTAATTCATGAGCGGTCTGATTCATCAAGCGCACATTGGCTTTTGCCAATGCATCAATTCTGTTGCCCAATTCTTGAATGGCGTAACTGGTGTTGAAAGATTCTGTTTCTGATGCAGGCGCAGAAGAATCTGCTGCATAAACCAGGGTGGTCCCCGCCAGTAAACTGAAAGCTGCCAGTGCGAATATTTTATTTCTGTTTTTCATAAATTTTCTCTAAATAATCTCTTTATAAAACCCTTCACTACACGATGGAGGTTCGCAAGGGGGAGAACCGTGATTCTCCCCCTTCATTCCGAGCATCGGGTTTCCCGATGCGTAGGATATAAAAAAGCCCCTAAAACCAATTAATGTCTTCCGATGGGCCTTTGGATAAATTATTATTGGCGGAACTATTGCCGTCTGAATGATCAGCATCTGCCGGATCAGGGTTAGTTGCTGTGTTATTCTTAGCGTTATTTGCTGGGGTAGCCGGTCTTTGTTGCGCCCATTGTTTAATTTTGTTGGCCAACTGCGCTTTTTTCACGGCATTGTCTTGCTGGGTTTGCGCATCTAATTGATCATAAATGGTTTGCGAAACGCTGGCGTAATATAAATTGTTTAAAGATTTGCGACAGTAACTCACGCCACGCAACATTTCTGATAAACCTGCTTTTTTGCCTAATGATTGATACAAGTCATTGCAAGAAGCCATGCACAACTGCAACCTGGCAATATCGCTGCTGAGTACTGGCGGTGGCAGGTCCATATCACCATTTTGAATAAAGGCGGCGCATCCATTTTTATCATCGGTAGGCAGAAATTGTGCATTATCAGCCGCTAAAGCTTGCCAGCTTACGCCAAGAAGGCCGATACACACGGTTAACAACTGCCATTTTTTAAGCATAATCACGATCCTCTAAAGCTTTTAATACCAATTTCAATCGATCCGGGGCAAACACCCGGCTTAATAAACGCAATCTTTCAAATACAATATTGCGCCGCAAAAACACGCCGCTATTGTCCTGATCAGACTGGGTATGCTCTTCGGCATACATTAATACTTTGGCTGCCGCGCCAGGGTGAGCATTGTCTAGACACATTAAAAGACGTAATCCACGTCCGGTTTTAATATGTGTGACCAGCTCAACAATGTTTTCTTCTTGTTGCAGCTCAATGTTTTCGATCTTATCGAGCGTCTTGCCTAATTCCTTTATCACGCTTTCCAATTCTGGGGTTTCATCCTGGGTCCAACCCTCAACGCCCTCCATAAAGCTGATGACCCGGTAAATGGTCGGGTCTTGGTAATTTTTCCAAAACTGATGTACGGCTGAATGACTCAACTCGGGCATAAAATCCTCCTTTTGAATGGTTAGTTTAATGGGTAAACCTTAAGAGAGCATTAAGGAAACTGCGGGTCGTTTACTCATCTTATCCCACATGCACCGTGAATATTTTCCGCCGCCGCCAACTCGCTGGTTAGCTTCTCCACGGGTCCTGTCAGCTGCGATTTTTTCGTGCTCGCTTCGCTGCGCGCCAAAAAAATCTCCGCTGCCACCCGTTAGCTAGTGAGCTGGCGAGCGGCGGGAAATATTCACTCTGCAAATGGGTTGATTACTTTCTATCTTGCTTTTCTTAATGATCCCTTAAGGTTTGGTTGTTAATATAAAGGCTCAATCCAAATAATAAAGGTTAGTTATGGGTTTTAAAAGTGTTGTTAAAAGTAGTTTCGTCAGAGGCTGGAATTTTAAGGCGTGGTTAGGGTATGACACCATTGTACATAATGGGAAGACGATCAAGAATCTGTTTGTCAGCGCCGTGAGTCCAGGGGAAAAGACGGAAGCGGCTGCGCCTAAGAAAGAAAAATTTGAGGAATGTATTAAGCGCCTCAATATTTCTGAAGCGGCCCTGCAGAAAAAAATTAAAGCCAGCGGGCAGGCTGCTCTTCTTTATTTGTTGTTTGCATTACCGGTGATGGGTTACACCATTTATGTGCTCTATGCCGGTTTTTATCTTTCCGGGTTTGTGTGCTTGATGCTTTCCTTCCTTTGCCTTTCCCGGGCGTTTCGGGAACATTTTAATCGATTTCAAATGCGCCGGCGTAAGCTCGGTTGTACATTTGCGGAATGGGCCGACGATACTTTTGGCCTGAAAACTGTCTCCAGGAAAAAACAATGAAAAAATGGTTAGCCGCGTTATTATTGCTGCTGGTGGCGGGGGCAGCTTTAGCGTCTTCATCAGATCCGACGATTTATAGTGATTCGGTTGCCAACAAAACGGATCTTTCTATTGCTGCGCTTTCCTCTTTCTTCGGTAGTGTCACGGGTGTATTAGCCGGGACCTCTGGCCAGATGTTCGGCAAATTAATTTATCAATTTAACCAAGGTTTGTTAGTCGTTGCCGGTTGTTGGTTGGGCTTTTCTTGTATCGGCATGGTGTTCAAAAGTGCTGCGCATGGCAGTTTCATGCAGCAAGATAATAAAATTCCTTTAATCATGTTACGTATTGCGCTTGGTTTTGGTTTCTTAATTCCTAATCCGTCCACCGGTTACACCATGTTGCAAGGCATTGTCATGCAGGTGGCTGTGCAGGGGGTGAAATTAGCCGATCAGATTTGGGAGTATGGATTGGATTACTTGGGTAACGGCGGCGCGCTTTGGTCTACCCCGCCGGTGAAAAATACCGACAATGGAAAAAGTATTATGACCGACGATGATTCTAAAGCGATTTTGGGAGTAGATGACGAAGGCACTAATACGGATAACAATTTTAGTAATCTAGGATTAGTGCAAAAAGTCATGGCGATGGAAGCTTGTATGGTCCAATCTTCGATTGATCGCGATAAAGAAAATAACGACGGCGATAATAATGATTCTAATAGCTTCGTTAATTCCGCTTCTTCTAATGATCCCATTGCTTTTAACGAAAATCTAGAAAAATTTCAATATGAATTTCCGGCTAATTCCGACGCTGGCAATGTCGCCTGTGGCTTTATTGGTTGGGACCAAACCGCCAGCAGTAACAAAGATCATTCAACCACGCCAACCAGTTGCGTCCCCCCGAGTGCCAATGATCCGGATAATCCGGGACCTGATACCACGCAATGTAACGTCAGCCGCTTGGCGTTGCGCGAGTTGATTACCACAACTTTACCTGTCGTTAAAAGATATGTTTGCCAAATCAGCGGCAATGATTCTCCGAATGTCTGCGGCGATACCAATGAAGCGGATATCGCTTCTTATATGACCGATGCTATGTTTACCTCCAGCATCAACTGGATGAACTTAGTCCAACCTTGGGTACGCCAAAACATAGTAGGCACTCCTAAGGCTTTAAACTTTATTAACCAAGCTAAGAAAGAAGGCTGGATGGTGGCTGGCCGTTACTATTGGGATATTATGCGTATCGAAGACAGTTACCAAGCTGCAAAAAGTGCGAGTTTTAAAGATTATGTCCCCAGTCGAATTCAAAACCTAAGCGAAATACAAAGAAAAGGTAAGCCAGGACAAACGGCTAACGCGCTGCTGGGACTGACAGAAGGGCCAACAGGTTATGTAGTTGCCGTTAGCAAACAATTCCAACAATTTGGCGTGGCTTCTGCGCCTTTCGCCATAGCGCCTCCTCAGGTTGACCAAGATGGGGCTGGTGGGAAAATTCTTTGGGCAGTTGTTAAAACTGTGCTGGGCCCAATCGGCCAATTATTCGCTTTATTTGCCCCAGGTAATAGCGCTATTGGTGGTTTAGGGGCCGAACCTATCCTTTGGCTACACCATGTTGGTATGCAATGTTTGGGTACAGGCGGAGTTATTTTCATTGGGGTGGCTCTTTTCTCTTTCCTTATTTTATCGACCACTTCAGTTTGTTCAAGCGTGAATTCATTGGGTTACGCAGGCAAGGGATTATTGGATTGGATGCATCCCCTTTTAATTGCTTGTGCCGTTGGCTTTATGGTCATTGGCATTAGTTTAGGTTTTTATGTACCCCTTTATCCTTTTATGATATTCACTTTTGGGGTCATTGGCTGGATTATTGCCGTCGCGGAAGCTATGGTGGCGGCGCCTTTAGTTGCTTTTGGCGTAACGCATCCAGACGGACATGATTTTCTAGGTGCAGCTAAACAAGCCGTGATGCTGTTATTGGGTGTATTTTTGCGTCCAGCTTTAATGGTGATTGGTTTATTTACCGCGATGATTTTGTGCCAAGTTGCGATGGGAATAGCCGTATACACCTTTTCCGGCATTGTTTCTGATCTTTTTGCTTCAGCGCCCAATGCAGGCGCCGCCAGTGGCAATGTGCTGGGTTCTATAGGGACTATGGCTATAAATATGACAAATAATATGGGTAGTAATGGAGGACTTATGGGCATTATAATGACGTGGATTGTCATTTTCCCATTAATGTTGTCGATTTTTACAGTCTTTGTTTACACTATTGTTACGATGAGCTTTGGTGTGATTCAGCAATTTCCGGATTACATTATGTTGTGGATTGGTGGCCCGCAACACCATGGCGCCAATGCAACGCAATTGGCAGAGCAGGCCAAACAGTCTATTTCACAAGGTGTTGCCAAAGCTACTGCTACAACGGGTGATGGGCTTACCGGTAGCTTTAGAGGTGGCATGGCCGATAAAAGAGCTGATAAAAGAGCTGAGTCTCATGGCAGAGCTGGTCAGGGTATAGATATTTAAGCAAAGTGCTAAATCTAACTCGCAAGCCCCACGAGCCCATGAAGTTTGACGATAATCATTTCTGAAAGGATGAAAACAAATCCTTCCAAAAAGGTATAAATACTAAAAAAAATATGGCCAATAACAACAAACTCAAACCCAGCATAAATATATTGACCAGCAAAAATTGGCTGGGTAATAGTAAAAAAATAAATCCGGCTGTCATGCTGAATGTTTTAATTAATGTTTGAATTGGCGAGCGATATTTATAAGTTCCAGGTGCGGGTAAAACGTTTAAAATAAAAAGGCCGTAATTTTTTTTCTGTAAAATAAAAATTAATAATCCCAATAAGCCAATCGAAGTGATGGCGATGATGTAAAAAAATGGAATTTTTTCCGGTGGTTTAAAAAAATGCGCACATAACAAACCTAAAACCGGTAATATTAAAACGGCGCCGCACATTTGTCGGATTTGCAATCCTCTGGAAAAATCCGCGATCAAAAAACCCACGATAGGAGCAGCAAACAACCACCAACCGTTGGCAAACAGTAAAAATATTTTATGCGGAGAAAGATGCAACCACTTTTGGATAACGCCCGGCGGAGTCACATTGAAATCGACGAATGCAGAAAAAACGCCGTTTAAAATCCATAAAATGACGGCTAAAAAAATCAGCCAAACGTAAGTTCCAAGCACCACCGGCATCTTTTCTTGCACCGTGTTTTTAAATTGTTTTTTGAAAAATTTTGTTTTGGTAAAGATTAGTATTAAAAAGCCGCAAAGCATAGGGGTAAAATTAAATCCGGTAATCAATTTGGGTGCAGTCTTGCTGATCCACAATATGCAGATTAACGCAAACGTACTGGCGATAAACAACAAACTGGCGAGACGTGAACAATAGTCGATTGTCACTTGATAAGGTGCTGAGAGTTTAAGCGGCTCGGTGAGTGTATGCGGATAAACATCCCGGTGCAATTGATCATGACGATATCCAGCGCTGATCGCAATCAACAGGATAAATCCCCACGGATATAATCCTTCTGAAAATAACAAGGTTTGTGTTACCCGCCCAAAATGATGGTCGTCGCTAAAATAAGAAATCCCCAAAAAAACCGCATATAAACACAGTTGCAATAGAATAACTTTGAAAAACCAACCCAACGGTTTGATTGGAATTGCTGCAGAATTTTGTAGCCTGGTTTTCCCTGCCGGTAACAGTGCAAACAGAATTGCGCCAACTAAAAATAACCAATGAATTTTAAACAGATCATTAATTTGCGGATAGAAAAACCATAGCAAAGCACAGCTAATCAAAAAAAGCGGTATGCCAATAACAGGCACAAGCCGGAAATAAGAGGCCATTATTTTCATGGTTTAATTTACCGGCTATTCAGCTGGCTAAGCTTTTTCAATTTCAGCTTCAGCAGCCATTTCGTTAACTGTTTGAGGATTAACGCCGGTAGTTTCTGCCACTAATGCTGGGTTTAGTCCTTTGCGAAGTAAATTTTGTGCAATCGCCAAGCTCTTGTTATGTTCGCCTTCTTGCCTGAGCTGTTCTGCTATGGTCATAGTTTTTTCTCCTAAATTTGGGGGTAATTCCGTTCTTATCAAATTGTGAAATTGATTTTTATCACGGGTATTACCGCGTTCATACAAATAATACAATAAGCTAAGGACAAAATCATCCCCGCCATGCTCTCGCTCAACCGCTTTGAGCATATCGATGAAACTCCGCAAAGCAGGTAAAATATCGCGGTCATAATAGAAATATAAGGATTTTGCAGAAAATATGACATTAGAGGCAGGGATTCTATACTGGGCGCAACTAATTATCTATGGTACTATGTACTATAATTTAGAATAAGGGATTTAAAATGATCAAAATAAAGGCGACCCCTAAATTTATTCAGCAAGCTGATAAAGCTATGAGTAAGGAAGCCTTACAAGAACTTATTGACTACCTAGCCGTCTATCCGGAAGCTGGAGCAGTGATACAAGGCACTGGCGGCATTCGAAAGATCCGATGGAAAACAGGGAAAGATAATAAAGGTAAAAGCGGTGGAGTGAGGATCCTCTATTATCATGATAAAGGTATCCTCATTGTTTTGTTGATTACCTTATATAGAAAATCAGATAAAGAAAATATTGATGCAAGTGAAAAGTCAGAATTAAAGAAATTGCTTCCTGAATTATTATGGAGACATTGCCATGAGTAAAGTAGGTAAAATGCTTATCAGTGCTATCAAAGTAGCCAAAAAAAAGGGGCTAGTGACTTTACAAACTTCCCCCGACGTCGGTCATTTGCGTAAAAGTTTAAAACTTTCCCAAAAGCAGTTCTCAGAAACATATCACATCAATCCTGAGACATTAAAAAAATGGGAACAACACAAACGCGAACCTGATTCTATTAGTCGCGCTTATCTAAAATGCATTGCGAAAAATCCCAAAATAATAAAAAAATTAGTTAATTCTTAGATTTTAGTGAATAACGCAGGTACGAATATCAGGAAACCAGTGCAGGATTATCAACTAAACGAGTATAATACAATCCTTGATACTAAACAGCATTTCTATGTGTGCTTGCTTCATCCTATAACCAAAGCGTTTGGATTAAATCTTTTAAGTCGCGAGTAAAGTTCCAACGAGATCGGCCATTGTAGTAAACGAGGGTCTTATTTAATGGCGATATGCAGTTTTTTACCTATTGCGTGTGCGGCTCTTTCTAAAGTGTGTAAAGTGACTGAAGTATTAGTAGGTTCCAATAAACGCTCTAAAGCGGTTCGCGATGTTCCCATTTTTTTAGCCATCTTCGTTTTACTCATCTCTTTATCATGCATCGCTTTCTCGACTTGAGCCGCCAAAAGACGCTTAATAGCCATTAACTCGCTTTCGATCAGCAATTCTTCTTCTGCTAAAAACTTGTTAAGGCTACTACCAATGTGTTTGTTTTTCATAATCGATTCCTCGCTAATGATTTTTGCCGCTTTCTCGCTAAAGCGAGTTCTTCATGAGGTGTTTTTGTCGTCTTTTTTATAATTCCGTGCAATAAAACAATTTTTGCTTCGCTGATACAAAAAAATATCCGAGCTATACGATGACTGGGCAAAGAGGTTCTGACTTCAAATAATCCAGCCCCTAAACTTTTTACCAATGGTTCACCAATTAGACCCTGCTTCCAACCTAATTGCACTGTTTGTAAGTCGTCACCAATGACCTTTTGGTCAATACGGAATTCCTTCAGCCATTCGCGAACGGGCTCATTGTCTGCCTCCGTTCGGTAAAAATAGACCGGCGTCATCGTCATTAAAATCTTACACAACATAATTGTACCTAAAATGGTTCGCTTTTGCAACTTTAATCTTGAAATTGGGAGATTGTTACTGATGTCAATTGCTGAATCAATACAGGGATTTTAGGCTCTAAAAATTACGGTATTGCATTTAGTTTAAGATTAAGTTTAAACTATTAGCGACCCTGGCAAGTGCATCAAACACTCGTCAGGGTCTAACCGTTCAAGTTTAAAGGATAAACTTTATGGCTAAGAATATTTTACATCATTTGTCCTCTCTTTTGAACTGCTCAATTCCGCAGTTCCCGTTCCTTATTGTTAAAAAACAACGACTTGCGGCATTTTTATATGCGCATAATCGAGAAACGGGACTGAGAAGCGACCAATCATTAGACGGGCAGTGTGTAAAAAGGGTTCTTAGTTCATGCCCAGTGCAGCATGGAACCAGGACCCGTTTTGGTTTTCTTGTTGCATTGGTGGAATGGCCAACTTTTTATTTTGGTTTCAATCATGACAAGGAAAAGCAAATGAAAAATATTTTAATCGTCGAAGACAATGCTATTGCACGAATCAATTTAAAAAATATTTTATCAACATTAGGCGAAGAAGCCGATATTGCCGTTGATGGTGAACAAGCGATTGAGAAAATTAAAATTCATCATTACGCATTAATTTTGATGGATATTGGTCTACCCAAAAAAGATGGTTGTCAAGTCACGAAAATCATTCGCCGATGGGAAAAAAAACATAATTTGCCGCCCTCCTACATTGTTGCACAATCTTCACATTTAGATGCAGAAATAGAAAAGAAGTGTATAGCAGCCGGAATGAATGCCTGTTATCCCAAACCTTTGTCCGCAGAAATCATTGCTGAGTTGATAAAATTTATTTGTTGTGTATATACTCAAAACGATTAGGTTTTCGGTTTATAGCATCCCATTGACCTACGATCTTTAAACGTTGCTCAATCGAAAAACCTCGAAATACGGGCAGTATTCTTGCGGTTTTTCTCAATCGCAACGTTTAAATCTCATAGGTCCCTCTGCGCTATAAACCGAAAACCTAATCGCTTTGAGTATAAAAATAAATTTTCGAAGCTTGCAAAAATTTTTTGTGCGATTATCCTTAGCATGATGATGCTAAAATATCGTCGTACCGTATGATGGTATTAATAATTTTTTCTTTAGCCGAGGCTCGGCGGTGTCAATGATGACATCAATTTAACCCCAATCTGGGCGAATAAAACCGAAAATCCAAACGCTTTGGGTATAGATTAAATTACTGAAATTCGACTAAGCCTAAACTTTTTCATTTTGAGTGTCAGCAGCCATTTTGTTGACTGTTTGAGGATCAACGCCGGTAGTTTCTGCCACTAATGCTGGGTTTAGTCCTTTGCGAAGTAAATTTTGTGCAATTGCCAAGCTTTGGTTATGTGCGCCTTTCCGTCTTTGTCGTTCTGCTAGAGTCATAGTCTTTTCTCCTACGTTTGTAGGTAATTCCGTTCTGATTAAATCGTGAAATTGATTTTCGTCACGAATATCACCTCGTTCGGACAAATAATACAATAAACTGAGAACAAAATCATCCCCGCCATGCTGGCGTTCAACCGTTTTGAGCATATCGATGAAACTGCGTAAGGCAGGTAAAACATCGCGGTCATAAACATGTTTCATGGCTAGGCTCATCACGCCAGCCCAGAGCGAACCCCGCAATTCTTGATCGGCAATTTGGTTAAGTTCAATCAATTGAAAAGGTTGTAGCGCGTAACGGGAAACAAGATCAGGAGGCGCTTGGATTAAATCTTTTAAGTCGCGAGTAAAATTCCAACGAGATCGACCATTGTAGTAAACGATGGTGTAGACCAATGGTGTAACTTTGTGCTGATTCCAATGCCGTCGCATAATAGCAGCTTCATAGCACAAAACACGCAAAGGCATATGTTCTTGCGGAGTAGATCGATGTTCCACTAAAGCGGCGATGTAAGCAGGTTGGGGAGATTGTTTCAATGGTACAGTATATAGCATATCGGTGATTTTACTCTTGAGATTGACGCTGTGAAATTTGTCTTTGCAAATTTCAATACCATTCAAATCGAGTGCACTTAATAAATCAATCGGAAAATGCTGTTGAAAAATTTCTTTGGCGACACGCAAATCGGACATAGCACTGCTAAAAAAATTATCGTGCGTGACAGAACGTTTATGATTTGAATCGTGGTTTGTAGACAAAACTTTCTCCCTATTAAAATCCTTTATCGGAGAAAAATTGTTACTGATGTCAATTGCTGAATCAATACAGGGATTTTAGAGTCTAAAACTACGGTATTGCATTTAATTTAAAATTAAGTTTAAACTATTAGCGACCCCATGGCAATCGCATTGAATTTCTCTCCTCCCTATTTCAAATTTAGAAGTCTTCCTGTCTCTTGATTTATCAGTCTTTTTTCTTTATAACACAGTGAGTCTTATACTAGGAAAGGAGTGCCTGATGAAATTGGAGAATACCGTACTCGAGCATTTTTCAGAACTCAAAGACCCTCGATTAAAGACCCATCGCAATTTTAGATACCATCTGACGGACATTTTAGTGATCACTGTTCTGGCTACGATCTGTGGGGCTGATAATTGGGTAGAAATTTATAAATTTGGTTTAGCGAAAGAATCCTGGTTAAAAACCTTTTTAGAATTACCGAATGGGATTCCCTCGCCGGATACATTCGCTCATGTATTTGCTCGCTTGGACCCGGTGGCCTTTGAGAGATGTTTTGCCCAATGGATAGCCTCTTTAAGCATTGATTTAAAGCAGGAAATTATTGCCCTGGATGGTAAAGCAGTGAGAGGGTCCGGAAATAAAAGACAGGGACATCCCGCCATCCCCCAGGTACTGGAAATGATTGATGTCACAGGGGCTACCGTCACCATTGATGCGATGGGTTGTCAGACCAAAATTGCCAGACAGATTATTAGGCAGGGAGCGAATTATGTGCTTTCACTCAAGGAAAATCAGCCGATGTTGTCTCAAGCCGTCTGTGCCATTTTTGCTTTAGCGGAAGGTGGAGAAAAGAAATATAAAAATATGCTGCACCTACGCAGAGTAGAGAAACTTCACAACCATGGCCGAATCGAAACACGGCGCTATACATTGATATCTGCCCGGAAAGAAGCGGGTTTTAGCGTCCGGTTTCCGGGTTTAAAAGGAATAGGGAAAGTGGATATTACCCGAACCACCCATGATCAGGTTGAATATTCCACCCGCTATTTTGTCACCAGTTTAAACTACGAGCAGAGCAACACTTTTGTGAAAGCGGTTCGTCAACATTGGCAAATTGAAGTAGATTTACACTGGTCGCTAGACGTGAGTTTCCGCGAAGATTTGAATCAATCCCGTATTGGACATTCTGCTGACAATTTAGCGCTGGTGAGAAGGATAGCACTGAATCTCCTTAAGCAGGAATCTACTCATAAACATGGTATTTCTTGCCGTCGTAAAACGGCAGGATGGGATCATCAATATTTACTTAAAGTACTCACCGCTGATCAACGTTTTAAATAAAAAATTGACGATCTTTACAGAATTCTTTAACTCTTTTTGCGGATATTTGTAGTCAGTTCGTAATTACTTTTTAAAGAGTTTGTTTCTCTCACTTCATAAGTATATTAACAAGAAAAATAACACTTATAATTTTTATTTTTCACTGATTTGCTTCAGATAAAATTATTTTGGAAGAGAATATTAAAAATTTTTTGAAAGATTTATTTCAATGCGATTGCCATGGAATGATCAGGCATAAACAAGATTTTGCCGCTTCTCCATTGATTAGGAGGTTTTAAGCCGTTGCAAAATCGTTTAATCTAACGATCACCCATGGTAGCTAGTTGCTTAGTCTACTGTGGTAGTACCGCTCGAAGTGTTAACAGCACTTCGGCGGTGCGCCTATTGTGCCAAAATACACAGCCAAAAAGCAATCGAAACGTACCCTATGAACCGGATAGACCCTCATGCAGCCGCTTGGATAAACCAGCCTTAAACCTTTAAATACATAAATACATATTTATGGAAATCTGTATTGATATAAAACCCATTCTTTAATTCTCCAGGCGTATCGTGTCAGTGCCAATGACGTGCATACACTGTAAAAAAAAGTCAAAGCCAAAGGCTCCCCGGTTGATTTTGCCGTTCACGTTGTTGGCATTATCGGGTACGCCGATGGCGGCCAGCCTCTCGCTGAGTTCGATATAAGAAACGTCCTTTTTCTTCAGCTCGGTTTTAATCAAAACCGAAGCCTTTTTACGCCAATTCACGTTCTCCATAGGGTACTCCTGATTATTTCTTAAAAGTAATAATCATTACATAAAAATAATAAAAATGTCAAAAAAGACGTGACAATAATTACTTATACGCTATAATTATTATATATAAGTAATTAGTATTACTTATATGATAAATCAACTCACCGTTAATCGCTGTCCCTAGCCAGCCGTTAACACTCAAAAGGAGAACTGAACATGGACATGAGAGATGCTTGCAAAATTTTAGAGTTATCCGGGGGGGTCATTAACGCCGAAGATATTAAAAAAGCGTATCGGAAAGCGTGTATGAAATATCATCCTGACCGGAACCCCAGCGGCGAACACATGATGAAGCTGGTTAATGCGGCGTATGCAGTATTAAAAGATCATCCAGAAGAAATACTCACGGAAGACGAGATCGACCCCTATGCGGCCATGCTCAATGAGGCTTTGAATGCCATTATGGGTTGCTCTTTAGAAATTGAAATTTGCGGGGCATGGATATGGTTAAGTGGAGATACCCGGCCACATAAAGAACGCTTGAAACAAAATGGCTTTCGTTGGGCACCCAAAAAAGAAAGATGGTTTTATCGGCCAGCCGATTATAAAAGCCATAGCCGCGGCCAATGGAGCATGGAAAAAATCAGGGATAAATACGGGAGTAAAACAGTGGACACCCGCGAACAGAATAAACCCGGTATATTTGCGAGATAACAGGCAATCCATAGGCCCCGCCACGGACTGGCGGGGAATTTTTGGATAAAAGCAGGACGGGAAGAAGCGATTAAACCGAATAATCGCCATAAAGGTTGTCGGAAATAGCGCCGCTGCCGGGCTATGGAGAGCTGCTCCCGTTGTCGGCGCGGAACGTGGCGAAGCCACCCTATAGCCATCGGTCTAGCGACTAGCAATCATAGGCGGCTGTAAGATGGTAGTGGGCGGCGTTTTCGTGATATCTATGTGCTGGTTAAGGGGCATTGTATCGAACTTTGAATGAGTGCCACAGCCACCCTAGCGACCCATTGATTTTGAAAGGTCAAAAGGTGAGTTGCAAAAGCGTACCATTTTTGGTGCAAATATAGGTAAGATTTTATGATGATGACACCGGTTTATTTTTATCGGACTGATGCGGACAATGAACCCGTTCGCGAATGGCTAAGGGATTAGACCGTACTGACCAAAAGGTCATTGGTGACGACTTGCAAATGGTGCAGTTAGGTTGGAAACAGGGTCTTGTCGGTGAGCCGTTGGTAAAAAGTTTAGGTGCTGGATTATTTGAAGTGAGAACGGCTTTGCCGAGTCATCGTATAGCCCGAATATTTTTCTGTGTGAGTGATGGGAAGATTGTTCTATTGCACGGCATTATTAAAAAGACAACAAAAACGCCCCATGAAGAATTGGCTTTAGTGAGAAAGCGGCAAAAATCATTAACGAGGAATGGATTATGAAAAATAAACATATTGGTAGTAGCCTTAACAAGTTCTTGGCAGAAGAAGATTTGATGATCGAAAGCGAGTTAATGGCTATTAAGCGCCTTTTGGCGGTTCAAGTCGAAAAAGCGATGCATGATAAAGAGATGAGTAAAACAAAAATGGCTAAAAAAATGGGGACATCCCGAACGGCTTTAGAGCGTTTATTAGAGCCTACTAATACTTCAGTCACTTTACACACCTTAGAGAGAGCTGCGCAGGCTGTGGGTAAAAAACTTCATATTGCCATTTCTTAGGTTAATTTCAGCGCGGAGGGCAAGCAGACATGAAAGAGAAACGTATTATCATCAAAAGTCTTGACGAATTGCCACCCGGCAAAACAGACTGGTCAAAAGTTAAAAAAATGACTGAGGAAGAAATTGCCTTAGCCGCCAAATCTGACCCGGATGCGCCGTTAAGTACCCTAAAACAATTACAGCAATTTAAACGGGTACATCCACCCAAAGCAGTACAACAGGCTTTAAATTAATATGAATAAGCGATGCTCCACTTTTGAAAGAAAAATGGAAAATGCCCAATTTAAAAAAGCACATGAGAAAAGTTACAGAAACTTACTTTTTTCCGAACTCCTGCTGGCTGTTAGAGAAGGCGATAGTCAATCAGTCAAAAAATTAATAAAAGAAGTTAATCGCGCGGCATTTCAAAGAGACTGACTCAATTCTTTGAATGTGTATAGACACTCCTGATTACCTGCTCTTTGTTATTGATTTCTGTGGGCTATACCCAGTTGCGTAAAGTTCACTTATATGTTAACATTTCTGTATGAGGAAAATTACTTTTTTTCGACTGGATTCTGGCGAGTGTCCTGTCGAGGACTTTCTTGATAGCTTATCGAGCCGCGCCGCCCAAAAGGTGGTTTGGGTTATGCAATTGGTAGAGGATTTGGAGAAAGTTCCGAAGCAATACTTTAAAAAATTGGTGAATACCAACGATATTTGGGAAATTCGCATTCAACTGGGTTCAGATATCTTTAGGATTTTGGGTTTTTTTAAAACGATGATTGAGTTTATCGCCACCAATGGATTTAAAAAGAAAACTCAAAAAACGCCGCCGCGAGAAATCGCTTTAGCGGAGAAAAGAAAAACACTGTATTTAAAGCGGGGAGGTCATCACGTATGAGTGATTTAAGACGTTATATCAGCAAACGAAAAAAAAGCGATGAAGATTTTGCCAAAGGCTTTGAGGAAGGATACGCCGATTTTCAAATTGGTGTGATTGTGCGCCGCCTACGTAAAAAGGCAGGGTTGACGCAACTCGAATTGGCAGAGAAATTGCACACACAGAAATCGGCGATTTCGCGGATAGAAAATCAATCGGAAGATATTCGGATTTCCACATTATTTAAAATAGCCGCGGTATTAGGTAAACATGTGGATATTCATATTGTCTAGGATTCAGTTTTGGAAAAGATGGTTATGAGTAACTATAAAGGGATTGTAAGCGTAAACCGTCTTTTTTTCCGCGGCGGCATATTTTTCCATTTTGGGGTTCTAGGCGTAAACCCCTATATTAACTCTCGCTAATCTCAGAATTTATTTTTTAATCCATTTACCCGAATTATCTTTTTTATATTCTTTTTCTATGGCAGCCCAGGCAACTTTATGGGCAACAGTTTCAAGATCATCATTCCCCCGTCTCTTTTCAGGGTCTTTATATTGTTCGAGAGCATTATTATAAGCTTTGATGTAAATTTCCTGAGCATGTGTTGGCAATATTTTCTGCAAATTTTCAGGTAAACTGCTGATGTTTTTATAAGGCATCACTTTCTCCTTAAAAAGGGTTCAAAAGAGAATATAACTTATTTTCCTGAAATTTTCCTGGATAATGGATCAGGAGGCTGGATCAAATTATTTATAATCGGTCGGATTTTTCTAAATGATCAAATGAGCTATAATGATAATGTCTTTTAAACAAATTAAAGAGGACTTTATGGCTAAAATATCTAAAACTTCGATTCCAATCAACGTGGAACGTGTGAAGCGCCCATTGACTGCTTTACAGGATGAATTTGATAAAGTGATTAGCAATTTTTATAGCATGACGGGCTTTCCCTGATTGCGCTTTCCTTTTGAAGGTTTTGAAAATTTAATACTGAATCCTTCCATGGATATCGTTGACGATAAAGAAAACTTGAAAATTGAAGTCGAAATGCCGGGTATGGGTGAAGAAGATATTAAAGTTTCAATCGCTGACGGTATACTGACTATTCGAGGCGAGAAAGAAACCTCTAAAAAAGATGAAGGAAAAAATTATGTTCGGCGCGAGATCGGCTATGGCAGTTATGAACGCACTATTCCTTTACCGGATTCAGTGGATGTTGAAAAAGCCAAAGCTTCCTTCAAAAAAGGTATGTTGTGGGTGACTATTCCTAAAAAACCAGAATCAGTGAAGCGTTCGCGCGAATTAAAAATAGAAAAAATTGAAAAATAAAGCCGCACGAGTCATCCTGTTTTAATAGCCGGCTTCCTTCTGATGCCTAAAGGCAAGCATATACAATGAATCGGGGGGTTGTAAGCGTAAACCGTCTTTTTTTCCGGCGGCTGATAATTCATTAGTCCTGCCAAAAATTTTTAAACCGTTGGGGTGAAAGCTGGGTATAGATCACCGTGTTTTTGATATTGGCATGGCCGAGATAAGCTTGAATAGCGCGGGTATCTTGACCGTTGTTTGCTAAGTAAAAGCCGGTACTGTGGCGTAGCATGTGAGGATGGATAGCTAAATTGAGCTGGGCTAATTCGCCCGCACGAGTGATGATATGGTTGACTGTTCGGGCAGTCAGCGGAGTTTGGCGTTCACTGACAAATACGTATTGAGTTTGCGGGTAGTCCCGCTGCAACTGACGCAAGGCCCTGAGCTGAATACCTCGTAGTGGATGAGTGGCCGGGATACCCTGTTTAAGACGGCGTACATGCAGCAAGCCCTGTTTCAGATCGACCTGCTCCCAGCGGAGAACGATGGCTTCACTGACCCGTAAGCCATGCCGAAACATCATCAGGATGAGCGTGTCATCACGATGACCATGACGGCCGTGTCGCCGGGCGGCCGTCCGAAGTTGATTAATTTCCTGCTCAGTGAGGAATTCGCGGGTGCGGTAGGCTTCATTTTTGAGCTTTTTGGGTGGTGGATTCTTCAACTTTGCCGAAAACGGTAGCTGGGTATTTTTTTTGGACATTGCGAAACCTCCCTGTCTCATCGGCTGTTATCGGCTGAATTAAATGGCACTGCTGGGAAATTATACCTCACTTTGCCGAAAACGGTTATTTTGAGCAATGTCTTAAATAACATGATCTTTCCTGATAAATCGAAGTTAAGGACTTTATTAGCAGATCCCATTCAGGTTTGCATGATGTTCATCATTTATAGTAGTCTTTTTCCCAGTCCCAAGCGTCATTAAAGGAAAAGTTGAGTTATAATATGGAGAAGTACCGTATGAAAAATGAATGGGAAAAATCAGCAACTGCTGTATTCCAGCAGGCTAAGTCGCTATTTTTTAGTGTTTTGTCAGTACTTAAAGAAGGTGTTAAGCATAATCCATTTTCGATAATGACAATTGCTTTGTATTATCAAAGTATTACTGTTGAGGCAAATCAATATAGAACTGAGCCTGGACTTGTAGCTTATTTTCCTTTTGATGAAGGGAGAATATTGGACGTGAGCGGTAACAATAATCACGCAAATATATTATGGAAAGCTATTCCCAGTGAGGATCAATTTGGAAGACCTTATAGCGCTTTCTATTTCAATGGCGTGGATGCTTATATTAGCGGCGATGCTAGTCATTTTCCTGTGTGGGATCGAACGACTGCTTTATGGTTTAAACCAGATATCTTTAGAATTGCTGACGATAGAGATAGAGGTGGTGTTTTATTTGGGTATGGTGGTACCGATATTTTTTTTCAACCTCAACACGGATCAAGTTGGTTCATGACTATTAATAACCTAGATACCAAACCAAATTGTTATGAAGTACAATCGGCTGGTCGAGATAACCAAGTGCTATATTGCGATGAGACAATGCTTCACTCTTCTAGCATATGGCATCATTGGGCAGTTACTGTGCATTCTGAAGTCATTAGAATGTATATTGATGGAAACTTTGTCGAATCTGGTGTTTTTAACCATAAAACATTGGTTGATGAGGCAGATTTTAGTATTGGCACATGCGTTAACTACGGTAGCGCCCCTTATAAGGATACAAATGTTTTTTATTTCAAGGGCTATATTGATGAGTTGAAGATATATGACTATGCCTTGTCTGATAATCAAGTTTATCAACTATATAACGCAACTAAACCAATTACGTCTACACCTATTCTTACTAAACCGCTAATTGATGTTTTATTAGGCTTAAGTAGTAGCGGTATAGGAATTATTACAATTTTGAAATTTTTAATTCCGAGAATCACGGTATATGTATTGTCCAAATTCTCAACACGAACCGATACTCCAGAGAGTCAAGTTACCAATGCTGTATTAGCTAAGTTTTGGATAGGATGTTGCGGGCTTGGAATTATAAGCAGTGCTGAATATGAAAAGTATGTAAATGCGGTTACTTTGATTATAGACCCACCTGCGACCAAAGGAGAAGTTAGAGATTTACTTGTAGCAATCCCTGATGAAAATCGACATAACAAATTAGGAAATCAAACAAAAGAGGAAAAATATTTACAAAAATCAGATTTAGAGGAGGTTAATAGTAACGAAGGAAATACTTCTGAGGAAATCTCTGTTAAAAGAGAATCTAAAAATTTGTCTCAACGTTCTCTACGAGCAAAATGGATGAATAATGAATTAAACGATAGACAAAAAAACGGAATAAAATCTAAAATTATTCAGGAATTAGAAAGAGAATTACTTGGGGAGAATACTTCCTCTTGTTATCGATTTTTCAGAAGTTTTTGTTGTTACACTGAAATAACCCCAAAGCTTATTGAAGATCATGCCTCAAAAATTGCAGGGATGGTGAGACCATTAATCTAATTTAGTCTGAGATGGGATGACTGCCATAAACATTGCCGAGAAAGGCCATTTTTCGCGATGTTTAATTTAACGTCACTGGAGACTGCTAAACATCAACTTAAAAACATATAATTGCTCAGGAATCAAAACTCATTTACAGCAAGAAACTATAACAGATGAAATTTTCACTCGTCAATGGAAAGAAAACTGAACCATTCAGCAAGGGGAAAGGCATTTGTGTGGCATGTGGGAACGCTACCCAAGCTAAATGTGGGCATATAAATATATGGCACTGGGCACATTGTTCAAAAAAAATATGTGATAACTGGTGGGGAAATGAAACTGCATGGCATCGTGAATGGAAAAGTTATTGGTCTATTCACTTTCAAGAAGTTGTTCATTTTGACTTAATCACAGGTGAAAAACATATTGCAGATGTTAAAAACGGCGATGATATTGTTATAGAATTTCAGAATTCACCAATAAGTTACGCAGAATTAGCGTCTAGGGAGTCGTTTTATACAAATTTAGTTTGGGTAGTCAATGCAGAAAAATTTAAAAGCAATATTCAGTTTTGCTCAAAGCTTCCAAATCCTGATAACCCAAAGTCAAATGATATGGCTATTTATGCACCCAAGGTGCAATCAAGTGAATTCATCTACTATTTACACTCAGAAAGAGAACCTAATATGGATATGGTTGAAATTTATGGTTCCCATCGAATACAAGAATTTATTGAAGCTACACATATGGGGCATTATCTTTTTCTCTGGAAAAATCCAAGAAGTGTTTGGTTTACTTCAACTAAACCAGTCTTTTTTGATTTTGGAGAAAATTTGTTACTCGAATTAGTGAAATTTAATAATTGTAGTGCCTTTTGCTTAAAAGGAGTTCACAGGAAAAAGTTTATTTTGTTGTATGGTGGGCAGGTATAGAAACCTTAAAGCACAGAACAGTACCTAAAGGCCATTTTCGGAGATGTTTTTTATAAAAACCTTTTGGCGATGCGATAAATTTCATCGCCATTGCGTTTGCCCACTAATACCACGATGACAATATCTGGTTTACTCTCATAACGATAAATGACGCGATACTCGCCAATATCGGTTCTCAAATAATTTTCATATCCAATGAGCTTTTTTGGCATCGTGAGGCTTTGGGTTATTGGCTAAAGATAAAATATGATCTTTGACTTGCCTTTTATGCTTGGGTGGTAAAGATTCAATAAATTTTTTGGCTTTAGGCTTGAGATCAATTTTAGGCATTATTATTCATCGCCTAGCAGAAAATCCATGCTCTTTTTAACTCCGACAGTTTTGTCTTTATCGGCGACAATAGCCAATTCTCCCCAATAGGCATCTTCCAATGTCAAATAGCGTTCATAGGAGATCATGACGGCCACCGGGTGGCCTGATTTTTCAATAATGACCGGTTCTTTAATCGCTTGATTAAGATATTTCCCCGGG
Source organism: uncultured Pseudomonadota bacterium (assembly GCA_963702315.1). Taxonomy (GTDB): domain Bacteria; phylum Pseudomonadota; class Gammaproteobacteria; order Coxiellales; family Coxiellaceae; genus JAFEDN01. Next base: position 25,062 of record CAVPCA010000024.1, read on the forward strand.
TGTTTGTTTAACTCAGTTGCGGTTGCTTTCATAAAGACCTCATGTTACGTATATTACCTATAATAGTTATTATACGTAATAAATGAGCAGGATGCAACCATTAGACGGCATGGCCAAAAATCCTGATCAAATTATCCCGGTTCGCTTATTATTTTTCAATAGCTTAGGAATGGCATTAAGGGGTGGCCAAAAACTATAGTTTTTGGCCAGTTTTCCTCAGTTATAGAGGATTGTGGTCGTTGTATTTGAAGATGGTGAACCGTTATTACTGGCCGTAACTCCTGAAGTTGAAGAAGATGTTGTAGGACTATGAATCGGGCTTTTTACACCAGGAGACTGAGACAATTCAGCAAGTGACTCCGATGTACTCTTTATTATTGGCAGCGGCTTGATCTTGGCGTATGATATTTCTATCTTTTCAATATTAGCAGCAGCTACTCTTAGCTCTTGTTCAAAAGCCTTGCACTCCATCTCTTTTATTTCCTCTTGTGCTTCTTTTAAGTGTTCTAGGTCACTTTTCAAGCGTAAATATTGATTTCTTAAATCCTTAGCACATGCAATTGCAATTTCTCTGTCAGATGGATTTTTCTCTAAGTATTGATCCAAAAATTTGTCTTGTGTTTCGAAAGCCTTCTGAAACTCATCTAAAGATTTTTTAAAGATTTCTCTGGTGATTAGCGTGCAAGACTTTTTTTTATGAATATTTTCTATCTGCTGGGACGATGACCTGCTCGAAATCGTACTTCTTGGAGAGTTTCCAGAATTTAAATTTACCTTTTTCTGCTCCTGGTCAATTGGTGCTGGTGATGCTCCTACAAACCCATACTGAAATGTTGATGATATTGATGGAGATGATGCAACTGTTGAAGATGAACTGGATGATGACACTTCGCTTGCAAGATTAGAGGATAAAGACCCGGTCGCCCACTTCCTACGAGTTGGTTTTATTAAAGTATCTAATTTATTTTCTTCTCTTCGTTCTTTCAATATATTGCGCAATGATTGATATTGATGCTCAGTTTCCATAGAGGGCGCCTTTGAGGACAGAGATTTATAAGCCTCTAAAAAATCTTTCAAGTTATAATCGACAAACTCTGATAGAAGATAAAGAAATTGGTAATATTTTTCCCGAGTTCTAAACTGTTCTTCAAGTTCATGTCTCTGTCCAGTTTTTTTTGCAATTTTTTCTTTAAGACTTTCGATGTATTTTTCTGTTTGTTTTATATCTAACCCTAAATCTTGAATTGACCTTTCCAAGAAAACATTTAGTTCCTCTCGCATAACTTTGTGTTCTTTTGAATGGTCGGTACCAGAGAGTTGTTTTATTTTCTGATTAATCCGGTTAAGTTCTTTCTGGTATGCTATTTCTGTTTCTTTATCAAGGTCAATCTTTTCTTTAGTTTCCGAAATTTTTTCGTTTAATAACGTGATATTCAAACGATCACGAGCAATTTTTAAAGCATTTTCAGGAAGGCTTCTCATAGGTACAGAAACCTCAACACTTGCATTAGAGCTTAAATAAGGGTTTGGATAAAATGTGACGCGGTATGAATTCGTTTCTATAATTTCATTGTGATAGAAACCATGTGTACATGTAGAACTATGACTACTTAATTGAATATCCGGTCCATAAGAGAAGGTATGATGCGTTAAGCGCATCAATAGACGCTGTAAAAGCTCTTTGCTGGTTGCAGTTAATCCTAACGTAGTTACTCCCATGGCAAGACGAACAAAATAAGCCGCACCTGCAATTTCTGCCACTGCCCCCCCTGGAACAAAGCATAAACCTATCGCCAAGCCGAGTAAACATACACTAGCTATTGTTAATCCGATTACAAATCGGTCAGGCGGAAATTGTTCCTCTTCTCTCCAATATCTAACTGGTTCGTTCCTATCTATAGCCTCAATTTCTGCTGATAACCGGTCAGTTTCTAATTTGAAATTCTTACAATCACTACCATAAGTAGCAAGGCGTTTTTGAATATTTTTCAATTTAGCTTCCGAATTTGATGATAATATTGCAAGATCCCGTGCATTCGATTTTCTCTCTTTAAGCTGTTCTAAATTCTGATTCATATTCTTCAATTGTTGCTCATAATCAGTTAGAATTTCCGCATTTCTCTCTATATCTTTTTTTACAGAATCGATATTTTCAATTATTTTAATACCGTTATCAGCCAAATTTAAGATCACTTTCTTAAAAGCATTAAGATTTGTATCCATTTCTGGCAGTTTAAAATAATCGTGCGAAATCGGTGTAGAAGAAAGTATACACTTCAATATTTCTTCACGAGATTTTCCATTATCGGCTGGTCTTACTAAGAGGATATGATTTTTGCTTTGTAAAATAAAATTTAAAATTTGTAATTTTTTAGAAATTTTATCTATTTCAAATACTTCTCTTAAATTTATGTTAACTTCGGTGGTAAGTGGAACGTTTTTCAATTCTTCTTCCATTTTTTGAACTTGATTTTTTAGTTTCTTTTCTTCAGCTTTAACGAACTCTTCTAGATTTTTAATAATACTATTTAAATCAATGCCTTCATCTAATTTGTTAAATGCAAAATAAACAGAAGGGAGTGCTTTCTCTAGGTTTTTAAAAATTTCACTGATTATTTCAATTAAATCATCAAATGGTAAAGCTCGGTCGGTAATATCATCAAACGGAATAAGAACAAAAACCGCTTTGATTTCTTTGGCCCTTTTAATTGCCATTTGTGTTGTGATCAAAGTAGTCACTCTTGCAGATGGACCCTCTGTAGAAAAATAACCAGGACAATCACAAAATCCCGAGGAGTCATCAGCCAGAACTACTTGTGGATAACATGTTTTTGATTCTCGACCATGCCCCACTGCCGAGTAAATGGTTTCTCCCGGTCTAGGTCTCAATTCTAAACGAGGCTTGCCATATGTGTGATCTACAACTATGTGAACTTGCTTTAAGTAATTCAATAATAAACTTTTTCCAGCACCAGTCTTACCAATGAATAAAGTTAAACTTTTTTCATGCGCGGCATTTAAATGGTCAAAAGCTTGGTTGAAATCACGGATGATGATATCTAGATTTGAAAAAAGCATTGACTCTAAGATTGATTTTCCATCGTTCAACGAAAATCTGGTGGTATTTGAATTTTTGGATTCTTCCTGAGAAGTAGGACTGTCATCCTTGGAATCAAATAAAGAACCGCGTGTAAGGATAAGTGGTTCTTTCTCTTTATTCTCTTGAGCTTGTGAGGTGGTGGTGGTGAGAGACAATTCAAAGAGAGCTTTCTTCTGCTCATAATTTATACTCCTATTTTAGTTTAAGGCGTTGTTTTCTTAGTGTCCGCCTAAATGAACAATTAGAGTCATAATTCCTGACAAGACTACTGTTCATAAAACACAGCCAGCAGTTCGTAAAAATTCCCTATTCCTGCAAAGTAATGGCATAATGAACCCACGGCCGCTTTTTCGTCCCAAAAAATTGGTCGCAAATCCATTATGCCGCCGCAAATAGTATCATAATATTTTGCGGGTAACCCCCTGTATGACATGCAATGAATTGGTGGCGGTTGAGTATTCTAAGATTTAACCAGCACTAACCGTTGCGGTATGCCGATTAATCGACAATGCTTCAATCCCAATTCTAACCAGTCATCTATCGCCGATAGATACGCTGCCGGCAACTGCAAAGACATACTTAACTGATAACTCACGCCGACTTGAGCTAACGCTTTGGCCTTTTCCAGACAGTCATACGTAATTTCTTCAGCGGATAAACCTTGATGACTAGATAACAAGACGGGTTCCGAATTTTCGGATAAGATAGACGTAGCCATGATCAACACTCCCATGGCAATCGCATTGAATTTCTCTCCTCCCTATTTCAAATTTAGAAGTCTTCCTGTCTCTTGATTTATCAGTCTTTTTTCTTTATAACACAGTGAGTCTTATACTAGGAAAGGAGTGCCTGATGAAATTGGAGAATACCGTACTCGAGCATTTTTCAGAACTCAAAGACCCTCGATTAAAGACCCATCGCAATTTTAGATACCATCTGACGGACATTTTAGTGATCACTGTTCTGGCTACGATCTGTGGGGCTGATAATTGGGTAGAAATTTATAAATTTGGTTTAGCGAAAGAATCCTGGTTAAAAACCTTTTTAGAATTACCGAATGGGATTCCCTCGCCGGATACATTCGCTCATGTATTTGCTCGCTTGGACCCGGTGGCCTTTGAGAGATGTTTTGCCCAATGGATAGCCTCTTTAGGCATTGATTTAAAGCAGGAAATTATTGCCCTGGATGGTAAAGCAGTGAGAGGGTCCGGAAATAAAAGACAGGGACATCCCGCCATCCACCTGGTCAGTGCCTGGGCTACTCGAAATCGGATGATGCTGGCGCAAGTCAAAACCGCTGCCAAATCCAATGAAATTACCGCCATCCCCCAGGTACTGGAAATGATTGATGTCACAGGGGCTACCGTCACCATTGATGCGATGGGTTGTCAGACCAAAATTGCCAGACAGATTATTAGGCAGGGAGCGAATTATGTGCTTTCACTCAAGGAAAATCAGCCGATGTTGTCTCAAGCCGTCTGTGCCATTTTTGCTTTAGCGGAAGGTGGAGAAAAGAAATATAAAAATATGCTGCACCTACGCAGAGTAGAGAAACTTCACAACCATGGCCGAATCGAAACACGGCGCTATACATTGATATCTGCCCGGAAAGAAGCGGGTTTTAGCGTCCGGTTTCCGGGTTTAAAAGGAATAGGGAAAGTGGATATTACCCGAACCACCCATGATCAGGTTGAATATTCCACCCGCTATTTTGTCACCAGTTTAAACTACGAGCAGAGCAACACTTTTGTGAAAGCGGTTCGTCAACATTGGCAAATTGAAGTAGATTTACACTGGTCGCTAGACGTGAGTTTCCGCGAAGATTTGAATCAATCCCGTATTGGACATTCTGCTGACAATTTAGCGCTGGTGAGAAGGATAGCACTGAATCTCCTTAAGCAGGAATCTACTCATAAACATGGTATTTCTTGCCGTCGTAAAACGGCAGGATGGGATCATCAATATTTACTTAAAGTACTCACCGCTGATCAACGTTTTAAATAAAAAATTGACGATCTTTACAGAATTCTTTAACTCTTTTTGCGGATATTTGTAGTCAGTTCGTAATTACTTTTTAAAGAGTTTGTTTCTCTCACTTCATAAGTATATTAACAAGAAAAATAACACTTATAATTTTTATTTTTCACTGATTTGCTTCAGATAAAATTATTTTGGAAGAGAATATTAAAAATTTTTTGAAAGATTTATTTCAATGCGATTGCCATGTTAGCGACCCTGGCAAGTGCGTTACCACTCGTCAAGGTCTAACCGTTCAAGTTTAAAGGATAAACTTTATGGCTAAGAATATTTTACATCATTTGTCCTTCTTTTGAACTGCTCAATTCCGCAGTTCCCGTTCCTTATTGTTAAAAAACAACGACTTGCGGAATTTTTATATGCGCATAATCGAGAAACGGGACTGAGAAGCGACCAATCATTAGACGGGCAGTGTGTAAAAAGGGTTCTTAGTTCATGCCCAGTGCAGCATAGAACCAGGACCCGTTTTGGTTTTCTTGTTGCATTGGTGGAATGGCCAACTTTTTATTTTGGTTTCAATCATGACAAGGAAAAGCAAATGAAAAATATTTTAATCGTCGAAGACAATGCTATTGCACGGATCAATTTAAAAAATATTTTATTAACATTAGGCGAAGAAGCCGATATTGCCATTGATGGTGAACAAGCGATTGAGAAAATTAAAATTCATCATTACGCATTAATTTTGATGGATATTGGCTTGCCAAAAAAAAGATGGTTGTCAAGTCACAAATATCATTCGCCAATGGGAAAAAAGAACAACTTTGCCGCCCTCCTACATTGTTGCACAATCTTCACATTTAGATGCAGAAATAGAAAAGAAGTGTATAGCAGCCGGAATGAATGCCTGTTATCCCAAACCGTTGTCCGCAGAAATCATTGCTGAGTTGATAAAATTTATTTGTTGTGTATATACTCAAAGCGATTATCCTTAGCATGATGATGCTAAAATATCGTCGTACCGTATGATGGTATTAATAATTTTTTCTTTACCCGAATCTTTGAAGAATAAAAACTTAAGAGTTTCGCGAAGGGAGGATTTGCGTTTATCCTGTAATCTATCAAATTCTGGATTATCGAGGCTCATTATTGTGATAGCTAATAAATCAGAAGGCAATATATCATTGCCGCTAATGGTATCTGCGGCCACTTCTTGTGTATCGAGTGCAACAATCTGAGCACTAATAATCTCAAGTGATATATTACCCAACCCATTATTTTGCAAAATTTGTTTATTTTGTTTTGCGTAAAGTTTTCTAAATGCTTTATAAAACATTACGGTAATCCCAGGTACAAAAAAACTCAAACTTAGAGAGGAAAGCATTATAAAAGTTGTATTAACATTATTTAATTTACTACACTCATTGGGCACAGGCGCCACAGACGCCGCCACCATAGGCCTCATTATGTTTATCAAACTTGAGTGACTCCAATGTTTAGTCGCGAAACAGGCCTGACAAATATTAGATAAGATAAGGAGACAACTTGAATTTGTGTCAATTCCAACAGGAGAAAAATTATCCCGATCGCATCCAGCAGGAGGGCTTGGATAGAGTTCTGTACAGCTTATATTGCTGCTTGTAGAGTTAATCGGCTCGCTCCAGGTATCAAGCAGTCGGTTTCCTTCAGCAGTAGTTAGCTTGTATTTTTTGACTACTTGATAAAAAGCACCCGCCGCTCCACCGTAAATTAATAATAGTGCGCCAACAAGAAGAGTTTTTTTTCTAAAATATATCTGATCATTCTTGTTTAAATCGGAGCTAACAGGTACTAACAAATTTTTCTGTTCTCTAATTTGTCTATTAATTTTATTTTCAAAGCTAGGTTGGTGGTCGTTGATCAGTAAAGGTTGTCTCGTTTCGGATAGATTACCAAAAAAATATTGCCAAATATTATTAAGAATTCTCATATTTTATCTCCTATAGATTTTATCACCGTTAAGATCCGTATATGATAGTGAGTTCTTGCAAATTTAACAACACTAAGGGTCTGCGAATAAATAACATTGACATTTAGCATCCCATTTGACACGCATCTTTAAACGAACTGCTTTCAAAAAAGCGCTTACATAGAATAACTATGCGCGCGTTTTTTCGAAAGCAGTTCGTTTAAATCTGCATGCCAACTGGGCGCTAAATGTCAATGTTATTTATTCGCAGACCCTAATTGGCAGAAGTCAGGAAAGTATTCGTTTAATGAAGCGCTTGCAGCTTCCAAAGTGCATAGGGCAGGGGTTCGGTCGGAATATTCTGGATCATGCCAAAAGTCGATGATTTGGTAAGAATTTGACTGTTGGAATATTTTAATATTTGCTTGAGATCTTTAACGTGCAATTGATTTCGCCATTTGATTTCAATAGGCCAAAATCGTTTTTTATTGATGTAAGCGATATCCACCTCACCTTCTGCTTTGATATAGTAAGTGGGGAAATAACGGCGATATTGAGTAATCGCGCAAGCTTCCGCCAATGCCGCATTAGACAGAGAATTTTCCACCGCTAACGAGATTTGATGGGCAAACGCATCTTCTATTGGTTCAAGCCAAGCCTTTAACGCATGATAGATGAAAGGGTCCGTAAACATGACCTTGCGTGCTTTCTTTGGCGCAGCCACTAATTTATCTTCCAACAATGCCGATTGCACAAATACGGCGTCAATCAATTCGAGAATGGCTATATAATCCGCAACGGTTTTAGGGTGATCAATGGAAAGATCCTGCGCCAAAGCATTCCAGGTAACTTGTGAGTTATAACGTTTGATGATGGCGCCCAAAATTTCACGTAAATAATGCTCTTGTTTACCTTTTCTTAGCATATCTCCACGGATCCAATCTGAATATGTCATGAGTGTCGAATCTAAGATTTTATGATATTGAACTAGGTCATTCATCGCTTTTAAGTATCCGCCGTGCATCAAGTAACTGCGAAATTCATCAAATAACATTTGCATGGCTGCCGACGAAGGATTGTCTGCCAGACATTCATCTAGTTGGACAGTACTTCGTTGTTTTAATATCACGGTTTCACGAAAAGACAGTGGATAGAGATGAAAATTAACAATAGACGATTTACCACGTCGACCGGGGAAGCGCATCATGGCTTCTTGGATCAAGATTAAATCTGATCCTGTCAGAATCAGAATGACGTTTTCTAACAATCCAGCGTCAGCGGCATATTTAATGGCTTTGTCCCAATGGGGAACATAAGTAATCTCATCGATAATGCAGTAACGTAAAGTATTTTCCGGCATTGCTGCTAATTGCATCTGCAGAAGGCGTAACAGAGTGTGGTAATCATCTATTAATTCCCCACTAAAAAAAACGATTGCCTTGGGTGAAATGCGGTCACGCAATAACTTTGCCATCCATTGTTTTAATAAAGTGGTTTTACCAATTTGCCGTCCTCCCCCCAAAGTATAAACACCAGGCTCAAGGACAGGTAGCTTTTTTAGCAAATCAGACTCAAAAATATAATGTTGCCGGGTAAGCTGGCGTAAATGAGGATCCAAGAGAAAGAAATGCTCTAATCCCTCCAGATGAGTGTTATGTAATAGAAATCTTTCGTCCATAATTTGCTGATTTTACTGATTAAATTTATTCATTATAGACTGAGTAAATATATTCAGCAACTATTATCTAAATTTTTGAGTTATCCCTGATTCTTAGAAAAGGCGGAGAGTATTTTGTATTGGCGTTCTGAGATAATGCCTTCGCGATATTGATGGTCAATATCGACTTGTAGGGGTTGAGCCGTAGAGTTCGACTAATTTACGGGTGGTGGCGGTAACATTGTCGGGGTCGCCGTCTAATAATAAATCGCGGATTTTTTCGTTGAATACCAGATATTCGCGGATCGCGGTGCGTTTGCCATCTACGGTCGGCACTAAACGCTGACAAATAATCAAACGCGCGGTTTCAATAATATCAATGGTGCGGCCTAGCCGTTCTTCATGCGGGAAACTGCCTACCAAACGACGAACGGTTTCCGCTACCCCATTGCTGTGTAAAGTAGTGTAAACCGGATGACCGGTAAGCGCAGCTTCTAAAACAGCACTGATTGTTTCCGGGTCGCGCGCTTCACCCACTAAAATTAACCGCGGTTTACGGCGTAAGGCATTACGCACACCGGCGGCAAATGTAGGTAAATGGCGTGGAATTTCCGATTGACTTACCAAAGCACTCGGTTTATGAACGCTGTCATACACAAATTCAATCGGTGCTTCATAAGTTAAAATTTTACGATGACTGTCTGGATCTTCAGCCAGTTGTTTGATAATGGCGGCTAACAAGGTGCTTTTACCTGAACCGGTGGCGCCGGTGACATAAATCACCCCTTCTTGTGGGGCAATGGCATCCACCAAAGCTTGCGGCAATTGTAACGAAGCTAATGAAGGGGGGGTAGATGGAATCGTGCGGATCGTAATTTGAATACCTTCGTGCCCATCCACATGACACCCCGTGCCATTCACGCGATGGCGAAACCGTTGTTGGCGATTGGGCCGAATTTCATAATGTGTATCCAAATCTTCGCCACGCATAATTTGTGTGGTGCCGTTAGGGCCATAAATACCGTTTAAAAGGTCACCCACTTCGGCGTTGGATAATTTTCTATGGGTTATTTTATAGAGTTTCCCATACACTTCCACCACAATCGGTTCATTGGTTTGAATGGTAATATCCGAAGCGCCGATGTGATGACCAAACAATAACAATTCATCAATATTGCTCGGTTCAAACCGGGACGGCTCATTCGGATATTGATAAGGATTGACTGTTTCTACCATGCTTTAACCTTATGGCTTAAAATCTTGTTGTGGATTAATCAAAATAGGTTGCCACTTCGAGCTGTCGGTTTGCAACTGGGAATGCGCGGTAATGCGTAAAACACGATCATCGATATGCATTTCCTTGCTATCGCCGGTCACGCCTAAATCTGCTTTGGCGACAAAAGGCGCGCTGACCATACCCTGGGCCAACAATTTACGGTATAACACCATCCCATTGTAGTCACGGCGCAGGCGATTTAAGTTAGAAGCAAAAATAGCGTTGGCTTGTTGGACGCCATTTTGCCAACCTTCTTTGATAAAACGATTCCAAACCACCGCTTCCCCTTGATTTTTTGGCAGTAAAGTGCGATCAGGAATGCCGGGTTTTCTATAGTCCATCCACAAAAAGTAACGCCAACTCGGCGCAGCCGTCACAAATCGAGCGGGGCTGGCAATGCGATACGTCTTGGCGGATAAGCGGATAGCGTCATCGCTGGCTAAATTTAAACTATTATCGGATTCTACCAACACCGGTGGCAACACATTGTCGTTCAACAGTAATTGGTTAAAATCAAAAACTTGATTAAGTTCAGTCACATTTTTATCTAAAGAAGCATTAATTTGTTCGCTGCGCCAGGCCAATGCCCCGGTTGCGCCTAATGACATCGCGGTTTCATACAAGGCTTGCCAACGCACGGGGTTGATCGAATCTGTGCTGGCTGGAAATTCGCCGACTTTAACATAGCCCATCTCCACATCGGAAACTGCTATTTTATCCGGTTGATATAACGTAGGGGCTGTCGATTGATTAGAGGCCTTGGCTGCATTTGATGCATTTTGAGAGTGTGCGCACCCGGTCAATACCAGCAATAAGGCTGCAGTTGCGATGCTAGATAAGACGCTTATGCGGCGCTGAAAACTAATCATTATAACCTCTATCTACTTTTACGTATGCTCTCTTCTTTATGTACGATCATCCTTAATTTGCGTTGCTAAAATTTTAACCCGTTATACGCGAATATACTGTAATTCAATAGTCCGTTTCGCTGGATTAACCAAAATCGTTGCTTTGTTATGGGCTTGATAAGCGACATTGCGCAGAATATCAGCCATAACTTGGCTATTGACCGACATTGAAATAATAACCGGAATGGCCGGCTCATTACCTAAAACTTTCACTTGATAACCGGTCGCTTTGCCAATCTGTTCCAACAAAGGCAGTACAGGGCCGTACCAGTCTAATGAAGCCACTTGTGTCATTCCAGTAGTTTTCGGATCAATGTCCGGGACTTTGTACTTTTGGCGCCGTGGCCATCTGCATAGCCGACAATTGCTGCAGAGACTTACCTACGGAGGAGGCTGCTTCGGCAATTTGTAATTGGGCGTCTTGGTTATTGGCTTCTGCGGGCACTTTATTCGCAGGCACATAGTGCAAGTTCACTTCTTGACGAGTGGTTTGTGTGCAGCCGGCAATTAAAATTGCGCTCACTATCATTATAATATTATTGATTTTCATAGTATTACCGTGTAGTCTCAAAATTGTTAAAAGGCCCTTTTACTAGGCTTGTTTACGTTATGTACACACCATTGTAACGGATAAACCTTAAGGGAACATTAAATCTAGCCAATATATATGAAGAATCTTCCCCCACCCAATGCCCACTGGCGTGATTCCGCCCGTTCCATTCGTTTCTTTATTTGGGACGGCAAAGCGGCTTTTCCTTTTGTTATTTTTCTGTTACATATACGCATTTGGACTTTTGTCCTGGCTTTTATCGCCACGGTTTTTTTTACCATTTTGAACCGTTATGGCTTTAGTCCGGTGGTTTTCCTGCGTTGGCTAAGGGCAACTTTTGCCGGGTCACGCAAGATAGCGAACCCTTGGTGGATGCAGTAGAGACAGCGATTCCCGCTGGGAATCGCTTCCCTATTGAATCCTGCGCATCGGGGCGAGCCGGAAAGAGAAAACAGTGCAACTGTTTTCCCGGCGAGCGCCCGCACACAGGAGGTGCGGGCTGGTTGAAGCTTCATGGATGATTGCTTGCAGTATATTTGTGCATGCAACCCTCCTTGGAGCCGTAACCAGCCCGGCCATCCGCTGGCCGGGCGTTCGCAGGGAAAATTGTCCACTGGACAATTTTCTGTTTCCTGCTCACCCCCCTTGCGATCCCCCATCGCGAGATGTAGAGTTCCCTTTAGCGGGAACTCTTGCAGTAGAGATATAATCATCTATGGATATTACTAAAAAATTAGTGGCGGTCGCCAAACACTTGAAGGTGACTTTCACCTTTAAGGGCCAGCCTATTCCTTATAATGAGGTTTTTGCAGAAGCCGGCCTTTTGCCTGGCCTTACCAAAAGGGCGAATCAGTTAGCCTCGCTTTGTTTAGGCTACGGATTAGGCGCCACCTTTGAAGAGACCGAAGGCGCATTACTTGGCAACAAAGTGGTTTTCGACGATTTTACCCCCGACGTCCTCCGCCTGCTCTGTATCACCGATGTCATCAACGAACTCATCAAAACCAGCCCCAACAAAGAAGCCGTCGCCCTTGACGAGCTCATGTACGACTAATCTTTGCTTTTTTAAATTTTTATTGTACAATTACTAGTACATATAACAATGAGAGAAAGAGAGAGGTATTTTTATGGAAGCAATGAGTTATTCTGCTGCGAGAGAACATTTTGCGGAAACTATGGAAAGGGTATGTGATAATCATGAACCGGTCATCGTTACCCGAAAAAAATCTCGTTCTGTGGTAATCATGTCTTTAGAAGACTACAACGCTATTGAAGAAACCGCTTATTTACTGAGAAGTCCAGCTAATGCAGAACATCTGCGAGAGAGTATTAAGCAATATGAAGCAGGCAAATATAAAAAAAGAAAAATGGTTGAAGAATGATAATCGCTTGGACGGATCTTGCCTGGGAAGACTATTTATATTGGCAAGTTCATGACAAAAAGATATTAAAAAAAATTAATGAATTAATAAAAGCTGTTAAGCGTGAACCCTTTGCAGGGATAGGAAAACCGGAACCGCTTAAATTTGAATTCTCGGGTAAATGGTCCAGGAGAATTGACCAAGAGCACCACCTGATTTACGAACTCAAAGATAATTTGCTGATTCTTTTCCAATGCCGCTATCATTATTAGCTCAAGCGGCGGCTGCTGAAGCGCTGCGTGGTATTTGGGTATCGCCGGTTGTCGCCTTATTATTGTTATTGAATACAATAAATGATTTAGAAGCCGTTAAAGGATGTTTCGGGTTTATCTTAGCAATAGGCTGTGCGGGCTTCTCTGCCGGTTGTTGAGTGAGTTTTGCTCTGAGTTTGGAGAAATAAAAGTCAGCAATGCCCAGTAAAGTGGTGAAAGCGCCGCTAATTGCTGTGCTGGCGAAGATACCCCCGATTACTGACCTTACCACAGTGGGGATATAGCTACAGATCATATTCCAGGCAAATCCGCCAACAAATGAAGTGACGAAGAGCTTTCTACGGTTGAATTTATATTCTGGTGTTTCCTGCTGTTCTTTCCAGGCTTTTTCAACGGATCCTGCCTCCCCTTTATAATTTGCGTAAAACTTAGCTTTTTCTACGTCATCATTTGTTTTTACAGTGCCATAGGCTTGACCAAGGCCTGCAGCGATAGAAAAGGCTACGTTAAGAAGAACGCCTGCGAGACTAAAACCAGTGAAGAATCTAACCACATCAAAGATCGTGCCCAGGATGGCGACGCCCATCGTCCAACCACAAACTGAACCGATAATTTTATAACGCAAATCCTCAGCATCTTTTCGAATCAATTTTAATTGTGCTTCATTAGGTGAACGCCCATCGTGTGCTTTTTTAAATTTAGAGATGGCGTTAGCTTCATAAATGTTTTTGGCTGATGTACCGCATACCCATGCCATCGTCAGGCCGGTTAAAATACCAAATGGGATACCAGCGCCAGTGGTGGTATTGATAAATGCATTAGACGCATGATGTGATGTCGCTAAAGCTACGGTAAGGTTCGTTTGAAACATCCAAGTAGCATCTTGCGCACCACCATTTATGGACATGTCTAGCTCATCCGGGCTGAGGTCCGATAATTCAGATAATTGACTAAGAGCCCTAGTCAAGTCAGGTGAAGAATTCAGGAGATTTTCTACGGCTTCGTCAGAAAGCGCTGGGGGATTTTGCGATGGGTTGGATCCTTGAGCTATTGCTTGATTGTACGCTCTTCTGTTGACCGCATAGAGTTTTGGCCCTAAAGTTGATAGCTCATTTTGAGCTTGTTGTGCCCCAGCAATTGTTTGTTTGATGGCCTCATTTCTTGCATTAACTACATCTGGACTAGCAGATGTTTCAATAAAAACATAGGCTTGGCGAAGAGCAAAGTATTGTTCTACTGAGAGATTATATACGGTGACTCCTGGTGGAGACGTTTCGGGTTCGAAACTATCTAAATTGAAATTAGCTAATTCGTGCAATACACCATTTTCTTGATCAAAGTAAACTCGCTTACTGGCGTCAGGATGAGGGTTTTTTGCAGCTGTTTGCAGGAAGCTTAAAACACCATTGGCTTTGCTTTTGTCCTGTAATTTGAATGTAAACATGTCTTTAACCTTTATAAGTTCAATTTAACTATCTATTTATGATTTATCTTACCCCCTGAATATTAAGGGAATGTGACGTTTCTATTAAGGAAATGTTATGACAGAATGTGAATAGATTATTCACGTAAACCGCGTTGAGGTGCTCGAAAATCAACGCTTTCAGCAAAGGCCTAGCGAATTGTTACAGACCCTAATGGAAGCTATAAATTGAAAAGAGAAAAATCGGCTAAACGCAGTATCGCCCCTTCTTTATATGATTTACGGTAATATTTTTCATCCGCAGTAATTAGTTGAGCTTGGGGATGATGAAGTGCTGCAGCATGATATAGAGTATCAAACAAATGATGTTGATAACGATGGGATAATTGACAAGCTGTATGATAGACTTCTGGTGAATCCGTCACCGGAAACTCCAGTGCATGCAAGAGTGTGGCCGTTTCTTCAGCTATTTCAGGGTTTAATCGCACAATAACTGCCAACGTTTCTGCTAACCAATGTGGAGGCTGTAGGATATTGATAAAGCTTTGTTGGATAGCATTGAGCAAATTGAGTGCTTGCACTGTGTGCGTCTCTCCTTCCTTTTCAGGAAATATCCATTTAATGATCACATTTGCATCGACTGTGCAAGTTTTCATGAACGACCTTCTCGTCGAGCGTGATGTAGACGTTGGCGACTGACCGGTTTTTGTTTAGCACGTATCTTTAATAAGATATCAATCGCTTGAACCCGTCTCTGCTTACGCTCATAATCTTCGATAGCTTTCATCATTAATTCTGTAATTAGATGACTTTTATTTTCATGTTGAAATACTTGATTAAACTTATTCTTAACAGCTTCAGGAACACTAAAATTCACAGTGGCCATAAATATTCCTTCTTTGAATTGTGGAATTTTTTAACATTAATATACAAGATTTCAACAACAATATCAAATGCAACATCTAGCAGCTCAAAGAAAACAGCTCCCCTTAAATACCCATGCCAACCTAACTTTAGGTAAGTTCCGCGTGTGATGTTGAGTGCAAATTAATCGACGCAAACTGAGCTGAATCGGATTTTAGCATCGACAGAGCTCGCAATGGTGTTTCTATGGGCTTCTCATCGCTTCCCTTGCTCAGTATAGAGGAGGAGGGTTTCAATGGTATTTCACAATATTCTGCTATTTGACTCCAATTCATTCCTGGCATTTCTACAGAGAGCCTGTTCAGCGTTGTTGTTAAATACGCAACCATTTCCGCACTGCTGACTCTCGCTTCACGAGAGGATTGCATGATGGCCTGGAAATATTCTGCTAAAGATAATGCTTCTTTCTGCTCTTTTGATGCAGTGGTTTTGTTTGAATACGCTGTAAAAATTTCATAAAAAGCTTTTGCCAAAGCATAAACATCCCCTTTTTGATCCGCAATATTGGCGGGCTTAATATCAGTTTGTTTCTGCTCAGCTTTTTGAATAATTTCACATTGTTGTTTGACTTTTGTAGGATGTTTCTTATTTAATTGATGGCCCAAAACTTCCTCTGGTGATGCCCAATTCAAAGTGCCTGCCCATTTACGCGGTTTAGCTTTAGAGACTTCGATAGTAAAACCTAAATCGCTAATTTTGGCGTAAACTAAATTCAATTTTTGAAAAAATAAAATATTTTGGAACTTAATATCCCGATGGATAAACCCGGCTTTATGAATATCGGCAAGGCCAAGTGTGGAAGTTAAACATAATGAAAAGAAGTCTGAGAATCTAAAAGAACTAGGCGCCTTATCCAAAGTGCCGTCTGCTTTTTCCATATAGACTGAGGCCTTGTCAGGCAATGGTGCTAAAGGACTGCTTCGGTATGCACTACCTTCCTCAAGTTTTACAATATGCTTGGAGTTAATGATTTGGTTGACGATACATTCTTGATGAAGTTTATCGATTTGGTCCTGTTTTACCGTCCGATTCGCCCAAAGTTCCCACTGACCTTTATAGAATCGCAAACAGGCTTTGACTCTTTTAAATGCGCCACGCGCGTTTAAATTTCCACTTTTCGTTTTAAGCAAGATATATAAAATATATCCATCCTCAGTAGGGCGAATTTCGAAACTATTAGATAAAGGCGTTAATAAATTAGTATTTAATTTCCTTTGAATTCGAGTGAGTTTGTCCGTTTCAATTTTATTTGGATTATAAGTTAAATACTTTTGTACGGACATTACAGCGGTTACATGTTTAGAATCGATGTGAATAATCTGTTTTTCGTCCGTTATCGTCCCAGAGGTTGCTTGTAGCAGAGCTTGCAAATTAGGATCGGAATTCTTATTTTCAGTTTCTGCATTTTCTTCCTTTTTTTCTTCATCCTCTTCATCTTCAATTTCCAGATTTCCAGATAAAAAGATCAACATTTCATCGAATGGCAAAGCATCAGGAAATTCCTTTGAATAAGTGTCACAAACGTCGTTAAAGCTTTCTACCAAATCATTTAAATTCAATGTAACTTTAGTTCTCAATTTTATGATTTCATCAATCTCTTTTTCTAACGCCTTGATTCTAGGAAGGTGATCTTTATGGGGAGAATCTATTATTTTCTTCATTTCTAGCAGCATGCTCTCGATCTTTTCTTTCATTCTTTTTACCTGCGGTTATATTTTTATTGATCTTTTTATCGGTTTCAGTGATTATTCAGCGTTGTACATATCTTTATAAATGTATATTAAATATTAATAAAAATTTATTAAGGAATAATTAAAGATTTTTGTCTCACAATAAAATAAACAGAGATAGGGGGGTAGTGCAGATTTAATGATTCCTTAAGGTTTTCGCTTTATAATGGATTCCTAAGCGTCAATGTGGACGTTTAGATTGAATTGGAGGAAGTTATGGCACAAATGATGAATTCGGAATTGGTGAATTTCACCTTATATAACGCCGCTAGAAGCGTTTCGGTAGCGGCTGCCCAGAAAGCGGACGTGCATATCACTGGGTTTCAGCAAATTATTCTACCTTTTTTGGCTGCAGTTGAAATATCTATTAATAAAGGGAATGACGCTCCATTTTCCATTAGTTGAGGTTAAACGATGGTTGTATCCTCAATTAAACAAACATTGGCTGAGCAAGAAAACCGTGAGCAATTGCTCAAGCAATTAGAAATCGAAAAGCCCAATATCGTTGCCGCGATAGAGCAATTTTATGCACAATCCGCGCGCACTGAAGCGGGTAGTTTAACAGCACTTTCTGAAGTGATTGCGGCTTTGGACCGTGTGATCAATTTGGGTGATTGGGAAACTTCTGCGTTTTTGCGCCATGCGGTCAAGAAACTTAAGCAAATGCGTGAAGAGGCGTGGAAATTGTCCCTGCAGCTGCAAGGCAAAACGGAAGAAGAGGCAGTAGAACCCCCCAAACTAGAAGCGGGTATGGCGCCGGTATACATTTCTATTTTCCAACACAAGGCGCACAGCTATAAAGATTGGGAATATCAGCTCAACAATTTGCCGCAATATGTGTTTGGGCGGCCGATTTACCGGGAAGAAAAAGCGGTCCAACAATCGATCCGCACCAAATTAATGCAAACCTCCGACGCCTATGTGTGTGTTGGGGTAGCAGAAAAAGCGATTCAAATAGAAGAATTTCATCCCAGCAGCCAGGATAAATGGGGAAACCGGTTATTACAATTAATTCCCGGGGCTGTACGTAAGGAAAATATTTTAGAATTCGTATACGTGAACAAACGCTATTATTTTGTAAATGGCAAATTAGTTGAAAAACAAAGTGGGGTATAAATGAAAGGTGGCGGCGGCGGACAGCAACAAGCCTCAAATGATCAAGTAACTAGTTTTTTCTGGTTGATTGGTCTTGCGGTTGGTGCAATCTTAGCGATGTGGTTCTTTAAAAGAGAATGGATCACTGCGCCCATTTTTTGGTTCCGCATCCATGAAACTTATTTTCTGGAATGGATCGCGCGAAGTTGGGATAACGTAGCGGCCTTGGTTCCTTGGCTACATTTACCGACGATGAATATTAATGAACTTTCCGGTATGCGTGAATATATGCAAACCACGCCGAGCGATATTGTGCAATTATCCGCGTTTTCCTATATCAATCGTCAAATCGGCAACTGGCTATCCTACCCAGTGATTGGCGCCTTGCTACTGATGGCGGGTTTTGTGTATTTCCGTCACACCAATCATCGATTTAAAAAAACTTATAGTATGGAAGAATTAAAGGAACAAGAAAGTCAAAATTGGCCGGAAATTACCCCGATTTTAACTTTGGATTTATTGAAAGAAGATTTGGACAGCGGTCCGTGGGCCATGGCAAAATTACCGTTAGATTTTTGCAAAGAGCACGACATGTTGACCATCGGCATTGGCGAAGAAGGCAAACAAGTTTGGAAATTAAATATGGAACCGGCTTATCGCGTGTTTACTTTGCAGGTTGGCGGCATGTGGCGCGGCATACAAGCGTTGCCCATTCATCTTAAGGCATTAATAGTGATCTTTTTGGCGCGTGCGTTACGTGAACGTGAAGTTGCCAATCATTTTTTAAAACAAATTGCGGCTTCTGCCGGTCATGGCAAATTAGATTTTAGCGGTGTAGAGGATCAATTGAAAAAATATGAAAATTCTAAACCGCTCAAATGGCTGGAAACTCGACATGCTTATGTGGGTACACTGATGGCGACATTATTAGAAATCTCACGTATCGATGGTGTATTAGCCACCGCTGAATTTTTGTGGTTAAAACCCGTGGACCGGCGCATGTGGTTTATGCTCAATGGTGTCGGTAGACAAACTGCAGTGGTTGAAGTTGCGGGTTTATTTGCTCACTGGCATGCAGAAAAGAAGCTTAAAAGACCGCTTAAATATCCGATGGTGAAAGAAGCTGTCAACGCTTTGGATGAAGAAGTACAAAAGATTCTCTATATCTCGGAGAATGACAAATGGCAATGAATAGGCAGCGTGGTTTAGACGCGAACCAAGAACAAAATTATAAAAATATTATTCGTGATACGCGACCGCTCAGTAGGCGTATCGGCGATTTCTTGCGCACACCGAGAGGCAATGCGTTTACCTTGGTGATATTCGCAGCAATTATTTATTTTCTCAGCTATTTAAGTGAAATTATATTTTTTACTGGCATTGCGATTTTCCTGTTTTGTTTATTACAAAAAGCGAAACTCCCTTTCCGCATGCCGTTAATCTCCGGCGTCAAAGATTATAATGATCTAAAAGGAGGTAAACCCAATCAAGCGGGCGGTATTTATTATTTTGGTAATGAACAGAATACGCAATCCGAATTGTGGTTCAATAACTCTGACATGCGTACCCATGTTTTAATCTTCGGTTCAACCGGTTCCGGTAAAACTGAAGCTTTAATTTCCTTGGCTTATAACGCGCTGTTGCAAGCCAGTGGTTTTATTTATGTTGACGGTAAAGGTGATAACTCACTATACGCCAAATTATTTTCCATGGTCCGTTCAATGGGCCGTGAAGACGATATGCTGCTGATTAACTTCATGACCGGCGCGCGTGACATTATTGGCCCGCAGGAAAGGCGCTTATCCAACACGCTTAATCCATTCTCGACCGGTTCCTCCAGTATGCTTTCGCAGTTGGTGATCAGCATGATGGAATCCGCTGCAGCTTCATCCGACGGTGATATGTGGAAAGGCCGTGCGATGGGTTTTATTGAAGCATTGATGAAACTTTTAGTGGCGATGCGCGATGCGGGCCATATTTTATTAGACGCGAACACCATCCGAAATTATTTCCACTTAAACCGGTTAGAAGCCATGGTGTTGGACAAATTGTTTATCCGCGATGGTCAGGAAGCGGTTAATTTAACCAATTTGCCGCCCACGATTTTGGAACCGATTACCAACTATTTATTAACTTTGCCGGGTTATAACCGCGATAAAAAAGGCCAACAGGTTTCCCAAGTATTAGAACAACATGGTTTTATCACCATGCAGTTAACCCGTATTTTTACCTCGTTAGCGGATACTTACGGTCATATTTTACGAACGAATTTAGCAGAAGTGGATTTAAAGGACGTGGTGTTAAACCGCCGTATTTTATGCGTGCTGTTACCGGCTTTGGAAAAATCTCCGGAAGAATTAGCCAACTTAGGTAAAGTGATTATTGCTTCGTTGAAGGTGATGATGGCTGCTGGTTTAGGTGACGCCGTAGAAGGTACTTTTGCCGACTTAGTGAAAAGTAAACCGACCAACGCCGCTACGCCATATCTCTGTATATTAGATGAATATGGTTATTACGCTGTAAAAGGTTTTGCTGTGGTGCCCGCGCAGGCGCGTTCTTTAGGATTCTCTGTCGTATTTGCCGGTCAAGATTTGCCGGCGTTCCAAAAAGCTTCAAAAGAAGAAGCTGCTTCTATCGGGGCAAACTGCAACATTAAAATTTGTATGAAGTTGGAAGATCCCACCGAAACCTGGGATTTCTTTATGAAATCCGCGGGTGAATCTTACGTAACGCATGTCGACAGTTTCCAAGTAGATTCAGGTAGTGTAATCGGCAACTATGCCGATGCAAAAGGCGCTAAATTAGAAAAACGTTCGCGTGTGGATTTATTGGATCTAAAAGAACAAAGCCCTGGTGAGGCGCACTTTCTCTTTAAATCTAAAATTGTTCGTGGAAAATTTTTCTACGCTGCGCCGCCGCCAATCAAACGTATGCGCTTAACTCACTTCTTGAAAGTCGGTACGCCGATCGATAATGATGTTAAAAAATTAAATAAAAGTTTCGAAAATTTCCACAAATTAGTGGGTGAAGGCAATATTGTTTTTGAACCACAAGTTATTGCGGAACAAGAGATTGATAGCGTTACTGAATTGTTGCAACGCCATCAACAACTTGCACCCATTGAACGTTCAGTCACCGCCTTGAAAAAATTAAGGCAGGGCCTCAGCGTAGAAATGACGCAATTTACTGAGTTTATGGATGAAGAAAAAACGCTGGGCGATAATGAATTGAATATATTTGTGCCCTTGCGCGTCAATACACATTTGCAAAATACCTTACTGGATAAAAGCGATAAATTCCGTGAAGCGCTATTGCCGCGTAAATCCACGCGTGACCAAATCGAATATTTACAGCGTTTATGCGGAAAAAGCAGTCAACAATCCACCAATATCGCCGTAGAATTAGTCCGCGATATGGAACAAGGCACCTATTATCCACCTGCCAATAAAGGCTCTCGTTCCGTCAGCGAGCTGGTAGACATTACTAAGAAAATCATCGACGGCGTCACCATCAAAAAACAAGCCGCCGCGACAGCGAAATAAACATCTCAACATGCGCTATCCATCCAATAATTTTTAGGGTAATATATTACGAAATAAATTAATATGGAGTAAAGGGATTATGCGTGGATACAAACAAATAGATGATGACATTAAAGCATTAAAATCTAATTCAGACCAGTTAATATACTATGCAATTTATCTGAAATACAATTTATTTCTAAGCGAATATACAAGCCTAATAACCAAAGATAATAATCTTTTAAATATTATTGAAAATGAAAAAATTTCATCTGAAGGTTTGGCAAATTTCCAAATAAATTATATAAAGAACATAAACCAATGGCTTTCTTATTTTAAATTCTTAATGGTGATAACTGAACGATCGATAGAGAGAGAAATTTATCATATAAAAGTACTGGGCTCAGATCCAGTGATGGTAAAAGCCTTCTTATTTTCAAAACAGGGGGGTGGCAACGTCAAGGAAGACGTCACCTTAACAGAGTATATAGAAGACCAGAATAACTCATTGCTTTGTAAAGTTTTATTCATTCAAAAAGTAATGGAACATCTTTTTCAACCTGACAATCTGAAAACCATCGAAGATATGCGGTTATATTTGAATTGTCTAAGTAACATTAATTCAGTTATAGATGATTTTTTAGAGTTCTTGGTGGCGAGAAAAAAATCAGAATCGTTTGGGTTTACACATTATTTTAAAGAAGTGAGAAAAGTTGTTGAAATAAATAAAAATAATTTTTCAGAATTTAAGGAAGAAAAAGGTTTAGATAATTTTTTTAAGATATCTTATCAAAAAAAAATAATTGATGAAAACTCTAGCAATCTTCGACGATTACAAGATGAGCTTAAAGATGAAAAAGCGACTTATGCAAAAAATTTTATAACATTTAAATCAGAATTTTCTTTGTTTTCGAAAGAATTTTCATTTTCGGGTGTAGATTTTGTAAAAGCTATTTCAAATAACTCTATAGGCTTAGCCAAGGAAAAAAATTTAATTCTTTTTAAAATATATATCTTTTATGAAACATTGTCGGGAGTTGTGAAAAGAATAGAGCGTCAAATTAAAGGAGTACTTGACTCTAAGAAAACGGATAACCCACTAGTTTCAGAGTTGGATGTTTGGACCCAATATGCTACGGAATTAGTTTTTCAGTTTAGTGATAAAGGATTTTTGAATGAAATAGAGCCCCATATTAAAGATTTAAATTCAATGAAATCAATTTATTATTTCTTTTGCCTTGACCAAACATATATTTCATTTGTCACATTAATCACTCAAATATTACGAGTTTTACTTCAGCTAATTAAAAAGAACGAAACTATTGATTCCATGTCGGGGAAAATAAAAAATTTATTAACTGCGCAAAAAGAATTGCTAGTATTTTATAAAAATAAATTCAATAGAAATTCTCTCCATAGGTGGCTTGCTCCGATTTCAAAAGATGTTCTTTTTGATGCGGGAATATCAATAAATCAAGGAACAAAAGGATTAAGTATAAAGGTCATTTTAGAGAAAATAGAATTTATTTTAGATAAAATTCTAAAAATACAAACCGGTCCTAAATATGAAGGATTAACAATTGATTTACGTGTTTCGGATATACTTATAGCGCATTGTCAATCATATATTAAGATGATAGTTGGCGAGGAAGAATTCTTACAATATATGCAACAAATATCAAAACAGGAATTTTTTGATTGGAGTATTCCTGTTTTCCCAAGTGAACAGAAACAAAATTCAACAATTTCAAGTCTAGAAAATAAAGATGAATCATTGGATTTAGAATTTCTTAAGAATAAAATTTATGATAATGAGACTAAATCACCGCAAAAGGACAATAAAGATTCTGTAAAAACCAAAAAGAAGAAGAAGAAAAAAAAGAAGAAAAAACCTAATGAAGTTGAGCCATCCGTACATGAGGAAAAAAAGAAAGCTAAAATGGCTGTTGTTCCCTTGTCGCAAGTGAGTATAGGATCCCTGTCTAACGAAAGCGAAAAAATGTGTAGGCTATACCATGCTACGCTTAAATTTTATAGGGCAAATCAACGTGATAATTATCAGGCCTGCCGGCAGGAATTGTATGAATTTACAAAGCATTCAAAAGTTGCTTTAAAGCTTGAAGCGGTAGCGAAATTAGCTGATTTATTCATAGGTATCAGTAACATATCATTAACTAAACTTAATTTTGAAGAGAATAATCATCATTCTATTTATTTTTTACAGGATGCGTTGTACGCATTAGAAGAATCCAAGCAACATACTTTAAATTTTGAAACTTTATTAGAATCCGAAAGAATAGATTTGGATGAATCATTAAAAAGTCAATGTGAGACGTTACTTTCGTCGATGAAACATAAAAATTCGATCTTATCTGACACCTCTACAGGAAAGCTTAAAAATAAATTAGAGGATTTGGAAAATAAAAGACAAAAAAAATATCAACAAATGCAAGGGGGGCAACAAGTATGGCATTGCCCGTATGGGACGTCTAGAAATAGTAGGCAAAGATCATTAATCGAAGGAATATTTGACTTATCTACGGAGTTAAGCAAGCTTCGAGGATCATTATCAATTAAGCCTAAATCTGGATCCGATATCCCTGGGTTACCAAAATATTCTTCATCTTCTCGATATCGGGTTTTTAATTCTTCATCAACGGGAACGCCTTTTACTGGGAATCAGTCGCAGTTGGTTTTGTAAGCGTTAGAAACACGGTATAAACTCTATCTATTATTGCTTTCTGGTCGATTGACACCATCAGCCACTCCAAGGCTAAGTACGAAATGTGATCGGTCTCACTTTTCCGGACGCGCTTTTAGCGTCTAGCAGAGGTGTACTTTCGTGGCGCACCAATCGAAAAACCTCGAAATACGGGTAGTATTCCTGTGGTTTTTCTCAATCGTAACGTTTCAATCTCACCAGCCACTCTGCGCCAAAATACAAAAACTCAGGCGCGATGACTATCACATGCACAGGCGGCCAATCAAAGACTTGCTATGGCACAACTTGTCTTGATCCACTACAATTTTAATATTGACTTATACATAAAAAAGGGTTCAAGGGGTTCTTATGGATAAAAACGAAGTAAAATCTCATCTTAATGAGCTTGAAAAACATTTATTAACCGAATTATTACCTTTTTGGGTGGCTCGAACTGTAGATAAAAAAAATGGTGGCTTTTTAACGCATTTTGATAAGGAAGGTAAAGATTCTGGGGAAAACGAAAAATCTCTTATTTCTCAAACCCGGTCAATTTTAACTTATTCAACAGCCCATAGAGCAGGTTATGGAAACGGACAATTTGCAGAAATGGCAAAACATGGTTTGGATTTTTTAATAAACAAAATGTGGGACGAAAAATATGAAGGTTTTTACTGGATGATGGATCGAGCAGGAAAAGTTAAAATCGATAAAAAAATTGTGTATGGCTTGAGTTTTGTTATTTATTCTTTGAGTGAATATACCTTAGCCACCAAAGATCCAAATGGTTTGCTTTATGCACAAAAAACATTTGATCTATTGCAAAAATATGCAACCGATACGATGCATGGTGGATATTTTGAGATGTTTGAACGAAATTGGACTTTAAGCGGCCCTGGAGCACAAGGAGGAGATCGAAAAACATTAGATGTTCATATGCATCTCATGGAGGCTTTTACTTCACTCTACGAATGTTCAAAACTAGAAATTCATAAAAGGAAACTTTTGGAAGATATTGATATTATGCTCAATCGAATTATCGATCCAAAATATAAAACAGGGATTCCCCAATTTTATAAAGATTGGTCTATTGCGCCGCAAATTAAGTTCGATATCATTTGGGGTTGGGATAGATTTAATCCCGAAGGTAAAAAAGGCAATGCTACCGATAATACTTCGTTTGCACATAATACAGAATTTGCCTGGTTATTCCTACATGCTCTTAATGTCCTCAATATAGATCCAAATCAATATAAAGATTTATTTAAAACAATCTTCGAACACACCATTAATAATGGTATTGATTGGGAGTACGGCGGTGTATATGTAGAAGGATCCCATGAAGGTGGTGTTTATGACATGGAAAAAGAATATTGGCAACAAGCAGAAGTTTTGATTGGGATGTTGGATGCTTATTTAATGTTCGGTGATGAAAAGTATTGGAATGTTTATAAGAACATCCACCGTTTTATAATGGATAAAATGGTCAATCGTCCTGTCGGTGAATGGTGGCCCTTGCTCACTAGAGAAGGAAAACCAATTTGGACACATATGGGGCATTCTTGGAAAATAAATTATCATGATGCAAGATCTATGCTCAAAAGCATTGAAAAGCTCAAGAAAATAATAGCAAAAACTGAATGATCATTTTTCTAGCTTTAATTTTCATTTTCTTAGGAGGAGTAATTAACGGCTCCTTTGCCTTGCCGACTAAAAAAATTCAAGGATGGAATTTTGAAAATATTTGGATGAACTACACGATTTGGGCATTCTTAATATTACCTTGGATCAGTATATTCGCCTTAGCGCCAAATGTTTGGATTGTTTATCAACTTATACCATCAAATCTATTGTGGATTCTTATTATTGGGGGCTTTCTCTTTGGCATTGGCCAAATGTGCTTTGCAAAATCTATAAAGATGATTGGTATGGGCTTAGCGTTTGTTATCGTTATTGGATTAGCAACCGGCTTTGGTTTTTTATTACCGTTGTTTTTGATGCACCCGGAGAAAATTTTTACCCCCTTTGGTTATACGACTTTGGCAGGAATAGGTTTAATATTTGCGGGGATATTATTATCATTTTACGCGGGAAGGAAAAGAGACCAACATAAACGCCAAATCCAATCGAACATCCCGGCGGGAGAATATACCATTGGCGTTATCATGTCCGTTGTGGCTGGGGTGTGTTCGGCAGTTCAAAATTTTGCTTTTGCAGTAACCAAACAGTTGCAAGAAATCGCGTTACATCAGGGTCTTAATCAACTGTCTTCCGCCATGATTATTTGGCCAATTTTTTTAAGTTTTGCTTTCATACCTTATATTGTTTTTATGCTTTATTTACATCGAAAAAATAAGAGTTTTTCTCATTATAAAGAAGGTCCAAAAATATTAAACGGTTTTCTCACATTTGTCATGGGAATCTGCTGGTGGTGTTCATTAGTATTATACAGTCAAGCAACATTATGGATTGGAAGTTTAGGGCCCATTGTTGGGTGGCCTCTATTCATGGTTCTCATTATCCTCGTTTCCAATTTTTGGGGATGGCGGCATCATGAATGGGCGCATGTGACTACGAACATTGCTCGTCAAGCATTATTAGCCATAATTTTATTAATTTTAGCGGTTGTTGTGCTGGCTTACAGCGCTACGCTTTCATAAATTAGTTTTCAACATAGCCTGCCAATTATAGAATTCGGTAAAATAATAAAGAGGATCGGCAACTAAGATTCCGTCTTTTTGGAAAGGGCGTGCTATATTTCCGACTAATTGCACCGCGCGTTTGGGTTTAAGCAATTTAGTGTAATATTTTAAGGAACTGGAAATATCGCCGTCTTGCCATTTTACTTCAATTAAATCTTCGACCACACCATCACGCACGGTTACAAAATCAACTTCTCTGCCGTCTTTATCTTTAATATAATGCAATTGACATCGATAACCCAAAGCGTCTTCTAAATAATGAAGCCTTTTTAACAATGTTGTCGCAACCAAATTTTCTAATCGTGCACTCTGATCTGTTAGCGTATCGGCATTATCGTAAAAATAAACTTTAGGAGGTTTGAGAACAGAGCGTGGTAATTTGCTCGTATAAGGATATACAGCAAAATTAAGATACATTCGTTCGCATAAAGTTAAGGGTTTGGAAAATCGTGCTGGCATAAATTTTCCCCTAAAGTCGTCTTCCCGACTTGTCGAGGTCTGCCCAAAAAAACCATCTTTTTATGAAGGTCCTTAGCAATAAGGTCCTGGCAATATCTTTTCACGGCTAAAATTCCCTACACTCCAAAATAGACGCGTCTAAATTGTAGTATACTCCAAAATAGCCGGATTAATCACCCAACCGAAAAACCCCACCCTCTGAGTGGATCATCTATTGTTCAAAATGTATGTTATGTACTGAAAGTCTTAATGCTGCCTTAAGGAAAATCTGGTAAATTAGTAGCTTAAACAACCTAGAGTACATAGAGGAAAGAACCTATTATATGTTTAAGTTATTGAAAAATATTAATTTATTGATTTTTGGCGGATTTTTAGTGTTTGGGCTGGCTGCTTGCAGCTCGGAGCCAATTCCGTCGCCAATAAAAGTACCACAAACCCAAGATGAGAAATTGGTCCTTTACACGTACTTGTTGAAAGAAAAGGGTATCGATGTCCTTAAATTAGGGGAAACCCGCACAGTGATTATCGCTACCGATTACCTTTTTGTGAATGGCTCAGCCAATTTAGACAGTGAATACAAGAAAAATTTAGATTTAGTCGCGCGTTTAATCAATAGCTATGACAGCACCAGCGTCGCCGTAACGGTTTTTTCCGATCAAGCTGGAGAAGTGTCACAGGCTTTAACAGATAAACAAGCCCAACAAATCGTCCGTTATTTATGGAAGCGCGGTGTGGACACCCGTTTAATGTTTGCGAAGGGTTATGGGAATGCATATCCCGTAACGCAAAACGAGAATAAGAATCATTTTAACCGCCGGGTAGAGATTAAATTTCAATTTCACCCTGCCTCGAGGCAAATTTAAATGAAATCGATGACTAATAAATTAGAGCAGCAAAAAAATTTCGAATACCGCGATAGTTTTCGTTGGGTATTGACAGCGCTGATCGTGCTGTCAATCGCGGGGATCATGTTGGCGGCTGCAGTGATTTATAAAGCGCTATTTCCAGGCGAACAACGCTATTATGCATCGATGACTACCGGGGAAGTGATTCCTTTACCCTCACTCGAGGCGCCGGTAGTGACGAATACTTATCTTTTGGAATGGGCAAGTACAGCTACCCGTGCTGCTTTTAACTTAGATTTCGTGAATTACAAAGTGCAACTGGACAAAGCTTCAGAAAATTTTACCAGTGGCGGTTGGCGTGCGTTTTCTAAAGCGTTAGATGATTCTGGATTGTTACCTATCGTCATCGACAAAAAATTAATGATGAGCTCGGTGATTTCTGGTCAACCGATTATTCGTTTTCAAGGCGTATTAAGCGGGCGCTATATTTGGCGCATCCAAATGCCGATTTTGATTACCTATGGTAGCGCCAGCGAACAAAGGCAAAAAGCATTGTCAGTAATGATGATTGTTTCGCGCGTACCGGTGTTAGATACAGCCGTTGGCTTACAGATTACAGATTTTGAGGCTAAATAATGAAACAAGATGCATTAACCCTGATTTTATTGCGTAACGCGTTTTATCGCGACGGATATCGTCTAGGCATATTAGCGCTGGTTATCGTGTTAATCATCGATTGTGCACTCGCTGGATTGTTGTTTTATCAAATTAAACATCCTCCTGCGCCACAATATTTTGCCATGACCGCCGATGGCCGCATGATTAAAAATTATCGATTAGACGATCCGGTGTTCCCGGATGATCATATTTTACAATGGTCTGCGGACGCAGTTCGTCAAGCATTTAGTTTGGATTTCGTGCACTGGAGTGCGCAATTACAAGTGGCCTCAAACAAATTTAGTAATGATGGTTGGAAATATTTTCTTGAAGCTTTGAAGAAAAGTAATAACTTGGAAACTTTGACCCAGTTAAAAATGGTTTCCAACGCAGAAATTACCGGTGCACCAAAACTGGTGCAAAAAACCATGTTGGGTGGACGTTACCTTTGGAAAGTGCAGTTACCGATTTTAGTGACGTATTCCAATGCCGCCCAATCCATCCCAGTGCCTATGGATGTGACACTGATTGTTATGCGTGTGCCAGTTGAGGAAAACCCTGAACGAATAGCGATTAATAACTTCTTGCCTGTGATTCAAAAATCACAGCTTCAATAGGCAGATGAGGTGAGAGAAATAGAATGAAAAGAAAAATAGTTAATTTAACAGCGATAATAGGCCTCAGTTTATGCGGTTTAAGTGCATGGGCAGCGAACGACTCTGATCCGGCCGCGTTATTTGGCGCGACTCAGCCGGCGCCAACGTCGGCCAGCAATGCGCAAAAAATTAATAACGACAGCGATATTTCGATCGGTCAAGAAGCGTTTTCGAAAACAGCACGGCAAATGATGCCGTTAACGCCTGAGCAGATTAAAACACTGCGTTATTTGTTTGATCAGAGTCAACGTGCTGCAGCAGCGGACCCCGGAGACAAGCCGCCCAAACCCACCTCAAGCTCGGTGATGGTTAACTTATCCCCAGGGGCAGCGCCTCCGGTGATTCGATTGCGCGCCGGCTATGTGACTTCATTAGTATTTTTGGATTCCACCGGTGAGCCATGGCCTGTCCAAGCTTACGATTTGGGTAATCCAAAAAGTTTTAACATTCGTTGGGACCAAAAAGGCAATACGTTATTGGTGCAGGCGATGGATACTTATCAAGCCGGTAATTTAGCGGTGATGCTGAAAGATCACAACACGCCGGTGATGATCACCTTAATGCCCGGTCAACAAGAAGTCGATTATCGCGTAGATTTGCGGCTCCCCAATTTGGGGCCCAATGCGGCTCCAAGCATTAGCGGTCTTCCCGATATGGGCAATTCGCAACTGCTGAACTTTTTAGATGGCGTTCCACCCCAGGGTGCACGTGAATTAGAAGTTTCTGGTGAAGCTTGTCAAGCATGGATCATGGGCAACCGTTTACTCTTAAGAACACGCCTTACCGTGTTATCACCCAGCTGGTTATCCACCATGCGCAGCCCCGACGGCACGAATGTTTATGAAATGGTAAAGCCGCCGGTGATTCTCGAGCTTCGTTACGCGGCAAGATCATTCAATTAAATATTAAAGGTTTATAAGACGATGAAAGAGAAAAATTTAAAACCCAGTATTGTAAGCAACGCAAAGTTTCGCATTGTGCTCGCCGGTGTGGCAGTCGTCATCGTGGGCTAGGCGGCGTATACGCTTGGCAATCCATGTTCCATGGCAGCGGTGAACAAAATTCCGCCAGCATTATGGGTAAACCGCGTATTGAATCCATTCCTGGCGCGGGCAATCCAACCACGCAATATGTGAAACAACAAGATTTAGAAAATGTGCAAAAAGCTAAAGCAGCGAGAGTGCAAGGCACCAGCGCAGTGCCCACGATTAATCGAGGCAGTTTTGTCGGCCCTTTAGATAGTTTTGGCAGGTTACCAGCAACGCAATGTCCGCTTGATCCACAATCATTGCCCGCTGCAGATCCGCGTGCTTGCACAGTCGATAGTTTAAACGCGCCCGCGCTGCAGGCGTTCGGGTTTTAGAATTACGCTGTAAAGGTTGCACCTGTCCTTCATTAAAAATGGCAGGTTACACCATCGGTGATTTAAAAACTGCTGGTTTTGATGCGAAATCTTTGCGGGATTGTGGTTTTACTTTAGCGGAATAAAAGCCGCTGGTTTTTCAGCAGCCGAATTGAAAGCAGCCGGATTTACCGCTGCTGAATTAAGACAAGCTGGTTTTACTGCAGCACAATTACAAGCCGCTGGCTTTTCCGCCGCTGATTTATTAGCTGCCGGATACAGCCCCGGCAGAAGTGAGGGAAGAAGATTTCTGCCGATGAATTAAAGGCTATCGGTTTAGGTGCAACGGCTATTCTTCCACCAGTCAGTAACAAAGATTGCAGTCCGGAAGAATTACGCAAAGCACGCAATGCAGGCGTATCTGCGCAAATGCTTAAAGATAAAGGTTGCGGTGCTGCAGCATTAAAAGCAGCAGGCTACACGGCGGGAGAATTACGCGCCGCTGGTTTTAGCGCCAGCGAATTAAAAGCCGCTGGTTTTAGTGCAGCTGAATTAAAAGCCGCTGGATACACAGCCGGTGAATTAAGAGATGCAGGTTTTAACGCCGCTGAATTAAGGGCCGCCGGATTTAGCGCCGCGGACTTAAAAAACGCGGGTTTTTCTGCTAAAGAATTAAAAGACGCAGGTTTTAGCGCCAAAGATTTAAAAGATGCTGGATTTAGCGCTGCTGATTTAAAAGAGGCAGGCTTTACCGCTGGACAATTAAAAGAAGCGGGATATTCTGCAGCTGAATTAAAAGATGCCGGTTTTAGCAATGATGAGCTACGCAAAGCAGGATCTTCCGCAGAAGAATTAAAGGACGCCGGAGTTTCGCCGGATGAATTAAGTGTAGTGGGTTACACCAAAGGAGATTTATTACGCGCCGGCTTTACACCCACTGAAGCCGGTTATGCGCAATCTTTACCGCGCAACCGAGATGCATCATTAACGGTTAACCCCGCAACAGCGGCGAGTGCGATGATGCCGAAGATCAATAATGGCCCTTCGCCGGAAGAACAATTGGCGGCGATTGAACGTTATCAACAAAATCGTATGTCTAAGCAACAACGCCAAGATATGGTCATGCAACAACAAGGTTCTATGTCGATGCAAGCGACAAAATTAATGGCAGGTTGGAGTAACGTGACTCAACAAAATGGTCAATTGGCATTGGAAACACCGGCGACTAATTCTGGAAATGCTTTCCCAGCCGGTGCTACAGGCCAAAACGGCAGCAGCGCAGTGGGTGGCGATATTGTAAAAGCAGGCAGTATTATGTTTGCTGTGTTAGATACTTCAATTAATAGCGATGAAAAAGGTACGCCGGTTATGGCGCGCATCGTCGGCGGCCCTTACAAAGGCGGCAAATTACTCGGCCAATTTACGTTGGTTGATAAACGCTTAATGTTGAGCTTTAACTTATTGAATTTGCCAGACCGTAATAAATCGATTCCGATTAGGGCCGTGGCTATTGATCCTGACACCGCGCGTACCGCGATGAGTGGTGACGAAGTGAATAATCATTATCTATTACGTTACGGCACATTCTTTGCGTCAGCATTCTTAGCCGGTGTGTCTGATGCACTGCAATCCTCAGGCTCGACCACCACAGCGACGCCTGTTGGCACAGTGACCGTGCAAAAAGATTTAAGTGTGGCTCAATCCGCTTTAGTGGGCGCCGGCGCAGTCGGTAAGCAATTTTCGCAGGTATTGGGACAGACGATTAACACGCCGCCTACAGTGAAACTGGGAGCCGGTACAGGTATGGGATTGTTATTTATGAATGATACTAACATCCCCACAGCAGACCAAGGTCAATAAATATAATTGAGGTATAAAACCATGTCAGATAAACAAAATATGCATGATGAAGAATATCAATTTCCTCATGATGAAAATTATGATGATTTACAGCCGATTAAGCTGGAAGAAGAAGCCATTGCTCTGCCGCTGGAAGAAGAGGAATCCCGTTCCACCGGTATTCGTGCGATATGGACTGAACACAAGCGAATTATTTTGATTGTTTCTGCAGTCATTATCGTTGCAGTCGTTTTTACGATTTTTCGTACCATGCAACACAAGCAAGAAACCGTGCCTGCCATTATCTCTGAACCAACGCCGGCAGTATCGGTCCAACCGGTTGTTGATCCGCAATTAAATGATCAAGTTAACGGTTTGAAGCAAGATAGCATCAACAACACAGTGGCGATTCGTCAACTGCAAAGACAGGTTCAGCAATTAGATGCAAACCTTAGCCAATCACGCGCTTCGCAACAACAGCTGAATCAAAGCTTGATGACTTTGGTCAATCAAGTGCAGCAATTGACTGCTGAGGTTAAAGCGGCTCACGCGCCCAAACCTGTGAAGGCAGCGCCGGTTAAAGTACAACCCACAGCACCGCCGATTACTTTCCAATTACGCGCCATTGTTCCGGGCCGCGCTTGGGTAGTTGGGTCCGATGGGCAATCGATATCGGCCGCAGTCGGGGATACTATTCCACAATATGGCACAGTACAAAATATTAATGCTGATGAAGGCGTGGTTTTAACCACCAGTGGTAAGACCATACGTTTTTCATCATAAACTGAAGGGTAATGGCGATGAACAGTAAATTACAAAAATTAGTAAAAATAGGGGCGATATTACCGCTATTTTTAGTGAACGCCCCGGTATTTGCTGCCGGCGGCGATATTGGTAATTTACCCGATACCCTAATGAATAATTTGGGGTGGATAGCCATTATTTTTCAATCCGTATCCATCTTTTTAGGGTTGGGTATATTTGTGGGTGGCATGTTTCAGCTGAAGCGCTATGGAGAAATGCGCACCATGATGTCGTCGCAAATGTCGATTGGCGGCCCGGCAATGATGCTATTTTCAGGGGCGTCATTAATGTATCTGCCGACCTTTATTTCCACCGTTTTGGTGGGTTTTTGGGGGTCCGGCGCTGAAATGGACCTTCCGGTAGAATCTACGATGGAAGGCTGGGCGCAATATATTCCTCCGGTATTAATGCTGGTGCGTTTGGTGGGTGTTTATGCATTTACCCGCGGTTTTGTGATCCTGGGCCGTAGTGGGTCTCATGGCCAGCAAGGTCAGGTGGAGTAAGGCCTTGATTCATATCATGGCTGGGATCTTTTGTGTGCATATTATGGGAACCATTCAGTTATTAGAAAGCTTGTTTGGTTTTAGTTTTTCGATATAATGTCCTAAAAATTTAAGGTTCTCTTAAGGAAAAGGGCGTACAATAGGTACTATTAATAAATGAACAAATTTAACTCAGAGGTAAAAATTATGAAATTCAGTATATTTAAGAGCCGTCGGTTTAAAATAGCCGGTCTATTAACAGCTGTGTTAGGATCCCTTGTTTCAGGCATAGCCTTAGCTGAGACCACCGGTATTCCGATTACAACCATTGCTACTACGGTAGATAACAGTGTCTTATCGCTGGCGACGATTTTGATTGACGTGTCATTGATTGCCGGTATTGGCTTTATTATGGCGTCCTTCTTTAAATTTCATCAACACAAGCAAAACCCAACTCAGGTTTCGATGAGCCAAGGGGTCAGTTTATTGTTGATTGGTTGCGGATTAACCCTAGTGCCCTTGTTAGTGCCCACTGCTTCACAAGCCGTGTTGGGGACCAATGCGAAAACTTCACAAGTTGGTGGTTCTGACATTAAAGCCTTGATTGGCGGCACCGGTGGTGGCAGTAATTAATCCCGTTATCCCTGAGTAAAAATGTAAAAGCCGAAAGTTATCTTTCGGCTTTTTTTTGATATATACTTTTCTATCATGCAAATACAATTAAATGCTTCGGAAAATAACTGGCGATTGTTTATGACACGCAAAAGTGATGAAGCATTTGCTACATTTTCCAAACGAGTTTTGATACGTGACGGGCATAGCTGTCAGTATTGTGGTTTTAAAGCGGAAAAATTCCAAGAGGTGGTTAACATCGATGGTAATTACCGAAATAATAAATTAAATAACTTGGCAACGGCATGCGTTTTTTGCGCGCAATGTTTTTTCCTTGAAGCCGTTGGCAAAAGCGATTTCGGCGGCGGCACTTTGATTTATCTGCCGGAAATGTCACAAGAAGAATTAAACGCTTTATGTCATGTGTTATTTACCATGATGTCGAGCGGCAATAGTGCGGACGATCTCACCGCCAAAAACACTTACCGCAGTTTACGTCTGCGCTCTCAAGTCATCGAACAAGATTTAGCAGAAGGTTTAAGCAGTCCCGCCCTTTACGGTCACTTATTAATTGACGCTCAAATCGACCCCAAGCAAAAACACGCTGTTAATAAAGAACTCTCCACTAAAATAAGGCTATTACCCGACATCAGCCGTTTCACCCGCCAACTCGAATTCTGGCTGATCGACGCCCTCAAAGACATGATGGCGTTGCATCAAGGATCGTAGTTTTTTCAATATCTCCTTTTAAAGGATGAAAAATTACGGGGTTGCATAATCGTTATTTTTTAAATATATCAATATGTTGTATTTAAATTTAAAAAGTACAAGGTTTAATTGATCCAGAAATTTAAAAAATACAAGGATAATTTTTAATCAGATTTCATTTCTCTTGGCGAAGCGCCTACCCCCTGATATCATACGGTTCACCATGTTCAAGTTTTTAAAAAGTCTTTTTCGCGGCATTAATTCGATATGGGCTTGGATCGCCACGCTGTTAAAGCAAACCACGATTTCCTATTGTGATATTCAAACCGCTGACAGTCGCACCGTTTTGGTGGCGAATGATGGTTCTTTAGTCAGTATTCTGCGGGTTGAAGGCGTGCAAATGTTGATCGGGAAAGAGGAATTTGAACGCATTTTAGATGGGCTTAAACAGAGTTTACAAACCACTTTATCGCACTCCGGGTATTTGATCCAAGTTTTTTTTAGCTATAACAAAGATGAAATTAAAAAAGAAATTACCGAGATTTTTACTCCAGCCAAAGGCACTGCGCAAAGATTGGGATTAAATTTAGATGACCTTTTTAATGAACGTGTGGATTATTTAGCTGAATTTTGTGCTTGTGAAGAAGTGTATTTGGCATTATGGACGAGGCTCGGCACCTTAACCAGTGAACAAAATAAGCGGGCGCGCAGTGAAAAATTAAAAGAGATTAAGAAAAACAAAATCCCTCCTTTTTTTCAGACGCAAAATATTTTGGCCGCTGTGCCGGATTTGCGGGAAAGCCATGATTCTTTTGTGCGTTCCGTCAGCAGTGACTTTAATAATTGGGGTATCATTACCAACATTCTAGAAGTGCATGAAGCCGTAGCAGCGATGCGGCGCAGCGCCGACCCTGAGTTTACCGATAGAAATTGGCGTCCATTATTGCCCGGCGATAAAATCACCATTAAAGAATATAAGGAAATGCATGGCGAAATTTCCGATATTTTGTGGCCATCGTTAGCGCGGCAAGTTTTGCCGCGTGACGCCGAAAATATAAATTTGCGCACCACGCGCGTAGGTGATCGTATCTACTCCACGGTGTTTATCGACTTGTTTCCAAAAGACGTACAAAGTTTTGTGCGTTTATTTTCACGTACGCTACAAACCCAAATTCCTTGGCGCATTTCGTTTTTAATTGAAAGTAACGGTTTGGGAGCGGCAGGTATTCGTTCGGCGATTGCTTCAGTGTTAACCGTTACTTCGCGGCAAAATCGCTTAATCAGTGATTCTTTAAAATTATTAAGTTATATCAATTTAAGCGGCGATGACGCCGTGGTGCGTTTGCGCGTTTCCGCAGCCACCTGGGCGCCGGAAGATGATATGCGGTTATTGCGTTCACGTGCTTCTATGTTGTCGCGCGCGATTCAAGGTTGGGGTTCTTGTGATGTGTCAGAGATATCCGGAGACAGCTTTGAAGGTGTGGTTTCAAGTATGTTGGCGGTTTCGAGTAAAAGCGTCGCTACGCCATCGATCGCTCCATTGTCTGATGTATTAACGATGTTGCCGTTGTTTAGGCCGGCTTCGCCATGGAACCATGGCGCTATTTTATTTCGCTCTCCCGATGGCAAACCCTGGCCTTATCATCCTGGATCGCAATTTCAAACCACTTGGATTGATTTATTTTATGCGCGACCGGGTTCAGGTAAATCAGTACTGTCCAATGCCATTAATTTAGCAGTGTGTTTGTCCGCTGGCATTAGCCGCTTACCCAGAATTGCGGTGGTGGACATTGGCCCATCCAGCAGCGGTTTAATTTCTTTATTAAAAGATGCGCTGCCGGCCAATCAAAAACATTTGGTCGCCTATCACCGTTTGCGCATGCGCGCGGATTACGCGATTAATCCTTTCGATACACAGTTGGGCTGCCGCTTTCCAACACCGCAAGAACGTAGTTTTTTGGTTAATTTCCTGACTTTGTTGGTGACACCCGTCGGTGCAGAAAAAGCCTATGATGGCGTTGCAGACATGTCTGGATTAGTGGTTGACGAACTTTATAAAAGTTTGGCCGATGAAGGTAATCCCAACGTTTACGCAGCCCATGGCGATGAAAATGTGGATACTGCGTTAGAAGAAATCGGCTTTGTCCGCGATCCGACAAACAACTTGGTGGGAAGTGACGGATGCTTTATTTATGGCGGGATTTGCGCATCAAGCCTTGCTGGCGCAAAGACATGCGATGCCGGTGTTCGCCGATGTCGCCGCCATATGCCGATTACCCGCCATCACTGATTTATATAGCCGAATTATCACACCCACCGGCGAAACTTTAATTCAAGCCTATTCGCGCATGATTTCTAGCGCCGTTCGTGAATATCCGATTATCTCCCAAGTAACGCGCTTTGATTTAGGTGACGCCAGAGTTGTCGCATTAGATTTGGATGAAGTGGCGAGAACCGGCGGTGATGCAGCGAATCGCCAAACCGGCGTGATGTATATGTTGGCGCGCTACGTTTTAGCGCGTCATTATTATCTGACTGAAGACAATATTGGAGATATGCCCAACGCTTATCGCGATTATCATCGCGCGCGGATTATGGAAATTCGCGAAGATCCCAAACGTATTGTGTTGGATGAATTTCATCGCACCGCAAAAGTGCAAGCCGTGCGTGATCAGGTGATTCAAGATATGCGTGAAGGACGAAAATGGAAAGTGCAGGTTGCATTAATTTCACAATCTTTAGATGACTTCGATTCTGTCATGGTAGAATTTGCCACTTCTATTTTTATTATGGAAGCGGGGCCAGAACAAGCCGTGCAAAAAACGTCGAAAATATTTGGTTTATCAGTAACCGCGCAAAATGCCTTGCGCAATCGAGTGCATGGCCCGCGCGCCGGCGGCGCTACATTTTTAGCACAATTTGCCACTAAATATGGTAATCACACACAATTGCTTACCGCAACTTTGGGCCCTGTAGAATTGTGGGCGTTAAATACAACAGCTGAAGACGTTAATGTGCGAAATCGTGTTTACCGCCGTCTGGGTCCGCGCTTAGCGCGCCAAGTGCTGGCCAAACGTTTTCCCAGCGGCACAATTACCAAAGTATTAGAAGACCGTCTTGCTGAAATTAAAGAACAAGGCATTTTGATTGATAACGATCTCCGTCAAGGCGTATTAGAAAAACTAGTCGAAGAAATTCTCTCCAGTGCAGGTTAGGCCTTGCCTAACATTATTTTCTTTTGTGGGTGCGTTGTGCTGAAGTGGAACGTCGAATAGGTGTTCTCCTGGTGCTTGCTTTGCGGCTGGTTTTGGTTCCTGCACGTGAAGCTGCTGCTTTACGGCGTGAGGCAACGGACCGTCCTCTTTTAGTGGCTACAGCGCTTTTAGCGACGCTGCTGCGGCGTTTAGCTAAACTCTTTTTACTTTGTTTGCGACCGGAACCGTTTTCTTTAAGTCCACCGCCACTGGATTTATTCACTGTAGCCCATCCACGGCGTTTAGCTTCGCGGGGTGACAAACCTTTTTGGCGATAACCTTTAGCGATATGTTCGGCTTGACGTTTTTGTTTTTGAGTGTATTTAGCCTTTGAACCTTGCATAAAAAATTCTCCTATTTATATTGTATAAATTTAGAAGAGAAAAATTAATATGTCAATTTTTGAGCAATTTTTGCAGAAGAACGTATTGTTTGCTACATTTATCTCAATCAACTCAAGGAGAGCGTTATGTTAGGATGGGTTATTGTTTTTTTAATCATCGCTATTATTGCGGCTATTTTTGGCTTCACCGGCATTGCCGCCGCGTCAGCAGGAATTGCCAAAATTATATTTATTATCTTTATAATATTATTCATTATTTCACTCATATTCTCGTTAATTCGCGGCCGTGGCCCAAGACCTCCAACACTATAAGCGATGGAGAATTAATGTGGCAGAGAAACTTAAGGGTTTGAACGTTGCCATTTTAGTGGCAAATGGCTTTGAACAGGTCGAAATGACGAAACCGCGCCAGGCTTTAATTGAGGCTGGCGCAACAACCCGATTAATTTCCCCGGAAAAAGAGGTAAAAGGGAATCAGCACGATCAAGCGGGAGATATCTTTTCCGTCGACGTGTTATTGGATAAAGCCAAAGCGGGTGATTATGACGCTTTATTATTACCTGGCGGCGTTTTAAATCCTGATTATTTACGTTTGTTACCTAAAGCGATTCAATTCATACGTCAAATTTTTGTTGCTAACAAACCCATCGCCGCTATTTGTCATGGGCCTTGGACTTTGATTAATGCAGAAGCAGTGAGGGGTCGTACCATGACATCCTGGCCGTCTCTGCAAGTTGATTTGATCAATGCAGGCGCCAACTGGGTAGACAAAGAAGTTGTGCGCGATGGCAATTTGGTAACCAGCAGAAAGCCGGATGATATTCCTGCCTTTAATAAAGAAATGATTGAGTTATTTGCTGCGGCAGTAAAGTAGTTATTAGTTACAAGTAAAACTTTTGTTTATTGGGATGATTTTCTAGTGTTAGTGCTGCATCAATAGCAAAAACGTGAGTAAACAGTTGAGGGAAATTACCTAACATACATTGGTTTTTTGTGTCATATTCTTCGGAAAATAATCCCAAATCATTGCTGGTTTGCATGGCGCGTATAAAAATTTCTTCGGCTTCTTTGATTTTACTTTATTTTCTGCACAGTCTGCAAATATAGTTTCTAAAACCAGAGTATCGTTGAGGTAACGTCGTTCTATTTTAGTGTTTACGCTTGGAAAAATTTGGCAATATCCGCCTTCTTCCCAGCCAATTAAACGACCAAAACAGCTTGGAGAATCAATTCTTGGTAAACAACACCAATCGATAGACCCTTGTTTAGAAACTAAAGCAAGCGTTTGACAATTGCTAATTAAAGCATAATCAGCAATGGGGGGTTAGTTTTCCATTAGACATAAACCCAAAGTAGTATGCCTAAAATGATCAGTAATAAAATAGAAATTCTGAAGACAGTCCGATATTTCACTAACCACAAAAACGCACTGTGCTGATGGGCGATCGCATCGAATCGACCTTCGGCGATCAAAATCTTTTGCGACGGGTTGAAATAAATTATCAGGGCGATCTCCAGTTTCAGGTTCATTCGTCATTTGCCCCTTATAGCCGACACGCGCCAGATAGCGATCCAAAATACCAGGAAATATTTTATTGCCGATAATAGCTTCGAAAGTCGACCAACCTACATAAACTTCACGGCGTCGATGGAGTGCCGCAAACACTATAGCTTCAGCCGCTATCTCCGGTTGAAAAACAAATCCCATGGGGCGTGGTTTACATGGTAATTTATTTCTCACCCAATCAAATTGCGGAGTATTTAAAGCCGGCAAATGCACGATACTTAAATGTACCTTACTTTTGGCGTGAAGAAGTTCGCTGCGCAATGAAGCAAAAAATCCTTCCACGGCATGCTTTGCTCCGCAATATGGAGATTGCAAAGGGATGCTTCGATAAGCTAAAGCTGATCCGATCAGAATAATAATGCCATGGTTTCTACTACTCATGCGCTTCAAAACAGACATCGTGCCAAAAACTTGCCCCAAATAAGTGACTTCGGTCACTCGCGTAAATTCTTCCGGCAGTATTTTTTCAAAGGGTGAAAATATACTTGCCATCGCGTTATTAATCCAAATATCGATCGGACCTAATTCGTTTTCTATTTGTTCGGTGGTTTTTTCTACTGCGCCGGCTTGACTTACATCCGTTATAAAAATATGCGCTTTGCCGCCTATGAGCTCGATTTCTTTTTTTGCGCCTTCAAGCCCCTCTATGCCTCTCGCGATTAACGCTATCGTAGCTTTCTCTTTTGCAAAACGTAAAGCTGTTGCCCTGCCTACGCCGGCGGAAGCTCCGGTAACGACAACAATTTTATTGGCTAAAACATTAGATTCCATATTTTTTAGCATCCTGGTGTTTGAATTCCAATCCTAGTCCAGGTTGTGATAAATCTGGATAGAGCATACCTTTTTTTGGCTGTAAAACACCAGCAAAAAGCATGTTTTCAATCCTGACGTGATCATGAAAATATTCGAGATTTTTAAAATTTTGCACGGCAGTGCAAACATGCGCATGAATTTGTGGGGCTGTATGCGCGGAAAAAGGGATATGCGCGGCTTCGCTTAATGTGGCTGCTTGCAAAAACCCGGTATATCCGCCGCAGCGTGTGGCGTCAGCCTGTAAAACATCGACAGCTTGCGCCTTCAGCATGCTGTCAACCTCATGCAAATTAAAATTATATTCTCCTGCGGCAATCTCCATATCTGCCGGTGCTCGTTCTTTAATAAAACGTAACCCTTCTAAATCTTGTGCAACTACCGGTTCTTCAAACCAACTGACATTAAAATCTGCCATCGCATCAGCAAACCACAGTGCTTGCTTGCGGGTGTAAGCGCCATTAGCATCGACATATAATTCTACAGCATCGCCTATTGCTTCGCGGGCCGCTTGGATACGTTGTAAATCTTGTTCTGGTTCGCGGCCTATTTTTATTTTCACGCTATTGATGCCTTCAGCTACCCAGCCACGCAATTGCTCTTGCAGTTTTTCGAGAGGATAAGAAGTAAATCCGCCGCTGCCATAAATGGGAATAGCGGTGTGATAAGCATTCATTAACAAACATACCGGCAATTCTATAATTTTGGCCTTAAGATCCCACAACGCCATATCCAGCGCAGCAATCGCCATAGTGCCTAATCCGGAATTTCCAAGGTTACGGATGGCATTCTGCAGCTCAATCCAAATTGATCCAATCTCGAGCGCATTTTTTCCGATAACTCGTTTAGCCAAATAATCCTTAATCAGTAAAGCGACCGATTCGTGCGCATACGTGTATCCTAAACCATATTGATCTGCTGCAAATAATTCCACTAAAACCAACGTTGTGGAATCCCAAGCGAATGTTCCATCCGATTCTGGAAAATCCGTTGGAATTTTATAGGCAGAAACGTTGAGTCGTACAACAGGGATATGTTCCATAACTATTTTGCATCTTTATCGCGTCGGTGAGATAAAATGCTTTCGATAGCATCCTTGAAGGTTTGTGTGATTTCTCCTGCTGCATCGACGTCTCCTTTTAACAATGAAGCACTAAATGCTTTGGCTTGTTTCAAGGTAATATGGGGAGGCAACGGCGGTACGTTGGATCTGTATAAGCTTCTATGACGGTGGGACGGTTGGCCGATAACGCCTCATCCCAAGCTCTGCCCACTTGATTGGGGTTATCAATGAAAATCCCTTTTAAACCCAGCAATTCAGCATATTTGGCGAATGGAAAGTCCGGAATATTCTGTGTAGCTTCTAATTTAGGGTCTCCGGCCAATACACGTTGCTCCCAAGTGACTTGGTTGAGATCACGATTATTGAGCACTAAAACGATTAAGTGGGGATTACTCCAACGTTTCCAATACTTAGCAATCGTAATGAGTTCATTTAATCCGTTCATTTGCATGGCGCCATCACCAACCAAGGCAAACACCGGCCGTTCCGGATACGCAAATTTCGCAGCGATGGCATAAGGAACGCCAGGCCCCATGGTTGCCAAAGTGCCCGACAATGAAGCCTTCATCCCTTTTTTGATTTTGATATCGCGTGCATACCAATTAGCCACAGAGCCCGAATCAGCGCTTAAAATCGCATTATCAGGTAGCCTGGCGGAAAGCTCCCATAACACCCGCTGTGGATTGAGCGGCGAAGCTTCATTCATCGCCCGAGCTTCCATCACACCCCACCATTCTTGAATTTCTTTTTCTAATTTTTCGCGCCATGATTTATTAGTTTTGGGTTTTAGCAAGGGAATTAAAGCCCGTATTGTTGCTGCACTGTCCCCTACTAAATCCACTTCCATGGGATAACGAATACCAATCATTCGTCCGTCAATATCAATCTGAACGCCTCGCGCTTGGCCTTCTTTAGGCAAAAATTCAGAATAGGGGAAACTAGAACCAATCATTAATAAAGTGTCGCATTCAGACATCAACGTCCAGCTCGGTTTTGTGCCCAACAACCCAATGGAGCCAGTCACAAAAGGCAAATCGTCGGGTAAGACAGCTTTGCCTAACAAGGCCTTGGCGACACCCGCTTGCAATATATTGGCGATTTCAATCACTTGATTAGCAGCCTCTAAAGCACCAGCACCGACCAAATCGCGACTTTTTCACCCTGATTTAAAATATCCGCCGCGCGTTGTAATTCAGAACGAACCGGTATCGTTTCTGATTGTACAAACCCAATCCCGGAATGGATGGTGCCGTGAGCTCGAGGCGGTTTGGGCACGGCGTCTGCTTCTTGAATATCGTTGGGAATTATAATACAAGTTACGGTGCGCTCTACTTTAGCAATGCGCATCGCGCGATCGACCAAGTGACCAATTTGTGCTGGATTTGATGCAAAATGCACAAATTCACCGGCGACATCTTTGAATAAGTTAACCAGGTCAACTTCTTGCTGATAATTTCCGCCCAAAGCGGCGCTCGATTGCTGGCCAACGATCGCAACTACCGATTGGTGGTCTAATTTCGCGTCATAAAGCCCATTTAATAGATGAATAGCACCTGGACCAGAAGTTGCTACGCACACGCCCACTTCTCCCGTAAATTTTGAGTGCGCACAAGCCATAAAAGCCGCCATTTCTTCATGTCTGACTTGGATAAAATCTAATTTATCCCCAATCCGCCCAAAAGCGCCCAATAAACCATTGATCCCATCGCCGGGGTAGCCATAAATCCGTTTAATACCCCATTGAGTTAACCTTTCTAATAAAAAATCTGCCGTTGTTGCCATAAAAAACTCCTTTGCATAAAATTATGGACGGAAAAATAACTAAATGCCACTGAAAAGGCCCCATGATTGGCGCCAATATCCATGATCAGGACATTCTTATTGCTGATCGTAGTATCGAACCCAATAACGATAAAATTGTAATTGCTGTGGTTGACGGAAATATTACCGTGAAACGTTTGCGGATTTATATAAGGAGGGGTCAAGTCCGAAATTTTAAGTAGATTCTTTGTTAAAGAGCAGTTAGGCAAGTTGGGTAGCTTGACGTAAACAAACTCTGCTTAAAATTTCGGACTTGACCCCCTTCCTTGGTATTCTAGATAAGAATTTGTTTTAACCAATTTTCAAAAAATAGCAGATTTTTTGCGAAAATGGAATTAAATCGAAACGGTATTAGCACCAAATATTCTTTTTTGTAATAACGTTTCCATATCTCGTCTTCCATCAGCTATAAGATAAATATAAACAGACTTTTCTATAATTCTGTAGATAATTCGATAAGGCTTAAAATAGATTTCTCGATATTCGCGTATTCCCAAATAGGATAATTCTTTAGGATAACTCCCTCTTTCTGGAAACTTTGATAAGCTGTTGAATGAAC
Organism: uncultured Pseudomonadota bacterium; assembly: GCA_963702315.1. Classification (GTDB taxonomy): domain Bacteria; phylum Pseudomonadota; class Gammaproteobacteria; order Coxiellales; family Coxiellaceae; genus JAFEDN01. Next base: position 70,028 of record CAVPCA010000024.1, read on the forward strand.
TCTCAAGCTGTGTTAATACATATTCCGCCTTTTGAGGCAAATCACTCATTGTAATGTAATCGCAAATTTCTTCTACGTCGAGAACAGCATAGGTTGTTAAAACAACGTCATAGCTCATTTGTGATCTTTTTTCCTATTCCGTAATCGTTTTATCACCGATGATGCTGTTTCGGTCTGTCCGTTTTCGATCTGTTTATTCCCTAAAGCCAAAATTTTTAACAACGCCAAGGATTGTTGGGTTTTTTCATAACTTTCTATGTCCTGAAGAATAGCTGTGGCTTCGCCATTTTGAGTAATGATCATGGCTTCATGGTTCTCACGCAAATGCCGAATCACCTCCGCTGCATGTGCTTTGAGATAACTAATAGGTTTAATTTGTTGAGATGCGTTCATTAAACTCCTCCTACAATGGATTGGACTAAATATAGACTTAATTCAGTCCGAAGTCAATGTTTGTTAAATGATATCACCATATGATATAGTTATGATATCACTCATTGATATCGGGGCCATGCCATGAAAAGCATACATGTTCGCAAAATAGACTTGGATTTAATGAGACAGCTCAAAAAGGCAGCGCTCGCCCAAAAGATCAGTATTAATACTTTGATTTTGTCACTTTTACGGTATGGACTGGGCTTAACAAAAAAAGTTAAATTACCTCAATATAACGACTTGGATAAATTCATAGGGACGTGGAGTGCGGAGGACTTAAAGGAATTTAAAAAAAATACAACTGATTTCGAAAAGATTGATGAGGACTTATGGCAGTGAATCAAATATTAATGGACACGAATGCTTATACTGCTTTAAAGATGAATGACACTAATGTGGTGGATATTATAAGACATGTGGATGTAGTAGGACTAAATCCTATTATTTTGGGAGAATTATTAGGCGGTTTTGCTAATGGTAATAAAGAGAAACGGAACCGTGATGAGTTAGCTGAATTCCTTAATAGTTCTCGAGTAACCGTATTTCCTATTGAGGAAAATACCGCTAAATATTATGCAGTTGTTTATGCAAATTTACGTAAAAAAGGAACGCCTATCCCTACCAATGATATGTGGATAGCCGCCAGTGCATTAGAACACGGATTAATGCTGTGTACTCATGATAAACATTTTTTCAAAATAGAAGGATTATTAATCTGCAAGAGCCTCTCTGATTTATTGCTGTAACCGTAATAACGTTCGTTAATTTCTTCCTATTTTAGAATAGCAAATTACCTGAGTCCGCTGGTTGCATCGCTGATCCGTTGCCGCTGGTCGGACTCCGGTTTAAGCACTGCAACCTAATGAACGTTCAATGCCGGTCGTTACTTTTTTGTGGTCATTCCTATTTGACGAGAATGACGATATTTTCCTAAAAAATTGCATGCGTCTATTTCTATTTTTTGATAAATACGAAATCCTGCTCTTTCCATCATGTCTAGCAACATGCCGATACTAAACAGATCAATCCCGCCGCGCATCAAATCGCTAATGCGTGGTTGAGTTACTTTAAAAAGTGCGTAACTATTCAGTAAATTTTAACCAGACAAACGCAGAACGTTCAATTTTGGCTGATATTCAACGAAAAATTGGCCGAGCAAGCGGAGCATACACGCCAGTATGGTGAGCATTGCGAGGACAATTTTTCGTTGAATAGCAGGCAAAAGTGGACGTTCCCCTCTACAAGGTGAATAGTTACAAAAGTGCAGCAGTTTCTTTTTGCGTAAGTTTTTCTTTTGAATGAATGCTACCAAAAGATTCATAAGGCAAGAGCGCGCATGAAGATTTCTTGCCTCAACGTCATTAAATCCCGCGTCTTTAAAAACATTACCTGAACTTTTAATAAATTTAATTTTCAATGGACTCCTTATTGTTTTTTGAAAATGAGTTCAGTAGAATAAGCGTGCACCATCCAATGGGCATTGGATGGGCACTAACCACGAGTAACTATAGTAGTAGATACCATGGCTATCGGCATTATAAACATTCTTGCGTTTTCTTCCAATCTTCGGATGCTGCAAGCGCTTCCGGCGGGTGAACGACTCTGTCTTGACCTAATCAAGGTAACTGTCCGTGCCACGACTTTTTCATTGACTCATCTGATTGCTGACCTTCAATCTTTTAGTCCAATGGATTAGCCCATTCGTCAAAAGCGTTTTATTAGGGAGACCGAGACAAGGGAAAATGTCTAAGGTTAGAATGTGAAAAAAAGTCGAGGCGCCGTGCGCAGGGGTCAGCCACCAGGCTGATTCCTGTGTTGTGGGCCATTGGGCAGAAAAGATGATAAGAATATGAAAAATACACGATTAATAAACGCATTGTTGCGTAAACCAGTGGATCGCGTTCCGGTTTGGCTGATGCGCCAAGCAGGTCGTTATTTACCGGAATATCGTGCGTTGCGGCAAAAAGTGCCTAATTTTATGACATTTTGTCGAACGCCGGAATTGACTGTGCAAGCTACATTACAACCGGTTAATCGATTCGATTTAGATGCGGCGATTATTTTTTCCGATATTTTAGTCATACCGGCGGCAATGGGTATGTCAGTTGAATTTACTGCTGGCGAAGGTCCCCATTTCCTCGCACCTATTCGCCAAGCAAATGATGTTTTAATGCTACAGGATCCGGACGTTGAACAAGAACTAGATTATGTGATGAGCGCAATAAAACAAGTGGTTTCAGCGCTCAATCACCGCATTCCGTTAATCGGTTTCGCGGGGAGCCCGTGGACGTGCGCTACCTACATGGTGGAAGGGGAAAGCAGCAAGCATTTTGCCGTGATTAAATCTATGTTGTACCAACAACCTAATTTATTGCATCAACTCTTAGAAAAAATAACCGCGGTGACCATTCGTTATTTAAATGCGCAAATTGCGTACGGTGCAGATGTGATTATGTTGTTTGATACTTGGGGCGGCGTATTAACTGAAGCAGATTATCTAGAATTTTCTTTGCGTTATTTAAAACAAATTGCCGATGGTGTCTTACGGCAAAAAAATAATGCGCGAATCCCGCTGATTTTTTTTACCAAAGGTGGCGGTCAGTGGGTAGAGAAAATTGCAGATAGTGGTTGTGATGCCGTTGGATTAGATTGGACGGCTAATATTTACAAAGCTAGACAATGCGTAGGCAATCGAGTTGCATTGCAAGGCAATTTAGATCCGCTAGTTTTATTTTCCAACCCAGCAGTGATCGAAAAAAAAGCCCGGGCAATTTTAGATGATTTTGGCCCGCATCCTGGTTTGGTATTTAACTTGGGTCATGGAATTTTGCCAGAGACACCACCAGAAAATGTAGAGGCTTTAATATCGGCGGTTCACCGCTATAGTCATCGCGCCTGACCCATTTATTTCATCTACTTCAGAAGATGCACTAAAAGTTGTTAATTCAATCTCGTCTGATGATATCGATTTTTCAGTTTCTATGGCTGTTTCATCAGCTTCAGCACTTAATTTCTGTTTTTTTTCTTCATAACTTTCGTATGCCCGATAAATTCCTACTGCACTGAGTGTAATGGCAAAAGCAAGGAAAGCAGGCCACAATACAGTGAGATGAGCCAACACTAAAATTGCAACAACGGTACCCACAAACAGAGTCGCCATACCTTTGCCTTCATTGTATATAACACCAGTTCAATTATTTTTTCTAGTCCAGTGAATACGTCTACCCACGATTTTGTTTCTGGGAAAATTGCTTAGCCTCCAATAAAAACTAATTTTTGTCATTAAATTGTCATAATTTATTGATATTATTTTCTCACCGTTAAATATAGATGTGAGAGAATAATGTTAACTAATAGAATATTACTTGTAATATTGTCCAGTATGTCCATTTTTTTAGTGAGTTTAGTCAGCAAAGCAGAGGGGGATGCTGCTCCTACTAACGCAAATGTCAATTCTATAGAAGAATTTTTTGACCGAATGCAAACCAATGGTGATTTGCGCAGCTATTATTTTACCCGTGATTACACCAATCCAGATGTTACCAATCAAGCTTCCTATTCATTAGGCGGTAATATGCGTATCCTGACGCCGCCCGTCTATGATTTTCAAATTGAAGCGGCGTATTATACGGCTCAATCGATGGGTCTAAACAGTGATAATTTCACACAACTGGATCCAACATTACCAGGCAATGACATTGGCGTGCTCGGCCAAGCTTATTTACAATATCATCGTGGCTCTTTTTTAATCCGCGCGGGTGATCAGCTCATTAATACGCCTTGGTTAGCGGCGGGCGATTCCAGAATGATCCCAGCGACTTATCGGGGCATTTATAGTGAATGGACTCCTAATTCAAACTGGATGATTACCGGTATGCGCATTTTGTCTTTTAAAAGCCGTGTAGAAGATGAATTTTCCAGAACAAATTTATACAATCCGCAAAATTTTGGTACGCCGATTAAAGCCTTAGATGACAGAACAGATAATGGCGCATGGGCGCTCGGCATCAATTACCATACTCAAGATTGGATGACGTCGGTTTGGGGCTATCAATTCCTGGATTTTGCCAAATTATTGTATGGTGATACGCAATATGTTTTCCATGTGGATTGGCATTTACATCCTTTGCTCGGTAGTCAGGTTTTTGGTGAAACCGGCGATGGCAACAATATTTTAGAAGAAGTTTCCAGTGGCAAAGCTTCATCGGCAGGTTATGGACTATTAACTGGATTTACCTACCATTTAGATGGATTTTCCTACGATTCTTTCCGACTGACATTGGGTTTTAACCAAATATTTTCCAATAAAGATGCCTTTAAAAATGGTGATATTGTTTCGCCCTATACTACCGGTTATGCAGACGATCCTTTGTTTACTACTTCGATGATTGCTGGTTTAGTAGAAAAATCATCTGGTGAAGCCTTAAAAGTTCAAGGGACCTACTTTGCTTTGGATAAAGATCTTTCGATATCCTCTAGTTTTGCACGTTATTTTACGCAACCAGAAGTACCCAATACGAATGAAACTGACCTCGATATCATTTATGCATTTAACCACACACATTATCTTCATGGTTTTTCGATACGAGATCGTTTCGGTGTATTAACAGGAGATCCGACAAAGGGAACTTTTTATTATAATCGAGTGATGTTGCAGTATAGCTTTTAAGTTTCATTAATTTTACTCTGTTCAAAACCAGTTTCGAGTTAGTTTAACTGCATTTAAAGAACTGGATCCACCTTTACGAGCTTTATCACAACTTAAATATCGCCATCACTTTTTGAATAAATGAATGCGTTTCGGTGGGAAAATACAGGTAAAGGTGCTGCCTTTTCTAAGTTGGCTTTCGATATGTAATTCGCCATCATGACGCAGTAAAATGTGTTTCACGATGGCTAAACCCAAGCCTGTTCCTCCTCTTTCTCGCGAGCGGGCTTTGTCGACTCGATAAAATCTTTCGGTGATTCTGGGTATCTGCTTTTTGGCAATGCCGATGCCGGTATCAATCACTTTAAAAATGCCGGTATTATTTTCTTCATACCACTCAATTGTAATGTGTCCTTTTGCTGGCGTATATTTAATGGCATTCACAATAATATTGGAAAATAAACTTTTTAATTCATTTTCTGAGCCATTTAATAATAGATTAGGATTGGCTTTTAATGTAAATTTATGTTTTTTCTCACCACTGATATTTTGCGCTTCTAATAGCAATATTTTTAACATCTTGTGAATAGGAATTTTCTTTTTTTGAGAAATTTTATATTCTTCACTTTCCAAAGCAGATAATAGTAGTAAATCTTCAATGATATTTGCCATACGCACGCTATGATGAAACATCTGTTCAAATATAGTTTTAAATTGTGAATGTTCAGCTGTTGTTGGCTGCAGCAAGGTTTCTAAATAACCTTGTATAACGGTTAATGGCGTGCGTAATTCATGAGAAATATTGGCGACAAAATCGCTACGCATTCTTTCCAAATGAAGAATATGATCTTGTACTGATTTAGGTAAATTATGTAAATTCATGTGTTTTTTACAAATAAATATCCAGCACCACGTATCGTTTTAATTTGTTCGTGGCAGCCAAATGGTTTTAATTTACTGCGTAAACGTTTAACTTGCACATCCACCGTGCGATCATTCACTTCTGTATGCATTCCCCAAATATGGGAAAGTAATTGATCTCGATTATATACTCTATCTGGATGTGTCATAAAAAAGTGTAATAATTTGTATTCTAACGGCATTAATTGAATGCATTTTTCATTGATACTGAATGTCTGTTTGGCAATATTCAGTTTAAATTTACCCAACACAATTTCATCTTTATCGGATATTAATAGGCCGCGCCGTAAAATAGCTTTAATTCTAGCGTTTAATTCTGCCGGCGAAAAAGGTTTGGTGAGATAATCATCTGCCCCTGCCAAAAGCGCTTGTACTTTTTGCGCCTCTTCCGCATTGGCCGTTAACATAATGATGGGAATATTTTTATATAATTCTTTTTCTTTCACCCATTTTATAAAATCAATGCCGCTCTTACCCGGCAGCATCCAATCCAGAACAATTAAATCCGGTAGGTTTTTCATTAGCAAACGCGCTGCCTCAGATACGGAAAGCGCCGGCGTAATCTCATAGATGCCTCTGGGAAGCGAAAAATTCAACATATCTTGAATACATTGTTCATCTTCAACGATTAATAACGAGATTTTTTTCATATTTTATTTATTGTACCATAAAATTATGTCAAATGGATGACACAAAGGAGCTTCTTTGAATTGCTGGCTTTTTGAGTACAAGCTTGCAATCGTTTAAAAATAGCCTTAATATTACAAAATAGTAGCTACTTTTTTATTGGGAGGCGATTTATGAGAGCATCCGTAAGAGACTTAAAAAATAACCTTAGCGCTTATCTGAAAAAAGTGCGTTTAGGAGAAGAACTGATTATTACTGTACATCATCATGCCGTTGCTAAATTGGTTCCACTTACTGGAGAAGCTATAGCTACTAAGATGGATTGGTCATCATTTCGAGCAGATATACGCGAATTACATCAGAAATTAAGTAAGGCCCATTTAAAAGTAAGTATGCGTGATACGGTTATTAAACAAAGAAGGGAAGAACGGAGTTAGCAGAATGAGTCTGTATTTGGATACGAGTGTGTTGGTCTCAATTTATGTCCCTGAAAAACATAGTGATAATATTATCAATTTGTTGGAGGCGTCGAATGAAAAGCCATGTTTGTCACGATTGGCTGAAGTTGAATTTTATGCGGCGTTAGCTTTGAAAAAGCGTACCAAGGAACTTCAACAAACAGAAGTTAATGCTGCGATTAAATTATTTAACCATCACATAGATCAGTTAGTTTATGAAAAAATATATATTACTGATGCAGTGTTTGCCACAGCAACCCAATTACTGTCGGGAGGAAAAACTCCATTAAGAACATTAGATGTTTTGCATTTAGCATGTAGTTTAATCATTCAGGCTACTTTAGTTACAGCAGACAAGCTGTTATCTAAGAGTGCCAATACATTCAATATTCCTTTTTTGTTAGTATAATGACGATAAACTCTCTAATAATTATCGGAACTGGCTTAGCAGGCTACATGCTGGCGAAAGAATGGCGTAAATTGGACCAAGAAACGCCGCTCATCATGGTGACTATGGACGATGGCGGGTTTTATTCTAAACCTTTATTATCCACTGCTTTGTCGCAACAAAAAACGGCAGATCAGTTGGTCATTAACAATGTCAAAGGCATGGCGGAAGAGCTAAATGCAAATATTTTAACCTTGTCCACGGTTACCGGTATTGATAGCAAACAAAAAACTATTACTGTCGATGATAAACAATCTTTATCATTTTCCCAGCTGGTTTTAGCCTGCGGCGCCAATCCCATTTCGCCATTCATTAACGGCGATGCAGCTGATGAAATTAAACAAGTGAATCATTTACAAGATTATCGACGCTTTCGAGAATGGCTAAAAGATAAAAAAGAATTGCTCATTCTGGGTGCGGGTTTGGTAGGTTGTGAATTCGCCAACGATTTAAGCAAAGCGGGATATCAAGTAAAAATGATTATGCCGGAGCAAGCGCCGATGGCAACATTTTTGCCGGAGAAAATCGGGCGTTTATTGCAGGGAGCTTTACACCAGCAAGGTGTTGAATGGAATCCCGGCGAATTAGTGGTCTCCATGCGCCGGCAAGGACAAAAAATTGCAGTTAGTTTATCCAGCGAAAAAATACTTTCCGTGGATGGTGTTTTATCGGCCGTGGGATTGCGTCCAGCCCTGCAATTGGCGCAAAAAAGCGGCATCGAGGTGAATCGCGGTATTGTTGTCAACCGTTGGTTACAAACAAGTGTTCCCAATATTTTCGCACTCGGTGATTGTGCTGAGGTGGATGGCATTGTGAGTTTATACGTTGCTCCGCTTTTGCAATCTGCTCGTGCTTTGGCGCAAATATTGGCGGGCGGGAAAGAACCGGTGCATTATCCGGCAATGCCGGTGGTGGTAAAAACTTCGTGTTTTCCGCTGGTTTTTTTAGTTCCGCCGCAAGGAGTGATAGGTAAATGGCATTTTGAAGGTGAAGGCAACAATTTGCGCGCTCTCTTTTATGATGATCAGGGTCAGTTACGCGGATTTGCGTTGGCCGGCAATACCATTCGCGATAAAATGTCTTTAGCTAAACAATATGTCGCATAAGCATGGCTCCCTTTTTGTTGTCGCAACCCCCATTGGAAATTTACAAGATATTACCTTGCGTGCTTTAGAAATTTTAAAAACTGTAGATTTGATTGCCGCAGAGGATACCCGTCACACCCAAAAATTATTGCAACATTTTGCAATTCAGAAGCCACTCATATCCTTGCACGAATACAATGAAACCCAAAAAATTAAACATATTTTAGCTTTATTAACCGAAGGCAAAAAAATTGCTTTAGTTGCCGACGCTGGCACACCATTAATCAGCGATCCTGGTTTTCACCTGGTCGCCGCATTACAAGCCGCACATATTAAAGTTATTCCCATCCCCGGGGCTTGTGCCGCCATTTGCGCGTTGTCTGTTTCGGGGCTTCCAACAGACCGTTTCGTCTTTGAAGGATTTTTATCGGCAAAAAAATCTGCTGCTTTAGAAAAATTAAAAATTTTAAGCACTGAACCGAGAACGCTCATTTTCTACGAAGCACCACATCGGATAGAAAAAACTTTAGAACTAATGATAGAAGTTTTTGGCGGTGAACGAGACGCTTGTTTAGCACGCGAATTAACCAAACTATTTGAAACCATCCGCAAAGATAATTTGATCAATTTACAAAACTGGCTAAAAGAAAATGCCGAACAGCGTCAAGGTGAATTTGTTATCTTGGTATCCGGCGTCAAAGAAAATAAAGTTGTTGGGGCAGAGATTGACCTAAACCATCTGTTATCAATTCTATTGTCAGAACTATCCGTTAAACAAGCCGTAGAAATCGCCACCAAAGTTACCAACCAAAAGAAAAACAAAATCTATCAATTAGCTTTAGATTACAAGCGACTTTTGAGTAGAAGTACTCGTGGATGAAGAAAATTTGGTTTGTAGAAAACGGTATTTAGACCGCGAAATTTTTGGAGGTTGATAAGCATTTTCTTTACTTGGTTTGTAAAATAAAGATACGAAAGAAATAAATATGAAACCTATAATGGGAATATAGTTAAAAACGCTGGTTTCTTTTATATTATCGTAATATATTTTTTCTTTTTGTTGGGTGATTTGATCTTCTAAAACTTTTTTCACGGTGTCGCTTAAAGTTTTATGTTTCGGATCTTTTTCAATTGCAAGAGTATAGTTGGTGGTAATGATGCGTTTTTCAGCTGCTTGGGATGTGGGGTTATTCAACTTTGAATTTTCTATTGTTTGACTAATAAATTGATCATTTACATATCGATCTAAAAAATTTTTCTTATGGATAGGCGATAAAAAAGGGAATAGAAATTGGGTAAAATCTAACAAAGTAGTTAAGTCTTGAGTGGCGCCTAATCTGTCTAACGTACCTTTAGCAAACTTTTGCACTGCCCATTGTTGGTGAAGAATAGAATTATTAACAAAAGTATCGCCAAGAGCTTTTCTTTCAATGAAGATTAAATATTCTTTTTGTGTTTTGGTTAAAAACCTATCATAAGTTAGATGAAAGGCAATAACTAGATTTATTAATGCTTCTTCTTCATGAGCTCCTCTATGATGAATTTGCAGTAAATAGCGAATCGCTGCTAAATCTTTGAGTAGGTTTTTGTTGTCTCCTGAGTTGAAGGGATTCTCTGATCTTTTTATTATATTTGCATAATTCTTTAAACCTATTTTATTTGCTGCCGTTTTTAGCATTTCTATATTTTCTTTTTCATCGTTTATAACGAAACACGAAACATCGCCTGCATCTATTACGCCACCTTGATATTCATTGTCATGGTCTAGGTGAAAAAAATGAAATTTTTCTTCTGAAATTAATAAATTTTTCAGTTTTACAGCTTTTTTATAAAATTTATATTCTGAAATTTCTTTATCATTTCTGATGGATGTATCTATCGAAATAGATGGACTTGAGTACGATTCGGTTAATTCAGGGCAGCTTTGTTTAGTAGGGGTGAGGGATTCGTTAAGGGGAACCTCAACAAATCCATTCGGAGGTGAAGCAAAATTGTCTAGATTTGGTTTTATATATTTATTTAAAAATTGGTAATTATCTATGTTATTTTTTAGTAGAAATTGGGTTATTTCTTCTCTTTTTTTTTCTTCTGCTTCAATAACAAATTTTATTTGACCTTGACCTTCGTATTTATTTTCATTTCCTTGACTAAAAGACATTAATGTTAAGGCAATTTGCTTAAGAACCGCAGAGGATTCTTTTTCAAAAAATTTGCTACCGTTGAAACTTAATATTGTTTTCATAATAATTTTTTTGCCTACTCATACTTAAATTTACAATTTCATATATTTTAATGGAAAACAGGATAAAATCAAGTGCAACTGGATCCCTCCGTACAAAATGTTCGTTTCAATTTTGTGAGAAAATTTTTAGAATCTGTTAAAATACCCAAGAAGTTGGCTAAACAGCCGCTGTTTTATGTAAACATCAAAACAGAGGAAAGTCCGGGCTCCAGAGGGCAAGGCGCCAGGTAACACCTGGGCGATGCGAATCGACAGATAGCGCCACAGAAAATAGACCGCCTTTAAAAAGGTAAGGGTGAAAAGGTGCGGTAAGAGCGCACCGCGTTGCCGGCAACGGCAACGGCACGGCAAGCCTCGCCTGGAGCAAGGCCAAATAGGAATCTAGCAAATTTTATTGCGCTGACGGCCCGTCAGTTTTAGATTCGGGTAGGCCGCTTGAGGTCAGTGGCGACACTGGCCCCAGAGTAATGGCTGTTCACGACAGAACCCGGCTTATCGGCCAACTTCACACACAGTATGTATATCAAACGTATTCCAAGTAAGATCCCTGCAGTGGAGATGCCTAGGGTTAGGCCGTACCAGACGCCATTAGCGCCTAATGAGGTGTGAAAGCCGAGGATGTAGGCGCTGCCAGCGCCAACGATAAAATAGATGACACAGAGTAGCATCGGAATGAAAGTATCTTTTAGGCCGCGCAATGCGCCGGTGGCGATGGCCTGGACGGCGTCTAAAATTTGAAAGAATGCGGCAATGCTAAGAAACCCAGCTGCAATGTGCACAACATGAGCATAATCTTGAATATGTGGCCCCACAAATAATTTTACGATAGTTTCCGGGATCGTAAATAAAACTACGCCAATCAATCCAGAAACCATAACGCCAAGGCCAATGCCATATTTTATTGCGCGATAAACGTCATCCATATTTTTTTCTCCCAATGCATGGCTCACCCTTAATGCGGTCGCCATGGACAGGGAAAAAGGCACGGCAAATAAAATGGAAGTACATTGTAGTGCAATTTGATGAGCGGCCAAGGTATTAACGCTCATATAACTGATCATACAAGCAGCCGATAAAAAGGTCCCCACATCTAAAACAATCATCGTACCGCTGGGACTGCCTAATTGAAACAAGCTGCGAATTTTTTTAAAACTGAAAAGATTTTTTTGCCAATCAATAAAAGATTTAAGTTCTGCGTGACGCAAACTATAAAAGAATATGGCAAAAAACATCGTCCACATCACGATCGCTCCGGCAAAACCGATACCTTCAACGCCCAAAGCAGGAAAGCCGAATTTACCGTAAATCAAAATATAATTCGCAACAAAGGTTAACGGAATGGAACTGACGGTAACCAACATAACCATGCGCGCCAATGAAAAAGCAGAAACAAATTCTCTAAACACTAAAAAAAATAAAAAGCCTGGAAAACCCCAAACCAAACCCTGTAAAAATAATTGAGTATTTTGAATGATCACGGGATCCATGTGATATAAGAGTAAAACGTGCGGTATTAACCAAATAAGCGCCATACAAGGTATCGACAAAAGGCCGGCCAGCCACAGGCCGTTTTGCAGCAATACTTTAATATCTTCAAACTCACGCGCTCCTTTTGTGCGCGCAATGGAAACGCCCACTGCACTCAAGACGCCCATGCAAAAAACTATAATGGTCATGAAAATGCCGGCGCCTAATGCGCCCGCCGCTAAAGCATAGGGGCCTATCCAACCCATCATCACGGTATCCACCACCTGCATCCCTTTTTGGGCCAAGAAAGTGGCCATTAAAGGCAAGGCTAACTTAATCATTGTTTTCATGGTAGATTCACACTCACTGGTCAAAGATAATGCGCTCCCTAGGGGTTTCGAACCCCTGTTCTCGCCGTGAGAGGGCGATGTCCTAGGCCACTAGACGAAGGGAGCAAGAAATAATTATTCACTTTGTAGAAGGGAACGTCCACTTTTGCCTGCTATTCAATGAAAAATCGCCCTCGCAATGCTCACGTACTGACGTGTACGCTCCGCTTGCTCGGTCAATTTTTCATTGAATAGCAGGCAAAATTGAACGTTCTCCGTATGCCGGGTTAAATTCAGATTAAATATTATACAGTATAGTGAGGTAAACTGCTAATGACAATGAAAAGTGGATAGGGATATGTTAACATTAACATTTTTCTGTATGGAACTTAATAAATTGAAAATATAATGTCAACATTTAATGAGAACAAGCAAAAGGGTGGAAATCCTGTACCACAATATTGGAAACACACCATTGATGCACAACACATAAGCGCGAACGCTTTAAAAGTTTTGTCAGGGTTACAAGCTGCTGGATTTGCCGCTTATCTGGTAGGCGGTGGCGTCCGCGATTTATTGATTGGCAAGATTCCCAAAGATTTTGATATAGCGACCAATGCTTCGCCGGAACAAATTCGTCGCCTTTTTCGTAACAGTCGCATTATTGGTAAACGTTTTTTGCTGGTGCATGTGTTTTATCGGCAAGAGATTATTGAGGTTTCTACTTTTCGCGCGCAAATTAATGAACCCGCCGTGCCGGCCAGTTTACATGCGCGTACGCCCAATAATACATTTGGCACTATCGAAGAAGACGCCTGGCGCCGCGACTTTACCATTAACGCGTTATATTACAATCCAAAAGAAAATGTGGTGGTGGATTTCACGGGGGGGATGGAGGACCTAGAAAAAAAAATAATTCGCATGATTGGTGATCCTTTGCAAAGATTCCATGAAGATCCCGTGCGTTTATTACGCGCCGTGCGCTTGGCGGGTAAATTACAATTTGAATTGCACGACGAAACTGAAAATCAATTGCGAGAACTACCCGCATTATTAGAACATGTAGCAAAATCTCGTCTTTTTGATGAAGTGATTAAATTATTTTTTACAGGACATGCTTGGTCGACGTATGAACGCTTAAATCAATATCATTATTTTTCCACTTTATTTCCATTAACTGCTGAAGCTCTGTCTGAGCCAGAGCTACTGTTTAGTCATAAATTATTCGAATTGGCGATGCAGAAAACGGATTACCGGCACAAAGAGCAAAGTTCTTTAAATCCAGGCTTTTTATTTGCGATATTGTTGTGGCCGGCGATTCATCACATGATTCAGCAGGAACCACGCCTTAAATTTAATCAAACGCTACGTCATGCCATTGAAAAGGTTTTAGAAAAGCAGATGACGATTTTAGTGATACCTCATCGTTTGACGTCCATGATGCGCTCCATTTGGTTATTGCAGTTTTCTTTACTGCATCCGCGCGGGCGGCGCGTTTTTCGAACGTTATATCATCGTTATTTTCGTGCTGCTATCGATTTTCTTGAATTGCGTGTGCTTTCTGGAGAGCCCTATCAAGAAAATTTAACTTGGTGGCAAACCTTTCGCAATAGCAATACTGCGGATCGTGAAAAAATGATTGAAGAATTAAAATGAAGACCATGACTTACATTGGTATTGGTAGCAATTTACAATCTCCAAAAACGCAAGTTGCCACCGCTATCGATGCGCTAAAGCAAATCTCCAATACCACACTGGTTAAAATTTCGTCTTTTTATCAGAGTCCGCCGCTGGGACCGCAAGATCAGCCGGATTTTATTAATTGTGTGGTGGCTTGTGAAACCACATTGGCGCCTTTGGAACTATTAAAAGCTTTACAAGACATAGAAATTCGTCAAGGTAGAGTGCGCAAAGAACGATGGGCGCCAGAATTATTGATCTAGATATTGTATTATACGGCAATGAAATGATTGATTTGCCGAATTTAACCATACCACACGTCGGCATAAAAACCCGTGCTTTTGTCGTATATCCACTCGCAGAGATTAATCCAGATTTAATTTTGCCAACGGGTGAAAGTATTGCCAATTTGCATTCACAATTAATGAGGCTTTATGGAAAAAATTGCGATATATCCGGGAACTTTTGATCCGATCACCAAAGGTCATGTTGATTTGATTGAAAGATCTTGTTTGTTATTTGACAAAGTATTAGTTGCTGTTGCCAATAATACCCGTAAATCAACTTGGCTTTCGTTGGATCAACGGATATCTTTATTAAAAGAAACGTTAGCATCTTTTAAAAAAGTATCTGTGTTGCCTTGTGAAGGCATGGTGGTAAATTTTGCGCGTGAAAATAAGGCAACGTTTATTGTCCGCGGCATTCGCACAGCTGCTGATTATGAACATGAGTTCCTGCTGGCGGGCATGAACCGGCAAATGGAGCCAAATATTGAAACTATTTTTCTACCTGCTAGCGATAAATATGCGTTTATTTCTGCGACCTTGGTTCGCGAGATTATTACTTTCCAAGGTGACATTTCTCCTTTTGTGTCAGAAAACGTGTTAAAATTATTACGCAGTTGGGAAAAAGTAACTTAGGTGCAACAATGGCTTTGCGTATTACTGAAGAATGTATCAATTGCGACGTCTGTGAACCAGAATGTCCCAATGATGCTATTTTTCAGGGAGAAAATATTTATGAAATTGATCACAATCGTTGTACCGAATGTGTGGGTCATTTTGACGAGCCTCAATGCCGTCAAGTTTGTCCTGTTGATTGCATCCCGCTCGGTATTTTAGAAACGAAAGAAGCGCTATTAGCCAAATATCACCGCTTAAATCACCTGAAAAAAAAATTAGAAAATGAATCATCTTAGCCGCGAGCGTAGTCCATATTTGCTTTTACATGCCAATAATCCGGTCGATTGGTATCCGTGGGGTCAAGAAGCATTGCGCAAAGCAAAAACGGAAAACAAGCCGATTTTATTATCCATTGGTTATGCGGCCTGTCATTGGTGTCATGTGATGATGCATGAATCTTTTGAGGACAACGAAACGGCGGAATTAATGAACCAATGGTTTATTAATATTAAAGTGGATCGAGAAGAGCGGCCTGATTTAGATAAAATTTATCAATTAGCGCATCAATTATTAACCGGCCAACCCGGCGGATGGCCATTGACGGTTTTTTTAAGTCCAGATACAGAACAGCCGTTTTTTTCTGGAACCTATTTCCCAAAAGTGCAAAGTTTTGGACGCCCTGCATTCAAAAGTTTATTATCGCAAGTCGCACATTTTTATTATCAACGTAAAGATGCTATCGAAAAATTATCACAATCCTTAAGCCAAGCATTCGAGCAAATTAGTGCTGAATTATCATCGGTTAGCCTTGATCATCAACCTTTGCAAGAGGCGCGGGTTGTTTTAGAAAAAAATTTTGATTCTGTCCATGGTGGATTTGGTCATGAACCCAAATTCCCGATGACATTGCAACTCGAAAATTTATTGCAATATTTTGTGGATAGCCGCCGGCAAGATAAAGAAATGCTGCGAATGGTCGATCATTCGTTAACGCGCATGGCCCAAGGCGGTTTTTGTGACCAAATTGGTGGCGGTTTTTTTCGTTATTGTGTGGATGCGCATTGGCTGATCCCGCATTTTGAAAAAATGCTTTATGACAATGCGCAATTA
Organism: uncultured Pseudomonadota bacterium; assembly: GCA_963702315.1. Classification (GTDB taxonomy): domain Bacteria; phylum Pseudomonadota; class Gammaproteobacteria; order Coxiellales; family Coxiellaceae; genus JAFEDN01. The sequence goes on from CAVPCA010000024.1 coordinate 86,380, forward strand.
CTGACTTTGTTTGCACAGTCTTCTTTATTGACAAAGGATACTATTTACCCACAAGTTATATTTACAATTTATCAATGGTTATTGCGCGAGATGCATGAGGTTAACCATGGATTTTATTCGTCACTGAATGCGGACTCTGAAGGTATTGAAGGCAAATTTTATGTATGGGACCGGCAAGAAATCGCTAAGATATTAACTGCGCATGAATACTATGTTGCGGAAATGGTATGGGGATTAAAGCAACCCCCCAATTTTGAAGGCAATTGGCATTTGCATTGGGTGGAAAAACCGGATCCGCTGGATCAAGACGTTTTGCAACAAGTTATCAACAAATTATTAGGTGTTCGTGAACTGCGCGTCCATCCGAGTCGAGATACCAAAATATTAACCGCTTGGAATGCTTTATTGATTAAAGCGCTTTACGTTGCTGGGCAAATCGTCAACCAACCAGAGATGATCTCGCAAGCAAAGCAGTCCTTAGCTTTTATCAAAAATAATTTATGGTCGGAGACAGAATTATTAGCAGCATTTAAAGATGGGCAAGGTTATTTACCGGGTTATCTGGATGATTATGCATTTTTATTGGAAGCATTGATGTATGGTTTGCAGAATCAATGGGATGAAAATCTTTTTAACTGGATGTTAGCATTGGCAAAGCAATTGCAAGAAAAATTTTATGATGTCGAAAAAGGTGGATTTTTTTATACGCCGCATGAGCATGAGCCACTGATTTATCGACCCAAAACCTTTTATGACGAGGCATTGCCTTCAGGAAATGGTGTTGCTGCTTTATGTTTTGGACGCATGGGCCATTTTTTGGGAATTGCTTCATACTTAGAAATCAGTGAAAAAACTTTAAAATCCGCCTGGGCGACATTAACAAAACAGCCCAGTCATTGCAGCACATTATTATTCGCTTTAAGGGAATATCTTCATCCGCCGACCATCATTATTTTACGCGGAGAATCGAAATATTTTTCAGAATGGCAAAATATATTTTTCCAACATTATTTGCCTCACCATTTATGTTTTGCCTTACCGACCGATACACAATTACCAGAAGTCTTGCAAAAACCTGTTCCCGAAAAAGGTGTCGCTGCCTATATCTGCCAAGGACAGACCTGCCAACAGGTTATTGCCAATTTAAGTGAATTTGCACAATATTTTCAATAGCAAATTACCCTGAGTCCGCTGGTTGTTGAGCGAGCCCGTTGCGGCCAGGCGGCAACGGGCTCGCTCAACAACCTGATGTGAATTTGGTGCTTTTCGTCATTTTTTTTGTTGAAATTGTTTATTTAACATGGATTTTCTTTCCAATAATGGATGATCCATTTCTTAATTGGCTATTTTTTAATAAAAGCTTAATAATTTATTAATATCATTATGCCTATGAAAAATTTTATATTAAGTTTAGATTTTGACGGTACATTAAGACATAAAGATACGTTATCGCCTATTCTGGTTAGGTTGATGAAATTGATTAATAGACGGGTTTATATAACTAGCGCCCGCACCATTGAAGATATGTTTTCGGCTATTCCAGAAAAAATTTCATATTATGATTTTTTAGCACATAAAAAAACAATGATAGAAAATATAAAAGCGCTAAGTTTTGGAAATGCATTAGAAAATTTAAAAGATCTTAAAAGCGCACCTAAAATTTTAACGCGATATGATCCATATTTTGAAAATCCTGGAATGTATTATAAAGAAATTGATAAAGCAGGACAATTTCTGATAGCAGAAATACAAAAAGTAAAAACCATAGAAGACTTCAGAATATTTAGTAAAACAATTCTAAATATCAAAAATTTCTTTTCTTGTGGGAAAAGAAAAAATACAAATATAATACCAAAATTTGTTATTAATGAAAGGCGGTTAAAAGAAAAAAATGGATTTCCGAATGGTAGGAAAACCAAACAGCTACTTAAAATTAGAGAATTTGAGTCAAAAGAGTTAGGCAATGTCCATATAATTCATGTAGAAGATCATAAAGAAATTATTCGGGAATTAGGGAAAAAGAATATGCTTGATTTTAGTTTAACTCGCAAGAAAATTGGAAAGGAAATTTTTGTTTCTCCATTGCCTTATGGAGAAAATGGTATATCTGGTATAAGACCTTCACTGATACATCAAAAAGTACACGAAGTTGTTACTAGAGAAATGTGTCCCATCAGTGACAATAAAATTAATAACAGTAGCATCAAAAAAGACTTAGAAGCGTATATTGAACAAAGAAATCGACGTGGGTACTTGCAGTGTTTTTCTTCTTTTTGGCCTGCAAAATGTGGTCAATACAAAATCGATGCAGCTACTAAGATAATCAAGCTCATCGACCCTTCGAATGATGTACTTTGTAGTGGAATGAATCTAAATGAATTATCCGCTTGCCTTGAAGAAGATAGTACTCTACGTGGTATTATCGACAAAAACCCATTCATTACAGAACTTTGCTCTGATGAGAAGAGAAAAGCCGAAAATGGTGCGGCCAAAGCTGTTTTTATCGCACAGTTGAATTCCGCTGAAAACATAGAGGCGAGGGCTATTGCAAAAACTAACCATCGTGCCGTAGTGCAACCTGTAAAGCAAAAGGTTATCGCGCCTCAGCATTACCCACCTCGCGGCATTGCTAAACCTGCCTCCGGTGGTAATGCAGGACGAGTAAATACATCAATAAGAAAAGCCATGCGTGTTTCAGTAAAAAGAAGCGGCTTGACTGATCCTAAACTTAGGTTTAGCACACTTCTTGCATACCAACCACCACAGCGAGATAGCAGAGCACAATATAGGATTAGATGAGAATATTCACTTGCAAGTGGGAGGAAATGGTGTTGCTGCTTTATGTTTTGGGCGCATGGGTCATTTATTGGGAATTACTCCATAATTAGAAATCAGCTTTAAGAGAATTACCCTGAGTCCGCTGGTTGTTAAGCGAGCCCGTTGCCGCCTGGTCGCCACTCCGGAACAATGATATTCCTCCGGGCTCTGCGTCAACGGGCTCGCTCAACAACCTGATGTGAGTTTTGTGCTATTTGTTATTTTATTTTTGCTCATCTTTTTTTCTTGCATCTATACCGGTTGACTAGTACACTGAAGAAAAATAATTGTAACTCATGCTTTTCATAAAAAAACTCAAAAATTACCTAAAAACGAAAAAAGAGAAAGCGATGTCTTTAAAAAGAGATTATGAAACAAGAATTAAACGAGGAGACTATTATGAGTAACGCAGTGTCCACTTTTGAAAGGAAGATGAAAAATGCTAAATTTAAAAAAGCATATGAAAAAAGTTATAAAGAATTACTTTTTTCAGAATTAATGATTGCCATTATGGAGGAAGATGATAAGTCAGTAAGGAAGTTGGCAAAGGAAGCCAGCTTATCACCTTCTGTAATTCAAGATATTAGAGTAGGTAAGCAGCGCGATATAAAAGTAATTAATTTTATACATTTAGTACATGCTTTAGGGTATGAGATTATTCTTAAAAGAGGAAGAGAAAGGTTTGTTTTAAATGATGCCAATAAGCATATTAGTGTCACTTCTGCCCATGCTTAATATGTTAATTACTTGCAAGTGGGCTGACAGTTCGAACAATACACAGAGCTTCGTTGATTGATGATTAATTTTTTTAATTTAGTTTTGCATTGCAAGCAGGGCATGTCTTCGCGTCCATAAACGTAAAGTTTTTGGCTGAAATAGCCGGGATTGCCGTTGGGGGCGGTGAAATCATTTAAGGTGGTGCTGCCGAGTTGGATGGCTTTTTTTAAAACTTGTTTGGCAATTTTTGCTAAAGATTTGTATTTTTCTTCAGTAATGGAATCTGCCGGAGATAGTGGGTGAATACCAGCTAAAAATAAAGATTCGTTTGCGTAAATATTGCCGATTCCAACCACGGTTTTGCTGTCCATTAAAAAAGATTTAATCGAGATTTTTCTTTTGCGCGAAAGTTGAAAAAGATATTTTCCAGTAAATTCACTTGAAAAAGGTTCGGGGCCCAAGTCGGCTAACAAAGGATGGGTTTGATAATTTTCGGTTGCCCAAAGGATGCATCCGAAACGCCGCGGATCGTGATAACGTAAGATGAGGTGGTTTTTAAAAATAAAATCTACGTGATCGTGTTTTGTGGGGGTTGAATTTTTTTCTAACAGATGTAAACGTCCGCTCATCCCTAAATGAATAATTAAAGTTCCAGAAGTTGTTAACAGTAAAATATATTTTCCACGACGCGATATTTTTTTGATTTTGGCGTTGGGAAGTATTGTTGAAACTTCTGCTGGTATGGCCCAGCGTAATTTAGGTTGTCGAATAATGATTTCTGAAATATTTTGATGGGTTAAATGCGGTCGGAGATAATTACAAACAGTTTCAACTTCGGGAAGCTCCGGCATAGGCGTTACTTACTTGAAGGGTGAGATTTTAACTGTGTTTTGGCAGTTTCTTTTCTTTAAATTTAACATGCATACCAAATTTATTGTTTTCCTTGTCCCAAGCGTTCGGATCGTACTTCATGAGTTCGATTTTTTCTGTGGTGTTACGTTTGTTTTTATGGGTCGTGTAATAATATTTGGTGGGTTTGCCTTTTTTATTGAGGCCGGTGGATTCCAACATAATGATTTCGCGTACATTACTTGCCATGACTCACCTCTACACTTTTTCAAATGGGAATTTTTCTAGCACCGCTTCAAGTCCGATCTTGTCAACCAGCTTTAGCCCGCGTGTCGTAATTCTAATGGTGACATAACGATTTTGCGAGGCCAGCCATAAGCGGCGTTTTTGCAAATTAGGTAAGAAACGTCGGTGGGTTTTGTTATTGGCATGGGAGACGTTATAACCACTTTGTGGTCTTTTTCCCGTGATAATGCATATTTTACTCATAAATCTCCAAAGGAAGCGCTTTCATAAAAACACAATTTATAGCAGATTCAACCTCTCTTTGCAATACTTACCTTCGTACTATAGTGCAGTGCTAAATTGTTTTGGTATCGATGACAAAGCGGTAATGCACATCGCCTTTCAACATTCTTTCATAGGCTTTATTAATATCTTGTGCTGGGATCAACTCAATATCGCAAACGATATTTTTTTGACCACAAAAATCCAACATCTCTTGGGTTTCACGAATCCCGCCGATCATAGAGCCTTCTAAACTTCGCCTTTGTCCAATTAATGAAAAAGCTTCGACTGATAACGGTTGCGATGGTACGCCAACCAGAGTCAATGCACCTTGCGTGTTGAGCAGAGACAAATATTGGTTGATGTCATGTGACCCGGCTGCAGTGTCTATAATGGCGTCAAAATAATTGACTAATTTTTTAAATGTGTCGGGATTTGAGGTTAAAGCAAAATGGTGCGCACCTAATGCTTTTGCGTCTTTTTCTTTTTTGGGCGATGAACTTAACACGGTAACTTCTGCCCCCATGGCTGCCCCCAGTTTTACCGCCATGTGGCCTAAACCCCCTAAGCCTACTACGCCCAGTTTGCTGCCTTTGGTGATATGCCTTTTTAGCGGTGAATAAGTTGTTATCCCAGCACAGAGTAGAGGCGCGGCGGATTCGAGCGGCAAATTAGAAGGTATTTTCAATATGTAATTTTCATCGACCACGATTTGATTCGAGTAGCCGCCAAAAGTGGGGGTTTTTTGATCTCTTTCGAAAGCATTATAGGTAAAATTCGGTCTTTCATAACAATGCTGTTCTAATCCTCGTTTGCAATTGGTGCAAGTTCGACAGGAATCGATGAAGCAACCTACCCCGACCGTGTCGCCAATTTTGAATAAGGTCACACCCTTGCCAATCCCTTTCACTTTTCCAGCGATTTCATGACCGGGGACCATGGGAAAATTGGCGCCTCCCCATTCTTCACGCACCTGATGGATATCGCTGTGGCAAATACCGCAAAATAAAATATCGATGAGTACGTCGTGCTCGCCGAGGTCTCGGCGTTCAAATTGAAAAGGTTCAAGTGGAGAACCGGCTGAGTAAGCGGCATATCCTTTGGTTTTGATCATATATTAGCTCCTTAATTCAGGTGGGAATCAGTATAACATGCCTCGCTCGGCCAATGACACGGCATGGCAATCGGCAATAATCCAATGGTCTAGCAATTGAATCTCGACTAATGCCAGGACTTCTTTGAGTTGTTTTGTCAGATTTTGGTCTTCTAGGCTAGGTTCAGCATGTCCGGAAGGATGATTGTGCGCGATAATTAAGGCCTTGGCGTTATGATGTAAAGCGCGTTTAATGATTTCGCGCGGGTATACATGGGCGTAATGCAAGGTGCCAAAAAATAAATATTCAAATTGAATAATTTTATGCCGCGCATCTAAAAACAAACCTGCAAAAACCTCTTGTTGGCAATCCCGGAGCTTTGCAATGAGATAATCTTGTGCTTCTTTGCTAGTGACCAGCACTTGGCGGTTGGGTAAATTCTCTGCTAAATATCGTCTGCCCAATTCCATGGCTGCTTGTAATTGACAATATTTGGCAGCGCCTAGGCCTGATTTCTGAGAAAAAGCTGTAAAGCTTAGATTAAAGACACCACGTAAGCCCCCGTGTTCTTGAATTAATTGGCGGGATAGATCTAATGCGCTTTCCCCTTGATACCCATGGCGCAATAAAATCGCTAATAATTCGCCATCGCTGAGTTGGGGAGCACCATTTTTCAGCAGACGTTCTCGTGGTCTTTCTCCCTTCGGCCAGTTTTTAATATTCATTTCGCCAGCATAGCAAAATCATTCGATAGCTTTAATACCGTGATTTATGCTATGGTTTTGGCTTGTAGTTATGGAAACTCACTATGCACAGGATACAATTAAAAATTTTAGATGTTCGATTGGGGGATAGTATTCCGTTGCCGGCTTATGCGACACCGCGATCAGCAGGCTTGGATTTGCGGGCTTGTTTAAATGAGCCTTATACGTTGTTGCCGGGGGCTTGTCATTTAGTTCCGACAGGGCTTGCCATTCATTTAGATGATCCGGAAGTTGCGGCGGTGATTCTGCCGCGTTCGGGTTTAGGGCATAAGCATGGCATTGTGCTGGGCAATTCCGTCGGTTTAATCGATGCGGATTACCAAGGCCCGCTGTTTATTTCCTGCTGGAATAGGAGCAACCTTCCATATACAATTGAAGTAGGGGAAAGAATTGCGCAGTTGGTTATCATTCCCATATTGAGAGCCCAATTCGAGTTAGTAGATGAATTTAAACAATCTGAACGCGGAGACGGTGGTTTTGGAAGTTCAGGGAAACAGTAATTGTGTCTTATCAAATTTCTAAAAGTGTTCCTGCAGAGATCTTTCGAGCTTACGATATTCGAGGGCCGGTGGATGACAATAACCTTACGCCAGATGTGGCTTACACCATTGGTTTAGCGGTAGGCGCTGAGGCGCAGCACCGGGGTGAAAAATCGATGTTGGTTGGCCGCGATGGCAGGTTATCGGGGCCGGTGTTGCATGATGCTTTTTGTGCCGGGCTTTTAGCCAGCGGTGTCGATATTGTGGATGTCGGTTTGGCGCCCACGCCGTTATTATATTTTGCCACCCATCATTTTAATGTGACCGCGGGGGTTGTGATTACTGCCAGTCACAATCCAGGCCATCATAATGGTTTTAAAATTGTGCTTAAAAATAAAACGCTGAGCACGGCAGATATTCAAGATTTGTATCAGCGCATTGTCGAAAAGCGTTTTGTATATGGGGCAGGGCAACGCAACGATATGGCTTGCTTGGTCAATGACTATATTCGTTTTGTCACTGCTAAAATTCAACTTAAACGCTCGCTAAAAATTGTGGTGGATTGCGGCAATGGTATTACCGGAATCGTCGCCCCTGAATTATACCGTGCCCTAGGTTGTGAAGTGATTGAGCTTTTTACGGATTTGGATGGCCGTTTTCCCAATCACCATCCAGATCCATTAGTCCCTGAAAATTTAAAAGATTTAATTCAAACCGTATTGGCGGAAAAAGCGGATTTAGGTTTGGCCTTTGATGGCGACGGGGACCGGTTGGGCATTGTCACCAATGCTGGGGAAATTATTTGGCCTGATCGTCAATTGATGTTGTTTAGTCAGGATGTATTAGCGAAAAAACCCGGCGCAACCATTATTTTTGACGTAAAATGTTCGCGTTTTTTACCGGAAGTGATTAAAAAAGCCGGCGGTGTTCCCATTATGTGGCGCACGGGACATTCGATTATCAAAAATAAAATGCTGGAAACGGGCGCCGCCTTAGCCGGTGAAATGAGCGGACATATTTTCTTTCGCGATGACTGGTTTGGTTTTGATGATGGCCTTTATGTTGGCGTACGTTTATTGCAGATTTTGTCGCAACAAAATTTAAGCGCCAGCGCTTTATTTGCAACGCTGCCCAATAGTATTAACACCCCGGAACTTAAATTGCCGATGGCTGAAGATAAAAAAATAGGCTTTATGCAGCGGTTTGTGCAGGAATCCAATTTTGCGAATGGCAAAAAAATTGATTTAGATGGCCTGCGTGTTGATTTTGATTATGGATGGGGTTTGGTGCGGCCTTCAAATACGGCGGCATACTTAACGATGCGATTTGAAGCAGATACCCAGGAAAATCTAGAAAAAATTAAAAACATGTTTCGTCAACAAATGCTGGCGATTGATAAAAATTTAAATTTACCTTTTTAAGGACCCTCGCATAAATAACTTTGACAATTGGCGCTTAGACAGGGTTCAGATTTAAATGATTTTATTCTCGAAAAAATGTGCGCATAGCAGTCTATGTAAGCGTTTTTTCGAGAATAAAATCATTTAAAGATGAGCCCTGGATAAGATGCCAATTGTCAAAGTTATTTATGCGAGGGTCCTAAGGCGCGCTCAACTTTTAGATCCGTATTGCTCACGATAAGAAAGAATAGCCGGTAAATAATTTTGTAGTTGGGTATCGTCTTTTAAATAATCAATCAGATCTTGTAAGTTAATAATGCTGAAAACGGGAATTTTCATTTTTTGAATAATCGATTGCGTCGCGGACAATTCATCAATGCCACGCTCCTGACGGTCGAACGCTATTAAAATACCGGTTAAAGTGATCGGCAATGATTGAATTAAATCTAAAGTTTCACGCACCGTGGTTCCCGCACTGATCACATCATCCAGCATCACCATATTGCCTTGTGGTTGACAGCCTACCCATTGTCCTTGATCGCCGTGTGTTTTTTTTTCTTTGCGATTAAAACAATACGGCACGTCTTGATTAAATAAAGTCGATAAAGCAATAGCAGTGGCGGCTACTAAAGGGATGCCTTTATACGCGGGGCCGAATAAAAAATCATATTTTAATTTGCAGTCGACTAAGGCAGCCGCATAAAATTCACCTAAGCGCTTTAAGCTGGATCCGCTGTGAAACTTGCCGAGATTAAAAAAATAAGGGCTTTTTCTCCCGGATTTTATTGTAAAATCACCGAATAACAAGGCGTTTTCTTTGAGCAGAAATTGAATAAATTCGTTTTTATATTTTTTCATAGATATTTAGCTTGGATTGCAAAGCCTGCCAAACTTTTTGTGGCGTGGTGTCGATATAACAAGCCGGAAAGCCTGGTTTGGCCTCGGGATGTAAACATTGGTCGCGGGTGCAACCCGGGCATTTAAATCCCGCGGGCCTTAAGTAGGTCATCATGGGGCCTTTTAGTCCCAATAATTCAGGATCGGTAGGTCCGTAAATACCGACGAGCGGTGTGGATAAAGCCGCTGTGAGGTGGCTAAAACCGGAGTCCAGACACACTACGCCGGCGGCTTGTGTAATCAATCGGCCTACTTCGGCAATTTTAAGTTTTGGCAAAACGTGAGCAAGTACGGAAATCTGTGCCAATCTTTCTGCGCGGGCTTTTTCTTCGTCATTGCCCCAGGGTAAAAGAACGGTGAGTCCTGCTTGAGTGGTCAATTGGATCAACTGGCGCCAGTTTTCTTCCGGCCAATGCTTGGTCATCCAAGTGGTGCCATGGAAAAATAATAAGAAGGGTTTTGCGAATTTTAAAGAAAGTTGTGGCAGTTTATGAGGATCAATCCCAAAATTGGGTTGCGTTTCAGGTTGCCGGTAGCCGAAACTTTTGGCCAACAATTGGCGCATGCGGTCAATCGCGGGTTTTGACCAGTCAATATTGTGTTTTATTTGGTAGCCATAACTAGCTAAACTTTCGCGCGCGGTTTCTCGATCTGATCCATGGATAACGCCGCCTTTTGCCAGGCGAGCGATCACCATGCTCTTTACCAAGCCTTGGGCGTCGATGATCATATCGTAAGATTGGGAGCGCAGCTCATGATAGAAAGCCTGCATTTCTTTCCAGCTATCAGGCGCTAATAAATGTTTGCGCCAGTTGCGCCAGCGCATTTTGATGATCGATTTAACGCTCGGGTGCCAGCTGGGCACTTCAGCAAATGATTGCTCGACCACCCACGTAAAACGAACATTTGGATTTGCAGCGGTTGCATCGGTAAGCGCAGGCAATGTGTGAATCAAATCACCCATCGAAGACGTTTTAACTAACAAAACTTCCATCGCCCATGGTACCATATTTGCATGCGTATCATCAGTTTTAATCTTAATGGTATTCGCGCTGCAGCGCGAAAAGGCTTCTTTACTTGGCTGGCTAAGCAGGAGGCGGATTTTGTTTGTTTGCAGGAAACCAAGGCGAATTTGGATAAGTTGGATGATCCGATTTTCAGACCGCTGGGTTACCAAGCCTATTATTATGACGCGCAAAAAAGTGGCTATAGCGGGGTGGGGTTGTATTGCCGTCATACCCCTAATCAGATTAAAAAAGGTTTGGGATGGGTGCATGCAGACGATGAGGGCCGTTTTATTCAAGCGGATTTTGATGATTTTAGTATTGCGTCATTGTATATGCCTTCGGGCACTTCTGGCGAAGTGCGACAGGCTGTGAAGTATGATTTTCTTGAAAAATTTCTGGTTTTCCTGCAGCAAATTAAACAATCCGGACGACCATTTATTATTTGTGGTGACTGGAATATTGCGCATCGCAATATTGATTTAAAAAATTGGCGCAGTAACCAAGTGCATTCGGGTTTTTTACCGGAAGAACGCGCCTGGATAGATCGTGTGTTAAGCGTAGAAGGTTTTGTCGACGCCTTTCGGGTGATTAATCAAGAACCCGATCAGTACACCTGGTGGTCGCATCGCGGTCAAGCCTGGGCTAAAAACGTCGGCTGGCGCATCGACTACCAAATCGTCACCCCCCATTTTCGCGACGCCATCAAATCCGTATCCATCTACAAAGACCACCGCTTTTCCGATCACGCCCCACTCATCATCGATTATCTCAATTGACTAGATGAAGGGGCATATACTGTGATATAGATAGTAGAACATAGCTTAGAGCTAGCCTTTAATGAAATTATATCTGGGGATGGAACTTCGTTATGAACCATCACCCATGTAGGTTGTGAATGATCTGCTGGTGTTAACACTGTGCTATACCCAAGGGGGTCAACACCTATCATGGTCTCATCTGGATCGAGGGCCCCTCCTTCATTCTGAAAATAGTATTCAAACCCACGTATAACTCCTCCGCTAGCATTTGAAAGCTTTAAATTTCCACCAAAATAATAGTTGTTCGTGTGCCTATCAAACCGCGGATCGACTACCGTTAAAACAGCCTGTCCACTGGGGAATTTCGTATCACAAACGGGAGCACTATAGCTTCCTACCCAGGAACCGGCTGGAAAAGGAAAGGGTTCCTCCGCATGAGCAGTTACTATAGAAGCGCCAAGACTGAAAATACCAACTAAGAAAGTAATTCTTTTTATTATATTTTTCATATTTACCCTCATTTTACACCTCTTTAATTATTATAATTTATTATAGCATTAGAGATGGCTCATTAAACTAATCTTTAAGCTGAAACTAGATTTAAGCATTTTTTCTGGGCTTCGATGATTTCCATGATGCCTTTTTTGCCGAGGGCTAATAAAGCGGTGAGTTGGAGGGGGGAGAAGGGTTCGCCTTCGGCGGTGCCTTGGAGTTCGATGAAATTTCCATTTTCGGCCATCACGATGTTCATGTCGGTATGGGCTTTTGAATCCTCGGTATATTCTAAATCCAAAATGGGGATGTCCTGGAAAATACCCACAGAAACGGCAGCGACTAAATGTTTAATGGGATTTGTGACGATTTTGCCGGCTTTCATGAGATGCTGAACGGCGTCAACCAAAGCCACGCAGGCGCCGCTGATAGCGGCCGTGCGGGTGCCGCCGTCGGCTTGCAACACATCACAATCGAGCGTGATGAGCCGTTCTCCTAAAGCTTTCAGATCAACGGCAGCCCGCAGTGATCGACCTATGAGACGCTGGATTTCCACCGTTCTCCCTTTTTGTTTGCCATGCGCGGCTTCGCGATCAATTCGCTCGTGTGTGGAGCGGGGCAGCATGCCATATTCGGCGGTAACCCAGCCTTTGTCACCATTCCGAAGAAACTTTGGTAAACTTTCATTGATGCTCGCAGTACACAAAACTTTGGTATTGCCAAAACTAACTAACACAGAGCCTTCTGCATAACGTGTAAATTGACGCTCAAAAGAAATTGAACGTAATTGATCAAAGGCCCGATCACTAGGACGTATATAAGTTGTCATAAATTTTCACCTATTGAGAAAAATAAACAGAACCACCTTGGGTACTTCACTTCTCGCGATGGGGGATCGCAAGGGGGAGAATCGCGATTCTCCCCCTTCATTCCAAGCATCGGGTTCCCCGATGCGCAGGATATTAACTAAACCCCTAATATGTTATCATTTTTCAATGACAGCAAGTATGACGGCTTTTTCTCATCAGTCCGCCCAGATTCCGCAAGGCAATTTAATTTGGGAGTTGCGCTCGGTCAATCATCGATTTTTAGATATTTCCTTACGCTTGCCAGAAAATTTTCGCGTGCTTGAGCCACTCATCCGCGAAAAAATTCAAAGCAAACTGCAAAGAGGCAAAATTGAAGCGCTGCTCAAATTTGATGTGGGGGAAAATGCGGCGCCCCAATTGTCACTAAATATGGGTTTGGTGAAAGATTTGGCGGAAAAAACACAATCGATAAAAGACTTGTTTCCTGATGCGCAAACCGACCTTTGCGCCATCTTGTCTTGGCCGGGTGTGTTGAATATTAAAAATCACCAACAAGATGAAAGTCAAAAGCATGTAATCCAGTTATTAACTAAAATTTTAGATGATTTACAAGAGATGCGGCTTCGCGAAGGCAAAAGAATTCAACAGTTCATCCGCGAACGCCTGCAGAAAATCATGCAAATTGTAGAATCTTTAGAAAAGCAATTGCCAACGTTGATTGCTGAGCAAAAAAAACGGTTAGAAATGCGCTTTGCCGAATTAAATCTAGCCTTAGACCTTCTCCGTTTAGAACAGGAAATGGTGTTGTACATTCAAAAATATGATATTTCCGAAGAGCTGCAACGCTTATCGAGCCATTGTCAGGCCATGGAGCACACCTTAGCGAGTCCAGAGGCCAATGGCCGGCGTCTCGATTTTTTAACCCAAGAATTGCATCGTGAAGCTAACACCATGGCGAGTAAATCGTTGGCGGTTGCCGTAAGCCAAGCGGGTTTGGAGTTGAAGGTGATTATTGAACAAATACGCGAGCAGGTGCAAAACATTGAGTAACGCCGGACATTTTTATGTTATCGCCGCGCCGTCTGGGACCGGTAAGACTAGCCTAGTACGCTCCTTGGTCACCACCGTTAACGACTTACAAATTTCCATTTCCCATACCACGCGTCCGCCGCGCCCCGGAGATGTCGAAGGCAAAGATTATTATTTTGTTTCTGAATCAACTTTTGCCAAAATGATTGCAGAGCAGGCTTTCTTAGAGTATGCGCCCATTTATCATTATCATTATGGCACCTCTCGAGAATGGATCCTGCAGCAATTACAAGCGGGCATAGATGTGGTTTTGGAAATCGATTGGCAGGGCGCCCAGCAAATCAGCCGTTTATTTCCAGATTCAATTTTGATTTTTATCGTTCCGCCTTCCCTAGAAACCTTAGGGCAACGCTTACAAAATCGTCGTCAAGACGATGCTGGGGTGATTGATGAGCGGATGGCCAATGCACAAAATGAAATCAAGCATTACGTTGAATTTGACTATTTAGTAATCAATGACCAATTTGAACAGGCTTTAGCGGACTTAAGGCACATTGTTTTAGCAGAGCGGCTGCGTTCTTCCGTGCAAAAAATAAAACATCAGGAGCTACTAGCGCAGCTTCTAAAAAAATAGTATCATTCATTCAGTTCCCCGGTTATCAGTTGGAGAGAAAAATATGGCTCGTGTTACGATTGAAGATTGTTTGCCTCACGTCGAAAATCGGTTTAAATTGGTGATCGTTGCTGCAAAAAGAGCCCATTTATTGGAAATGGGAGCGGCAGATCCGTTAGTTCCGCCCAATAACGATAAACCGACTGTTATTGCTTTACGCGAAATCGCCGCAGGCTATGATGTGGAGAATGCGCCATTACGTACGGAACACGGTGATATTGAAAATCTGTTAAGTTCACCGATAACTGTCAACACTGAAGATCACGAAGGCTAATCCTCTTTGTGCGTCTATTTAATAAACTCCGGCGTAAGCTCGATTATCTAGACGAGCATCAAATCAATCAAATTGAGCAAGCCTACTTTCTGGCTTTAGCCGCGCATCAAGGTCAAAAACGCCACACCGGCGAACCTTATATTACGCATCCAGTGGCGGTGGCCTGTCTATTGGCCGATCTGAAAATGGATGCGGAAACCATCATGGCCGCGCTTCTACACGATGTTATTGAAGATACCTCCATCGATAAAGCCACTTTAGCTGAAAAATTTGGCGATGTGGTCGCCAGCTTGGTAGATGGTGTGAGTAAATTAACCCAGATTGAATTTGTTTCGCGCGCTGAAGCGCAAGCGGAAAATTTTGGCAAAATGCTTTTGGCGATGTCGCGCGATATCCGCGTCATTATTATTAAACTGGCGGACCGTCTCCACAACATGCGCACCTTAAGTACAATGCCTGCGGATAAAAGAAAGCGCATCGCGCAAGAAACTTTAGATATTTTTGCGCCAATGGCTAAACGTCTGGGTATGCGAGATTTGTCAGTGGAACTCGAAGAATTAAGTTTCATGATGCGTTATCCCAAACGTTATGCGGCGTTGCGCCAAGCGGTGCAGAGGGCTCGGGAGGAACGCAAAAAAGTTTTGTCCGTGGTTACTAAAACTTTAGAAGAAGGATTAGCCAAAAGTCATTTACCCCCTTGCATTTTATTGGGCAGAGAAAAACACTTATACAGTATTTATCGGAAAATGCACAAAAAACACCTGCCATTTAATGAAATCATGGACGTCTACGCATTTCGCATTATTGTGGATGATATTGATACCTGTTATCGCGTGCTGGGATTGGTGCATCAATTATATAAACCGGTCCCGGAAAAATTTAAAGATTATATCGCCATCCCCAAATCCAACGGGTATCAATCATTACATACGGTGTTAACGGGGCCTTATGGTTATCCGATGGAAGTGCAAATTCGC
Organism: uncultured Pseudomonadota bacterium; assembly: GCA_963702315.1. Lineage (GTDB taxonomy): Bacteria > Pseudomonadota > Gammaproteobacteria > Coxiellales > Coxiellaceae > JAFEDN01. The sequence continues at coordinate 101,923 of CAVPCA010000024.1, forward strand.
ACCACAGAAATGGACCATCGCGCAACCAGTGGTATCGCAGCGCATTGGCTTTATAAAACGAGCGATGAAACCACTGACCCTGCCCAAGTCAGGGCCCAACAATGGGTTAAAAATTTGTTGGAACTGCAACGCAACACGGGCAGTTCTTTAGAATTTCTAGAAGACGTTAAGATGGATTTATTTCCTGACGAAGTTTATGTGTTTACGCCGCGCGGCAAAATTTTACGCTTTCCTGCCGGCGCCACGGTGGTAGATTTTGCCTACGCTGTGCATACTGATATAGGCAATACTTGTGTTTCTGCAAAAATGAACCGGCAACTCGCTCCTTTATCCGCACCGTTGATCAGTGGACAAACGATAGAGATTATTACCGACAAACATGCGCACCCCAATCCGGCTTGGTTGGATTTTGCAGTAACGCGCCAAGCGCGGCATGCTATTCGGCAATATCTCAAAAACCAACATAAAGATGCTTCTATTGCCCTGGGTGAAAAATTACTAAAACAAGCCCTATATCAGCACGAACTAGTTTTGCGAAAAATTCCGTCCGAAGCAACAGCGGTGGTGTTGAAAGAATCACAACAGAGCAGCTTAATCGATTTGTTTATCCAAATTGGTCTCGGCCATCGCCCCGCTGCATTGGTGGCCAAACGGTTGGCGGATTTAAGTCGTCAGCCGTTTGCAGAAGGAAAATTAGCAGAAAAATCAGAATTACCCTTAGCCATAAAAGGGACCGAAGGCGTAGCCGTTACTTATGCAGAGTGTTGTTATCCGATTCCCGGCGATCCGATTGTGGGTATTTTCAGCAGCGGCGAAGGCATTATTGTGCATAACGAGCAATGCTCTAAAATAAATAAATTAAGACAGAATCCAGAATCTTACATGGCGTTGCGCTGGCATGAAAATGTCAACCAGATGTTTTTGGCCAGTATTAACGTTGAAGCGATTGATCAAGCGCGTTTATTAGCTAAAATGTCGGCGGCGATTTCCGACGCTGAAGGCAATATCGTTGATGTACAAACAAAAAGTCGCGGTGGACAATATTATCATTTAGTTTTTAAACTAACCGTGCGCAATAGAAAACATCTGGCGCGAGTGATACGTTTCTTGCGTAGGATTCCTGCAGTTTCTAGAATCACTCGACAAAAGTGAAAGGAGGCATATGAAACAAGTTATTACTTCAAACCGTGCGCCCGCACCCATTGGGCCTTATTCTCAAGCTATAAAAGCCGGTCAATTTGTGTTTTTATCCGGGCAAATTGCCTTGGCGCCGGGACAGTCCGATATTGTTAAAGGTGATTTAAAAACACGTGTTCGCCAAATTTTTGACAATATTCAAGCGCTCGCACAAGCAGCAGGCGGGAGTATGGCGCAAATTGTCAAACTCACCATTTATTTAACCGACATGGCGCGTTTTCCTGAAGTAAACGAAGTGATGCTGGAATATTTTGCGCCGCCTTTCCCAGCGCGCACGACGATTGCCGTTGCAGCTCTGCCCAAAGGAACCGATGTGGAAGTGGATGCTACGCTGATTGTGAGTGAGTAAACATCATGATACTTGCGGAGCCACTGGCGGAACAGAGTGGTGTTGGGCCAAAAATAACAGAACGTTTAGCGCAACTTGGCTTATATTCTCTGCAAGATTTATTATTTCATCTACCGCTGCGTTATCAGGATCGTACGCGTATTACACCGATTCGCCATTTGACTTTAGGTGCGGAAGCATTAATTGAAGGAGAAATTGTTCACGCTGCTTTAATTTTTGGACGCAAACCCAGTTTGCTGTGTAAAATTTCCGATGGCGCTAGTTTTATTGATATTCGCTTTTTTCATTTCACCGCGCAACAAAAAAATAGTTTAACCCCAGGTGCGCGCCTGCGTTGTTTTGGCGAAGTGCGTTACTCTTTTCAAAGGCATGGATATGAAATGGTGCATCCGGAATATAAGCTGGTCCATGAAGGATGTTTCAAACTAGAAGAAACATTGACGCCCATTTATTCTAGTGTGCAAGGCATTTCGCAAACTTTGCTGCGCCGGTTAACCGATCAAGCTTTGCTGGTTATTCAAAAACGAAAATATGAACTGGAATTGCTGCCAGAAAGTGTGCGCCAGCATTTTGCTTTAGCCGATTTAATTGCGGCGTTACATTATGTGCATCGCCCGCCCAAACAAGCTAATGTCGATCAGTTGTTGCAGGGCAAACATCCCATGCAAAGGCGCTTGGCGTTTGAAGAGTTGATGGCTTATTTATTGAGTTTGCAAAAAACCCGCCAAAAAATGCAAAATCATCCCGCCGTCAGTTGTTTGTTGTCGCATTCACAACACGAACAATTTTTACGAAACCTTGGATTTTCATTAACGGGTGCACAACAACGGGCAGTTCAGGAAATCGAACGCGATTTAGAAAAATCTTTTCCAATGTTGCGCCTGTTACAAGGCGATGTTGGTGCAGGAAAAACTGTGGTAGCGGCTTTGGCAGCGTTAAAAGCGATTGCCAATGGACAGCAAGTCGCCTTGATGGCGCCGAGTGAAATTTTAGCCGAACAGCATTTTCAAACTTTTTGCAAATGGTTGCAGCCTTTAAATATAAAGATGACTTTTTTAGCTGGAAAACAGCTCGGAAAAATACGTAAGCAAAATTTAATCGATATTGCCGCAGGCAATACCGCATTAGTCATTGGCACACATGCTATTTTTCAAGCAGAAGTAAAATTTTTTAATTTAGGATTATGCATTGTCGACGAGCAGCATCGTTTCGGCGTGCATCAACGTTTGGCGTTACGTGAAAAATCTGTAAAAAACATTTATCCCCATCAATTGATGATGAGTGCTACGCCCATTCCAAGGACATTAGCTATGGTTGCTTATGCAGATTTAGATGTCTCGGTTTTAGATGAATTGCCGCCGGGTAGAAAACCGGTGACCACAATTATGGTGTCCAATCGACGGCGCCACGAAATCGTTGAGCGTGTGCAGAAGGCGTGTGAGCGACAACGACAAGTGTATTGGGTGTGCACGTTAATCGAAGATTCCGAAAGTTTGCAATGCCAAGCGGCGGAAGCTACCTTTCAAGAATTACAACAAGCCTTGCCCCATTGCCGCGTTGCGTTGGTGCACAGCCGTTTGCCGGCGGAACAAAAAGAACAAGCGATGAAATCTTTTAAAGGTGGAGAAACGCATTTATTAGTGGCTACTACAGTCATTGAAGTCGGGGTAGATGTTCCGAATGCCAGTTTAATGATTATTGAAAATCCAGAGCGCTTAGGTTTGGCGCAATTACATCAATTGCGCGGTAGAGTGGGCCGAGGTGATGTAGAAAGTTATTGTGTTTTGCTTTACCAAGATCCTTTGTCTTTTCTTGCACAACAACGTTTGCAAATTATCCGGGAAAATCACAATGGTTTTTTAATCGCGGAGCAAGATTTAGCCATACGCGGGCCGGGAGAAATATATGGTTTAAAGCAAGCAGGATTGCAACGCTTAAAAATTGCCGATTTGGCTCGCGACCAACAATGGTTGCCGCAAGTACAACAAGCTGCCCAAGAATTATTGCAGTATTTCCCCGAGCGTGTTGAGGCTTTAATGGCAAGATGGTTAAACCACCAAAAAGAATACGATAAAGTCTGAACCTTATTTAGGTTGATCATTTTCAGCATTCTTGTAATAATGTATGAATACCCGTTATAAGCAAGGAGTGCTTTATGTATACAAGGAAGATGATCAAAAATACTGTTGCCGGCGTTTTAAGCTTGGCTAGTTTTTCAATTTATGCCGGTGGCCCTGAAACAGTAACCACAAATTTCCAACCTGTGCCGCTTTTCACGCCTTATGTATATTTAGGCATTGGTTTAGGCGGTGCTGCTTCCGACTGGCAAGATTTTATATTTGGCAATGGCAGTGATGAGGATGATAACAGTTCCACACATGTGGACAATGGTGGGTTCACGTTTGGAGGCAAAATTGGCTACCAAGCTACCGATCATTTCGGAATAGAAGCGGGTGGCTATGATCTCCCGGATTCGAATTTAAAAATTACCTTTGGGCCTCAACTGCCTTCGGTAACGGGTGAAATTGAGTCTTGGTTTGTTTATGTTGCTGGCACTTTGCGTGCTGCGATGTTTACGTCTGACTTTCATGTTATGGGAAAAGTGGGTGGCGCTTACCGCAACTTAGATCATATCGGTAATTTTTTTGAATTTTCAGGCTTAGGCAATGGCGGTTATGGCACAGTCCTATTTGGCGCGGGCGTAGACTATGATTTACAAGCGTTTAACTGGCCATTATTAGTTGGTGCTGAATATATTTTGGTTCCTGGCACTGCCGATAGTTTTGTGGGCAATTCCGGAATCGATAAAGATGCTGCGCCGAACGCCCATGTTGCCGTGGTAACCGTAACTTACCGTTTTACGATTTAAGGCGCTATTGATTAATTCTGAATTATTTGAAATAATGTACGCGCCGTAAGCCGGTAATGGCTTAAGTGTACATGTTGAAAAGGATATCGGGTTCTCAAACGATTATTCGTTTAAGGCCACTACAGGAGTTCGTTTCACTGAGGCTGTTAGCAGTAACAGATTAGGGTCGGAATTTCTGGTTTTGGTCAGTTACTCAAACTTATAAACGAATAAAAGGAGAACTTTATGTCTTTGACAAAAATAGTGACTTTAAGCGCTGCTAGCGTTCTAAGCTTAGCGACTTTTTCAGCTTTTGCAGGCGGAACAGAAACCGTTGTTCCTGCTTACGCTTCAGTCCCATCATTTACCCCTCATGCTTATGTAGGCATTGGTTTAGGGGGTGCTTATTCTAACTGGAATAGTTTTGATAATGGTAATGATTATGGGGTAAAAGCAGATAATGGCGGATTTGCTTATGGTGGAAAATTGGGTTATCAAGCCAGTGAACATTTTGGTATTGAAGGTGGTATTGTTTCCCTGCCGGATTCCGATGTGTCCGCTACTGGCTATAAACCGAAGGGTGAAATAGATTCTTGGTTTGCTTATGTGGCCGGAACCCTCCGTGCTTCCATTATTGATCCTAATTTGCACGTGACTGGAAAAGTCGGTGGGGCCTATCGTAATTTAGATCACGAGGGGTCTTTATTTACTGGTGTAGGCAGTGGTTCTTACAGCACAGTGATGTTCGGCACAGGGTTAGATTATAGTTTGCGTACTCGTAACTTGCCGCTTTCTGTAGGCGCCGAATATATGATGATACCGAGCAATAATTCAGGGGATGCAAAAAATCAAGCACCTTCTGCGCATGTCTTTTTGGCTACGCTCAATTATCATTTCGCTCTTTAATCTCTGTTATTAGTCTAAATGTCTGACTCCCGCGCTTCGCGCGGGTCAGGCTCTTGAAATTTTTTTAAGCACCCCCAACTTACACTTAAAGAAAAACATCTAGTTGAGGAGTATTTATGAGTTTTGAAGCCCAAGCCGAAACCAAATCTTTTGCGGCCGAAGTTAAACAAATTTTAAATTTATTCGCTAATTCCCTGTATAGCGATAAAGAAATATTTTTACGGGAATTAATCTCCAACTCTTCCGACGCCGCCGATAAATTACGTTATTTAGCTTTAACCGACTCCGCACTTTATGGAGACGATTCTCAGCTGAAGATTTGGGTGGATTTTGATAAGGAGGCAAAAACGATTACCGTGCGTGACAATGGCGTTGGGATGAGCCGTGAAGAAGTGATTGAAAATTTAGGCACCATCGCCAAATCCGGCACGCGAATGTTTCGCGAAATGCTGGAGTCAAAGCAATCGAGTGGTGATAAATCACAAATGATCGGTCAATTTGGCGTGGGTTTTTATTCTACGTTTGTGGTGGCTGATCGTGTTACCGTAAGAACTCGTCGCGCAGGAACGCAAGCAGATCAAGGCGTATTGTGGGAATCTGAAGGGCAAGGCGAGTATACCATTAAAAATATTCATTATCCGCCGCGTGGTACGGAAGTGGTATTGCATTTGAAATCCACTGCTGAAGAGTTTTTGGATGCGTACCGTTTGAGAAGCATTATCACGAAATACTCCGATCACATTGTGCTACCGATTCTGATGAAAAAACCAGAATCAGCTGCCGATAAAGCGGGAAAAAAAGAAACCCAAGAAGCGATGGAAGAAAAAGAAATCATCCAACAGCCGGTAGAAGAAGTGATCAATCGCGCCAGCGCTTTATGGACTTTACCTAAAAATGAAATTAAAGAAGAAGAATACCAAGAACTTTATAAACACATCGCGCATGATTTTGAAAATCCATTAGCTTGGACGCACAACAAGGTTGAAGGCAAATTGGAATATATTAATTTATTGTACATTCCGAGCCGGGCGCCTTTTGATTTATGGCATCGCGAAGGTCAACGCGGTTTGAAATTATATGTCAAACGCGTGTTTATTATGGATGATGCAGACCATTTTATGCCGATGTATTTACGTTTTATTAAAGGCATTATCGATTCAAATGATTTGCCATTGAATATTTCCCGCGAAATTTTGCAGTCAAATGAATTGATCGATAAAATTCGTTCAGGCTGCGTAAAAAAAGTTTTAGATTTATTGGAAAAGTTGGCGGAGGAAGATAAAGAAACTTATGCCAAATTCTGGCAAGAATTCGGGCAAGTGTTGAAGGAAGGCCCCGCTGAAGATTTTAGCAATAAAGAACGTATCGCAAAATTATTGCGCTTTGCTTCTACACATAGTTCAGACACGACGCAAAATGTTTCGTTAATGGATTACCTATCACGTTTGAAGCCGGAGCAAGACAAAATCTATTACTTGGTTGCTGATAATTACAGCAACGCTGCCCATAGTCCGTTATTAGAAGTATTCAAACAAAAAGGCATTGAGGTATTGTTATTAGCTGATCGAGTAGATGAATGGTTAGTGAACCACTTAAATGAATTTGAGGGCAAAAAATTACAATCTATTTCTAAAGGAAAATTAGATTTAGAAAAATTTGAAGACAAAGCCACTAAAGAAAAAGAAGAAGAGAAAGCCACCACCTTCACTGATGTTATCAACAAATTTAAAGAAGTGTTGGGTGACCGGGTGAAAGATGTGCGCATCACCCACCGTTTGGTAGATTTTCCAGCTTGTGTCGTATTTGACGAAAATGAATTGAGTGGCCATTTACAACGTTTACTTAAAGCCACAGGCCAGGCTGTTCCAGAAAGTAAGCCTATTTTGGAATTGAATCCGGATCACGCGCTGATGATTAAGATTAAAGGGATCAGCGACGCACAAAAAATCGCCGATTGGGCGAATATTTTATTAGGCCAAGCTTTATTAGCAGAAGGGGAACAATTATCGAATCCTACTGACTTTGTCAAAAATATCAACAAATTGCTGGCAAACATTGACGTTTAATGCGTGGTGAAAGCAAACCTGATGTTGTCTTATTAGTGGCCATCACTGGAGATATGTGTTCTGGAGTATCCGTTTTTGCTAGACAGTTGCATGAAGCTTTGGGCGTACATTTTTCCCGTTTGATTTGCGAAGACCAATACTATCAAGATCAAGCTGATGCTGATTTCCCCTCGTGCATTGACTTTAAGTCACTTTTTCAACACCTTGTTAATCTCCAAGCCGGAAAATGCATAGTAACTGCTGACGGGAAAAAAATCTGGCCGGCAGAAATTATCATTATTGAGGGTCACTTTTTACTAACCTATCCCCCCATCGTTAATCTTTACACAGAAATTGTATTTTTATCCGCCTCTGCAAAACCGCCGCATCCCCTGGCGACTTACCGAATTGATGATCGAGCAACTTTTCAGTGGGTGTTGGAGGATCTGGTTGATAAATTAGGGATTGATTCACAAGCCACACTTACATAAAATGATCACCTAAGCTGGCGTAGCTCAGTTGGTAGAGCAGCTGATTTGTAATCAGCCGGTCGTCTGTTCGATTCAGATCGCCAGCTTCATATAATCAAATACTTACGGAAATTTTTTAGATTCTGAAATTTTCGGTGCTACCTGGGTGCTACCTTTGAGAAGTAGTTTTAATCATTTCTGGCTTGAGATAAAACATTTGAGGGACTAAAAATATGGAAACCATATCTGAATTAAACCTCAGTTGTACCGAACAATTGAATGAGGAATTTTTTTTTAGAAGCGTTGCCCTTTTGCTAGGTACGCTTTGGAGTGAAGTTCCTATGCCAGTGGTTTTCAGTAAAGATAAAGTAAAATATTTACATGAAAAGTTAGGGATTAGCTCGCTAAGTGAACAAGAAGAAAACCGGTTTTATCAAACGATAGATTGGTTAAAAGAAGAAGGATACTTACGAGCTTCGTATGACTATTTGACTCATTCGGCAGATGGTATTCTATGTTTAAACGATGGGATTCCTGTATTTATAACGGAAAAAGGAGTTTCAAGATTATTGGAAAGAGATTCTGAAATACAAAATAAGTTTGGAGATATCTTCAAAAATTTTTGTCTTGGTACTTTGAATAAGGCAGTAGATGTAGGAATTAGCGTGATAGTAACACGGTTTTGGAATTCTCTCTTTTAATCTTTTTAAATTTTGTAATTTTAATAATACTGATATATTTATTTTAAATAACAGTTCAAATAACAATTTTGGCCTTTTATATTCAAATTTTCAATGGATTATTAAATTCTAAACTTATACTTAACTTATGATCATTTCCTGACAGAGTACACGTCTATTATTGTATATTTTCAATTTTATACACCGTTAAGGAGAATATAATTAAACCACAACTTAAAGCACTTAATGTGATAGTTCTAATTAGATTAAAAAGAAATTATCGACAATCTAAATTAGTAATAGTTTGCTGACTTATGAAATTTTCTAAATCTGATTTACGATATTTCACTAATCGACCTATTTTCACATAAGGAAGATTATATCGTTTGACACAAGCCCATACCGCTAAAGTACGCTCTGTGATTCCTAAGTATTCTGCAGCTTCCCTTCTTGAAAGCAAATCGGATTTTTGAAACATTTTTGAAAAACTGTTGGACTGTTCAATTTTCATAATTATTTATCCATGATAAAAATCAATAAATACAGATAAACATACAAGTACTATCATTAATACTAACGGTATGAGTACCAATTACGCTTTAGTTTCGGCTCGTTAGCCGTGTTAGTTTTTTATGTCATCAATATCACTCCTGATCATTAAATGTTTCCAATAGTCGCTATCTTAATCCAAAAATACAGTGAAATTTCACTGTATTTTTGGATTAGCATAGCCTCATGAATTTTTACCGCATCAAAATAATCATCGCAGGAGCGTTTAATCGTGCTGGATTACTATATCAGTAAAGCGATTCGCTGCTGCGGTTCTCAGATTAAGCTCGCCAGAAGGATGGGCGTTAAACCTGAGCGAGTGAGCTATTTATTAAATTCAGCCAGAAAAATCAGCATAGAAGACGCCATTCTTATAGAAAGAGCAACGGATAATAAAATCACCCGTCATCAATTACTACAGGGTTTAAGTTCAGTTATCAAACAGCAGTTAGAGGGGAAAGTTTTTGAAATTCGCAATTTGCCTATCAGTGAACGGGTTAAGCAAGGCATAGCCTATGAAGAAGCCCTAAAAGACCGGAAATGTCATTTTGATGAACAAAATAAGGCTGAAAATATTTTATTATCGCGTCAAAATTTTGACGCAAAAAAATATCGCACCGACGTTGTGGTCGCAAAATATGTACATTTAGGGAATCACCAGTCTTACCGAGATGCAAAATGTGTATTAGAAAAAGGGAGCGCCGCCTTAATTAGAGCAATGGACGATAAAAAAATTGGTATTTCTACCGCCGCTAAACTTACTCAATATTCTTTAGAAGATCAAGAGAAAATTCTTAAACTAACTCGCAAAGAAATTATTGCATATATCAAAAAGAAGTCCTTAGTTGATAAGGATGAGTTCGTAGATATCTCATTTTTGTGGGTTATTTTTAGCAGTTATTTGATATTAAAAAATAAAGATAGGAGGTAACGATGAGTCGATGCTAACTATTATTTAATCATAAGAAAAAATATTGCTTTTTATAAAGCATTTCCATTCAATAACTAACCATTTTTCATTAGCAGGAGGTATATATGGGTAAAATCAGAACGGTAAAACCTGAGTTATTTCGACATGAGAAACTTTTTGAAGCTGAGCAACAAAGCGGTTTCCCACTTCGTCTCATTTTTATTGGATTGTTCACCGTAGTGGATGCGGAAGGCCGTTTTCGTTGGCGGCCTAGGCAGATTAAATTAGATATTTTGCCTTACGATGAAATCAATTTTGAATCGGCGCTATTAGCTCTGATGGAGTTCGGCTTTGTTAAAAAATATGTTTATCAAAATGAATGGTATGGGTGTATTCCAACCTGGCGTAAACACCAAAGTATCAATCAGCGCGAACCGCAAAGTAATTTACCCATTCCTCAATTAGAGGTTGTGCAGGAGATTGATCCAACTATGCATAAAACCGACAGTCAACCACAAAATGATTTAACCACAAGAACTTCTATCAATGAGCATATTCCGGATTCAAGAATAACTATTCCTGACCAAGAGCAGCATATGCAAGACCTAACTGCGCATGTGTCTGCATCGTTGGAAATGGAAATGGAATTGGAAGAGGAAGTGGAACAGGAAATGGAAGGGAAATGGAAAAGCCAACACTCACACGCTCGTGCGGTTCCCGAGCCGGTAACAAAAATTTTTTCACATTGGCAAGCAATGATGAACCACCCCAAGGCAGTGCTGGACAAACAACGCCGACGGTTTATCCAGCAAGCGCTGGACAACGGTTACAGCGTAGATGATTTGTGCCAGGCCATTACCGGCTGTAGCTTGACGCCGCATAACCAAGGGCAAAATGATCGAGGGGAACGCTATGACGGTCTGCACCTGATTCTGCGATCAGCCGACCAGATCGACCGTTTTATCCGCAATGCTCAGCATCCTCCAAAACTGTTGAACAAATCAGAGCAACGGTTGAATAGCAACATCCAAGCGGCTCAAAGTTGGTTGCAACAGGGGGCGTGAGTGGAAATTAGCGACAAAAAACGCTTTGCCCAACTGATCACCGGTTTGGCGCAAACTTTCCAGACACCGATCAGCACTGCTGATTTGGAGAATTATTGGCGCTGGCTTAAACCTTATCCGCTGTCGTCGATTGAGCAGGCAGTGAAGGATTTCTGTCGCAGTCCCGAAGCGCATCGTTTTTTCCCTAAGCCGGGAGAATTGGTTGCGGCGTTGGATGGCGGCAGCGTCGGACAGGCATTGCAGGCTTGGAGCAAAGTCATGTATGCCATTCGTCGAGCCGGCGCATATCGAACCGTAATATTTGATGATCCCCTGATTCACAGGGTGATCTGGGATATGGGCGGTTGGCAAACATTATGTTCTATGCTGACCCGCGACGAGCCTTTTAAAGCACGGGAATTTGAGAAACGCTATGTTAGTTATTTATCGCATCCGCCCACAGCCTATCCCCGGCAACTGGCCGGAATTTCCGATACCGTGAATGCCGCCGCAGGCTATCAATCTCTTTCAACGCCGGTTTTAATCGGTGATGAGCAAAAAGCCTTAACAGTGTTGGGGTCTGGAAAAGAGGTTGATCAATTGCTGTCGGTAAAACCCTTGTCGTTGGAGCAATATACTCAGTGCCTACTCACTAAGAAAGATCCAGAGGAGCCTTCCACATGATTTCAGTAATATTTATCGATCAAGATTTAATGTTTTGTCAGTGGTTACAAACAATAGTAAATCATAAAGAGATTTCAGTGATTGGTGAGGCAACTACTGGCGCAAAGGGCATTGAATTAATCCGTAAACACAAACAAAAATCGCCGTTAATCATTTTAACTAATACCCAACTGCCTGATATGTCCGGCGAGGCTGTTTGCCGTTTTATTCATCGACACTGGTCGGATGTGTTCTGTATTTATCTGCTTAACACATTACATTGGCCGACGTTCAGCCGGTTAGTAGATTCCCCCGCCAGAGGATTTATTATGAAAGAATCCTGCTATTTGAGCTTAGAAGCTATTCGATTTGTAGGAGCGGGAAAAACTTATTTGCAGCCGGATTTAGCCTTTGAGTTATTAAGATATCGGGCTAAGTCTGAAAATTTACAATCACCATTTGCTAAACTATCCGCGCGAGAGTATGAAATTTTGAATTTACTAGCGAAAGATAAAACATATAATGAAATCGTTGATATCATGCATATTAGCATCAAAACGATTTATAATCTCAAAATGTCCGCTTTTAAGAAGTTGTCTATTTCTTCTCGCCACCAATTATCCGAGATCATGGGGAACGATTATATTTTTAAAAATCAGAAAGAAAATAATTAATAAGATAATAATATTTTTTATTAATTATAAGCTATTTAGAAGGTCTATAACAAGGTAGATCAGTAATCTGTTTATTGTGATTAGAATTTAAAAAACGAATCTGAGAAAGATAATCAGATTTTTTTTCATCTGGATTGTCTTTATCTTGTAGGGAATTGTCTTCTTCAAATAAAAATATACGCTGTGAATTTAAGAAATTATCTTTAGACCATCCTGATAGAATTCTATTTTCTAATTTAATGACATGTTTTTTTACGACCTCTAAAAAAATATGAATGTAGTAGTTTAGCAAATTAGGCGCTTGCTGCTGCATCTGAAGTAACCCATCAGAGTATGTAACAATTAATTGAGCTACTCTGACAATGAGTTCGGCATGCACTCTATTGCGTTTCTTATACGAAGTGGTGAAAGAAGCTTTGAGTATTGGGTTTAAAGAAGAACTTTTTAACTCTAAATCGTTGGCTATTTCAGTAAAGGCTTGTCTATTTTTTTCGTCATCTTTTTCGTAAGGATAACTATTATTATTAAATACTTCTGTAGCAACAAAATGTGTTAATTCATGCGTTAAAGTTCCTTTTCTTTCTGCGGGAGATAAATTTCCACCTAGATAAATAGCATTACAATTTAATTCATGATTTAAAAAAACACCTTGGGATTCTTTTCCTCCCAGACCGTCATCACCATAATGCGCTATGCTGCAGACGTGTGTAGAATCCGGGTCTATTCTAATGGTTAAATGTTGATGGTCGCAGACCTTTTCATCAAAATCGTCGTCACTATCATAATTTTCCTTACTAAATTTTGATTTTCTTGAGAGATTATGTACGGCCAGTGCCGCTAATTTTGCTAAATCTAATAAGGGGCTAATAGTTTTATTTCGATAAAGACTATCTAATACATTCATTTTTTGCTTTTCATCACACAATGCTCTCTCTACAAAGATTCGTCGGGCTATAATGACAGAAGGAGGTTCTTGTAAACTAAGAGCCAATTGACATATCTGACTTTGTAGAGTTGTCACAATTATCATTTCTTTCTCGGTCAGTTCTGAGAGAGGAATTTTTAATTGTGCATCTTTGATCTCTTTGCTGGCGCCCATTATGAGTAATCTTGCGCAATTTTTTAGGTGTTTTTGCCTGGCTGCCCAATGTAATAGAGTGCTATGACTGCTGTCCGTTTCATCAAGGCTTCTGTCACTGCCAGCTAATGTCAATGCATGGTCTCTTTCTAGTTCTTTTAAATTTTTTTTAGCCTCTCTAAATCCCAGTGAATATGCTCTCCAATAAAATTCTCGTGATTTTACATGGGAAACATCCACACCATAACCCTGATGATATATTTCTCCTATTCGATGTTGACATATTGCATGTGCACTGTCGTAACTAAGGGCTTCTTCATAGCAAACTCGTGCTAAAATATAATTTCTTTGCTTCCCGTTTAAAGAGAAAAAATAATCTTCTCCTAATGAATACCATTTATCAAAATTTAACACTCCAGGATTTTCAGTTTGTATCAATTTGAGGATAGCTTCGCGATTTCCTTTTCTATCGAGCTCTTCAATACTCATATCTTGAGTCTTTTTACTTTCTACTCTGCTACACCTTTTGTAAAAATTTTCCCATGCGGCTTTTTCCTCAGTTTCTCTTTTTTCAAGAAAGGAAATTTTTATTTTTAAATCCTTGATAAATTGGACTTTCAATTCAGATTCATAATCTCTTATAATGTATTCATCATCACGGTGATATGTTCTTTTTTTGTATGGAAATAAAAAATTTTTTATCTCAGAAAAGGTTTCTCGATCAGATTGATCACTCTCTGGGTATCTACTTTCATGATAATATGATCCCTCTTTGTAGGGAGATAAAAAATTTTTAATTTCTGAAAAACCGCCTCGCAATGTGTTATATGTTGTTTTAGCAATAAATGAAATAGGTTCTGGGCAATGATCAGCAATAATTAAAGCTCCTTTTTTTAGATTCATTTGTTCCTATCTAAAACGACACCTCCTTTATTAACAATAAATTTTGCTTTACTCATTACTTCTGATGGATAATCCGCACGTGTTTTTATAGTTATTTTTTTGGAGTCCATTACTAAATGA
>CAVPCA010000025.1:0-19411 GCA_963702315.1 uncultured Pseudomonadota bacterium
TTATTGTCTCGGATTACCTTGATCCGCAATATCCATTCTGCCGCTAAACAAGTGGTAAACGCCATTGTGCAACCGAATGGGAATGCTTTCCGCAAGGTTCTATTGGTGCAGTATCCACGCGCTGGTTTATGGAGCATCGCTTTTCAAACTTCTGGAATTTTATATCTAACACAATACGACAAACCCGTTGTCAGTATTTTTATCCCAACGACACCCAATCCGACATCTAGTTATTTAATGTTTATACCGGCAGATGAATAAAGAATTTGATATCAGTATCGAGGAAGCCTTGCGTATGGTTATTTCGATTGGCGTGATCATTCCCCAACAAATGACTTATTCTCCGGCAAGTATACCCTCCACTCCCGCTAAAGAAATTGTTTAAAGAGGTTTTATGAAATCTGTAGTAATCGCAAAACGTATCAACATCCCCACCAATTTGCAGGCAGTTTGGCAACTCGCGAAAAACCCGCAATGGGCAATGTGGCTTACTTTAATCGTGTCAATATAGAGCACCGCCTTGATTTTATTTTTGGGTTGGTTTGCCTTAAGACATTTCCCACAAATCAGCTATACGGCCTCTAGTTTCATCATCACCCTACTTATTATTTTATTTACCGCTCCATTGTTTGAGGGAATGAATATGGCGGCGATACAGCGTGCTCGCGGAGAACCGTTACTCTTTCTGAAGGTTTTCGATATTTTCATCGCTGGGCGTCATTGGCCATCGGGTTTTTGTGTATTGTATTGATCACCGCAATAGCCACTTCTATTTTTGAAATTCTGCTTAGCCTAATTATTTCCCACGCCATTTCCGCCGCCATTATTGCGGCTATCTTAGCAGCTTGATTTTTACGTTAATTTATACTTTTTTAGCGTTTACCTTGCCTTTTATTGCCGATAAAAACATGTCCGCCTGGCGCGCGCTATGGCAATCTTTTTTAGTGGTCCGCACCAATTGGCTGCCTTTGTTTGGACTGATGGTTATTTTTTACCTCTTGGATTTGCTAAACCTGTTCCTTGCACAAATTCCATATGCAGGCATCTTTGTTTATATTATCATTAGCTTGTGGCTGATCCCGTTTATTTTTTTAAATATTCGCGGTTGCTTATCATCAATTGGTAGATAATGCATAACGTAAAGGAAACTTCGATGCGCACACATTTATTGTCAGGACATCAATTCATCGTTAATCGACCAAACGGTATACGTTGTGTGGCTGGGTGCACCGCCGAGCGCGGCCATTGGCGGACTGATTTTTATTGATTGCCGTGACAGTAGTAATATCGTGCAGATTGTCTGCCCTCCTCAATTAGCGGAAAGTTGCGGAACAGATATCTGATAAGAGTCGCCGGACTGCGTGCGGCCCCGGCCGGCAGGTACGGTAAATAAACAACTCGCCTCCGGTGAAGTAGAAATTGCCGCTTCAGCGGTAAATATTTTAAATACGGCGCAGCCTTTACCCTTTAACATTGATGAATACCAGGACGTTGGCGAAGACTGTGCTTAAAATTCCGTTATCTCATTTGCGGTTACCGGATGTCGCCAAAAAATTTAAAATGCGTCATCATATTACGCAATATATCCGTGAATTTATGAATAATCACGGTTTTTATGATATTGAAACGCCATTAATGACCAAAACCACGCCGGAAGGTTCCCGCGATTATGTCGTGCCAAGCCGTGTACAACCCGGCAAATTTTTTGCGTTGGCGCAATCACCGCAAATTTTTAAACAATTGTTGATGGTGGCGGGCATGGATCGTTATTATCAAATCGTGCGCTGTTTTCGCGACGAAGATTTGCGCGCCGATCGCCAACCGGAATTTACCCAATTAGACGTAGAAATGTCTTTTGTCGATGAGAAAGAGATTCAAGCTTTGGTTGAAGAATTATTACGCGGATTATTTAAAAACGTGCTGGATGTTTCACTGCCAAATCCTTTTCCGCGTTTAACCTATCAAGAAGCCATGCTGCGTTTCGGCGTGGACAAACCGGATTTAAGAATTCCGTGGGAATTGGTGGAAATTGCCGACTTGATGAAAAACGTTGAATTTAAAGTATTCCGTGAAGCCGCTATTGATCCTGACGGTCGAGTCGCGGCCTTATGCATTCCCGGCGGCGCAGAAATATCGCGCAAAACCATTGATGATTACACCCAATTTGTCACCCAAAATCACAGCGCAAAAGGCTTGGCCTATATTAAAGTGGTCGACAGTCAAAAAGGCCCCGAAGGCTTGCAATCCCCCATCACCAAATTTTTGTCCCCCGAAGTGTGCCAACAAATTTTGCAACGTTGCAACGCCAAAAACGGTGATATTATTTTCTTTGGCGCTGATCGCTTTGATGTCGTTTCCAGTTCCCTCGGCGCGTTACGCATCAAAATTGCCCATGATTTAAATCAGGTTGAAAAGGCTTGGAAACCATTATGGGTAGTCGATTTTCCGATGTTTGAAAAAGGCGATGAAAACCAATGGCAAGCCGTTCACCACCCTTTTACTTCGCCGAAGGAATTGAATGCGCAAAAATTACGAGAAAATCCGGGTAAAGCATTAGCCAAAGCTTATGACGTGGTATTAAACGGCATTGAATTAGGCGGCGGTTCGATCCGTATCCATTCCAACGAATTGCAAAAAGCTGTTTTTAGTATATTAAATATTTCTGACGAAGACGCTCAAGCCAAGTTTGGCCACTTACTCACCGCTTTACAATTTGGCTCCCCGCCTCACGGTGGATTTGCCATCGGTTTTGATCGCTTGGTAATGCTGATGACGCATTCTGCTTCAATCCGCGATGTGATTGCTTTTCCCAAGACGCAAACGACAACTTGCCCATTAACCAACGCCCCTTCTCCCATCTCCGAATTACAATTTAAAGAACTCAACATTCGATTAGCCAAAGTTAAACACCCGGGATAATTTAGAAATGGCAGGCCACAGTCAATTCAAAAACATCATGCACCGCAAAGCCGGGCAAGATGCAAAACGTGGAAAGGTTTTTACCAAGTTAATTCGTGAAATCACGACGGCAAGCCGTCAAAGCGGCCCTGATCCCGACAATAATCCGAGGTTGCGCACCGCCATCGATAAAGCTCTGATTCAAAACATGACGAAAGACACCATCAATCGCGCCATAAAACGCGGTTCCGGCGAAGAAGCAGGCGAACAAATGATGGAAATTCGCTATGAAGGTTATGGTCCGCATGGCATTGCCGTTTTAGTCGATTGCTTAACCGACAATAAAAACCGCACTGTCGGTGAAGTGCGCCATGCTTTTACCAAAACCGGCGGAAATTTAGGCACCACCGGCTCCGTCAATTATTTATTTCACCAAACCGGCATTATTGGTTTCCCATCTAGCGTCGGCGAGGATGCATTAATGGAAGCCGCTTTAGAAGCCGGCGCCACCGACATAGTGCGTAATGACGATGGCTCTTTCGAAGTCACCACCCCACCCGATCAATACCTAGCGATCAAAGACCAACTCGCCGTCAAAGGTTTTACAGCAGAATACGCGGAAAGCACCTGGATCGCCAGCACCGAAGTTTCCATCTCCGCCGACCAACAAGAAATCATCCACGAACTCATCGACATGCTGGAAGATTTAGACGACGTCCAACAAGTCTACACCAACGCTGCCTTCTAACGCGAGTTTTTTCACCCATCGGCAAAAAAACTCGCGAGTAAATTTGACACTTGGCAAAATTACTCGTAAAATCATTTTATGTCCATCAGATATCTTTTCTCACAAGTCGAAAAAGATTTAACCCACAAAATGGTTTTTGTGGGAGGACCAAGACAAGTCGGTAAAACCACTTTGGCAAAGCATTTACTCCCCAATAAAAAAGGCTATTTAAACTGGGATGTTCCTGAACAACGTGAAAAAATATTAAAACATGAATTACCGGCGACTTCTTTTTGGGTATTTGATGAGCTTCATAAGTACCGTTTATGGAGAAATTTTTTAAAAGGCATTTATGATATAAAGACGCCGCAACAAAAAATATTGGTTACCGGCAGTGCGAGACTCGATTATTACCGTTATTCTGGAGATTCATTGCAAGGGAGATATCATTACTTACGCATGCATCCTTTGTCTTTAGCAGAATTAAAATCTAAAAAACAAAAAGATTTTTTAGATTTATTAAATTTAGGCGGATTTCCTGAACCATTTTTTTCAAGTTCAATGATTGAAGCCAAACGTTGGTCGCGAGAATATCGTACACGTCTTATTCGTGAAGATTTGGTCCAATTAGAAAAAGTCCATGACGTATCTCAAATAGAGCTGCTGAGTCTGCGTCTTCCTGAATTAGTAGGTTCTCCGCTTTCTATTAACGGATTACGTGAAGATTTACAAGTGAGTCACAAAGTGGTAACCAAATGGATTCAAATGCTTGAACGGTTGTATGCGATTTTTCGTATTCCTCCTTTCGGCACTTCTAAAATTAGAGCCGTTAAAAAAGAACAAAAACATTATCAATTTGATTGGACTTTAGTCCTAGACGAAGCTTTGCGTTTTGAAAATTTGGTAGCTTGTGCTTTATTAAAATGGTGTCATTATCAGCAGGATGCTTTGGGTGAAGAAATAGATTTACGCTATTTTCGAGATATCGATGGCAGAGAAGTTGATTTTGTTATTTTATCTCAAAATAAACCTATTCAATTCATTGAATGTAAATGGAATGATGCTCCGATCTCTGAGGGTTTGAGATATTTAAAAAAACGTTTCCCAGAAATTGAAGCCTGGCAAATTTCCGCCATAGGGAAGAAAGATTATGTAGGAGATTTAGGTATCCGCGTTTGTCCTGCTACCCTTTTTTTAAGTCAATTGATTTGACAATCGCACGCCCGTTGAAGGTTGACTATTTTACGATATGTCGTAAAATAGTCATGACCAATTTACGATATATCGTAAATTGGTCATGATTAACTATTTGATTAATATAATAAAAATGGAAAGAATTTACGATTCACTGATAGAATGGCATTTTAACGCCGATGGCGAAATGATGTTTATTGAAGGCCCGAGGCAAGTGGGAAAAACCACCTCCAGTCTCACTGCTAAGCAATTAACAGACCGACTCATTTATCTTAATTGGGATGATCAAGATCATAGAAAAATTATTTTATCAGGACCTTCAGCCATTGCTAGACATTCAGGACTGGATGAAATCCATAGCAAAAAACCCATTATTATTTTTGATGAAATACATAAACTTAAAAAATGGAAAAATTTTTTAAAAGGTTTCTATGATTCTTACCATGATAAAATCAGTATTATTATAACGGGAAGTTCACGCTTAGGTGTTTATAAACCGGGCGGAGATAGCCTTATGGGGCGCTATTTCCGCTATAGAGTTCATCCCTTATCGGTAGCTGAATGTATCAGTCAAAAAATAAATGATCAAGAAATTCAACCTCCACATGAGCTTGATGAAAAAACTTTTTTAAACTTATATCGTTTTGGCGGTTTTCCGAAACCTTTTCTCAAACATAGTCCTAATTTTAGTGTCAGATGGCAACAATTGCGGCAAGAACAGCTTATACGAGAAGATATTCGCGATTCCAGCCGTATTCATGAAATTGCACAATTAGAGCTTTTAACCATTATGCTGAAAGAGCAAGCTGGACAGCTACTTAATTACAGTAATTTAGCAGCAAAAGTCCAAGTGTCAGCAGACACTATTAGAAGATGGATAAAAATCCTAGAGGCATTTTATTTTTGTTTTCTATTAAAACCTTGGCGAAAAAACGTAGTGCGTTCTTTAATAAAAGAACCCAAGATTTATTTGTGGGATTGGGCTACGATTGAAGATGAAGGCGTCCGTGCAGAAAATTTTATTGCCTCACATTTATTAAAAGCTGTGAATTTTTGGACTGATTTAGGATTAGGGAATTTCGAACTATTTTTCTTGCGAACTAAAGAACAAAAAGAAATTGATTTTCTGGTTTGTAAAAATAATATGCCCTGGTTTTTAGTCGAAACAAAATTAAGTGACAATCAGCCCCTGAGTAAGACGTTAATTGATTTCCAAAAAAAATTATCTGTTCCACACGCTTTTCAAGTAGTATTTAATAAACCCTATGTTGATAAAAATTGTTTTGAATATTACGATCCAATTATTGTGCCCGCACGAACATTTTTATCACAATTGATTTGAGAAACCCGGATACATTTATGATTTTAGAAGAAATATTAGCAAAAGAGCTTAATTTAAAAATTACTCAAATTACCGCGATCATTCGCCTGTTGGATGAAGGTTGTACTGTGCCCTTTATCGCTCGTTACCGCAAAGAAGCAACGGGGGGTGTGGACGATACTCAACTTCGAACTTTATTCGACCGTCTACAATATTTGCGCGAATTGGCAACCCGGCGCACAACGATTATCAAGAGTATTGAGGAACAAGGTAAATTAACGAAGGAATTACATCAGCGATTGTTGGCAACACAAGACAAAACCACCTTAGAAGATTTATATTTGCCGTACAAACCCAAACGGCGTACCAAAGCACAAATAGCGCGGGAAGCAGGGCTGGAACCTTTAGCCCTCAGTCTATTGGAAAATCCTCAATTGATCCTGGTTGAGGAAGCTAAAAAGTTTGTTAACCCGGAAAAAGGTATTGTGGACCACGAAGCGGCTTTGGCAGGCGCCCGCGAGATTCTGCAGGAAAAATTCTCTGAACAGGCGGAGATTTTAGCGGAACTGCGGCAGTACTTTTGGGAACAGGGTGTTCTCACCAGCCGGGTACAGAAAGAAAAAAAAGAAGTTGGCGGCAAATTTGCAGATTATTTTGAATTTTTCCAAACTATAAAAAATATTCCTTCACACCGTGCCCTGGCTTTGTTTCGCGGCAGTAATCAAGAAATTTTACGCTTAAAATTGACTTTGCCTGAAGAGCTGCAAGAGCGGCATTGCCTGCAGGTGATCGCCGGCCACTTTAAAATTCAATCCAAAAATAGACCAACGGATGAGTGGCTGATACAAACTGTAGCCTCAAGCTGGAAAATTAAAATTCAACTAAAACTTGAGCTGGAATTATTATCCGAATTGCGTTTGCGTGCTGAAGAAGAAGCGATTCAAGTTTTTAAAGAAAATCTCAAACAATTATTAATGGCGGCCCCCGCAGGCCATAAAATTACTTTAGGATTAGATCCAGGCTTACGCACGGGCGTTAAAGTCGTTGTCGTCAGCGGCGTTGGCAAGTTACTGGAGTACACCACTATTTTTCCTCATGCACCGGGAAATCAATGGCAGGAATCTTTAAACACTTTAACGGGTTTGTGCCAAAAATGGCAGGTGGAATTAATCAGCATCGGCAATGGCACTGCTTCCCGGGAAACCGACCAATTAGTGACTGAGCTGCTTAAGCATTTAGGAGATTCGTCAATCCAAAAAATAGTTGTTTCGGAAGCAGGAGCTTCGGTCTATTCCGCTTCCGCGCTTGCTGCGGAGGAATTTCCTGATTTAGATGTTTCTTATCGAGGCGCTGTCTCAATCGCCCGCCGGCTGCAAGATCCTTTGGCAGAACTCGTGAAAATCGACCCTAAGTCAATTGGAGTCGGCCAGTATCAGCATGATGTTAGCCAAACCAAGTTGGGCAAAAGCTTAACGGCGGTTTTGGAAGATTGTGTCAACGCAGTCGGCGCCAATGTAAACAGTGCGTCAGTACCGCTATTAACGAGTATTTCCGGCTTAAATGAGTCAGTGGCCAAACAAATAGTCGTATACCGTGAATCCCACGGGCCCTTTAAAAATCGTCGAGAACTCAAGCAGGTCCCCAGATTGGGTGAAAAAACTTACGAACAGGCTATCGGGTTTTTGCGGATAGTGGGAGGAGAAAATCCATTGGACGCTTCCGCCGTACATCCCGAAAGCTATCCTGTCGTTGATCAAATTATCCATGCCGTGCATAAACCTATTACAGCCATTATGGGTAATTTAGCGTTAATTAAAAAATTAGACCCCAAACAGTGGATTACTGCTGATTTTGGATTACCCACCATCGTCGATATTTTAGAAGAACTCAAGAAACCTGGGCGTGATCCCCGTCCGGAATTTAAGGCCGCGGTTTTTAAAGAGGGTATTCACCGTATAGAGCAGCTTAAACCTGGAATGATTTTGGAAGGGGCCATTACGAATGTCGCTAATTTCGGCGCATTCGTGGATATTGGGGTACACCAAGACGGACTCATTCACATTTCGCAGATTGCTAATCATTATGTTAAAGATATTCAGCAAGTCATCAAAGTGGGAGATATTGTGACGGTTAAGGTTTTGGAAGTGGATATCCCGCGCAAGCGCATCCAGTTAACCAGAAAACTTTCTGAACCAAAAGCCAAAGTGGAGAAATCGACTACAGTCAAAGTGACGCATGATGAATTTGCGGCAAAATTGCAAGCTGCATTGAAGAAAAAACAACTATAAATATGATAAGAATTTTAGGTATAGATCCTGGGTCGCGGCGGACGGGTTATGGCGTAATCGAGATCGAAAAGTCGAAGTCTACGTGGATTGCGCATGGGCATATTGCTACGGAAGCTCAAGATGTCAGTCAGCGGCTTTGGAAAATCAATCAAAAATTGTGTGAAATTATTCAAGAATATCTTCCGCATGAAGCTGCGATTGAACAAGTGTTTATGAGCCAAAACCCGCAATCGGCGCTCAAATTAGGGCAGGCGCGCGGCGCAGCATTAGTCGCTGTGGCGCATTATGCGCTTCCTGTAGCGGAATACAGTCCCCGGCAAATTAAACAAGCGGTGGCTGGATACGGCGCAGCCGAAAAAACTCAAGTGCAATACATGATTAAATTGATTCTAGGACTCAAAACCACCATTCAAGCCGACGCCGCCGACGCCTTAGCCATCGCAATTTGTCACAGCCATTACCGCACCCTATTGATATCCAACTAACGAATATTTTTCAAAAATTGGAATTGATTTTCAAGGCGTTGTTATGGATTATAAAGATAATCAAACACTATTTCTGTTAACTGAGGATCCATTTTGACACCTTCTCTTAAAACCGCAGAAGTAAAGATACAGAAATCATTACCCATTTTAGGGTTTTTGAATTCAATCACCCTTGCCTTTTTAATGACATCTATAATGGCTAGCTTATCTTCCCCTTCTTTTGAAATTCCTTCCGGTATTTCAAAAAAATTCAAAAATTTTTCTCGTCGCTCTGAATTAACAAAAGTTGCGCGATGATAATCACCAACATCAACCTTAATATCAGAAACAAAGACATGTTGTTCTTCATTCCTTTGACACAATGCATTTTCCAGCATTTCTAATTCTGTGTTTGCATCAGAAGCCGGTTGCCACTTATACAAAAAATGAAATTTTTGAAGAGAACTAGCAAATATAAACTTTAAAAAGTAGGACGGACAATTACCCCCAACATTAAGTTGTATTCCAGTTTTTGTAAAAAGATTACTTAAAAAATCTTTTACAGCGTCCTGTAAAAGGATCTTTGTATCTTGTAAAACCACTTTATTGCTATTCTGGGACAACTGAGTGCATATAGTATCTATCTTGTTTTGAATTTCTCTGAAAAAAATTTCTAACCTCTGCTCAATTGTGGCTTGAGCATCAACTTCTTCATATACATATATCGATTCATACAAATTTGTTAAGTGTCTATGTATTAATTTTGGGTCCGCCGCTGCTGCTTTTTCTTCCTTTAAAGAGATATATCTTCCTAAAACACTAGAAATATCTCTAAATAAAGAAAGCTGACCACTATATAAATATAGGAAATTATTATGTAGGAAAGATAAACTTATGCGAAAAGCTAAATCATAAAGTTTTGTTAGATGCTCAGTACCTAGTCTTAATTCTGTCTTCATTTTTTTCTCCTTTAAAATTTGCCTATTATGCTTGAAAAGCGCTAAATTAGAAATCTCTTTTCTTCCCAAAACTTGACGAATGTTGAATAAACCGTCATCTTAACCGGCATGATTGGACGATTAAAAGGTACATTGATTCATAAACAGCCGCCCTTGATACTCATAGATGTGGCAGGGGTCGGCTATGAAGTATTTGCGCCGATGAGTACTTTTTATCAGCTTCCTGATGTGAACCAGCCGGTGACCTTGATCACCCATTTAATTGTCCGCGAGGACGCTCATTTATTATATGGCTTTTACCATAACCATGAACGTGAACTGTTTCGTACGCTAATTAAAGTTAACGGCATCGGCCCCAAATTGGCGCTTAGCATCTTGTCCAGTATTGAACCCAACGAATTAGTGCAGTGCATCCAGGAAGGCAATGTCGCTAGGCTGTTGCATGTGCCTGGCGTCGGGAAAAAAACTGCTGAACGTTTAGTGGTCGAAATCCGTGATGGCTTGAAAGAATGGATTCCCGCCAATACCGAGCATCGAGACATTGAAGACGCTATCAGCGCGCTAACAGCGCTAGGCTATAAACTACATGAAGCACAAAAGGCGATTAAACACGTCCGTGAAAAAGGGCGCAACAGTCAAGAATTAATCCGCTATGCACTACAAACTATGACGCCTGGAGGTAGTTTGTGAAAACACGCTTGATCACCGGCGAAGTGCATGAAGAAGATCATAAAATAGAACATTCAATTCGGCCGCGCCAACTGCAAGATTACATCGGCCAAAAAGTCGTCCGCGAACAAATGCAAATTTTTATCCAAGCGGCTAAATCCCGGCACGAAGCTTTGGACCATGTATTGATTTTTGGGCCGCCGGGATTAGGCAAAACTACTCTGGCGCACATTGTTGCCAACGAAATGGGTGTCGGATTTAAACAAACATCCGGCCCTATTTTAGATAAAGCAGGCGACCTAGCCGCCCTCCTCACGCATTTAGAACCGCATGACGTGTTGTTTATCGATGAAATCCATCGCTTAAGTCCCATGATTGAAGAAATTCTTTATCCGGCGATGGAAGATTATCAATTAGATATTATGATTGGCGAAGGGCCTGGAGCGCGATCCATCAAATTGGATTTGCCGCCGTTTACCTTGGTCGGCGCAACCACACGGGCTGGATTATTAACCTCGCCTTTGCGCGACCGGTTCGGCATTATCCAACGCTTGGAGTTTTATCAAGTGAACGAATTAACGCAAATTGTTGAACGTTCAGCCAACATATTAAATATTCTCATTGATCATCCCGGCGCGCATGAAATCGCCCGCCGTTCCCGTGGAACACCACGCATTGCCAATCGTTTGTTACGGCGTGTACGTGATTTTTCCCAAGTCAAAGGCGATGGAACTATTAATGAATCTACTGCACATGGCGCTTTAAACCTGTTACAAGTTGATCCTTTGGGGTTTGACGCCATGGATCGTAAATTTTTACAAACCATTATCGACAAATTCGCCGGTGGCCCAGTGGGCATAGAAAGCCTAGCTGCCGCTATTGGTGAAGATAAAGCCACTTTGGAAGAAGTGTTAGAACCCTATCTTATTCAGGAAGGCTATGTTGTCCGCACGGCGCGCGGACGCATTGCCTCAGAAAGGGCGTATGCCCATTTTGGAATCGTTAATCCTCTTAAATCTTAATGCATTAAAAATTCATATTGATGATCATTTATTAGACAACCCCCTTTCTGACGTCTACACTTATAAAGTATTCCTTCATTAATTAACCGTAAGGAGTTGAAAAAATGAAAAAATATTTAATTACCAGTCTGATTGTAGCCTCCTTAGGATGGGGTGTGAATGCTTTAGCTCAGACCACACCGGTACAAAAAGAAAAAGCAGAAGAAAGAATGGAAGCTCAAGGCTATCCCACGGGCGAATCAAAACGCACTGAAAGAAGGGAAGAAAGAATGGAAGCCCGTATGCAGGAGATGAGAGATTTTAATGCTTTCAGAGCCAGCTTCGTAAACTTCTCTTCTCGAGTTGAAGGCGCAAGCCCATTGTTAGTATCGATTCACGCTGTTAACGGAACATTTGTAAAATGCGTGGGAGAATGCTCGCAATTAAACCCTAACGGCATAATGAACTTATTCATTGGCACGAGAAACCCCAATGAAATGCCGGCCGCTGATGTTACTTTCAGATACCGGATAAGAAACATTGGATGTCCAGATGGATATATGTATGGCGTTGCTATGTATCACGTGGTTAGCAACACTTACAGACCTATCAAAGTGTTTTATCCTGGACAAGATATTAGACCTAACACGGTGCAAAGAGGCTTATCTTGTAGTCCACAATAAGTCGTTTTACGCACAGATGAAAAAAGGGGCTTTTTTTAGCCCCTTTTTTTATCTCTAATGTTTATATTTAATACTCTCTTAATCTATATCAGGTATAAATATTAATAAAACCCAACCGAGATCTCTGTTATATGAAAGAATCATTTTTTGAAAAAGTGGCCTATTATTTTCCAAAACAGGTTACTGGCTTTATTAAAAAAATTTTGAAAAAAACAATAGAAATTTGCAAAGTTGTCATTATAGGCGGCTTATACGAAGAAATCGCCAATGATAAAGAAAAGCCATTTCCTTTAAGATTAGCTTATAATAAAGTCAGCGTAACTAACATGGGTATTTTAGGGAAATTATCCGGGGATCAAAATATTATTAGGATTTCTCCCACTCTGGTCACCCAAGAGGAAAGGAAAAAGATTTTGCATGCGTGTGATATTCAAAGTAGTTCACGAATTCCTTTCCAGGGTTTTTCACATCTTACCGGCGGTCCGCATTTTTTCACCTCATCGCATGGAACGTTTCATAGGCATTTCTTTCGAGATTTCGCAGCTTATATAAATAATGCTCAATTATGTTTTGAAACCGTCACCTCAATTGTCAATCAGGTGATGGAAAAGGAAAAAGAAAATAAGAAAATTGATACAAGTATTGTAGCTAATACTATAGTAAGAAAGGTGTTCCTCAAAGTTTTTTTTAATACCAATGAAATCTTAGATGATTTAGAAAAAACCATGTATTTTTTTAATAATACTGGATTTGGTTATGCCTTCTCCCTGATGGGGGGCTTAGATTATATTTTTGGCAACACCTTTAGAAACTCAAAAAATCAATATCAACAATTTGCTCAAAAATTTATGCGCTCACAATTAAAAAATGTCATGGAGATTTTAAAGGATTATCCCTATAATAAACAGAAAAACTATTTGGCAGATGTAATTATCAGGATGATTCTGGAAAAACCTGGATATACAAATGAAGATTTGAAATCAATAGATGAAAAATCAATTTTAGAATTATTCTCTCATCCTTATGTACAAGCAATTCCCAGTATCTTTATTGCCGGCAATAATGCTATAAATTTAATGAGTAGAATCCTTGACGATTTATTGAAAAACTTTTTGACAAAAAAGGATTTATTTTTTGAGCTCGATGAGGAAAAATTTCCAAGTAATGCTTTGGATTTGTTGAATCCTAATATATTTCCAAAACTTCATCAATATTATCATGCTATGTTAAAGGAAGTTTTTAAAAGCAGCAAAATTCCCCGCATTACAAAAAAGGCTATTACCATAAGCGAACAAATTTCAATTCCTGAAAACAGTAAATTATTTATTTATCTGTGGGAACAACCCTTTTCAGTAGGATCACGAAGTTGTCCTGCTCCGAAATTTACCGAAGTGATGGTTAAAGCAATGACGATCCAATTTATTAGCAATGTTTTAGGGCCGGAGTCGCAGCAATACAGCTTCTCTGGTTGTAACCATTCAGCATAATACGGCCCTGCGGGCCGCATTATGCTGAATGGTTACCTCTGGTTATCTATAGGGTTCATCTTTGGCTCTATCCCGGGCAATCTGGTCTTCATACATATCGCCGATAAAAAGCAGCTTTTCTTTGGTGACAATATTTTGTCCGCGTTTTTCAATCGCTGAATGTAATTCCGGACTCAGCACAATGGCGTCGACAGGACAGGCTTCTTCACACAAGCCGCAATAAATACATTTAAACGCATCAATTTCATATTTAGTGGCGCGGCGGGAACCGTCATCTGCGCGCGGCCCCGCTTCGATTGTAATCGCACAGGCCGGACAAATCGCTTCACATAATTTACAAGCAATACAGCGTTCTTCGCCATTCGGATAACGCCGCAACGCCAGCATACCGCGAAAACGAGGGGAAACGGGAGTTTCTTCTTCGGGATATTGCACCGTAATTTTTTTCGAAAAGAAATATTTTAAAGTTAACCACAAGCCGGCAAATAGCTCAGATAAAGTATAACTTTGCAGCCATTGTTTTAATTTCATCGCGACCACCAATATCCAATATGTAATTGAACGGCTATAGCCACTACGATCAACCAAATCAAACTAATAGGGATCAACACTTTCCATCCCAAGTGCATGATTTGGTCATAACGGTAGCGGGGAAAAGTTGCACGCATCCAGAAATACAAAAACAGAAAGAAACTGATTTTTAATAAAAACCATACAATTCCTGGGACAAATGCAAAGAATGGGCCCAAAATCGGAATGCCGTCGAAAGGTGAAAGCCATCCGCCTAAAAATAGTAATACAGCAACCGCCGATACTAAAATCATATTGGCATATTCGGCTAAAAAGAATAAGGCAAAGCCCATGCCGGAATACTCCACATGAAATCCCGCAACGATTTCAGATTCACCTTCGGCAACGTCAAAAGGCGCGCGATTCGTTTCGGCAACGCCGGCAACCCAATAAATGACGTACAATGGCAAGAGCGGCAACCAAAACCAATGCCAAAATCCGCCGGTTTGCCGCAATACGATTTCAGATAAATTCATCGTTCCAGCAGCAATCAATACGCCCACTAACACAAATCCGAGCGCAATTTCATAGGAAATCATCTGCGCCGCAGAACGTAAGGCGCCGAAAAAAGAATACTTGGAATTAGACGCCCAACCAGCAATCAAAATGCCATAAATACCCAGCGAAGTCATGGAGAATAAAAATAAAACCCCCGCGTTCACATTCGCCAAAACCCATCCTCCCGCAAACGGAATCACCGCCCAAGCCACCAACGCCGGCGCTAAAGTCAACATCGGCGCAGCAATAAATAAGTAGGTGTTTGAAGCTGACGGGACAATGACTTCTTTAAACATCAGTTTTACGGCGTCGGCGATCGGTTGTAAAATTCCGCGGAAACCGACTCGATTAGGTCCAATCCGGCCTTGTATGTAGCCGATCACTTTACGTTCCGCCAAAGTCAAAAACGCCACCACCAAAGTAATCGGAATGGCGATGATCAAAATTTTGATGATAATCCAGATGAGGGCCAGTAACTCAGCCATGCGCGTTCTCCTTTTGTAAACGCACAGGAGCGGATGCTTGGCCAAAGCCGGCAGTTTCTGCTAAAGCCATCGGAATAAACACGGCATTTTCGGCTAGACGATTGTCAATGCGCCACGGCAAAGTCACTGTTGAATCTCCTTGGATGGCGGTTAATTTTTCTTGTAGCGATAAATTTAATTTTTTCGCTACATTTTCGTGAATGGCAATCTTGTATAATCTTTCAGACATCGTGGCCTGCAAAGCACCTGCACGCCGGGTTAAACCATCGACGCGATACATTAACCAAGGGGCCAGACGCACTAATGCGTCTGTATTGTTCATATCCTGCGCATCGGGAAACCCGATGCTTGGAATCAAGGGGGAGAATCGCGATTCTCCCCCTTGGGATCCCCCATCGCGAGTGGATAGTTTATCGACCATACCAGTTAATTCGGCTAAAACTTCATGAATGTGTGCATATTCAAAACCGGGTAATTCCATTAAATTCGCTAAAACCCGCAGAATTTTCCAGGCGGGTTTAGCTTCACCTGCTGGAACACTGACTACCGGTGAACTTTGCCAATTGCCTTCGACATTCACATAAGTGCTAATCGTTTCCGTAAAGGGTGCAATCGGCAAAATAAAATCTGCATATTTTTCCATTGCTGGAGTAACAAAGGGCGTTAAGCAGACAACCAATCCCGCTGCTTCTAAATTTTTTAACGCGGCGTGCAGGAGCAATACAATCCATTTCCGGTTCAACACCTAACAAAATATAAGCGCGTTTAGCATGCCCCGTCAGCATTTCTAAAGCATTGGCGCCTGCTTTATCAACAGGTTGTCCTGCGGGGCCGCGATGCGGGATTGCACCGGCTATCCATGCGCCGGCGCTGTTGGCGCCTTCGGTCAGGTAGCCCACCGTGCAACCAGTCATTTCTTTAATTTTGCCGGCTAATGCGCGTAAATCTGCGCTGTTCGATAATGACAATGCATATTCACCGAAGAAAATGGCGGTGTTTTTGCTGTTCTTCAGTTGACGCGCAATACTTGCGGCTTGGGCTGAAGGTTGAATGTGCTGTAATTCTGGAATGGGTTTTCCATTTTCTTGCGCTAAAGCGGCTGTAATTTCAGCGAGGGGGAAAACAATATCGGCGGCAATAATTTTCTCAGCCACTGGAAATACATAACGATAATCCATCGGATTAATCGCAATTATTTTTGTTCCATCCTGAACAGCTTTATTGATGCGTAATCCTAAAGAAGGCTGTTCATAGCGGATATGCGAACCCAGCAAAATAATCGTGTCTAAACTTTCGATGTCCGCAATTTTCATGCCTAAGCTTGGATAGCTCTCCATCTGATCTTGGTCAGAAAAATCTTGTTGTCTTAACCGGTGATCGATGTTCGCGCAGCCAAATGCGCGCAGCCACTTCTGTAATAAATATAATTCTTCTAATGATGCATTGGGTGAAGCTAAAGCGCCAATGTGCTCAGGGCCTTGGGTGTGGATAATGGCTTGTAAACGATCGGCGATTTCCAGTAAAGCCGGTTGCCATTCTATCTCTTTCCAAACGCCATTTTTTTTGACTTTTGGCTTTAAAATACGATCAGCATGGGTTAAGCCTAAGTAACTAAAGCGATCACGATCGCTGATCCAGGTTTCATTGATAGCTGGATTTTCTCTCGGCACCACACGCATGACTTGTTTTTGGGGATGATATTCGAGTGAGCGGCTATGCACAAAAATATTGGCGCCGATACAATCATGCGGTGCAATTGCTGCATGTTCCATCACTTCCCACGCTCTTAAGGTATAGCGCGAAGGTTTCGCAATTAACGCGCCGACGGGACAAAGGTCAATCACATTGCCGGATACTTCAGATTGCATCATGTGTTTCACGTATGTGCCAATCTGCTCGTTTTCGCCGCGCGAAACCACGCCTAATTCGCGCATACCGGCAATTTCTTCACCGAAACGCACGCAACGCGTGCATTGAATACAACGGGTCATTTCCGTTTCAATTAACGGCCCAATATCCTCATCAAACACGGCGCGTTTTTTTTGTTCGTAGTTTGAATGTGAGGCGCCATATCCCATCGATTGATCTTGCAGTTCGCATTCTCCTCCCTGATCGCAGATGGGGCAATCGAGCGGGTGATTAATCAGCAGGAATTCCATCACGATGCGTTGGGCTTCGACTGCTTTTTTGGAAACGGTGTATACCTTCATCCCCTGCGTTACGGGTGTTGCACAAGCAGGCAATGCCTTACCCACTTTTTCTACTTCAACTAAACACATGCGGCAATTGGCGGCGATGGATAATTTTTTATGATAACAAAAACGGGGGATATAAATTCCCAATTTGTCCGCGGCTTCAATAATTGAAGTGCCCGGCTCTACGGTAATCGGTCTATTATCAATTTCTAAATCAACCATAAATCTCGTCTCAATGTTACCATTATTGTGCCAACACCCACTCCGCTGAATTCGGCGACATCGCCTTACTCGCAGGATTGGCGTAAACGGGTCCTGTCAGCTGCGACTTTTTTCGTGCTCGCTTCGCTGCGCGCCAAAAAAAGTCTCCGCTGCCACCCGTTGCAAAGTTCGCAGGCGAATGCGCCGAATTCAGCTATGTGCTTTCCCTTCCCATCACGCTCTATACCAAACATTTTTTGTGTTGAATGTGATAAACAAACTCATCACGGAAATGCTTTAAAAATCCGGCGACGGGCCAGGCGATGGCTTCGCCAAAGGCGCAAATGGTGCGGCCTTCGATGTTTTGGCCACAATCGCTAAACGGTCTAAATCTTCGCGTGCGCCTAAACCATCTTCAATTCTTTGCACTAATCGGTATACCCAACCGGAACCTTCACGGCAGGGGGTGCACTGGCGCAAGATTCGTGTTTGTAAAATTGGGTAATGCGCGCTAGGGCTTTTACCATGCAGGTGGTCTCATCCATCACCACGACACCGCCGGAACCTAACATGGAACCTGCTGCAATCAAACCATCAAAATCCATCTTGGCCTCATAACTGATATCGGCAGGCAATACTGGCATGGAGCTGCCGCCGGGAATTACGCGCATTTAATTTACGGCCTTTATAAACGCCACCGGCTAAATCCGATAATTCTGAAAATGGAATGCCTAAAGGGACCTCGAAATTACCCGGATTATTCACATGGCCGCTCACACTGAATATTTTTGTGCCTCCAGTTTAGGGCGCCTAAATCAGCAAACCATTTTGCGCCTTTTTCTAAAATTACCAGAACTGGAAGCGTAGGTTTCGGTGTTATTGATGTTGGTGGCGTCCGTATAAACCAAAATTAGCGGGAAACGGTGGTTTAAAACACGGCCAGGCGCGTTTGCCTTCAATAAATCATCAATGCGGTTTCTTCACCACAAATATAAGCGCCGGCGCTGATATGGTTATGAATTTGAATATTGATTCCGGAGCAAATATTCTCGCCTAATAATCCGGCTTGCCGTGCTTCGTGCAACGCTTCTTCGCAACGATGGAAAGGTTCCAGAATTCACCGCGCAAAAAATTATAACCTACGGTGGCGTTCATGGTGTAACAGGCAATGGCCATACCCTCAATGACTTGGTGCGGGTTATAATCCAGAATATCACGATCTTTAAACGTGCCGGGTTGACTTTCATCAGAATTGCACAGCGCGTACTTTTAACCCGGGACATCACGCGCGACAAAGCTCCATTTTAATCCGGTCGGAAATCCAGCGCCGCCACGCCCGCGCAAGGCAGAATCTTTTAGCGTTTGCACAATTTGTTCCGGCGGGGTTTTTTCTTTTAAAATTTTCCGCAGATATGGAATACCCACCTACACTTTCATAGGATTTTAGTGTCCAAGGGTCTTTAAGATGTAAGGTGCGAAAACAAACTTCATTCGGCACGACTTAATTTCTCCTTGCTAAAAGCTCATCAATAAGCGCGGTTATTTTTTCGGGGGTTAGATTTTCATGATAGTCACGGTCGTTGATTTGACACATCGGTGCGCCGCCGCAAGCGGCCATACATTCAACCTCGCGCAATGCAAACAAGCCATCGGGGGTTGATTCGCCAAGTTGAATGCCCAATTTATTTTGGGCTGCAGCAACTATTTCTTCCGAGCCACGCAGTGAGCATGCAATATTCGTGCAAATGGCAATTTTATGTTTGCCACAGTT
>CAVPCA010000026.1:0-22635 GCA_963702315.1 uncultured Pseudomonadota bacterium
TCGGCGCGAAAAAAACGCTCCACGAAAAAAGTATTTTATATGCCCCGGATTTTGTAATTAATGCAGGCGGCTTGATTAGCGCTGCTATCGATTATACTTATCGCGACGTTAATCTTGCTGACAAAAAAATAAACCAGATGTATGATAATATGCTCAATCTGTTTCAAAGGTCAGCCTTTGAAAAACTGCCAACAGCAGAAATGGCTGAACAAATAGCTTTGGAAAAACTTTATAGTGATTAAATATGATTAAAGATAAACCTAACCGTATTACACAAACAGTGGCAAGTTTTTCGGTATTCTATTCTCAATATCTAAATGAGAAACATGAATTGGTGCAAGAACTGCCTCCCTTTGCGCAAGAGCCTGCTAAATTGCTGCATTTATACCGGCAAATGACTTTAACCAGAATGTTGGATACTAAAGCCGTTAATTTACAACGCACGGGTAGAATGGGCACCTACCCTTCTAGTCAAGGTCAAGAAGCGACTTATGTAGGCGTAGGCGATGCTATGTATGCAGACGATATTTATTGTGCTTCCTATCGCGATCAAGGTACGCTGCTGCAGCGCGGCACTAAAATTTCCGAAATTTTAGCCGTTTGGGGCGGCGACGAACGGGGCAATAATTTTTCAGTTAATCGTCACGACTTGCCCACTTGTATTACGGTATCCGGTCAATGTTTACATGCAGCCGGCGCTGCTTTCGCGGTTAAATATCGCAAAGAAGCAAGGGCGGTCGTCACCTGCTGCGGAGATGGTGCTACGTCAAAAGGTGATTTTTATGAAGCTCTGAATTTAGCGGGCGCTTGGCATTTACCGCTGGTCTCAATCATTGCCAATAACCAATGGGCTATATCTATTCCTTGTAAAAAACAAACGGCTGCTGAAACGCTTGCTCAGAAAGGTATCGCGGCCGGGATAGCTATTTTGCAAGTGGATGGCAACGATGTTATTGCCGTACATCAAGCCACCCGCGAGGCCATTGACAAAGCCCGCGCTGGCAATGGCGCAACTTTAATTGAAGCTGTTGCCTATCGTTTAACTGATCATACTACCGCAGACGATGCGAGCCGTTATCGTTCCAAAGAAGAGCTTAAACAAGCCTGGAAAAAAGATCCCATCGCACGTTTAGGTTATTATTTGGAATCTAAAGGGTTGTGGTCACGAGACAAAGAAGCAGAATTGCACCAAGAATTATCTGATTTTCTGGATAAAGAAGTTGAAATCTATTTAAAAACGCCGCCGGCTGCAATTACCGATATCTTCGATTTTCTTTATGAAAAGCTACCCGAACCTCTTATTGATCAACGTGAAGCGCTAATAAGGGATAACTCATGAGTCAAATTACCATTGCTGAAGCTGTTAATCAGGCCCTGTGTTATGAAATGGCTGCAGATAAAAATATTGTGGTCTTTGGAGAAGATGTTGCCACTAATGGTGGTGTTTTTCGCATTACCGTGGGTTTATTGGAAAAATTTGGCCCAGAACGCGTTTTAGATACACCATTAGCCGAAACCATGATTGCCGGTATCGCCATCGGGATGGCGGCGCAAGGACTAAAGCCCGTGGCTGAGTTTCAGTTTATGGGTTTTATTTACCCAGGTTTAGATAACATTCTCAATCATGCTGCTCGCTATCGAAACCGCACCAGAGGCCGTCTACATTGTCCAATTGTGTTTCGAGCACCGTACGGGGGCGGCATACATGCGCCCGAACATCATTCAGAAAGTACTGAGGCATTGTTCGCACACATTCCCGGACTCAGAGTGGTGATTCCCTCTTCTCCTTTGCGCGCGTATGGTTTATTGCTGGCCGCCTTGCGTGATCCTGATCCTGTTGTTTTTTTAGAGCCAAAACGCATTTACCGTTTGATTAAACAAGCAGTGGCGGATGATGGTAAGGCGTTGCCGCTTGATAAATGTTTTATTTCTAGAAGCGGCACGGATGTTACCTTGATCAGCTGGGGAGCGATGATGTATGAAACGCTGCAAGCAGCGGAACAACTGCAACAAAAAGGCATTAGCGCTGAAGTGATTGATGTCGCCACGTTGAAACCTTTAGACGTTGAAACGATTTTAGATTCGGTAACCAAAACCTGCCGCTGTGTCATTGTGCACGAAGCAGCTAGAACCGGTGGTTTTGGTGCGGAAATTTCCGCTCAATTGGCCGAACATGCTTTGGATTCGTTGTTAGCACCTGTCCAACGAGTAACGGGTTACGACACCGTGATGCCGTATTATAAAATGGAAAAATATTATTTACCCAATACGCAGCAAATTATATCCGCGGTAGAAAATACTTTGGAGTACGCATAATGATTATTTTCAAATTACCCGATTTAGGTGAGGGTTTACCAGATGCGATCATCCGCGAATGGCATGTGAAAGTTGGCGATACTGTAAAATCAGACCAACCTATGGTTTCCATGGAAACCGCCAAAGCTTTGGTAGATGTTCCAGCACCCTTCGCCGGAAAAATTGAAAAACTATTCGGTAATCCAGGGGACAATATCGATACCGGAC
Source organism: uncultured Pseudomonadota bacterium (assembly GCA_963702315.1). Classification (GTDB taxonomy): domain Bacteria; phylum Pseudomonadota; class Gammaproteobacteria; order Coxiellales; family Coxiellaceae; genus JAFEDN01. Next base: position 2,524 of record CAVPCA010000026.1, read on the forward strand.
AACCTTTAGTAGGGTTTGAAGGTGAATGCTCTTTGCAAACAAAAAAAGACAATGGCACTGTGGTAGGTAAAATCCAAGAAAGTGAAACTGTGCTGGCTGCAGAAGCCGTGAACGTCGCACAGGCTGCACAATCAGAATCCAGCCGCATCAAAGCCACCCCTGCAGTGCGTGCATTAGCTAAAAAATTAGGCGTGGATCTCGCTACTGTTCATGCCTCCGGTCCGCGCATTACGCAAGAAGATGTAGAAAAAGCCTCTAAAAAACCTGTAGAACATGCTGATTATGAAATACTTTCACCCATGCGCCGAGCTATGGTCGCCAGTATGGAAGAGTCTCATCGTCGAGTGGTTCCCCTTTGTATATGGGAGGATGCTGATCTTCACGCCTGGGATAATCAACAAGATATTTCCATTCGAATTATCCGCGCCTTGATTCACGCCTGCCAAAACGTTCCAATTCTAAATGCAACTTTCGATGATAAAAATCAGCAATTGAAACAAAATGCCGAGATTCATTTGGGATTAGCAATAGATACCCCGCACGGGTTATATGTGCCGGTCATCAAAAACGTTGCTTCACTCAATGATCGTGAACTACGCGAAAAAATTGAGGCTTTTAAATCCCAAGCGAATCAAAAATCTCTCACTCAGCAGGATTTACACGGCGCAACCATTACGCTCTCCAATTTTGGTTCGATCGGTGCGCGTTATGGTACACCGATTATTATCCCGCCCATGGTAGCGATTGTGGGCGTAGGCCATGCGTGCGATGCAGTGGTGCCTTACCAAGGAAAACCTGCCATTCATCGCATCTTGCCTTTATCGATAACCGTTGATCATCGCATTGTTACAGGCGGAGAAGAAATGCGCTTCCTCAAAGCGATGATCGAACATTTAGGGTCTGCATAGCGAATTGCCGGGGTGGTGAAATTGGTAGACACGCAAGTTTCAGGTACTTGTGGGGCGACCCGTGGAGGTTCAAATCCTCTCTCCGGCAGTTATTTACTTCGTAGATGGGAACGTTCAGTGGCTCATTACTGAACGTTCGATTGCGGCCAGCAGTTATTTTTTTAAGATTAGTTGCCAACGAAAAGGGAAACGCCATTTAAGATCGTAGTTTTTGATTCCGGCTTTTTGCAACAATAATTTCCACTCAGAACGAATAAATCCACGACGTATAGATATCAGCCCATCGTGAATAATCAATCGATTTTTAAACAATAACGGACTAAAAAATTTATAAAGAATATAAGATAAATAATGTCGATGTAATTCATTAATAATAACCGCTTGTCCAGCTATAAGATATATTTGACGCAAGAAAACCACTAAATCGTCATCTTGCAAATGATGACAAACTAATGTTACTAAAATTATATCAAAACTATTTTTAGCAATATCCAGCTGCTTTTGCTGTTGCCATCGAAAACAAACTTGGAGATTGGATTTATTTATTTTCCAAGTATTAAGAGATTGCTCTGCATCTGCAATGGCTTCCTCTGAAATATCAATCCCAAGCATTTTCATATGAGGAAAATATTGACTTAAATTTAATATAAACAATCCGCCGCCACAACCCACATCAACTAAAGTAGAATGTTGAGAAATTTTTTTAAGAATTTTTACCGTACTTCGAAAAAAGCCAAGAAATTTATTGATAAAAAATAATTTTTTCAGGCATTGTATGTACTCATCATGAGTGTAATATTCTGGGCCTAAATCAATTAACTCTTTTTCTTGCGACCTGTTTTTAAGCATATATTCCTCATATCGGTTGTAGCTCACTAGTTTCCATGCCAAAATGTTCGCGAGTAGTTTGAAAGGATTTGATAGATGGTTTTTGATGCGGTCATTATCGGTGGTGGCCCTGCAGGAGCAGCAACCGCCTTATTGCTAGCAAGAGCGGGCATGTCAGTGGCAATCATCGAAAAAGCAACTTTTCCAAGACGCAAAGTCTGTGGAGAATTTATCTCTGCCTCCAATTTACCCTTGCTACAGGACATTGGTATATCCGATTTTTATTTTAACCATGCAGGCCCTGAAATACGACGAGTGGGGTTGTTTACCGCAAATACTATACTGGAATCTGCCATGCCACAAGGTAAGCATGTCCTTGGTCATTGGGGAAGAGCGTTAGGGCGTGAACATTTTGATACTCTGCTCCTCAAAATGGCTGTGAACGCTGGCGCAAAATTATGGCAACCATGGAAAGTCAAAGCCTTACAACGTCAATCTGTTTTTCTTATTACCATGGCATCAAACCATATCGTTGAACAAATTTGCGCTCATACCGTCATCATTGCCCATGGCTCGTGGGAACATGGACTTGACACTGATAGATCCATTCACAAGCCCTCTGACCTGCTTGCATTTAAGGCCCATTTTAAAGATTGCCAACTGGCAACTGATCTGATGCCACTTTTGGCATTTCCAGGAGGTTATGGCGGTCTTGTGCATACGGATAACGGACGGGTTACATTGTCTTGCTGTATTCGCCGCGATACATTAACGCAGATAAGACAAGCTGATCCTAAATTACCGGCAGGGGAGATGGTTTTGCGGCATATCAGTGAATCCTGCTTGGGTGTAAGGCAGGCACTTGCTCATGCAAAACGTGAAGGCAGCTGGCTTTCAGTAGGCCCGATTCGGCCTGGTATTCGCAAATGCTATGAAAACGGTATGTTTTTTGCCGGCAATATAGCCGGGGAAGCACATCCCATCGTCGCTGAAGGCATCAGTATGGCTCTGCAATCAGCCTGGTTACTTTCGCAAGCATTGCTGAAACAAGCACCCGCAAATGCCGGCCAAGAATATACCCATCAATGGCGCGCATATTTTTCTAAACGAATTCATGCCGCAGCCCTTTTTGCAGAGGTAGCCATCCATCCATGGGCAATCGCTACTGTGTTACCGTTTTTGAAGAAATTCCCTAGTATTTTAACTTTTGGCGCAAAATTAAGTGGTAAACTAAGACAGATAAAGCCATTTAAAACTTTCTGAAAAGTACCAATTGAAAAGGTACCCTTTGACTTACTGTATTCTGCAGCATACAATAAACTATGCTACTTAGTTCTATAAAAGTTAAATATTATAAAAATTCAAGGCAGAACAACCTCTTAAAACTTGGTTGCTTTCTTTAGATAAATTAACTGAATACAGGATTAGGGTTAAAATAAATAAAATATTATTAGGAAATTTAGGTAGGAAAGAACCCATAGAGGACGGGATTTATGAATTTAAACTTTATTTTGGACCAGGATATAGAATCTATTATGGAGTGATAGGTAATGATCCTGATGCTTTTTTACTTGCATTGCAACATGTCGTCAAAGCTCAAGGTATTTCGAGTATTGCTGAAAAATCTAATAAAAATAGAGCAAATCTTTATAAGGCGTTATCAGAAGAAGGAAATCCCTATTTTAGAAGTATTTTTGATATCTTAAAGGCGATAGGAATGCATTTTTCCATTGAAAGGAATAAAAGGAACTTAAAACACTCTCATGCCGTATAGAAGAAGTGGTTATCGCACTGCAAGCAGTTAAAGGTTTATGGGAAGATCGATTAGATTTACCAGATTTCATTAAATTACGCAGAGAACTTGATAGGAGTTAATGTTTGACTGAGAGTAAAGTAATGTCAAAAAAAGCTGTCTCGTAGTTTAATCACATCATGACGATTGGGGCCGGTGGAAATAATGGCGATGGGGAGGCCGATCCAGTTTTCGAGTTTGGTTAGGTATTCTTTTGCGCGCAGCGGTAAGGCTTCGTAATGAGTGATTCCTTCGGTTTTGGATTGCCATCCCGGCAATACTTCATAAATGGGTTCACAAGCAGACAATATATTGATATCAAACGGCGGATAGTCTAATCGTTGATTTTGATATTGATAACCCGTGCATACCCGTATTTCTTGGAGTTCGTCTAAAATATCTAACTTGGTTAATATCAGCCCCGATAAACTATTGTTGAGCGCAGCTTGGCGCATTTGTACGACATCAAACCATCCACAACGGCGAGAACGGCCCGTATTTGAACCAAATTCGTGTCCACGTTTGGCAATGTATGCGCCGGTATCATCTTTCAATTCAGTCGGGAAAGGCCCCCCACCGACACGGGTCACATAAGCTTTGCAAACCCCAAAAACTTCATCTAAATATAAAGGCCCAAATCCGGAACCCGTGGCAGCAGCCCCGGCTGTTGTATTTGAAGAGGTGACGTATGGATAAGTTCCCAAATCGATATCCAATAATGCCCCCTGGGCGCCTTCAAATATAAGATTTTCGCCACGGTCACGCAGTCTTTTTAATAAAATACCAATATCGTCCACCATGGGTTTAATTTGCTCGGCCATAATCAATAATGAATCGTAAACTTTTTGTACCGGAATAGCAGGATGTTGAAAATATTGCGTAAGAAAAAAGTTGTGGTAATTGGCCAAATAGTCGAGTTTTTCTTTTAAACTATCAGGATGAAATAAATCAATGATCCTCACACCACGGCGCGCTACTTTATCTTCATAGGCAGGGCCTATGCCGCGTTTAGTGGTACCTATAGCGTTTGCCCCTCGCGAAATTTCCCGGGCTTCATCAATAGCCACGTGATACGGCAACAATAAACTGCAAGCTGGGCTAATTCTAATGCGTCCATCGATGTTAACGCCATGTTCAGTTAACTCAGTAATTTCTTTGATAAATGCGTCTGGAGAAAACACTACGCCATTGCCGATAAAACAGGCAACACCTTCGTGCATAATGCCGGAAGGCACAAGTCTTAAAACTATTTTTTTACCTTGTTCTGTATAGAGCGTGTGGCCTGCATTATGTCCACCTTGAAAACGAATGACGGCAGCGGCTCGATCCGTCAACCAATCAATTATTTTCCCCTTCCCTTCATCACCCCACTGCGAACCTAAAACAACAATACTTTTTCCGCTTTTATTTATGCTTGTTGTCATTATTTTGATTTCCTTGATTCAAATAATGTAAGAACGGATGATCAGGTTTTAAAACCATTATCGTACGATTGTTGCTAAATACTTGACGATAGGCCTGTAGACTGCCATATAAAGCATAAAATTCTGGATCTTTGCTGTAAGCGGCGGTGTAAATAGCGGCTGCTTCTTCATCACCTTTAGCGCGAACTTCCGAGGCTTGGCGATTGGCATTGGCGATCATTTTAATCGCAGTGGCGTCAGCTTCCGAACGAATTCTTTCTGCTTCAGCAACTCCACCCGATCGATAGCTGGTGGCCACTTGCTCACGTTTGGTGCTCATACTTTTAAAGACTGAATCTTGCACTTCGGGTAGAAGATCTATGCTTTTAATTCGAACGTCGGTGATCTCCAATCCCAAACCTTTTGCACCTAGATTGGCGGATTCGGTCAATGAGGTCATGATGTTCGATCGTTGGTCCGCAACCACTTCCTGTAAATCTCTTTTGCCAAATTCAGCACGTAAAGAATCATTAATTTTTTGCGTTAACAATTGTTTGGCGTTTTCTGCTAAACCACCCGTTCGCGTGTAATATAAGGCCAAGTCTTCAATGCGCCACTTGGCATAGTAATCCACATAAAGATATTTTTGTTCTTTGGTTAATATCCTGGGCGATTTATCTTCTAAATCCTGCAACCGGATATCAAATTTGCGCACGGTCACAATAAAAGGTGATTTTACATGCAATCCGGGGCCTTCTATTTTCGCCGAACCCGTATGTTCATCCTTTACGATATTGCCGAGGCGCAAAGTTAATGCCCTTTGACCTTCAGAAACCGAATAAAAAGAACCAAAAGCCAGAATTAAGACGATCAAAACCAAAATAAGTACGATGAGCGACTTCGGGTTCATGGGTTTCCTCCATCAACCGGATAACTCGGCCTTTCTGTTGGTGAATTCACAGCGACGGGATTATTATCCAGCACTTGATTTTGACTTTCCACTGCGGTGATGGCTGGCGCCAGCACACTCTTAGTTGGATTCATCATTTTATCTATCGGCAAATATAAAACATTTGAACCGGTGTTATCGACGACAATGTTATTGGTGTTACTCAAGATATCCGTAATGGAATCTAGGTATAATCTTTCCCGAGTGATGCCGGGCGCCAATTGATAAGGTTTTAATAGCGCCAAATACCGAGCGATAGACCCAGACGCCTGAGCGACCACAGAATACCGGTAAGCACTTGCTTCTTGTTCAATCCGGGCAATTTGTCCTTCGGCGGTCAACACTCTTTTTTTCGCATAAGCTTGGGCTTGATTGATATAACGTTTTTCATCCTCGCGCGCTTTGATAACATCGTCAAAAGCAGTGGTGACTGCCTCTGGCGGTTTAACGGATTGTAAAGTGACTTCGCGGACTTCTAGGCCGCTGTGATAATTTTGCAAAGTATTATTTAATAATCCAGTTACCCGCTCTGAAAGCTCTTCCCTTCCTGTGGTCAACATAGGATCAAGATCCATTTGTCCCACAATTTGCCGCACTGAACTAGACACGGCTTGATGCAAGGTAATCAATGGGTTTACCACATTAAAGAGATAATCTTTTAAATTAATAATCCGATACTGGACCTGAACTTTAACGGATACAATATTGCCATCCTGGGTTAACATTTCCGATTCATAGGGGAAACTATCAATCCGTTGGATATTGGCGGTAAACCTTTTTTCAAATAACGTTGGAATCCAATGGGGCCCGGGACCTAGGGTACGGATGTATTTACCAAAACGTAAAACTACAGACTGTTCAGCGGGTGAAACCAGGAAAATTCCGGATAAAAACCACAATGCCACCAGCGCCGCAACGACAATACCGACAATGCGTCCAGTATCGACTAATAATTGGGGTTTGGTCGCTTGGCCAGTTTTACTTTGAAATTTATTTAAAAATTTTTTGATCAGTTTCAATAAATCAGGAGGCCCCTCATCAGGACCACTACGCCAAGGATCAGGCCCTGAAGTACGTTTTGAGCCATTAAGCGCCATTTTTACATGCTCTCCTCTATAATATGCGCTTATTCTATCCTATCTAATTGAGAAAAGAAACGCGGCAAACGTTAAATCTGAAGGCAAACAGCAAAATTCCGACTTATACTCAAAACGATTAGGTTTTCGGTGTTATAGCGCAGAGGGACCGGTGAGATTGAAACGTTCTGACTGAGAAAAGCCGCAGGGATACTCGTTGTATTTCAAGGTTTTTCGAAGGAAGAACGTTTCAAAATCGCCGGTCAATGGGATGCTAGAACACCGAAAACCTAATCGTTTTGAGTATAAGTCGGAGTTTTTTTGGCAAATACTTGAGCTGCTCTCTTTTTAATTTCACGAGTTGTCAGGTCTTCGATACGAGTTGAAATATACCAATGATGCCCAAAAGGGTCTTCGATCGAACCAGCTCTATCACCATAAAACATATTTTCAACAGCGCGTTTCGATTGTCCACCCGCAGCAACTGCTCGTTTAAATACTTTATCTACATCTTCTACATAGAGGTGCATGCAAACAGACGTGCCACCATAAGCTTTAGGGCCGCGAGCATTCATATCAGGGAATTCATCAGCAAGCATTACTTTAGAATCACCTATGGTTAATTCAGCATGGCTGATTCTGCCATCGGGATGTTGCATTTTGAAATCAAGTTTAGCTTTAAATGCCTTTTTATAAAATGCAATAGCACGAGAGGCGCCATTTACAAATAAATAGGGTGTTATAGTCTTAAACCCTTTTGGAATAGGAGCGACCTTTTTCTTTCGTGGCGTAACTTTTTTCAAGTTAGTTTTTTTCCTTGGCATAAGAGTTCCTGTAGTACAGTTAAAAAGGTTTTCCATTATAAAGGATTTTATCCATTCTGTCTTCCTATACTGTCACATCCCAAAAAGGTGTATTACCAGTGGGAGCAACATTGTATTATTGTTTGACTAAAAAAATCTATAAACCCAAGTTCCTTGTCGATCATTTCCATACTCCCCATTAGAAAAAGTACGAAATGACATATTTCTAGTCAGTTGTCACTATTTTTTAATGAGGCTACCCTTGCCATGCGCCCTTTGCTTCAGGTTTTCTGAACGTGTTGGAGGTATTTTCATCTATCGCATTTTTGAATAAATAAGTTTAATATTTCGGCCAGTTAATCTAAAGCTTCGTATCTAAAACTGTAAAAATAGAAGAGAAAATAAATTTATGCTCCAAGATCAAAACGCCACTACTGTCAAGAAAATGACAGATGTTTTAGGTAATACTTTATCCCATTTAGTGGAGTTTTCTCCAGAAACTGTAAAATGGGTAAAACAAAAAACTTTCGATGATAAAATAGAATCTGATTTTAATGCCAAAGAATTTTATATTTACATACCAGAGGGCAAATTTGGACGAATTGAAGGTGGAAAATCCCCGCAAGGCATAAGATTATGCACAAATAAGTTTAGCACCTGTAATATTGTTGCGCTTATTTCAAAAGATAAAAAACGTTATGTCTTAATTCATGTGGATATTAGCTTAAATATTGACAAGATTATACCGGAGCAAAAATCTTGGGTTGGAGAAGAGGCAAGCTTTTTCATTTATCGTAGAAATAATGAGAATTATAAGCTTAAGTCACAAAAATTAGCAGCAAAACTCACTGACCATAAGCCCACAAAAATAATAGTGGTGAAGGACGATATCGATTGTATTGTTCTAAAATTAGGCGATTCAGAACCATGTCTTCAACCAAATTTGCCAGGCAATACCTTATTTCATGAAAAACAAGCTTTAATTTACTCGCAACATAACATAGAAAATTTCAATACAGAGACTCCAAACTATTTAAATCCTTTAATCTTTGATGTGTCAAAATGGTCTACCTATAATTCCTTTGACTTGTCTGCATCAAATATTAGTTATTTCCAGAATTGCGGATTTTTTTTGGAGAGATTTAAAATTTCTGACATATTCTATATAAAAATCTTCGATCATGAAAATACAGGAGGAGAAAAAACTTTCTACGCATGTGTGTTATGTTATCAATTTTTAATAACGCAGAATCCAAAAGATACAGATAAAGAATCTTTTTTATTCGACAATTTGGAAACTCATAGAAGGCATATTATCGAGCACCGATATTCTGATGCGGGTGATTATGATGCAAAGAATATAACCCAACTCATATTAAAAAAACGAAAAGAATTTTCGGAGTTAGAGTTTAGCGAATTTTATAAAGCCATACTTGCTGAAGTTAGCATACAATATCCTGAGAATTTTTGGCTATCTTTTGCCTTAGCAGTGATTTTACAGGCTTATCACGGCATTTTTGATTGCTTCTCATCTTCCATGTCCGAGGAAGTTAAGCAGGATCTTTCCAAAGCATTAAATGATGACAACTCCATTAATGGATTCTTAGCTTCTACTTTTGATCAACTGAGCGTGAGTTCAGTTTATTATAGTCAATCGAAAGAAATTATTTTCTCATTTTTTAATATAATTTTTCCAAACAATCTAACTAATTTAGTTTATAGTTATCTTCATGTCAATATTTTAAATTTAATGGCCTATCATCAAGATAATTCGACTGATCATGAAAAAAAACATAATATATTGAAAATATTTTGCTCCGAAAAAGGATATTGTTCTCAACGCATCAATGCATTTAAAAATAGTTTATTAGCCGCTGCATTAATCTCTGAAAATTCTCATTTATGGAATTCGTTATTAGCAGATAAACCTTATGCATTCAATGACGAAAATTCACTTGATTTACTAACGCCATTTAATTTAACCAGAAAAATTTTTGATGATTTTAATTATTGTGGACAGTTTCCAGGATCAGAGAAATTCCAATCTCTAATTAAAAATATAAGCTTTTCTAATCTATTTGACATGATTTCTAAATTCAACCAAGTATTATCGCCGATGCTCATATTTCAAATAAGCAATTATCAACATGAACTTACACTTGATTTTAGTGACTCTGATATCCCTGAATTATTAGAAATGTTAAAAACTATAATTTCGCTTTATAATCAAATTCAGAATGGAGAGCCAATTGCTTACCCAGTTTTATTTTCGATTGGTACTGAATCCTATATGGGTGCATTGTATTTTAATAATCATTTTTTTATTTTGGATGATCATTATCATGCAATCAATTCTCTATCAAAAATGTGTCATACAATTCACGAAGCGCTAACTTCAATAACTGCTTTAAAAAATTTATGCACAGATATATTAGATAATGTAAACCGTAAGTTTTCGAAGATGTTGCAATTTAAAATTGATAATAATAAAAAATGGGATCTTAATTATCAGGATGAATCTTTTACCGAAAAATCGTTGAAAAATCTAAAAATACTGTTCCACTCATGGTTAATCATAATGAATAATCACTCACTGAATATTATCGTCAATAATGACAGTATATTTATATTTAGAATAGCAGTGCATTTGTTTTCTTTATTAGAAACATATCATCCTAAGGGAAATGATTTAATAAAGGATCATATAAATCTTAGTAAAAACCTATGTCAGTTTAATTTATTTACTAGCGCTCTCGAAAATAAAGACATTCGTTATAACGTAGCTTTTGTATCATTTGATTTGAATATTCAGGGTAGCCTCATTAAAAAATAGTGACAACTGACTAGAAATATGTCATTTCGTACTTTTTCTAATGAGGCTGCCCTGCAAAAAGGTGACGGTATTCGCGCAGGCTAATGCGGACTTGAATATGGAAATCGCCGTGGGCGTCGATTTCTTCTTTGACTACTGAGCCTAATTGGTAAAGTTGGGAGCGCAGTCTGCCTTGTTCGGGCTTCAAAACGACGTCTGTAATGATGATCTTGTCAGGTAATAATTCAACAATCGCGGTTTTCAATAAATCCACGCCTGCTCCAGTGCGCGCGGAAAGCCAAATTTCTATAATATTTTGGGTGGCGTCACGAACTAAGCGGGGTTCTAATTCTCTTAAATCGATTTTGTTGTAAACATATAAACGGGGTAGTTGATCTGCACCTATTTCTTGTAATACCGTTTCTACGTCTCTGATATTTTGCCAGTAATCCGGATGACTGGCGTCAACCACATGTAATAATAAATCTGCTTGCCGCGTTTCTTCTAAAGTGGCGCGAAAAGCAGCAATAAGATCATGCGGTAGATCTCGAATAAATCCAACGGTGTCGGCTAAAATAATTTTTCCGGCTGCAGGAAGATGAATGTGACGTAGAGTGGGGTCCAGGGTTGCAAACAGTTGATTGGCGACATATACATCCGCTTGCGTCATGCGATTAAATAAAGTCGACTTACCGGCGTTGGTGTAACCGACCAAAGATATTGTGGGAATATTCGCTTTTTTTCTGGCTTGTCTGCCTTGCTTGCGCTGCATGGCGACTTTTTCTATCCGTTTTTTAATCGCTTCAATTCTTTTAGCAATTAAACGGCGATCACTTTCTAACTGAGTTTCTCCAGGGCCTCTTAATCCAATACCGCCTTTTTGACGTTCTAAATGCGTCCATCCTCTGACCAATCTGGTGCTAAGATGTTGTAGTTGCGCTAATTCAACCTGTAACTTCCCTTCAAAAGTTTGAGCGCGTTGAGCAAAGATATCCAGGATAAGTTCAGCACGGTCTAAGACACGGCATTTGAACAGCTCTTCGCAATTCCGGCCTTGCGCGGCGCTTAATGCATGATTGACTAAAACCACTTCGGCATTGTAGAAAGCAACTTGTGCCGCAACTTCTTCAGCCTTCCCCTTACCCATAAAAAATTTTGGAGAAGGTGCAGCTGCTCTGCCAGTAACAATAGCCAACGTTTTTACGCCGGCTGAATCCGCTAGAGATTTAAACTCTTGCAAGTCCTCATCAAAATTAGATTGATTCAAATCGATCTGCACCAAGATAGCGCGTTCGCCGCCTTTGTATCTTTCAATAAAATGCTGTTGAGAAAACGCTTTACTCATAACGCAGGGCTTCAGCCGGTTCGGTTTTAAAAGCGACTAAAGCGGGATAAATGGCGGCAATCACACTCAACCCAAAGGCGATAATACAGATTTTTATCACATCAGACCACATGATTTTAGAAGGCAAATAATTTACATAATAGACGGAGGCAGAAATAAATTGCACATGAAAGAGTTTTTGAATCCCCTCGACAATGGCGGTCACATTAGCCGCTAATAACAATCCGCCAATCAAACCAATAATCGTGCCGATTAAACCAATCACGGCTCCTTGTGCGATAAACGTATTCATAATCATCCGCGGCGGCGCGCCTAATGTCCTCATAATCGCAATTTCTGCACGTTTTTCGTTGACCACCATAATCAACGTCGAAACTAAATTGAAAACCGCGATCGCAACAATCATCAACAGGATAATAAACAACATGGATTTTTGCATGGATAATGTTTCAAAAAAGCTACCAGACTGTTCTGTCCAATTGGTAACGTAATAATCATTGGATAGTAAGGCCTGGATATCTTTGCTCACAAATGCCGCTTCATATAAATTTTGAATTTTAATATGCAGTCCACTAACACGTTCACCCGGTTTAAACAAAGTTTGCACATCGGCCATGTTGGCGTAGGCCAGTATATTTTCAAATCCGAAACCGGCGCTGCTGCTGTATAATGCACTTAAAATAAAATCTTGATAAGTGAATTGTGGCAACTCATCTTCGCCGCTGGCCCCCTCGGTGATAAACATACTCATGGTATCTCCGATTTTTAACCCCAAATTTTCCGCCAAAGTTTTTCCCAACATAATATGAAAACTGCCTGGCGTTAAACTTGAAAAATTGCCTACCACTACTTGAGCGGCTAAACCGGATATTTTTTTTTCTTGTTGTGGAATAACACCTAATAAATTAATACCATGCAGTTGTTCGCCGCTTAGCACCATACCTTGACCACTGACAAAAGGTGCTTGCCCTTTAATTTGCGGCACACGACGTAAGGTATCGGCCAGCTGCGGCCATTTCGTTGAGATATCTTGTGCAGTAATCACAGAAACTTCCGGCGCGATGGCAAAAAAACGTTTTTGGATTGCAGCGTCAAAACCATTGATCACGGATAAAACGGTGATTAACACAATAATGCCCAATGCAATACCCATGATGGACGCCAAAGAAATAAACGAGATAAATTGATTACGGCGTTTTGCTCGCGTGTAACGCAATCCGATCGCTAATGATAAGGGTTTAAATATCATTTTAGGACAACACTCCATTTTGTAACGTCAGCTGTCGATGCATTTGTGAAGCTAATTCTAAATTGTGCGTAACGATGACAAAACTAGTTTTTAAATCTTGATTCAATTGTTTCATCAATTCATAAATATGGGTGGCGGTCATATTATCTAAATTACCTGTCGGTTCATCAGCCAACACACATTTAGGTTGCGTGACCAGGGCCCGGGCAATGGCTATTCTCTGGCGTTCTCCTCCGGATAACTCCCCTACTCGATGTTCTTCCCGGTTGGTTAAGCCCACTTGTTTAATTATCTTTTTGGATTCAATGGCCGCGGTTTTAAAATTTAATCCACGAATCAATAAAGGCATGCACACATTTTCTAAGGCAGAAAATTCCGGCAACAGATGATGAAATTGATACACAAAACCTAAAGCTTGATTGCGCAATCGACTTTTGCTGTTTTCATTCAAGCGCGTGATTTCCTGACCGGCCACCCAAACTTCCCCTTGATTGGGACGATCCAACCCACCCAATAAATGCAACAACGTGCTTTTGCCAGAACCGGAAGCGCCAATAATGGCGACCATCTCTCCTGGCAATACGTCGAAGTTGACATCTTTCAATACTTCAACGCGAATAGCGCCGTCTTTAAAGGTTTTTTGTAAATGACGGCAAGCCAATACGTCGGTTTTTAACGAGTTTTCATTCATACCTTAATGCCTCAGCCGGTTGAATACGAAACGCCACCCACGCCGGGTACAGCGTTGCGATAATACTTAAAGCAAATGCAATAAACCCTACCTCAATGATGTCCAGCACCCGAATATTAGAAGGTAAATTGGGCAAATAATTAACTCCTGTTGGGATAAATTGCACGTGAAACACTTGCTCTATCCAACCGGCAACAACGCTAACATGCATGGCCAATAGAATACCGAATATTAAACCTAAAATCATACCAACCCAGCCAATAATAATGCCTTGGACAATAAATATGTTTCTGATCGTCTGGGGAGTGGCGCCAAGCGTGCGCAAAATGGCAATATCAGCCATTTTTTCATTAACCACCATAATTAAGCTGGATACTAAATTAAAAGCGGCAATGGCAATAATCAACGCCAAGATGATAAACATCATGGTTTTTTCCATCGCTAACGCTTGAAAAAAAGCGCCGGATTCTTGCGTCCAATTTTCTACCGTCAGCTCCGGCAATAGACGATGTATCTTGGCGGCGATGGCAGGCGCTTGGAAAGGATCATCAAGCACCAAATGTAAACCCGTTTTTCGGTAATCCGAGGCAAACAAAGTTTGGGCGTCTATTAAATTAATAAATATTTTTGCTTGACTATACGTATTATTTGCATCTGCATAAACTCCCGTTACGGTAAATTGACGATAACGTGGAAACAAACCCAATGGCGTCGTTATCACTTGCGAGGTATAAACGTTAAGAGAATCGCCTACTTTTACATTTAATTGCAGCGCCAAATTTTCACTCATCAACAAATTGTAACTGCCTTCGGTAAGATCATCTAAATTTCCTGAGGATACTTTACTCGCCAAAGCCGATATCTTTTTTTCACGGGCAGGAATAATGCCCATCACGGTGATTGCTTTCAATTCCCGGTCTTTTATAAAAACGCCATCACCACTGGCAAAGGGCGCTGTGGCTTTTACCCCTGCTATTTTTGGTATTTTATGTTCAGCTGGATTATAGATCGTGATTTGTGGGGTTAAAGCAAAAAAATGCTTTCTAATCTGTTCATCAAATCCATTCATCACAGACAAGACTGTGATTAACACCATTACACCTAGCGCAATACCGATCATCGACGCTAAAGAAATAAAGGAAACAAACCGGCTACGCCGTTTGGCGCGTGTGTAACGAAGGCCAATATAAAAAGCTAAAGGTAAATTCATGGCGAGTATACTGTAACAGGAAATTCTTTTATATCACAGGCAGGAAGCTCAACTTTTCGCGATGAAGGCTCAGGAAAAAAATTAATACTGCACCAACCAGAAGAAAAACAATCTTTTAATTTTTTTAGAGAAAATGAAAAATTTCTAGTGCTTAAAGTGGTTTGAATTTGTTTGCCCAATTTCATAACCGCTTCAGAAAATATTTTAATAAGACCAACACATTGGAAAGCTTGCAGCAATATTTTCGGCTCCAGCCACTGGGTCACCGCAAAGTTTTGCTGGTTGGTGAGCGCATCCACCAAGGGTAAGCGAGCTAATAATATAGCAAATTGAGCATAAAAAGGATTAATCTTTGCAAAATTTTTAATAATTATTAGAGAGCAGCCTACTTGCAATAAAACTGAAACACCCGGTTCAACCGCGTAGAGCAAAAGTGGAATACATGCTTGTATAATCGCTAAAGTGAAAACTTCTCCACCGGCTGAAAGTGGGATCTTGTTCTAACTGATCGATATAATCCATAACCCAATGTTAGCAGCCCCATAAAATGGCTATTTATAAAATGGTCTAATGTCAAACTCTCCTGATGAGTATAGTTATCGATAAATAAAAAATATTGTTCATAATACAAAATATGCCCACCAGGGGATTGCACAAAAAAAGGAGTAAAATTACCTTGACCTGAATTATGCATGATTCTGAGGGTGTTAAGCTGCTCAAACCACTGAGAATGTGTTGTCAATATCATAGCGCCTTGATAGTTTTCAGCGGCTTGACCGCCTAAAATCTCTCTAAATTTTGCATATTGAGCGCCAGAATAATAAGCAACAGAATCGTGCAAGGCTAAAGCCAGAATTACACTTTTTACATCTTCCATAATTTGGATGGAGGAGAAATAATTCATTTTTATTTTTATTAATAGGGATAATGGGAGCGTGGCTATAATTCCGTGTGGTAGATTTTTGCTCCATGCCAATCCAAAAGCGACCGGACGTTTAATCAACACAAAATCGGCCTTGGGCATACCAATTTCTCTCATTGCCATACTAACCGCAGTTTTATTACTGGCGTCTAAGGCCCTGAAAGAAAAGTCCTGCGTTGTAGACATCTTTTCTTGTAATTCACTGATTAAATCAGTGAGAATATCAATTCCCAGATATTTGAAGTGAATTTTTATACCTCTTGCCGCCAAAAGTTTTACAATTTCAGGTAAAATCATAGCAAGGTGCGCGCCATTGCATCCAATGTCTAAGAAATTTATTTTTTCCTGTTTTTGAAATCTATCGAAAAAACCCTGATCGATTAAAGAGGAAAAAATTTCAAAAAGATGTATCGAGTTTTTCTTTAGGTAATCAGTATCAATCCTAGAGAAATTTTTGGAATCAATGAAGTGTTCTAAGTAAGGTGCTAAAGCCTGTCCCTCTTCTGTAAAGTCATGATACATAATCTTGTTCCTTAATATTAAATTCTTTGAGGATACTAACACATAAGTTTTTGAATGCGAAGACTTATTTTTATTGCGTGGGGATTTTGTTGGTGGTGTAGGCGCGTTGTAATTCACCCAGGCCTGTCGTGTTGAATGATCGAGATATTGGTACATCTAAACTGCCGGCCACGATATTGGCAATCGCGCGGCGATCAGAAATTAATTTATTGGTGGATACGGGTTCTGGATAGGTACGACTTGTTAAAATAATAATGGCGGTATGCGTAATGGGATCTATCCATAATGATGTTCCCGTCCATCCTGTGTGACCATAGGAACCCGTTGGCAATAACACGCCCCTATTCGAATAATCCGTATCAATGTCCCAACCCAAGCCATGTAAATCGGTTATGTCACCGGGTGTTTGCGGGGTTGTCATTTTGTAAACGGTTAAAGGGCCCAATAAATAATTTTTTTGATTGATTTTGCCATTATTGAGTAAGGTTTCAGCAAATAAACTAACGTCATTGGCGTTCGCAAATAATCCAGCCATGCCGCTTACGCCACCCATGCGGAAAGTTGTGGGATCATTAACGACACCCCAGCGTATTTGGTGCTGGTCCGGGTCATAGGTAGGCGCTATGATTGATTTTAAATTTTCTGCGGGTAAATAAGTCGCAGAATGCATGCCGATCGGACCAAAGATATGTTCTTGGGCATAACGATTAATGGGTTCGCCTGAAATAATTTCAACCAAATGGCCCAGTGCGATCATATTAATATCACTATAGGTAAATACTTTTCCTGGGGGATTGGTTAAGCCTAAATTTTCTACTTGCTGTAAACCTGATGCATAATAATCTTTCTTATCATCAGGCAATACCCAAGTGGGTAAAATGGCTTGAAAACCAGAAGTGTGGGTTAAAAGTTCTCTTACAGTAACTCCATCTTTTCCATTATTGGCAAATGCAGACCAATAGTTTGCAACCGGGGCATCTAGCTCTATTTTACCTTCTTCTACGAATTGCATAATGGCGGTTGTGGTTACGATCACTTTAGTTAAAGATGCTAAATCAAATATTGTGTCAAAAGTCATCGGCTGTGGCTGAGCATCGAGGGTTCGATTACCAAATACGCCTTTATAAATGACTTTACCCTGATGTGTAACCAGTATTACCGCACCAGGATAATAACCCTCCGCAATGGATTTTTCGGCTAGATTGGTAATATTCGTCAAATTCTCTTTACGAACGCCGGACTGATTGGCAATAAACACTTGCTGGGCCCCTTGGGGAAAATGCCGCTCAGTTCCAGCAAATGATGGGGTAGCTAGGCTAAATAAACAAAAAGCCATTTCAAGCAAGAAAGCCCATCTGAACAATCCAAAACTTTTTTTCATAAAGTGAATATAGCAGTAATGAAGCCCATTTTCTTTAGGAAAGAAATTTTCAGTCATTATCGAAGCTTGTAAGCTAAATAAAAATGCATGTGTGTTTAAACAGAAACATTAACAATTGTGGGGACGTGCTCAAGGTGACACTGCTTTTTTAAGCTGCCTATACGGCAGTAAACTTTTACTACGCAATCGTAGATAAGATCATATATTTCTAAGCTGCCTATACGGCAGTAAACATATTTGTTTGGTTAAAATTTATTCAGAAGATTTTCTAAGCTGCCTATACGGCAGTAAACTTTCGGACGCAATTCATATGACATTCATTTCATTTCTAAGCTGCCTATACGGCAGTAAACGTTGATCTCTTGCCGGCTTATTATGATTCTCCTTTCTAAGCTGCCTATACGGCAGTAAACTGGTCACTAAGCGATCATCTTTTTCGATCGCATTTCTAAGCTGCCTATACGGCAGTAAACCCATGACGCATGGCATCATTTGTAAATGTAGATTTCTAAGCTGCCTATACGGCAGTAAACAACCGCGTGAAAAATTACCGCCCGCAGTTGTCTTTCTAAGCTGCCTATACGGCAGTAAACTCCGATAATTCCTGAGGTTCACCTTGCATAATTTTCTAAGCTGCCTATACGGCAGTAAACTCGATTGCAATTGCTTGATCAACTTGCGCGCGTTTCTAAGCTGCCTATACGGCAGTAAACGTGCTCTCGATCATTTTCGATTTTATTACTCATTTCTAAGCTGCCTATACGGCAGTAAACATACCTACACGATTTTATCTGATAATACCCGTTTTCTAAGCTGCCTATACGGCAGTAAACTGACCAAAAAAGTCGTTAGGATTTCTTCGGTTTTTCTAAGCTGCCTATACGGCAGTAAACAGTTTCTAACCTTATATAAAGTCCTGATTTTTAAAGAACGTTACTTAATGGGATTAAAAAACCCTTTTTTTCTTGTCTAATAAAAAATATATATAATCAAACACTTAAAAAATTGCTAAAAAAAGGGTTAAAAGAACCAGGGAATTGTTCCTTCGTTGCTTAATCCATAAGTATTGAATTTTCAGGTATCGCATTCTCTTGTAAGTCACCGTGACTAATGAACAATTTAAAATATTGACTAGTTGACGAGCTTTGTAATTGCAAATAAGGAAGTTTTAACCTCTGCTCTTTAAAAGCAGAAAACTTTTTATCAATTTCCTCTTGTGTCAACTGGCTTTTTTTTACAGAACGTCTTTTTAAACGTTCAACGTTACTCTTGACTTGCTTTCTTTTGACAATGCGATATTTCACATTATTTGGAATTGGTTGAATTTCACTCACTTTCGTATAATCACGCAATCCTTTTATCCAGTTCATTGCCATCAACCGATTTAAATCCTCCTCAGTTCCATGCAGGCGAAGCTGATCACCTAAATTTTTCTTGTCGAACTGAGGAAAACTGATTCCAAGGTTATCATTTTTAATAGATACAAGTGCTCGATGTAATTTAGCAAATAAGGCGTTCATTAAAACAGTTGCGCTAAACTCCGGATACGGCAATATTTTTATCTCTAATAATAATCCATAGCTATTCTGCCTCATTTTTCTCTTTATCTGAATCACCAAAAACTCCACCTCGAATCAAATTAGCAATCACATAATGTTGTTGATTTAATTCTGGAATTTTATTCTTAATAACCCAATCGTCTAATAAAGAATAGAAATCGAGGTTATCTTTTGGTTAAACCCATAGCTGTTCCACGACTCGTACCCGCGCCATAAGGCTCTACTGCAATGGGCCCTAGTTCTTCAGCGCCTGGATACCAAGTGTCGATAGTCCGTAAAGCATTACCAATCTTTTCAGAATGAATACCAGCTTGCCCATTTATTTGATATAAAACTTTACTTTTTTTACTGTCTTTATCTAAAAATAATTCTTGGGAAGGAAATATTTCTTGTCCTTCGCCTAGAAAAACATAAGCTTCAACTTTTAAGAGTACAAAATGATTACTTAATAAACCTTTTTGAATATTGGCTTAAATTGGCAACTTTTAGCGGGGAAAGCAACTCACGAAGGTTAAACACTGTGCTATCAAAATTTCCCTCCTTTTCTAAAGGAGAAACCCTTATTTCAATCCTCTCAGCCCCAACTCGATTACGCCATAAGAATCTTCCATTTGCTTGATTCTGCATAACGCGAAGCCAATAGAGAAAATTTTTGTTGAATT
>CAVPCA010000027.1:0-50200 GCA_963702315.1 uncultured Pseudomonadota bacterium
TCGGTTTGCGGTGTCAAATCTATAATAAATGCTTGACCGGGTTGCTCTGGCTGTCTTCTGAGCAATAAAATTTGTTCAGCTAAATAAGCTGCATCGTTAGTAACATATGCTCGATGGGTGAATGTTTTATGGTCTTGCAGATGACTTTTCACCGCCTGGATAGAAAGCGAAGGTTTTTCTGAGGGCGGCTTTGCAAGCGATGGCTGATAGCCGGTAAAAGCAGGCGCCGTAATATTCGGGGCCAGTTTGAAAATGATATTTTTTGGCGGCGGCCGGTTCTCTTGCCGATGTAGATAATTCTTCAGATAGTGCCATTCTTCCTGAGGAATTTGTTGGGTGACATAAAAAATTATTGGCTTTTCCTTAGCAAGGTGCAACCTGCCAGGAATGGTCATCATTAACTCGGTTTCTTCATTCACCACCTCTTGTTCAAACAAGGTATACCAATTATCCAAATAGACGTTTATTTCGTCGCCCTTGGTTTCTTCGCTGTGCGAGACAATGGTAAACGCAGGTTTTGTTTCTATCGTCGAGGAAGAGGACAGCTCAGCCGTCCCGGGAATGAATTGGATAGTTACGGTGGGAGGAATGGTTCGATACTCACGAAATCCATCAAAATAAAACCGCTGCTCAATCTCAATTTGTTTTTCAAGTAAAGTCAGAGTCTCATTTTGTCCATGCGTTCTGATTTTCAAAGTTCGCTTTTCTTCAGTGGGCTCAATGGCTTTTAATAAAGGACCAGGGTGAACCTGGATTTTATTTTGATTGAATTGAAGACCGGCGATCAATTGTTCTTCCCACGGCGGACCGGCATTGGCATATACATCAAAAATCTCGGGTTTTAGCTCTTCAGGTGCGGAGGTGGTTTTGGCCTCTTGATGATCGATGGGCGGCAAGGGTAAGGTACATATCCTGCAACTGCTCTGAAATCCAGGTGGGCAGGTCATCCCGGCGGCCAGGAAGCCAATGATTTTCACTTGCGGATTCTCTGCCACATAGTGCCGTTGCTGGAAAGGGAAATTAGACCAGTTAATCAATAGGAAGCCGCCTTCACTAAGCAGAGTACCCAAAGGACTGACTTTGTGTGGGAGTAATTCTCCTCTTCCGTCCAAACAAGCCCCTGCTTGATAACTGTCTAGGTGTTCGGGTGAATGAATATAAAGAAATGGAGCTTTGGAATTTAACAGAGCGAAACAATGTCGCCATGCAGCAAAGGCTTGCTGATCACTTTTATCAGGCAGATAAATTAAGAATGGTTGAGAGCGGTTTACATTTTTAGACTCCAGCAGAGCCGGATCAAACCGCTCTCGACTGGCGCAGTAAGCGCGGATAGCGTGTTCTTCTTGGGCTTCATAACGAAGCGCTGAAAGATCGGATTTATGTTCCAGCTTACGTTCCAATAACGATTGATTTCGTGCTTGCGCCCACAACGCTTCCTCGTCTTTTTTTCGCTCATCTTTCAGCTGATCGAGGATCGCGCCCCCACCCAAATTAACAGGTACCCAATGGCCGTGTTCATCTCGCACTTCACAATACCGATGAAGTCCATTATCAATTTGTTGGACTTCTGCGAAGAGAAGCGCTAGCAACATAAACGCATCACTTCGGTGTCTGCATACCCCCCATTCTTCTTTCACGAGATCCAGTATCAGGGCTACTGTACCCACTTCGGCTGATGAATTACTGGATGATTTTTCTTTGAATTTGCTGACAAAATCGGCCAATTGTTGAATTTTCTCGGCCACTCTCATTTTCTCGTCGAATAGAAAACCTAATCTATAGTCAAAGCGAAATGTCTTCTCTAATTTTTGGCTTAAAACATGAGGTAATTTACTTTTGCTTATTTCTTTGGGTCTGAAAGAAGGAGGTAAAGAGGGAGGTAATGTTCTGGAGAGCCGGTAATCAGCAGCTGGTACAAAATCGTAAAATAGTTTGACAGACACTGTTGCAGTGGATGAAGGCCATTCTAAGACGCGCACCCAATAATGCTGATAGTCAGGATCGTAGTACACTCCAACTTTCACGTTAGGTGGATCAAAATCCCCATAAATGTTCAGTTGTCCCTTCTGCACGGGACTGGTTAAAGCTAAGGGGTAACTAACATCAACTTCCAAATTACCAGAAATTACACCATTGACCCTATTGGAACCTGTAGGAGCGGGAAACTTATTGGAAATTTTTTCATACTGTTCCTTATTCGCTGACGGCAACGTAGTGACAAACTCGATTTTATCCGTACTTAAATCATAAGTGATCTGGTCAAAGCGCATAATGCGATATTCACCTACTCTTATCTGTTCCGAGCCATAATTTTTCCTTAGAGCAACAGACAATCCTTGTTTCGAGGAAAAAATACCCAGCTCATTCGTAGGTTTATCTGGCGTTTGTTTGGTGGAAAAAGAAAAATAACCTGTATAAATCGATGAGCTGTTGGTAGACGAGCTGGAACGTTTTATGCTAAGTTCAACCGCCTCTTTATAATAACCTTTAATTATCTGGGTATTACATTCGTCATCTCCTAAAACATTGAAAAAAATATGTGGAGATCTGGGCGGGGTTTCTGGGAAGGATAATTTTTTTAAGTTACGAATTTCTAGACTGCTTAATTTCGGGCACGATAGAGAAAAACTAAAACTAGAAATTGAAAGATGTTCCAAATGAGGAAATTCTAGACTAAAGATTTCATCAGAAGGAGGGATTTTTTTAGAATTAATATTAGTCGATATTTCAAGTCGTTTAAGTTTAGGAAAAGCTTCTTTATTGATCTGCGCTAAAACTTCTTTATTTTGTTTAAGAAAACAATGAAATTTAAATTTTAGTACTGTAATTTCTTCAAAATTTTTTTTATTAATTGATTCTTTAAGTTGTTCTATAATTTTTTGGTTAGCTTTTTCATCTTCAGTTAATTCTATAAATAATACGTCGATGACAGTTGGTGTACAGAAATTTTTTTCATCATTTTCTGAAGCTTCCTCCAAACATTTTTCAACTCTAATGTTCTTTTTTATTTTTACGCTATCAAGTTCTTTTGCGCCTACTATAATAGATTCATTTCTTGATTCTGAATCCTTCAGCTCAATATTAATTTCTTCAGTTTTGTAAAATGACCAAATATCTAATCGCTTAAGACCATATGCATTATTGGGCAAAGAGATATTCAAAGAGGAGTCGAACCCACCATCCATAAATATTTCTTCAATTGCATATCCAGTAAAATAGTGTAGATGTTTTTCTAACCAGTTATTTTCAATTATCCACGACACCCTCAGTTTCTTTAAGCTAGGAAAAAATTGAAAAATTTGCGGTAAAAATTTTCCTTGATCTGCTCTGATACGAATTTGAGTAATAATATTGCGGTTAACAGATTCAAACAAGGCAGATAGTGCTTCTGGGGTTAATTCCAGTTCCGTTAAGTCTAAGCTATGTCGTGGAATTCCTCTAAGTTCGTTATAAGTAGGGTAATCTAGAATTTGCCAATCTTTGACTGATATTTGTGGAAGTGTGTCAAGACCTTTGACAATTTTTTCTTGGACATCTCGTTTAATATGTTTGATTTGCAACCAAAATTCTTGACCATTGCTTAGGGGCCGTCCGGTAAGAAAATCTGTATATTCCCCTTTCCAAAGGTACACATTTCTATGTGTGATCAAGGCCGTAATAAACGGCGCCATGTGAAAACTGGATAAATATTTGAAGATATCACTCGTTATTAAGATGTTTGGTTCTGTACGTTCTGGGACCGCGCTTTTATTAATGAAACGTTTGGCGTTTTTGCGAATGGACGCCCATTTCGACAATTGTCCAAGCCCGCTTTCGGAACGGCTTTGTACTGTCTCAGGAGACTCACTTAATGAATTTCCATTCTGCAGGAAGATATCTATTTGTTCTTTAGTCCATGGATAAGTATCATTGATAAGTTTCTTAACTTTTTCTATAGAAAGCCGGCTCATAATATAATACCATCTTAAGGGATTTATATTATTCTGAATATTTATTAACAAATTATTAAAAAAAACCTGAACATTTATCCTTTAACGCAGATTTTTGGTTTCAACAAGGCAACTCGGCGAGCGAGGCCGGCTTTTTCTGTGGATTCAGCAACTTCGTCGACGTCTTTGTAGGCGCCTGGGGCTTCTTCGGCTACGCCGCGCATGGAGCGAGTGCGGATGATAATGCCTTTTTCGCTTAAATCATCGACTAATTCACGTCCATGCCATTGTTTCAGCGCTTGATGGCGGCTTAATGCGCGTCCGGCGCCGTGACTCGCAGAAGCAAAAGCGTGGTTATTTTCCGGCGAATTGCCTGCCAAAATATAAGAACTGGTGCCCATACTGCCGCCGATCACCACTGGTTGCCCCACTTGGCGGTAGTTCTCCGGTAAATCAGGATGGCCAGGGCCAAAAGCGCGGGTTGCACCTTTGCGATGAACGTAGACTGTGCGCATTTTATTATTGAAAAGATGGATTTCGCGTTTGCAAGTATTGTGGGAAACATCGTATAACGTGTTTATTTTAACTCCTGGCATGAGCGCATCGAAACAATCACGTGTGAGTTGCGTTAAGATTTGGCGATTGGCTAAAGCACAATTAATGCCTGCGTTCATCGCGCCCAAATATTTTTGTCCTTCCGGAGATAAAATAGGCGCACAAGCTAATTCTCGATCCGGTAATCTCACGCCCAATCGTTGCGCCGCTTTGGCTAAACTAATCAAGTAGTCCGTGCCAATTTGATGACCCAAGCCGCGTGAACCGCAATGAATGGAAATAATAATTTTTCCTTCAGATAGCCCAAAAGCTTGCGCTGCTTCCAGATCAAAAATACGTTCAACTACTTGAACTTCTAAATAGTGATTGCCTGACCCTAGCGTACCCATTTCCTGATGTTGGCGTTTTTTAGCTAAATCTGAAACATTTTCCGGCACTGCACCGTGCATCTGTCCTCTTTCTTCTATAAACAGCAAATCTTCCGGCAACCCATAACCCTGCTTAACCGCCCATTCGGCCACCCTCCAACACGTGATCCAATTTTGAGGGGGACAATTTTAGTTTCCCCTCTCCGCCAACCCCCGCAGGAATATTTTGAAATAATTCATCTGCCAATAAATGTCTAATCGGTAAGATGTCGGGCCAAGTCAAATTAGTCTGCAGGCAGCGAATGCCGCAAGAAATATCGAATCCAACTCCACCTGCAGAAATAATTCCACCTTCGTTTTCATCAAATGCCGCAACACCGCCAATGGGAAAGCCATATCCCCAATGCGCATCAGGCATAGTTAAGGCTGGACCTACCAAACCCGGTAGTTGCGCAACATTGGTAATTTGCTCTAAAACCTTTTCATCCATCTTGCTGATAAGATCTTGGCTTCCATAAAAGCCGACCTTATAAAAATTTCCTTGTTGGGCTTGCAGCTCCCAATAATGTTCATTTATTTTTTTTAGATTCTCAATTTGCATAGCATTCCTAATGCCTAAACATCAATCACACAACCTGCTTTCCACTCTGCATCATTGTGAGTGACTGATAACATCGTTAATGTCGCACCCTTTACTTCTGTGCCTCTTTCGAAGGTTTTTCGCCATTTTTCTCCACTGGCGCTACCCACCCAACGATCACCTTGACGCTGTAATTGAAAATTGGCAAAAACCATATCGTTTTGCCGAGCTTCTCCCAACAATTGATTTAACCAGCGCACTAAAGCTAATTCCTCATCGTTTTCTTCAAATTCAATGGCAATTGTTTGATTCGATTTTATTGAACTCAAGTCTACCATATAGGCAAAAACCGCTCGCGCGGCCTGCACAAATGATTCTTCCAAAGTATTGCCATAGCCAATAATGCCAATATCGGCGTCATGATCAAAATAATCAAAATAGTTTGTGACCATACTAAGGCTCTGTGTAAAAATAACTTGTCTTTTTAGCATCCCATCTTGGACGCATCTTTGAAAGTTCACTCCTCAAGAAAACACTCACACTCATATAGAACAACTATACTCGTATTTTCTTTCGTCGTGAACTTTCAAATCTGCGTCCAATCTGGGCGCTAAAAAGACAGTTATTTTTACACAGAGCCTAATTTTTTTTGAGGAGCTCAATCACTTTAGTGGTTGAACGATCATACCGGGTTTGAATATCAATAAATTGAATACCCACTTCATCGGCGTGCGCTTTTTTCAGCACACCGTAACGCCCGGCTTCTAAACAAGTTGCTAAAATATCGGCTTGCAATTTACGGTAAATAGCGGTGTAAAAAGCATCCAATGCTTCATTTTCTGAATAGCGCGGGATAAGGAAAAGATAATCGACGGGTTCCAAATGGGACAAGACAAATAGCCGCGCTTCCGCTCCATGAATGGGCCTGTCAGATCCCTTCAGAATTTTTACATTGTCGTCGTTTTCCACACCAACCACTAGAACACCATCCAATTGTTTGGCTTCAGCCAACAAGGCAACGTGCCCGCGATGCAAAAGATCGAAGACGCCATGCGCAAATATAATTTTTTGCTTGTTTTGACGATGGGTTTCCAGCTGGTTAACCAGTTTATCTAAACTCAATATCTTGTTTTTTGACATGATATCTAAGTCTAGGATATGTATTCGACGTCAACAACCTCGTAGGTCATTTGTCCTTGTGGGGTGGTAACGACCACTTCATCGTCGCGATTTTTACCGATCAAGGCCCTGGCGAGTGGCGAAGCGACCGATATTTTTCCAGATTTGATATCGGCTTCATCTTCACCCACGATTTGATAGGTAACTTCAGAATCATCTTTTACGTTACACAACGTTACGGTGGAACCGAAAATAATTCGGCCTTGATTATCGATTTTAGAGATATCAATAACTTCACAATAAGAAAGTTTGGTTTCTAATTCGCGAATTTTACCTTCAATAAACCCTTGTTTATGTTTGGCGGATTGATATTCAGCATTTTCACTTAAATCACCATGGGCACGCGCTTCTGCGATAGCCGCAATAATTTCAGGGCGATCAATATTTTTTAATTTATCCAATTCTTCCATTAATTTTTTTATGACCCAACAAGGTCATCGGTACTTTTTTCATTGAAGGATCCTTTTCTTCAGACGTCGGTACAAAGACTGTAAACTGTTTACTTCTCCCAGATAACGATGTTGCATCGCTAAACAGGCCGCCTCGCCCCCTGCTAAAGTTGTGGTATAGCATACTTTGCGGGAAACTGCACTTTGTCTAATCGTAAATGAATCGGCAATGGATTGCTCGCCTTCGGAAGTGTTAATGATAAATTGAATGCCTTGGTTTTTAATTAAGTCCACAATATGCGGACGCCCTTCGGTGACTTTGTTGACCACTTCGCAATTAACACCGTGCGCTATTAAGCATCGCGCCGTTCCGCGAGTCGCCACAATGCTAAATCCGGCTTTTTGTAGTTGCTTGGCGACATTCACGACTCTTACTTTATCAGCATCGCGCACACTGATAAATGCTTTACCCTCTTTTGGTAAAGTTTGACCCGTGCTTTGTTGCCCCTTCGCAAAAGCTTCTCCAAACGTATTACCAATTCCCATGACTTCTCCGGTCGAACGCATTTCTGGGCCCAAAATGGGATCAGCCCCAGGAAATTTGGTAAACGGAAAAACAGCATTTTTAACCGCAAAATAATCCGGGATACATTCTTCGTAGATATTTTGCTGCTGCAAAGAAATACCCACCATACATTTTGCTGCTATCTTTGCCAAAGATAATCCAGTTGCTTTGGCGATAAAGGGCACCGTGCGTGAAGCACGCGGGTTTACTTCTAACACATAAATTTCGTTGTTTTTTATGGCGAATTGAGCATTGATTAAACCTATCACGCCTAATTTTTTAGCCATAACGCGCATTTGTTCTTTCAACTGCTGTTGAATTTCTTCACTTAAACTGTGCGGAGGAAATGTGCAGGAAGAATCTCCGGAATGAATGCCTGCTTGCTCAATGTGTTCTAAAATACCGCCGATAAAAACAGTTTTACCATCGCAAACGGCGTCTACATCTACTTCAATGGCGTCTTCTAAAAATTGATCTAACAACAACGGCGCCTCGGGACTCACTTCTTTTACATCATCCAAATAATGGATTAATTCATTTTCATTAAAAATAACCCGCATTGCTCTGCCACCCAGCACATAAGAAGGACGGACAATAATCGGATACGCAAACACTTTGGCCAAACGCTGACCCTCTTCACGGCTTCTAACTGTGCCATTTCGCGGTTGTTTTAAGCCCAAGGTATTAATCAAGCGTTGAAACCGTTCTCTATCTTCTGCGCAATCGATAGCGTCCGGCGAAGTTCCAATGATGGGGACGCCTGCTTTTTCCAACTGACGGGCCAATTTTAAGGGAGTTTGTCCACCGTATTGGATAATCACGCCTTTGGGTTTTTCGATGACCACGATTTCCAGAACATCTTCTAAAGTCAGCGGTTCGAAATATAGGCGATCAGAAATATCATAGTCGGTTGAAACTGTTTCTGGATTGCAATTCACCATAATGGTTTCATAACCTAATTCGCGCATGGCGAAGGCGGCGTGAACACAGCAATAATCAAATTCAATACCTTGCCCAATGCGATTGGGACCACCGCCTAAAACAACAATTTTTTCTTTTTGTGAAGGCGTGCATTCATTTTCTTCTTCATAAGTCGAATAAAAATAAGCGGTTTCCGTGGCAAATTCTGCAGCGCAGGTGTCTACACGTTTATAAACCGGATGCAAATCATGTTGATGGCGAAAATCACGGACGGTTTTTTCGTCAATCAAGAATAATTGAGACAAGCGCCTGTCGGAAAAGCCTTGTCGTTTCAAATTTCTCAGTCTTTCCAATGAAATGTCTTGCAGTTTCAGCCCCTGCAAACTATTTTCAGTCTTGACGAGCGCTTCGATTTGCGCCAAAAACCATGGGTCGATTTTGGTCAGGGTTTGCACCGTCGCTAATGAATAACCGTAACGGAAAGCATCGGCGATATACCATAAACGGTCTGCACCGGCGACTTGCAATTCGTGATGAAAACGATTCTTCAATTGTTCTTCATCGATCAGCGGATTAGAGAAATCTATTTTAGATTCCAACCCATAAACGCCAATTTCCAAGCCACGAATGGCCTTTTGCAAAGATTCTTGAAAATTACGGCCTATCGCCATCACCTCTCCCACCGATTTCATTTGTGTGGTAAGACGGGGATCTGTGGTTGGGAATTTTTCAAAATTAAATCGTCGGAATTTTCGTGACTACATAATCAATGCCGGTTCAAATGAGGCCGGTGTTTTCCCACCGGTAATTTCATTTTTTAATTCATCTAAGGGTATAATCCTACCGCTAATTTAGCGGCGACTTTGGCAATTGGGAATCCAGTAGCTTTTGAAGCAAGAGCGGATGAACGTGAAACCCGTGGGTTCATTTCGATAACCATCATCCGTCCATCTTGTGGATTGATGGCAAATTGAACATTAGAGCCACCGGTTTCCACCCCAATTTCCCGCAAAATAGCAATAGCTGCATCGCGCATGCGTTGATATTCTTTGTCCGTTAGAGTTTGAGCTGGGGCTACTGTGATCGAATCACCGGTGTGAATGCCCATCGGATCAATATTTTCAATGTCCACAAATGATAATACAATTATCTTTTTGTCTCGAACGACTTCTAATTCAATTTCCTTCCAACCAATAATGGATTCATCAATCAATAATTCTTGAAGTTGGTGATAATTCCAAACCAGCGCGGCAGATTTCTAAATATTCTTCGCGGTTATAGGCAATTCCTCCACCACTGCCGCCCATAGTAAATGAAGGGCGGATAATAGCGGGAAAACCAATATCTTTTAAAATGCGCCAAGCGTCTTCCATATTGTGCGCTAAACTTGGAGGTTGGTGTTTCTAAACCAATCTTGGTCATCGCCTTACGAAACAATTCACGGTCTTCGGCTTTGTCGATGGCTTCACGCGAAGCGCCGATTAACTCGACATCGTATTTTTCCAATATTCCTTCACGAACTAAATCTAAGAGCGCAGTTTAGAGCAGTTTGTCCGCCCATGGTGGGTAAAAGTGCATCGGGTTCCTCTTTGGCAATAATTTTTGCCACAACCGGCCAACGAATGGGTTCAATGTAGGTGACGTCGGCAATATCCGGATCGGTCATGATGGTAGCGGGATTAGAATTAATCAAAATAATTCTATATCCCTCTTCCTTCAACGCCCGGCATGCCTGGGTGCCCGAATAATCAAATTCACACGCTTGGCCAATGACAATAGGCCCAGCGCCAATGATCAAAATGCTTTTTATATCTGTTCTTTTAGGCATGGATCTTTCCTTGTTGCACCCAGGCAACAAATTGATCAAACAATCCTACGCTATCATGCGGCCCGGGGCTGGCTTCCGGGTGGCCTTGGAAACCTAAAATAAGCTTCTCGCGATGCCGAATGCCTTGTAAAGACTGGTCAAACAAAGAGCGATGCGTGATTTCCCAACAGCTCGGTAAGCTGGCTTCTTCCACACTAAAGCCATGATTTTGACTGGTGATCATCACTTTATTCTTTTCTATGTCGAGTACAGGATGGTTGGCGCCATGATGCCCGAATTTCATTTTGCAGGTTTTCCCGCCGGAGGCCAATGCCAAAAGTTGGAAACCCAAACAAATACCAAAAATGGGAATTGAAGTTTGCATTAGTGCTTGAATGGCGCGAATGGCGTAATCGCAAACGGCTGGATCTCCAGGCCCATTCGCCAAAACGATCCCATCGGGGTTTAAATTAAGTACTGCTTCAGCAGTTGTCTGCGCAGGAACTACTGTAATACGGCAGCCCCGTTGAACCAGTAAACGCATAATTTGGCTTTTAACACCGTAGTCATAGACTACAATATGGGGGGATGTTTCTCCCGCCGCGCAGGTTGGAGAAGCATATTCCCACCATAATACATTTTCTTCCCAAGTTTTTGTCATTTTAGTGGAAACCATTTTGGCTAAATCCATGCCCACCAAGCCTGGAAAAGATTTGGCTTGGGCGACAGCAGTTTCAACGTTTACATCGCCAGCCATAATGCAACCATTTTGCGCGCCCCGATCACGCAATATTCGAGTTAACCGGCGCGTATCGATCTCGGCAATGGCGACAATATTTTGCTTGATAAGATAATCCTGCAAGGTTTGTTCCCCTCGCCAATTACTAACCACCGGGGATAATTCACGGATGACTAATCCTTTGGCCCAGACTTGTGAAGATTCCTGATCTTGGGAATTTACACCGACATTGCCGATATGAGGATAGGTTAAGGTGACAATTTGTTCAGCATATGAGGGGTCGGTTAGAATCTCCTGATAGCCTGTCATCGCCGTGTTAAAAACGACCTCGCCGACCGCGATACCTAAAGCGCCGATGGTTTTTCCATGAAATAAGGTTCCATCCGCTAACGCAAGCACGGCTTTTTGATTAACACTTTCGCCTACCGTCATTCTCTCTCCCAAAATTCTGTCCTTAAACCGCGCAACAGTATACCATTTTTCTAAAAAAATAGCGAGAATTTTATAGAACCTGATTAGCCGTTCGTTAAGCTTGGAGTGGATTGTAGGTTATTCAGTTCTTCTATGCTTCTGGGTGTAAGCGAAGCTCCCCTCAGCTTAGCAAAAAGCGTCACAGGTGCACCCCCATCTTTTTTAAGTAGGGAGAGAAATTCTTTTTTATCAGCAAGGTCTTTTTCAGTATAAATGAAGAAATCTAAAAAAAGTTCGCAAGCATCCTCGGAAAGCCTTAAATCAATTGAATTTTCAGTAATATTTCCAAGTGTAAATTTAGTTATTATAACAGTGGTATCCGTTTTTCCCAATCGTTTCAAAGTAAATTCATAAAATTTAGCAGTTTCTTCATCATTAAATCCAAACATTTTCTCATTCTTACCCTTATTTACAAAAGTACTGGGGAATGCCAATGGGACTTTTGCTTCTACATTCGACTGTGTAGAAGATACAGGGTTGGTAAATAAAGCAGGTGACGAACTAGAGTCAAATGAAGAACTTCCTTCTTTACCTTTATCGCGTTGCATAAAAATCTCCTATTGGTTTATAAAATAAAATTATTATTACACAGAGCCTAAACTAGTTCTAGCTAATTCAAGGATGAGAATTTTCTGAGCTTGAGCTTGAGCTTGAGCTTGAGCTTGAGCTTGCTGAAAAGCTTGAGCTGAGAACCGTGTTACTACTGCCTTGAATAGAAGGCCATAAGTTATAATAATTATTGCTAAGAGGTGGATAACCCCTTTGATTTAATGGTTGAGTTATTGTGAGGTTATTTAAGCTTGCTGTTCCTGTTGTTTGATTTGGGATAAAATTAGGATGGGCACGTATTTTTTCTATTGTTTGGTTAATTTGATAGAAAATAAGGTTTTGTACTGCCGTTGCATTTAGGTATTGACTTTTAAGATTAGCTAAGTCTTGATACAAAGAAGAAATATCTTGTTTCAGGTCATTTGGCGCCAGATTGTTTGTTAACGAACCCGTTATCTGTGGACTTTGTTGTTTTTTTCGGTTTACTGAAGTATCTTGGAAAGAATTCATTCTTGAAGGCTCTGTCAGCAAATTGGATTTTGACTCTGAATTTTTTCTTTTTATTCCCCTTCTCGAATCACCTTGTGAAGAACTTGGTATAGATTTAACTTCTTGATTGATTTTTTTCCGGTTGCTGTCAAATGATTCGACATACTGTTGTGTTAATTTGGAGTTGTTTAAAAGAGCGCCTTTATTTTCAGTGAAAAATTCTGTTAGCTCCTTTCTTAAGAGTCCAGGATTATTAACCCATTGTAAAATATTTTCTACATCGACGTCTTGCAATTGACCTAAATCACTATAAATATCTTGGGAGGTGATTTTATATATGGTAGACATGGGCATAAGTACGCCATTTGTTCGTAAAGCCCATCGATCAGGTATTAGCTTAGCATAAGTGTTTAAATCTTCTTTTCTAGCTCGGGGAAAAATTGATTTAAAAATTTTAAAAGCGGCTATCTCATCTACAGCATTTATTTTCATTTTTTATCTCCATTAAAAATTGACGTGCATATTAGTTTTTGATTTTAATTAATTAATTGACTCTTTGCAAATCAAACTTTCAAATTGCAGGAATTCTCGGCGAAGCCAAGAATTCCTGAGCGCAATGACTATAAAAAATTGGCGTAAGTAATAAAATCTGTTATGCTAATTAAGCCTGTGATGATCCCGGGTTCAAGTAATTGGGTAAGCGATTTGCAATCCCAAGGCGTCAGAACAAAGCCTTAATGGCATTTTAATCCTGTTTCCAGGAGCGCCAATCGCTGTGGCGACATCATAGGCATTTTTATTTAAGAGAGTCAGCGTAACTAACTGTCTAATTGGCGCCACCAGAGCCAGTGAGAGATATTCGCTGCGCAACCCGGTATAGGGGTTTGCGGGGCAAGGGAATAGGCGGCTTTTAAATAAGTGATTGAATGACCATATTGCGCAGAAGAGGTGACCACAGCGGTGTGTTGTTGACAACCGTCTACTACATTAGATTCTAGTGCATGAGTTATAGAACCTGGTAAGAAAGACAGATCCATTGTTTCACCATTTAACTTGGCAATTTCTGCTAAAATACCAGCTTCTGCATTTTTAAACGCTATAATAGAGGCAACACGATCAACCACAATTTTTTGATTCATGATTGAATCCTGTAAACTGGTAAACAACACGATCGAAATCACTAAAAAAATAATGGCGCTAATGATTAAAATTGAACCTTTTTGTGCTTTATGTCCCATATAAACGCTCTCGAAGATTTATATCAACATTCCAGGGTTGACGCCATAATAAATCTTTTGCGGATATTTTCTGACTTTGAAAATAATAAGATTGCGGAGATCTTAAAGCAGGTTCAATCGAATTAAATAGCAAATCCATTGATATACTTTTCACTTGATTCCAATCGACAACTTGCGACGCCGGAAAATATACTGTACTAGTACCTTGAGAAACAAGGCCATAATTTAATTTCATTTTTTCAACACCAGCAACCAATTCGATGCGATCACCATTTACTGGTTTTTGGAAAAGCGAAAATATTTTTTCACCCACGCTATTTTTCCTGTTTGTGTCGGCGATAAAATACATCATTTTTGTTAAGGTCAAATCTTCAGAAAAACCTTTGTTGGAAACACAGCCATTAATCACCACAGCATCAGTATCTGGAGCAATTGTTTCATGAAATTCAGCAGGCGCGTGTGCACTATCGTAACCCGTGATTGCTTGATTTTGGTCAATAGGATGATTTGAATCGGCGCAACCGGCATAACCTGCTAAGCGGATTCGCTCAGAAAGTATTTCGGCTGAAAATTGTGTAGAAGCGGTTAATTCTTGTAAGACTTGCTGCAACTGATTAGGGTTGACCATACTCAAATAGCTCATTAGCATGCTGGCAAATATAATCATCGCCAACAATTGTGCAATTAAAAATTCAATTAAATTATAACCGGCTGCTTTATTCATAGAAAAAAATTAATTGTCAGTTCTTTTTTATCGACATCAATCCATTCAACCTTTGCGCTGCAGGCATGCAGACTGGCACACTGATAATCCCCGACACCTTGATTTAAATAAAACGGCAACTGTTGCTGCCAATTGTTGAGCGCATTCTGACGAGCCGTTTGATTGGGATTTATCTGCAATCTTTCAATTAAATTACTGATTTGACGGGCCGCTAAACTGAGCTGTAAAGCAGAATTAGTTTCTCGTAACGAAATGCTCTGCAAATGAATAATAGGAAAAATAACGATGCCCAATAAAGTGAGCACAATTAATAATTCTAAAAAATTAAACCCAAATTGATATTTTATCAACTGCATAAGTGCAGTTTAATTCCAAAACATTTAAAATCAATACCGTAGTTGAGGTTTTATTCTTTTAATTTTGTTACAAGACTTTCTAATAAATCTAATGGCATTGGGAACACAATAGTGGAGGTTCTTTCTCCAGCAATGTCACTTAGGGTTTGTAAATACCGCAATTGAATGGCTTGAGGTTGTTTAGATAAGATCATTGCTGCTGCGTATAATTTTTCTGCGGCTTGATATTCGCCTTCTGCGTGAATCACTTTGGCGCGACGTTCTCTTTCTGCTTCAGCCTGACGGCCAATGGCGCGAATCATACTGTCATCTAAATCCACGCGTTTGATTTCAACCGCAGTAACTTTTATTCCCCAGGCGTCCGTAAATTTGTCTAGAATGGTTTGTATACTATTATTCAGCATTTCTCTTTCAGCCAGCATTTGGTCTAATTCATGTTGCCCTAAAACTGAACGCAAAGTGGTTTGGGAAAGTTGGCTGGTTGCTTCATAGTAATTTTCGACTTGGATAACGCATTTTTCTGGGTCCACTACCCTAAAATATATTACCGCACTGACTTTAACCGAAACATTATCTCGGGAAATCACATCTTGCGTCGCCACTTCCATTACAATGGTCCTTAACTGGATACGCACCATTTGTTGAATAATGGGAATAACAATAATTAATCCTGGCCCTTTTACCTTCCAAAATCGACCCAATAAAAAAATTACACCACGTTCATATTCTTTTAAAATATTAATACTGGTGAACATTAACAATAGAACAATGCCCGCAATGATATAAACAAATAAATACTGCATATAAACTCCTTTTCAACAAGGCTCAACTTTTAACTTAAGGCCTTCGACGCCAACAATTTTAACTTTTTGTCCGTTTTTTAACGGCTGACCTTCGACCACTTGCCATCTTTCCCCACCAATATGGACCCAAATGCAATTTTTTTCTATAACGACTACGCCTTCCTGCCCAATCATCGCTTCTTTTCCTGCCATACTTTTACGTCGCCTTGCTCGCACAGCAAAAAAAACAAGCAATGAAAAGAAAGCAGCCATTAAAACCGTCATCAACACAATAAGTGATACTGGTAAATGAAGGCCTGTATCGGGTTTCATCAACATAACAGAACCGATTAAAAAAGCGACAACGCCGGCAATGCCTAAACCGCCGAATGCAGAAATAACAACTTCACCAATCATACAGCCTAAACCAATTAGAATTAAAAGCAGTCCGGTTGAATTGATGGGCAGCAATTCCAAAGCGTATAAACCGATGATTAAGGCCATTCCCCCAATGACACCTGGCAGAATAAATCCAGGATTCATTAATTCAAAAAATAATGCACAAACACCGAGAATCAATAGGCCATACGCAAGGCTGGGATTAGTAATGGCCGCTAAGAAATGAGTTCGCCAATCCGGCATTATTTTTCTAATGGGTAAAGATTGTGACTGAATGACAATGTTCTTACCTCGAATTTCTACCACTTTTCCATTTATTTTATTTAATAAGTCTTGTTCATTTAGCGCAATGATATTAATCACATTCATTCGCAACGCTTCATCCGCACTCAAACTTAAAGCTTGACTGACCGATTGTTCAGCCCAAAGCACATTCCGCTGACGCAATTCAGCCAAGCTTCGTATGTAAGCTTTTGCATCATTAATGGCTTTTAATTGCTCTTTTGAACTCTCTTTTCCTTTGTTTTGCGCTAAATCAACTGGGGTGGAAGCACCCAAATTGGTTCCCGGGGCCATAGTTGCAATATGACTGGCGTAAACAATATAAGTGCCTGCGCTTGCCGCACGGGCGCCACCCGGTGCAACATAAGTAATTATGGGAATCGGGGAAGACAGAATATCTTGGACAATTTCACGCATGGAATCACTCAAGCCACCAGGCGTGTCAATTTCTACGATCAACAAAGCGGCAGACTCTTTTTTGGCTTCTTTTAAACTACGGCGCACGTAGTCTGCAGTGGCTGGACCTATGGGCCCTTTTAGGCTTATTTCCAGGGCAAAGGGTTTGGCTGAGGCTCCGGGGATAATGAAAAATAGCAGGGCTATTATTGCTAATCCAACAACCATCCGTGGGCTCATCTTCATCCTCTGAAATATATCCAAACTCCAAGAACGACGATTACCAAAATAACTGACATCACCCAGTTGACAATATGCATGCTTGTTTTGGGTTCTACCGCTTTTACTGTAGTGGCAAAAGTTAAGCCTGCTAACTGTTCGCGTGAAGGCGCTGGCGTGAGTAGACTGACAACGATTAACAAAATTGAGCAAACAATAAATAATAAAACTGCAAAATGTAAAAAATTAATTGTGGCAAAATAGTAAACCAAACCATGACCTAAATGCGCTTTGTCTAATTCGGCTACCAAACGCAACATACCTAAGACAAACCCAACGATTAAGGCGGTCATCGCACCGATTGAATTCATTCTAGACCAGAGAATCCCAATCAAGAAAACCGCAGCAATCGGTGGTGAAATATAAGCCTGTACGCTTTGCAAATATTGATAAATTTGCCCAGAAATCAGTTTCATTAAAGGAATCCAACATAATCCAAAAATCACTAGAATTATAGTGGCAATCTGCCCGACCACAACCAAGTGTTTATCTGAGGCTTGGGGACGGAATTTTTTATAAATATCCCAAGTGATCAACGTTGAACAGGAGTTAAACACACCGGACAATGAGCTCATTAAAGCCGCTAATAAACCTGCAACGACTAAACCTCGTAAACCAACCGGTAATAAGGTTTTAACCAAAGTCGGTAATGCTTGATCCGGATTATCCAAGTGAATAATCCCTTTTTGCATCAAACAATAAGCAACAACGCCCGGGATAACAAAAATAAATAAAGGCAATACTTTTAAATAACCCGCAAAAACAGAACCGGCCCGTGCTTGTTCTACGTTTGAAGCAGATAACACTCTTTGCACAATAAATTGATCGGTACACCAGTACCAAACCGCCAAAATGGGCGCGCCAAAAATAATGCCGGTCCAAGGAAAATTAGGATCGGACATGGGACGCCACATATCCATAAAACCTGGGCCAGCAATATGCTCCATTTCTCCCCAACCGCCGATTTTCATCAAGCCGATAACAGTAACGGCAATTGCACCGCCGACAAACACAAACATTTGAATCAAATCGGTGTAAAGCACAGCACGTAATCCACCAAAAACTGTGTAAATACCAGTGGCAATGACCACGATAAGTGCGCCCGTCCAAAAATGCACACCCATTAACACTTCAAATACAATGGCGCCGGCGGCAATGGTCACCGAAATCTTCGTGAGGACATAACCGACAATGGAAATTAACGCTAAATACCAACGTGCGGCTGGAGAATACCGTCTCTCTAAAAATTCCGGCATGGTATACACAGCGCTTTTTAAATAGAATGGAACAAAGAACCAACCTAATAACAATAAAATCAGTGAAGCTAAAATTTCAAAATGTCCAACCGCCATACCGCTGGCTGCCGCTGTTCCGGCTAAACCCACCAGATGCTCAGAACCAATGTTGGAAGCAAATAATGAAGCGCCGATGACAAACCAACCGATATTTCTACCGGCCAGAAAGTAATTTTCCGAGCTAGCCAAGACATTTTGTTTGCGCTGCACAGCCCATAAAGCCACGCTATAGACAATGATAAAATAAAATATGATGACTGCCCAATCGAGAGGACTTAGCGTTGACATAGTTTACCCCCTGTTCAAATAAAGTAACCGAACCATGGTATGATATTGTCCAATTGAAAACAACCCCTAATTTGATGTACATTTAGGCGGATGGAAACTTTAGAAATTCAACCTCTCAATCCGCACATTTATCTTGTTTTTATCAATCGACCTGCTTATCGAAATGCTATTAATTCAGTGATGATGCATGAGCTGTATGAGTTATGGCACAGTTGGGTCCCAACTCTACCTGAGTTGCGCTGCCTGGTGTTCACGGGTAAAGGAGAACAAGCTTTTTGCGCAGGAGCGGATTTAAAAGAGCGTTTAAATTTAGATATCAATACCTGGAAAGAACAAAAAAGTTATTTGGAAAAAGCCATCCTGGCTATGCTGGATTGCCCAATTCCAATTATCGCCGCTGTCAACGGCGCAGCTTATGGCGGTGGGTTAGAATTAGCGCTCGCCTGTGATTTTATTTATGCTGCCGACACGGCGACATTTGCACAGTCCGAAGCAAAATTAGGGATTATGCCTGGCGCCATGGGAACACAGCATTTGCCACAAGCCGCCGGTTTACGGCGGGCAAAAGAATTAGCCTTTACCGGGAATGTATTTACTGCACAACAAAGTTTTGAATGGGGATTAGTCAACCAAGTTTTTTCCAGTCAAAATTTAATGTCAGAAACCCTGAAAACCGCTCACCAAATTGCAGAAAACGCGCCGAAATCAATTCGCCAACTTAAAAAAGCACTCAATGCCTCTTCTTCTTTGGATATTTATTCCGGTTTTCAATACGAAATTGCTGCCTACAATGAATTATTTTCAACAAAAGACCGCGAAGAAGGCATTCGTGCATTTAATGAAAAGCGTAAACCAGCTTTTAAAAATGAATAGCTCTAATCTCACAGTTCTCAAAACATTTGACAATTAAGTAACGATAAGTGATACTTAGTATCACATAAATTATTTAAGGTGAGTACATGTCAGTTCATCAACATACCATTACAAAAGTTGTTAAACTTGACCCGAATATTAAAGAGCGGCTAGATCGCTTGGGTGAAGCTAAAAATCGGTCTCCACATTGGCTGATGAAAGACGCTATCCTACGTTATTTAGAAGAAGAAGAACTCAACGAACAGTTGAAACAAGAAACCCTTGCTCGCTGGCAAGAAGCAGAAAGTGGTAAAACAGTCAGTCACAAAGCAGTAAGTCGATGGTTAGACACATGGGGTACGGAGACAGAATCTAAAAGGCCGCCATGTGGGGAATAGTCTGGTTAGATAGTGCAGTGAATGATATTGCCAGGCTCAGGGAATTTATTGCAAAAGAAAATCCTAGTGCTGCTAGACGTGCTGCTGAGGTAATTAAAAATTCTGTTCAACGTTTAGTAGATTTGCCCCTTATCGGCAAACCCCTTCAAGAATTACCACAATATCGTGAGCTTTTTATCCAATTTGGCGCAGGAGGTTATATTCTGCGTTATCGTGTTAAATCTGAGCTTATTTTTATCGTGCATGTGAGGCACTATAGAGAGTCAATTGCAGCCCCTATAGAACGTCCTGCAGAAGTGGAGACCTAAGGTTAATAGTAACTGTGATTATTACAAACGCCGCCATTGAGTGCCGGCGGCTGAATCCTCTAAGATTACCTGCATATCCAAGAGTTGTTGGCGAATACGGTCTGCATCTTGCCAGCGTTTTTCAGCGCGGGCTTGGTTGCGGGCTTGGATTAAACTTTCGATTTGCGCAACTTCGTCTGCCTGCGAACCGCCGCGTAAAAATTCTTCTACAGGGGATTGTAGAATCCCTAATATATTGCCTAATTGTTGTAACCTGGCTGCCAATTCGGCTGCTTTGGATTTATCTGTATCGCGAAGGCGATTAATTTCTTTGGCTAAATCGAATAAGACCGCCAAAGCAATCGGTGTATTAAAATCATCATTCATGGCTTCTTCAAAAGCTTGTTGGTATGCTTCACCGGCGTTCGTGATGTCTACTTGCGGCAAATCGCGTAAGGTTAAATAAAAATGCTGAACCACGTGTTCCGCTTGCGCTATATTTTCGGCAGAATAATTCACCGGGCTACGATAGCTGCCGGAAAGCATAAAATATCTGAGCACTTCGGGTTGGTGTTTTACCAAAGCATCGCGAATTGTTAAATAATTGCCTAAAGATTTAGACATTTTTTCTTTGTTGATTTGCAACAAGCCCACATGCATCCAAGCATCCGCAAACTCTTTGCCGGCCGCCGCTTCAGATTGGGCAATCTCATTTTCATGGTGTGGAAATTTTAAATCCATGCCGCCGCCATGAATATCGAAAGGCTGACCTAAAAGCCGCGTAGACATGGCGGAACATTCA
The DNA here is from genome assembly GCA_963702315.1 of uncultured Pseudomonadota bacterium. Taxonomy (GTDB): domain Bacteria; phylum Pseudomonadota; class Gammaproteobacteria; order Coxiellales; family Coxiellaceae; genus JAFEDN01. Next base: position 20,920 of record CAVPCA010000027.1, read on the forward strand.
ATATGCCAGCCTGGCCTTCCCTCACCCCAAGGGGATGGCCATTTGGGTTCATCCGGTTTGGAAATTTTCCATAAAACAAAATCCAATGGGTCACGTTTGGTGTCATTTAATTCGATTCGCACACCGGAACGCAATTCTTCAATTTTGCGTTTCGATAATTTTCCGTAATCTTTGAATTTACGCACATCAAAACAAACATCACCATTTTCAGCAACATAAGCAAAACCTTGATGCACCAACTGTTGAATCAAATCAATCATCGGTTCAATAAATTCAGTCGCCCTAGGTTCAAAGGTGGGCTTCAATAATCCCAATGCAATTTCATCCTCACGTTGTGCGTCTATAAATCTTTGGGTTAATTGGGAGATGGTTTCTTTATTTTCTAAAGCTCGTTTGATGATTTTGTCGTCAATATCAGTAATATTACGAATGTAGGTGACGTCGTAGCCTTGATAACGCAAATAACGCACAATCACATCAAATACAATCATCGAACGCGCATGGCCGATATGACAATAATCATAAACGGTATTGCCGCAAACATATAAATTCACTTTACCTGGAATAATCGGTTTAAATTCCTGTTTTTTTCTTTGTAAACTGTTATAAATTTTCAGCAAGATGTTTTGCCCTTAATAATCGCGATTTAATTTCAGCCGGTTCCAATAAAGTCATTATCTTTGCCATTTCTGGCCCGTGACTGGCCCCTGTTAATGCTTCACGCAATGGCATATATAATTCCTTACCTTTTAACGCTAAGCGCTGTTTAAGATGTTCAAAGATCTTTGCTGCTTGCGGCCCATGTTGCAGAAAAGCTTGCAACGCTTCACCAAAATATTCTTTGTGGGTTGTGATGGGTTGCTGAATTTCGAAAGGCGTGAAAAAAATCAACGCCCAATTTTTAGCATCATTTGGGAATAAAACATTGGGTTTTACTGTCTCCCAAAATAACGGCTGCAAATCTCCCGGAACCATCGATTTGATTTCTCCTCCCAACCATTGCCAAACTTCTTGATCAGTTAATTGATCGACCAGCTTCTTTTGCCAATAATTTAATTGCTCTTCATTATATTTAGCAGGAGACGTATTTAAACATTCTATTTTAAATTCCTGCCCGAGACCTTCTAAAGACAAGAGTTGATCATGACCATAAAAATGACCTAAACGGGCTAAGTAATTATTGATCCCTAATGGCAAATATCCTTCTTCGCGTAATGCTACTAACGACCGGCTACCGTGGCGTTTGGATAAAGGACTGCCATCCGGCCCTAAAATCATTGGAATATGCCCATAATTCGCAATGGGTAACCCCAATGCTTCTAAAATTAAAATTTGCCGCGGCGTATTGGCCACATGGTCATCGCCTCTTAACACATGAGTCACTTCCATTAAGGCGTCATCGATGGCGTTACAAAATAAAAAGGGTGCTGTGCCATCGTTTCTGCGAATAATAAAATCACCCAGGTCGTCTGTTTTGAAACGTTGTTCTCCGCGCACAAAATCCATAAACACAATTTCACGCCCGGAAGGGACACGAAACCGTAACGCCGGTTTTAAACCCGCTTTTAATTTGGCATCGATTACCGATTGGGTGAGTAACTGACAGGTTCCAGGATATCGCGGCGGTTTTCCTGAGGAGCGTTGTATCTTTCTCACCAGGGCCAATTCCTCTTCGGTGCAAAAACAAGGATAGGCAACCCGCGTGGTGAGCAATCTTTCATAATAATCAGCATAGATATTATTGCGTTGCGATTGGAAATAAGGCCCCCTGCCCTGGTCGTGACCTGGGCCTTCCTGCCATTCTAGGCCTAACCAAAGCAGATCCGTTTGTAATTGTTCGGAATAACGCAGTTCTGAGCGTTCAAAATCGGTATCTTCAATACGCAATAAAAATGAACCGCCAATGCTTTTTGCTAATAGAAAACAAAATAAAGCGGTCCGTAAATTACCTAAATGGATTAATCCCGTAGGACTGGGACAAAAACGTGTCTTCATCGCCATAGTCTAGAATATTTTCAGGGGATTTCCTATCCTGTGCATCAGGAAGGCCTTAAATTTTATTATTATAGATGCTATATTATTTAATTCTATAGTTGCAAAATTTCAATACGGAGCACAACTAAAATGAGTGGAAAACAAGCGAAATTAGAAGTTGCTGATAAGCAGATTAATCTACCAGTTTTACCAGGCACCCTTGGGCCCGATGTTATTGATATCAAGTCTTTGATTAATAACGGTTATTTTAGCTTTGACCCTGGGTTCCTATCCACAGCTTCTTGTGAATCCAAAATTACCTATATCGACGGCGACGAGGGGATTTTACTGTATCGAGGCTATTCTATCGATCAATTGGCCGAACAATGCGACTATATGGACGTTTGTTATTTATTAATGAAAGGCGAACTACCCAATAGTCCGCAAAAAAAAGAATTTAACTCCCAGATCCAATCCAACGCCAATATTCCCGACGGGCTTTTAAAAATTTACAAAGGCTTTCGACAGGATGCGCACCCAATGGCCCTGTTAGCCAGTTTAACCAGCGCGCTTTCTGCTTACTACCATGGGATGCAAAATTTTACGAATCCAACAGACAGAGAAAGAGTAACTATCGCAGCCATTGCTAAAATGCCGGTGTTGGCCGCACAATGTTATAAACATTCGGTCAACCAACCTTTTATAGATTATCGGGCTGATTTATCTTATTCAGAAAATCTTTTACATATGATGTTTTCAACATCCAAAAAAACTTGGGAAGTGAACCCAGTTTTCAGTCAAGCTATCGATAAAATATTTTTATTACATGCTGACCATGAACAAAATGCTTCTACCTCCACGGTCAGAATGGCAGGCTCAACCGGCGTTGACCCTATTGCTTGTCTTTCGGCTGGAATTGTTGCCCTTTGGGGGCCCGCACACGGCGGTGCAAACGAGGCCTGCTTAAAAATGCTGCATGAAATTGGTAAAGAAGAAAAAATTAACGAATATATCAAACGCGCTAAAGATAAAAATGACCCATTCAGATTAATGGGATTTGGTCATCGTGTTTATAAAAACTATGATCCGCGCGCTAAAGTCATGCGCGAAACCTGCCACCAGGTTTTAGAGGCGGCTGGCCGGCATGAAGAACCCCTCTTCAAGTTGGCTTTAAAATTGGAAAAAATAGCACTGGAAGATAACTATTTTGTTGAAAAAAAATTATACCCCAATGTTGATTTTTATTCTGGTTTAACGCTTAGCGCATTAGGCATCCCGATCCCCATGTTTACCGTGATGTTTGCCGTTGCAAGAACAGTAGGCTGGATGTCACATTGGATGGAAATGATGGCTGATCCTAACGTTAGGATTGCTCGCCCGCGGCAGCTTTATACCGGTGAAAAAAACCGAAAATTGCCTAAACGTTAATGGTTAGAAGTGTTTGGACTAATCCGGTACATTTTGTAGCAAGCGCCTTTGGATTAGGTACAATGCCGTGGATGCCTGGGACGTGGGCCACACTGGGGGCCATACCACTTTGCCTTGCGCTTGCTGTCTATCCCCTCTGGATATATGTATTGGTTACGATCATCTGTATTTTGAGTGGGATCTGGTTATGCGGTAAAACCAATCGGGATTTAAATACAAAAGACCACCCCGTCTGTGCATGGGATGAAATGTCGAGCTTTTTGCTCGTTATGCTGGGCATTCCAAAAACCTGGTATTATTTTTTGATTGGATTTATTTTGTTTCGACTTTTAGATATTTTTAAACCGCCACCGATCGGATGGGTGGATCGCCATATTCATGGTGGTGTAGGCGTCATGCTTGATGATGTGATTGCCGCTTTAATTTCCTGGTTCATTCTATTAGTGCTCGTACATTATGATAAATATCACTGGTTTTAGTTTAAAATTCGGGTCGCGGGTATTGTTTGAAAATGCAAGCTTTACGCTGTTTGACCAACAAAAAGTGGGTTTGATCGGCCCCAATGGTTGTGGCAAATCCAGTCTTTTTAAATTGTTGTTAGGAGAAATGCAACCCGATGGTGGGGAAATAAACCTACCGCGTCAACTGAGGATCAGTCATCTTTCTCAAGACACCCCGCCTTTAGATATTCCAGCTTTGGAATATGTGATCCAAGGCGACAAAGCGCTTTGGAAAGCGCAAAGAGAATTAACAATTGCTGAATCTAAGAATGATTTTCAACGCATTGCCGAATATCATCAAAAAATAGCGGAATTAGATGGTTACACCGCCCCCTCACGCGCCGCTAAATTAATGGATGGACTTGGTTTTACCACTGAAGACCAACAAAAAGCAGTTAAAAATTTTTCTGGCGGCTGGCGCACAAGATTAAATTTAGCGCAAACATTAATGTGCCCAGCCGACTTACTATTATTGGATGAACCGACTAACCATTTAGATTTGGACGCCATTTTATGGTTGGAAAAATGGTTGCAGAAATTTTCAGGCACTTTGTTGATTGTTTCTCACGATCGAGTTTTTTTAGACAATTGTATAGACCACATCCTCGAAGTGGCCGCGCAAAAACTGCAATCTTATGCTGGAAATTATTCTGAATATGAAAAACTTCGCGCTATGCAATTAGCATTACAACAAAAAACTTACGAAAAACAGCAGAAAAAAATTGCGCACATGATGGAATTCGTCAATCGTTTTAAAGCCAAAGCCACTAAGGCCAAACAAGCGCAAAGCCGCTTAAAAGCCATTCAAAAGATGGATGTTGTCAGCGCGGTACAAGCAGAATCTCCATTTAACTTTGAGTTTCCTGAAATTAAACCGCCGCCTAGTCCTTTACTGACTTTGACCAATGCTGAGATTAAATATAATTCCCAAATGACTATCCTGAATAAAGTAAATCTGCAAATTTATCCGGGAATGCGCGCTGCATTGCTGGGGCCTAATGGCGCTGGAAAATCGACGCTGATTAAAGTGATCGCCAAACAATTGGCGCCGAGCAAAGGTCAATATGAAATCGCGGACGGCGTCCGCCTGGGTTATTACGCCCAACATCAAATTGAACAGCTCACCTTTAATCAAAGTCCCTTATGGCATTTGCAAAAAAAAGATTCCAGTATTCCGGCTAGCCGGTTACGTAGTTTTTTAGGAAGTTTTGGTTTTTCCGGAGATAGGGCGCTCTCTTCGATTGAAAATTTTTCCGGTGGCGAAAAGGCGCGCTTAGCACTCGCATTATTGGTTTGGGATGCGCCAAATTTGTTATTGCTGGACGAACCCACCAACCATTTAGATTTAGAAATGCGCAATGCGTTAACCCTGGCTTTGCAAAGTTATACCGGCGCATTAATTTTAGTCTCGCACGACCGCTATTTGCTACAAACCACCGCAGATGAATTTTTTCTGGTCGCCAATCACCAAGTTCAGCCTTTTGCCGGTGATCTCTTAGATTATCAAAAATGGCTTTTTTCTCAAAAAGAAAAAGAACAGCCCACATCAACGGTAAAGCCCAAAAAAATCAATACAGACAAATTAAATGATCAACTCCACAAACTAGAAAAATCTTTAGAAAGATTACATGGAGAAAAAGAGCTATTAGACAATCAATTGGCTGATAGTGACTTATACAAAAAAGAAAACCAAGCCAAGATGCAAGCATTAGTGAGCAAGCAATCTGCCCTCAATGAAAAAATTCAAACCTTAGAAAAAGAATGGTTGCAAATTTCTCAAGAATTAGGGTTTTGAAAAATTATCCTAAATTCCGCAGTTGCCTCCGTAACGAGAAGACCTAGTGCGCTGAAGATTGAGGATTTTTTGTGGATTTTTTCCTGAAGCCGTACTCATCCGTACGGTGAAGGAAAAAATCCACAAAAAATCCTCAAGATTCAGTGCAATAGGTCTTCGCAGCAGGAGGTAACTGCACGACCGAAATAAACGTTAACAAACCCATTAAAAACCAAACAGGACCAAATCAAACGAGCAAATTACCGTGAGATCGCTGGTTGCAGAGCTGATCCGTTGCCGCTGGCCGGACTAAAGAATGACTGAATATTTCCCTGGAATTGGGGAGTAAAATTAGCCGGCAGTTACAGATAAATCTTGGCTTGTTACTCCACCCACTTTACCTTCAGGATTGATACGCTGACATAGGTAATAACTGGCCGTCGCTTGCGCGTTTTGATTTATTACGGTGCTTGAAGTTACAGGACCTGCTCCTGTGGTAAAGGTTTGTTGATTCGGAATGCGCAAGTTGATGTAATTTATTTTAAGATGGGCTTGGTTGGCATAGGCTAAGGCTTTATCCGTTAACAAACCAATATCACCTTTAATGGTGTAAGCACCTTCTGTTTGAAGCTGTACCCAATTATAAGATTGCATCACGCCAGCTGATGTGCAATTCCAATCAGGTGTTGGAGGTAAATTAATCACAACACTCACCAAACTACCATCAGCAAGTTGTTTTTTCTGAACTTGCAACTTAGCTAACACCGCACATCCCGTTAAAGCTGCAGCGGCAGCTACTAGAACACCCAAATTTCTACAAATTTTTTTCATAAAAATTAACAAAACCATTTAAAAATCGATTTCAGTTTTTTTATAAATTTAGCAAAATAAAAACAAAATCACAAGAATTACCAAAATAGTCGAGCAAATTACCCAAGATCGCTGGTTGTTGAGCGAGCCCGTTGCCGCCTGGCCGCCACTCCGGAATATCATTGCCAGACCGCTTGAACGACCCTCCATGGGGCGCTTCATCTTTTTACATCCCTGTAAAAAGAGGATCTGGCAATGATATTCCTCCGGGCTCTGCGTCAACGGGCTCGCTCAACAACCCGATGAAAGCTTTGTGCTTTTCGTTATTGTTTTTTTTGTTAATTTTTTATTTTTTTAAAAATTTAATTCTACAAAAAAGTAACGACCGGCATTGAACGTTCATCAGGTTGCAGAGCTGATTCGTTGACGCAGAGGACGGAGGTTTAAGCACTGCCGGGTCATCTTTTTACATGGATGTAAAAAGATGAAGCGCCCCATGGAGGGTCGTTCAAGCGTCCCGGCAGTGCTTAAACCGTAGTCCGACCAGCGGCAACGGATCAGCGATGCAACCAACAAGGCTTAGATAATTTGCTTTTCCCTATATGACACCAACCAGCCCATTTCTTCGGGTTCGGCGGCATAGCCTTCGCAAATGCAGTAGCCGATAATACTGATAAGTTCGTCCCCTTGGTATAATAAAGGGATTTGGTTTCTTTGCCAAACAGGAATTTGCCATTGCTGGAATAATTTTTTAAGTGAACTGGAGTGAGTTTTTCCGGGTAATCGGCAGCGCTCGCCTCCTCGTCTAAATTGGATTGATAAATTATTTAAATCTAAATTACTGGTTAATGGGCCGCCTTTTTTAAGTTCGGCGTTGATTTTTCCAATATGTGGTAGAATTAATTCGGTCTGTAAATTCCACTGGATGGGTAAAAAATTTTTTTCATCATCCGTCGCTCGTTCAGTTAATAATAAATCTTCTTTAAATCGCCGCAATGACCATTTTCCCCAGGAGAAAATTGGATTACGATCTTTACGGCTATGCACTAAATCTGCAAAAATCCGGCGTAAATGACGGCTGTTCGGTAATAAACAGCCTAAAGTTTTCAACCAATACCGTAGCACATTATGTTGACGTTCAGACGGCAACTGAGTCAATGCGGAAATAGATAATGCATTGGTTTTTTCATTCAAGCCCTCTAAATCCTGGCAAGCAACATTGTTTAATACGCGATTCGCTTCTTGGCAATTTTCTGCAGAACGTGAAAATTTTTTTTGAAACCCCGGCCACCTTTGTTTTAAAACCGGCGTTACCTGGTGACGTAAAAAATTACGATCAAAGTTTAGATTTGCATTACTTTCATCTTCAATCCAAGTGAGTTGGTTTTCACGAGCATATTGTTCTAGTTGAGCACGCGAGATATTGAGTAGAGAACGAATTAATTTGCCAAGCGCAAAAGATTGTTCCGGCAACATTGCTGCTAATCCGGCTGGCCCGGCGCCGCGCAATAACTGCAGCAGAACAGTTTCTGCTTGATCATCTTGAGTGTGGGCTGTTAATAAAACAGCATGAGGCTGTATATATTTCTGAAAACTCGCGTAGCGAACACGCCGCGCCCAGCCTTCGACGCCCTCTTCTTTGATGGGTTTTTCCAAAATTTTTTCGCAATACAACTTGATAGACAGTTCAGCACAAATTGTTTCAGCATGGTGTTGCCAAGTATTGGCATTGGGACTTAAGCCATGGTTGACATGAATCGCGTAGAGCTGTGCTCGTGGTATTAACTTTGCTGCTGCATGCAATAAAACATGTGAATCTAATCCACCGCTATAGGCGATAAAAAATAAGGACTGAGAATCCAAAAGGTAAGGATTAAGTTGCTGCTTTAGACAATTAGGCACCAATTCTAAGGAGTTTTTCGTATCTTTCATCCAGCAAAATATTGAGTGATTTATTTTGTAGTGCTTTTAAATGTTTGATCAGGGTTTCTTTAAGGCGGGAAGCCATCTCTTTAACATCCCGATGGGCGCCGCCTAAAGGTTCCGGAATTACTTCATCAATAAGGCCAAGGGCTAATAATCGATCGGCGGTTAAATTAAGCGCTTCGGCTGCTTCATTGGCTTTGGTTGCACTTTTCCACAGTATTGAAGCACACCCTTCTGGTGAAATAACTGAATAATAGCTGTATTGCAGCATTAAAGTTAAATCACCAACACCAATGGCCAAAGCGCCGCCGGAACAGCCTTCGCCGATAACCGTGCAAATAATAGGGGTTTTTAATGTAGACATCACGGCTAAATTGCGGGCAATTGCCTCACTTTGGTTATGCTCTTCCGCGGCAATGCCGGGAAACGCACCTGTGGTATCTAAAAAAGTAATTAAGGGTAAACCAAAACGTTCAGCCAACTCCATCAATCTCTTGGCTTTACGAAAACTTTCCGGTGAAGGCATACCAAAGTTACGGGCCAATTTCTCTTTGGTGGTCCTACCTTTTTGATGCCCGATGACCATAACGGGTTGGTCGTCCAAACGCGCTAAACCACCGATGATTTCCGGCGCATTACTGTAGTGACGATCTCCATGTAACTCATCAAAATCCGTAAAAATAAGTTCGATATAATCGGCAGTATAAGGACGCATGGGGTGTCTCGCCAGCTGCACAATTTGCTGAGCGGATAATGCAGCAAAAATTTCAGCAGTCAAGTGTTTGCTTTTTTTCCCTAAACGGGTAATTTCCTTATTCAAATTAACTTTTTGTTCACTACCCACACGACGTAAAGTTTCTATTTTTTGCTCTATATCAGCAATTGGCTTCTCAAATTCCAAATAATCAATAGTCATGTTAAGTATTTTGCATTGTTATTCAATAAATTTTCACAGAAGTTCCTTCTAAAGGGAACTCCACAGTCACATTTCTATTTCTTTTTTTTCAGGTAAAATGACATTTAACATTAATACCGCACTTTTATCTTGATGTTTAAAATCTACTTTAATCATATCTGAGCTCACCGACATATATTTTTCTATCACCGCCATAATTTCTTTATGCAGCAGTGGTAAAAAGTCGGGTTGACCTTTGGCCGAGCGCTCTTGCGCAATCACAATTTTCAACCGGTCCTTTGCCGTGTAGGCAGATTTATCACTTAAAAGGTTCTTAATCCATTTCATGCCACAAGCTCCCTGTTATTTTTAAACAATCGCTGGAAAAATGAGCCAACTTTTTTCGTTTTCAACCCACCGTTACCTAAAAATTTCTGCACGATCTCTGCATAAGCTTGACCGGCCTTGCTCTTTTTATCCAAAATAACGGGTTCGCCTAAGTTGGACGCTTTTAATACCGAAGGACATTCGGGGATAACACCCAGCAAAGGTATTCCCAACAGTTCTTGAATGTCAACCAAAGACATCATATCCCCACTGGATACTCTTTTTTCCACATAACGGGTTACTACCAAATGCTTTTCAATTTCTTTACCTTGAGTAGCCAATAAAGTTTTGCTATCCAAAAAACCCAGAATGCGATCAGCATCGCGCACTGAAGAAACTTCCGGATTGCTCACCACTAGAGCGGCATCGGCAAAATACATGGCCATTAACGCACCTTGCTCAATTCCAGCGGGCGAATCACAAATGATAAAGTCAAAACTTTCTCGCAGCTCATTCAATATGGCTTCGACCGCTTCCGCTGTTAATATATTTTTATCGCGCGTTTGAGAAGCCGCTAAAATAAACAAATTAACACAATTCTTATCTTTGATAAGCGCTTGTTTTAAACCCGCCTCATGATGAATAACGCTGGAAATATCGAAAACTACTCGACGCTCGCAGCCCATGATCAGGTCTAAATTCCTTAAGCCAATATCAAAGTCGATAACTACTGTTTTATAGCCTGCGTTGGCAAGGCCAATCGCAAACGAGGCGCTGGTGGTAGTCTTCCCTACCCCACCTTTACCAGATGTAACAACCACTATTTTTGACACAAAACACTCCTTTCCAGGGAAAAAAAATTGTTAATAATCAATTTGCCATCCTTTAGCTTGATGTGGAACGAACCCTCTCTTTCGTCAGGATAATCCCCATCAATAATATAATATCCTGCGACCGATATTAACTCAGCTTCAAGGCCTTGGCAAAATATTTCTGCATGCGGATTATCACTGGTCCCCGCTAACAAACGTCCGCGCACGGGGGCATAACAAAAAATACTACCATCAGCAATGCATTCAGCTCCCGAGCTCACCGGAGAAAGTAATACTAAATTGGCGTCCTTGGCATAAACCCGCATGCCTGAACGCACAGGTTTATCAATGACTAAATTCGTTATTGTTTTAACTTCCAGTTCTTGGGGCTGCTCACGCACACTGGGTTTCCAAATGGGCAAATTGACCCATTTAGCGATGGATTCTTCGTCTGGCATTAGGCCTTGGACGCCGACCGGTATCATTTGATAAGAACGTAATGTTTGACACAATTCAGCGAGATCTATCAATTTAGCATTTCTTTTAACTAGGCTGAGGTCGAGGACAATGGGTGATTGGTGGAAATAATTCGGAGCAGATTTTTGAATATGATTCAGTTGTTGAATGACGGCGGATAAGTCTAAGTGATTAAATTGAATAACGGTTACTGGAAAAAAATTTGCCTTTAATTTAAAGGCTTCCTCATTCTTTTTTGCCATGCTCACCTCGCAATAAAAAGCATCAACCAATGTAATCCCAGCCAGATCACTGCCGATACAATACCCGCAGCCGGCAAGGTAATAATCCAAGCAATCACCATACGCTGCGCAATTCCCCAGCGTACAGCAGAAGCTTTATTGCCAGAGCCGACACCAAATATGGCCCCAGCAATCGTATGGGTAGTGGAAACGGGAATACCAAAATGCGTCGCTAAAAACAAAGTACAAGCGCCGGCAAATTCGGCGCAACTGCCATGTACCGGTTTTAATTTGGTAATACGCATACCCATTGTTTTCACAATTCGCCATCCACCAAATAAAGTACCCAGCGCCATCACCAAATTACAGGTGATGATAACCCATAATGGCACATAAAACAGCGGCCCAATTAAATGGGAGGAAAACAGTAGGATGGCAATAATTCCCATGGTTTTTTGAGCATCATTAGCACCATGCCCCAAGCTCATCAAAGCGGATGACAAAAATTGCACACGCCCAAACCATTTATCCACTTTAGGGCGATTGAAATAAAAAAAAGTAACGGTCACGATATAAATTAATAACAAACCCAACACAAATCCCAACATGGGTGAAAAAAATATGGAAGCAACCACTTTGCTGATACCGGCAAACTGCAGCGAATGCGTACCGGCTTTAACAAAACTGGACCCCACTAAACCGCCAATCAGTGCATGCGAAGAACTCGAGGGAATGCCAAAGTACCAAGTTAGGATATTCCAAAATATAGCGCCACACAAAGTGGAAAAAATTAACAAATTATCGACGACGTTGGTATCAATAAGACCGGTGCCGATGGTGTCGGCGACATGTAATTTAAAAAATAAAAAGGCAATAAAATTAAAGAAAGCCGCCCAAATGACCGCCCAATGCGGTTTCAAAATTCGAGTAGAAACAATGGTGGCAATGGAATTAGCAGAGTCATGAAAGCCGTTAAAGAAATCAAACACTAAGGCAAGACCTACTAAAAGAACGATTCCTATTATTTCATGATGCAACATTAGGAATACTCTAACACAATTCCTTTTATGATATCCGCTAAATCATGACATTCATGTACAATATTTACGCTGTATTCAAATATTTCTTTGGCTTTTAGTAAATATTTAAAATCATGTTCCTCTACAAACAGCGCGTCTACGCCTTCAAGCATAATTTCTTCAGAACGACTGTCAAATTCGCTGACTAAATTACATAATTTAATAATTTCAGGCGCATGTTTTAGATTATTTAATTGGCTTAACGCTTGCCGTAAGGTGTGGACGGCTTGTAATACAGAATCAGCAATTTTGATAATCCCGGGTGGTAAGGTGATAAACTGGTATAACACGATTCGATGGGTCGTGCGATTGATGACATCTAAGATATCATCCAGTTTGCGTGTTAAACGATGAATGTCATGACGATCAAAAGGAGTAATAAAAGCTTTGTGCAAAAGATCAAAGGTTGCTCGTGCACAGTTATCTGCCTTCACTTCATGATCAGCAATTAACTTAGCATAATCACGAGAATGGGTAAGATCATGCACTAAGTGAACAAATTGCTCCGCCGCGCTCTCAAGTTGATAAGCAGCTTGTTCAAAAAGTTCAAAGAAACTGTCTTGCTTCGGTAAAAGCCTCTTCATTGGGCTAGTCTACCGATTTGATCAACACCTCGCAAGCGCGTCACAAAATTATTTGTTAAAAACTTTATTTTCTTAATGCTCCCTTAAGGAATGATCTTTATCATATTGCAATTCTCTGCATTAGATGCAATTATTTGCAACTAGGTAGTAATAATAATCATGGAATTGGGTTATCTTGATGCAGTATTATAAGAGTATCATTGCTAAAAATATTTGTGCGTTTTTATTGGCCTTGTTACTGTTCACATTTTATCCTGTGCAAGCTGAAAATGATTTAGCTGAAAATTTTCCTTGTGCGGATTCTTCTAGCGTCATGGATTGTGTGGAAAAAACTCAATCATTTGCGCCCAGCAAATTTGAAGAAATGCCTCTTGACAGTCAACAATTGGGTTATCAAGGACCGTTCACTGCCGGTGTGCGTTACGATACGCAATTAAAGTGGATTCCCGAATTATCTTACGTGCAATTGTTTTATGACAATGGTGTCAACTTGCTGGTGGATTACGGCGCGAATGAAAAAAGAGCCAACGTTACCCTAGGACATGTTTGGGACGGGCGTCAGCAAGTCAAAGTTACTTACGAGTATTTATCTCAACGTTTACCTTATGATTTTGACAGCGGAACTGTAAAAGAATGGGTGGCCCAAAACGCTATCGGCGCCGCATATCAATATTTGTTCTTCGATCGCTGGATTCACAGCATTGATCTTAATGCTTATTATATTCAAGCGAACAATAAAGAATTATCGGATGTGATTTTTAGTCGCGATAACGAATCACTCATTAATTTTCGACGGATCGCCGGCGGAAAAGAAGGTACCGGCACGGCCAATATTTCCATACATCCCTTTAGACAAACATTGATTTCTTTAGGCGGTGGTTATAGCCAGATCGATTACGACACTCAGTATGAAGACCATTCCAACAATTCCACTTTTGCTTACAACGCCGGTATTGAATATTTATTTAACTCAAGGATAAAAATATCCTCCAATGTGGCCCACGATGCCGCACAAACTGAGGAAAAAGTGCGTCTCAGCACTATCTTTTTACCTAAAGTAGAAGCTGCAGTGTCCGGTGATTTTTCTCAAGGGCTAAATGGTCTACCCAATAGCACCAGCGTGCTCTTGTCACTGGCCTATCCGGTCGCCGGTTACTCGCTGTTTAGCGAGGATAGTCTGGCTTCACTGAAAACCTGGATACAGCAGCCAGTCGTTCATGCTCCACGTGTTCTGGCCATAAAAGATGAAGAAACCAAACAAATGGTAATCACTTCGACGACTAGCCCCAGCCCGCAATTTTTACAGACCGGTGATATGATTCAAGAAGTTCATACCAGTGATTATTTCAAGATCGACCCAGCCTTATTCGATAAAGTGCTCTACACGCTTTCTTTTAAAGACAACAGTAGCGATAACTTTGGGAGTGCGGCTACTCCTCAATCTGTATTAAACATTGATGTCAAGAACGATAATAATTCTGTTTATCAAGGTATTATTTATTCGACCAATGCTATTCCTAATGCTGCCGCACCAGAAAATAGTAGAAACACTTACGAGGTTGTGATCACGGCAAATGGTTATAGAAATAATCAAATCATCACGACCAATAGTGTAAATTTAGAATTAAATATTAATTTCAATCCCAATAATGAACCGCAATGGGATAAAAATAAAGCGAATCAAAGCATTCCCTTTGACGTTGGCGCTATCACCGACCCCAAAGCGATTTTGCTCAACAGTTTGCTGGTTAATACTCCGAGCAATATCACCCCCAAATTTACGTTTGCGGGAGGAACGACGGTGTTTGGAAATTGGCAAATTGTAACTTCAGGGGATCAATCTTATTTAATTAGAAAACCTGATAGTACCGGCGCCTATGATGCTGGGGATATTACGATTGGAAATGCCGTAAAGAATTTAGATGTCTATGCGAAATACAGTAGCGACCCTGACAATTACCAAGGCAATCTACTAACATTACTGCTCAAAGTAGATCCTGATACCAGCTTGCAGTTAGTTTGGGATGGGAATAATGCTGTTTGCAAAGTACCGGCATTGGATGCTCATCAACCGCTGGAAAGTGGTTTGGTTAATAGTATAAATTTGGCTAAGTGTATTCAATATTATAAAAAATCAGGCGATATTCTAAACGTTAACAATGATGTTCTGAATTTTAAAAGCGCAGATAAAGGCGGATATAGCGGTAATGTCAACTTGAGTAACAATCAATTACAGCTAGGTTATCCTGATAGTGGTTTAGAGAAGAGTTATAACTTCAAATTTACAGTGAACAGTACTGCTCAAGGCAGTGATTCCACGGTAGCCGTGAACAATTTCGTTTCCGTAAGTAAAACCATGGTTATAACGACCGTGGCAGAGGACGGAGCCAACAAAAATTTTTATACATTCATTAGTGGAACCAAGTATAGTTCACTCGTTATCAACAAATTAGATGCGGGTGAATATAAAGTCAATGCAGTAACTCCCCCGCCTACTTCTATACCTAATGGTTATTGCCAATATGGCCTTGCTACTGATCAAACAAGTTTTGAAAAAACTTGCGGTGGAACATCCTACAGTAATTCATTTAGCACAATAGCTAACAGTAACCAAGCTGACCTGCTTTGGTTTGCAGGCGCTGACTATCCTGGAGTGAGCACAGTAACCATTATTAAAAAATAAAAATCTTTGCTACACTTTGCCTATGAAACCTAATAAACCCTTAATTGCTATCGTGATGGGATCGAGTAATGATTGGCAAACATTAAATCATGCCGCCAACCAACTCGATGAGTTAAATATTCCTTATGCGGTAGAAATCGTTTCTGCCCAAGATGCCATGCCGGATAGAGCAGGCAGCTTGTCTGATTCGAAAGTAAGGTATTTGACAGAGTAATCTTCGGCAATTCCCAGCCAGTGATCTACGAAGAGTGTATCTTCAAAGCTCTTGGTCCCCTGGATTCTTTGATAATCGGTCTTAACATCGCGATTAGCCTCGAGAACCTGTATTGACCTGCAATTCTTTGCAATTTTAGTTAAAGATTCTGAGGCCTGGTCAAATGGACTTACCCAGAGTAGTTGATCAGGGGTATAGATAACCTTCCTTCGCGACAACATATACTCTTGCATCACCCATCCTCTTGTCAGCAGTTCCAAGTGCCAAGAGTGGTGTCTCGTCTTGTCCATATACCGAATGAACCAATTCCCGTCTCGCCTCCAATCACGACTGTAGTAGTCCATTTCAATAGTTAGCAGAGTCAAACTTGGCTGCCGGTGCAGGAATCCTTCTGGCGCCGGTTCGTGATTGGGAATAGTTATGGATGTGGCTGCCATGATAGTAATGGTAGACTCGTTGTAAATCTTGCCCATGACCATAGACTGCTCATTCCAGTCGTCAGAATCGTCTTGGATGATACAGAGAGAGTCTATCCAGAGATATCGAAGCCCTAACTTCCGCGTCACTGTGACCGCGTCTTGAAAGGTGCGCGGTAAATCCTCAAAGACGATCTGTTGCCTGTGGCCATCAATGGAGAACTTGGTAGTTTTGAAGTGCTTCGAAGGATCGACAGGCCATCTATGGCTCAGGGCGGCGTATCGACCCTCGATATTTGGAGAGTCAATCAACCGAATTCTTGGATCAGCTGAGTCTCCAAGATCGACGACTCGCCGTGGGAGCTTTACACCCTCGTCTTGACCTATATCGGCCAGAGCTTCTCCTACCCCACCTATCCTACAATTTGGGTGCGTCCGTTCGCACTCTCTCAGCCAAGTAGTTATCAAATCGAAGTGCGCTTGGCTTCCAGTCTCAAATGGAAGCCTGCCGGCGACTGCATTGGACCTCGCTGCTTGTGATTCTGAATCCGCAAAAGCATGTAAGATCACCCGAAGATCTCCACATTGCACGAGGATGTAATAGAGTTGAGGGGCTTCAACTCTGTGGTCGGCATAGGAATTGATCACACTTCCCAGGAGCACCGGGGCATCTTCTCGCAAGGGCCGATTTCCCTCGAGATTCAGTCTATTGTCCAGTATTGCATCTCGCATCAACTTACAAAGTTCGCATTCGACAGCGGATTTCTGTAGAAGTGAGAAGCTTCGATGATGCGAATTGCATTTCTGTGGATCCAGCAATGTCGCTCCATCAAATCTGACGGGCTTCAATGTCCATGGCGTGATTTGCTCGCACAGCTTACAAAGCGGCATTATAATGCGCGGTGGTTCAAGATTGTTGCTCCTGAGCTGTCAAGACGTCGCTTTAGGGAGGTTTGGCGTTGCAACTTGCACCGCCGCAGTCCTGCATGAGAAACCTGACGGTCACGTGTTGAATATCAGTCACATGCCGACCATGTCCTCTATTCCTACTTCTCAGTATGCTCGCTTCCCCCAGGGTCCAAGTCTCTTAGTTGGACTGATAGACCTCAATATCAGGAGCTAGTGTGGTAGGTATTGTTAATTAAGCAACGAATTTTTTTCGACGTACCCCAGGCCCAGGGGTAAACATATTGGAAGCCAATTTTTCAAGTTTTCTGAAGCATGAAGCTGCCGACAGACCAGATGTCCATGGTTGGGATGAGAAAGTCCGTGAGAGGTAAAGGAGGAGTAGTGGTGAGGGAGCTTGGGAGGATGTGAGGAGTACACATTTTGAGATTAGGTACTCTGTCGAAGAAGAAGCTATAGATAGCTGGGGCACAGGAGACGTGGAAGGCGTATATAAAGAACTCACTTCTAATCATACTGAGCTAAATCAGAGTGACCCTTTCCTTTGAGCTTGTTTCGTACAAATCTACGCTTGGGAAGTCCAGCATTCCATCGTTTGAGAATATACCAACTCTAGAAAATGTAGACGACTCTTCTCTTTTCCGAAGGAGCAAGGAGGTCGCAATTCTGGGGTTGGGGGCGGATCTTAGGACCAGGAGTCCAAATAAATCTTTTTCTCGTAGGGTATTCATCATCTCAATGGTGTCTATGACAGCTTCTCCGACGATGTTTCCAGCCATATCCATGACCGGATGATGAAAGGTTGTAGAGTAATTAATCTGCAATGGGCCTATCCCAATGCGGACTGGTTGCAGCAAACCTGTCAAGTCGATCGTTCCACGAATCGTTCTGCCAGAATGTTCAATATCAGATTCTTTCTGATTGAATTTGATGTCGGATATCTCAATAATACTCCGGCTCCGGTCTTCCAATGGATATTTGATGGGGCTATCAAGACTTGCCCATGACC
The DNA here is from genome assembly GCA_963702315.1 of uncultured Pseudomonadota bacterium. Lineage (GTDB taxonomy): Bacteria > Pseudomonadota > Gammaproteobacteria > Coxiellales > Coxiellaceae > JAFEDN01. The sequence goes on from CAVPCA010000027.1 coordinate 38,955, forward strand.
AAGTTGGAGCGCGCGAACTTGATGCCTGTGTCGAAGATTGGCCGTGTGATGACCAGAGCAGGCCATAAGGAAGGTCTTCCTCCCATAACCCAGCAGCATAGTGACATCCTAAATAGCGTTGAATGAGACTAGCAAGACCCTGGATTGCGGGTAGTTTGTCTTCTTTGAAAGTGAGATGGCGTCTGCTATATTTTGAGACGAGCAGGTACCATGAGTTGTATTGGTTGAAGATCGACTTGTAACTTTGCGTCATATCCGTTAAAAGCTTCGGTAAATCCATGGGACGCGAGTTGTTGAATGGATTGTGTACAAACAAGGTGTCAGTTTCGTCCCATGCGTGTTCCTGACATTCCCAGTGCATCTGATCTTTGCCGAAGAGAAGTTTGCGTGGCGATAAAATCGACTCTTGTAATATCCAACCCCTGGTACTCAGAACGCATCTATCAGAAAGATTCTCCCACGTTTCTAATCTTGGAGATATTAAGTAGTCCCCTGCCCGAATTCCAGTCTCTTCAATATACGGTAATCTTACAAATTCAGCCTCTAATGCACGTCTTTTGTGAAGGAATCCTACGTCCCCATCCTGGGCAACTGATGCAACAAGAGTTAGTGTTGAATGGAGGTAGATAAACGACCTGTTGTTTGGGTCAGTTTCGATATCGCCTCCATGGACTCCCATACGCTAGAAAAGGAAGACAGTCGTCGAAGTTCTGTTCTTACAGATATCTGAAACTAGGGTGCATGAGTTTACTTACATTTGAGCGGACTCTCGGGCCCAATCTTCTGCCGAGTCCTGAATTATGCAAAGCGAGTCGATCCATAGATATCGGTAGCCTAGCCCTCTAGTTATTGAGATTGCGTGCTGGAAATTCCTACACAACTTGTGAAATGGGATATGTTCACGGAAGTCTTCAAGACAAGACAGTTCCGTTTTCAGTATGTTTGCGCGTCCCCAGCAGTGGCTTAGAGCCAGATAGTAACCGCGGCGGCCATTGCTTTCCAGAAGCAAAGGATCACAAGTTCCGTCACGGGGTCCAACATCGATGACACGTGTTGGAAGGCGGGCTTGCTCGTGGTCGGCATCCCCAAGTTTCTGCACGACAGTAATGCAATTGGGATGTTGTGTCTCACAAACTTCCATCCATTTGGATACACGGTCAAGGCCGTCTGGAATACCAGGTGGCATGAGCAGAACATCCATTGAAGTCAGAGCATGGCTGTCTAGTTATGCAGATAACTCAGTATCTGCTATCACTGACCATAAGAACTTTGAGGGAAACCATACCTGGCTCAGCATAAATCCCGAAAGTGCCCAAGTCTATTGGCATTGTGCTTGGTCCGCAACAAACCCCACCTCTCACTGATTTTGGACCTCGGTGAACAACAAGGAAGATTGGGCCAGCAGAAGGTAAAAGTGCTTCTGACGCTTCACCAGTTGCTGTCAGAATGATTTTACAAGACGGGCAAGTTTCGGCAGAGTTTTGAAGCGCGGCAAAATTCTGGTGATGTAGTTGAAACTGGCCGTCAATGGCTTCCGCAGTGTATATCTTGAAGGATTGACAGGCACGGCAGGATGGCAAGGATGGATCATAATATTGTCGCTTTTGCCCCAAAAGTTGCGCTGACCAGAGCCTGATGGCCTCCATGTCAGAGTGAATGCCTCTCTGGGAAATGTAAAAGCTTCCAAATGTATGAATCTGGGTTTTCTGTATGCTGGCGGTTGCGGACAAGAAAATGTAGCCACTGATGGAGTCGCACGTTCACTTGAGCACAAAGATCGTCAAACAGCCAGAGATCAAAGACAAAATAGCAGGAGTCCCATAATAAGCTTTAAATGATGGTGGATTGGGCGACGGTCGAGTGGGCGGCGAGGTTAGCAACATCGAGGCTGCCAGGCAGAATTATTTGAAGTGCATCGCTAATGGAGCCTCAGGCAACGAGTGTCATTTGAGCTCACGTGCTTATTGCCACGTGATCAAATGGCAGTTTATTTACCTAGGTAAGCATAAAGTGCTAATAAACGACCAAGAACCAGTTCTTGGTCATGTAACCTTTTGTCGGGATTATGACGTAACGGTGATTATTAGCACCGGGAAACGACACGAGTAACGTTGTTCCATCACATGACAGCCCACATTCTCCTAACACTGTTCATGAGAATCTTGTAATAATGAGCGCTTGCTTAATAACATGCAGACAGAGCTTTGATTTGTAAACGACGTTCAACATGATGTTGAAACCCCAAAAGCTACTCGACAATGAATCCAAGGATCGAGCCTCAAAAACTGTAGGACCGTGCCACTGCACGACAAGGACCAGAATACTTGCGTACAGAAGCGTGTTCAAAAATCACAAAAACAAGAGGTTTCGGAAGGGATCCTTATCGGAGCCAGAATAGACCCGCGCCCAAGACACAAAGCTAAGGAAAGTATACTCGAACCTAGAAAGGAGTTAAAAGAGTACTCTAGGTACTAAATAGGTCTTCTTATGTATACTCAACTGACTCTGTTATTTGCTCAGGCTATACTCAGGAATGCTCACCCATAGCTCAGGCCAAAGCAGCTGCTGCTCAGGTCCAGTGACAGAAATGGATATTACCCTGAAAACATTCCCATCCAAGTGGCATATTGTATATTACATAAATCCGTGCGAAAGCAGTGCAAGTAGGTTTTTTATTTCTTTAAAAAAAAAACGTAGCAACAGGCATCAAAAACTGTTAAGTAAATGAAGCTCTTATATCCACGTTGGGCATCTCTAGCAGAACTGCATTTCGCGCAAGACAAAAGGTGGGAATAAACTTCTTAAATGACATTACACATTACAACACGTATATGATTCCGCCTGATTTACAACATCAGCAACATCACGAAACCCAATACACCGACCAAGAGACTCGTTCCCGCTCTCATGGTAACCCCAGCACTCTTCTTCGTAGGAGTTGCAGTCGCCCCAGATGACGTAGCATTCACAGGAAACGTCGCAGTACCATTCACCGTAGCCGGCAACCCAGCCAGGCCAGCCTCCTGCCACAGCAGTCCTTGCACAAAGCTTAACGCATCAATCGACGTCCCCACATCCCCAGTAGCATTACCATTAATCCCCGTATGCTTTCCATCCCAGAACTCAGAGCAGCCAGTATCATCACAAGCGCTTGCAGCAGCCTGAGCAGACTTCGTCAATAGCGGCATGATGGTTGCAGATGTGTACGGTGCCATCTGCATTGTATCGGTGAGCCAATGGCCTAACAGTCCCTTCATGGCCATCTGATCTATCGAGCACTGTGTTGCCTCGCACGCCACCTCTGTGGCCGCCGCGGTCCCATTGACGAAGAAAACACTCAGCGTCCGATTCAACAACCCATCTAGCTCGGTCTTCCACGCCGAGCTCCCGGTGATGTTATACATGTGCGCCACACCACTAAGGATCGATCCGGCCGCGTATGAAAACTGTACTTTATTGACTTCCGTACAGTTGTTATTCACAATCTGCGCACCATCGTACACATTCCACTTGCTGTCAATAAGCCCCGTCTTCTTCGTCCAGGAATACGCAGTGTTGGCCCAATTCGAATATGTAGTATTCCCCGTAAACCGCGCGAGTCTCGAAGCCAATTGGAAGAAATTGCCATTCGAGGCACTGTTCTTGTAGTCGAAGCCGATAGCGAAAGAATATACCTGCCATCTCAGTCCTCCCGAACAGGTCGCGTTATCCCATCTTTGGACCAGGACATTGAATACCGTGTCTGCCAGCGCGAGCCATTGTGTCGCATTCCCATTCGCGATTTGTGCCTCTGCTGCAGACATTGCGGCGAGTGCCCATGTTGCTTGATCATCGTTTCCTTCTGTGGCGGACTGGTTGAGGGGCGCGAAGTCCTTGTTCTGTCCTACTTGTGCCTGCAGGCCCGCGGACACGAGCGAGTTGTATTGCGAGTCGCCGGTCAAGTGAGCATACTGAATGAGAGTGTCGAAGAGAGCGCCGGCTTCCCACCAACTGTAGGGGTTTGGCAGTAGGCCGGCTGCGAAGTCGGTCGAGTTGTGCGCGGGGTAATATCCTACCAGTTGACTTGCGAGGCTCGATGCTGCTGATTTGATCGAGTCTTTTCGAGATCAGCATTGAGTTTTCCGGAGAGAGACTGGAGACTCACCAACGCTCGTCACGTCTAGATTGATGCCATGGACAGGGGATAGAGAAAAGGCAGCGAGGGCACAGAGTAGGATGATGCGAACCATAATGAAGACTTTCCAAGCGCGGCAGCACAAGAGAAGAAGCACAAACGAGAGGACGTATCTCGAAGAGATACACAATTGAGCGCAAGATGATAGAAGAGAAAGATACTTACGAGAGGAAAATAGCAATCCTCGTGTCCCTGCAGTGCTGGGGTTGCATCGCAGGGAGGGCGACGGACATGAAATGGTCGGCCTAGTTTCCAGATACGGGAGGGGCACAGCAGTTTCAGGATCGGATCCATCCAAACAGGGCTTAGCTTCAACGGTTACGGGTCAACGGTTAACGGTTTGGGGCCCCACAACTTGGCGTTATTTGCTTTTTCCTTAGCCGAACAAATCAAATCGCATGAAGATATAAAGTTTCCTAGCCCTCGGGGAGGACTTGTGTTCTTAGATTCAACGCTTCAACACTGCGGGGTAAAACTTGGCAGATGGACAGCGCAGGAGAATGCGAGTCTAATTTAGTCAAACAAAAACTGGTGAGCATCCCCCCACTGCGTGAGATGCGCGGATTGTTCAGGCCCACTCGCCCTCTACCTTCAAAACAACGTCAACCGCGCCTCAGTTCTCATAGCGCGCTTTACTCTTTGAGGACTATTGCTCTGATCTTTGTTATTTTGCTTTTTGGTTTAAGTTATCAAAGATTCCAATCGTCCATTTGGTTCACGCTTCCTTGCACTGCAAAATACACTCTCGGGACGAAAACATTCTTATGCCTATACTGTTAGGCGACACTTGCCTGAAACGCAACGCCCTAGTTAAGGTATTGTGCTTGTTTCTATCCTAAGAAAACTCGCAAAAGCACCATTTGTTCCACCGCACCAACCCGTGCCGTGGTGCCGGCCCTTATTCAATCCACATCTCTTTCATTGTATACTGCAACTTACATAGCTACTAGATCTTGTCTGAAGTATTTGAGAATTCTTGTGGGCCTTTCTCGTATTCACTGGGTAGGCTGGACCAAATTGCGGCAATGTTACCCTAGGTGGACACCTATACTCTTTACCTTCTGCGAGTAACTCGTCCGTGAGAAAGCAAATATCTGCTGCACAACGATAACCACCTTTGACACGTTTCCATTCGAAGCGGTAAGGACATGTTGTTGGCATTCCTTTCAGCTTTTCCTGAGCCCAAGTTTCTTGTTCTTGTCGCTGATCGGGAGGGAGACTTTCAATACGAGTTTGGCGTGAAGCCATTTCCAGGTCGCTGTCGGTGATATAGGCAAGATCTAGTTCTGATCTGTCAGACAGCAGCTCACTTCTTTCCATGCGGTCCGCTAGTTGGCTCATTGGAGTTGAACCCCTGGTCCCTGAAGGTCTGGCCATTATTGCTGTTGCAGCATCATGAAGTGAAGATACTCCTTTCGAGCCCTACTCACTAAAGTTTACCTATTTATTCCTGATGTTGTCAGAGTGGGCATTTCGCTTCGTGGTCTTGCAGGAGGCCGTCTTCCCAGGAGATAAGACGGAGAAGGACTTCCTGGCCCCCAACCCACAGCCCGACTTCCCAGGTCTTGTGTAAGAGAAATGCTCTCCTTGATTGCGCTTGCTCCCTGAATCTTCTCTCCACCTAGAGCATCAGCTATACGCGAAGAGGGTCTTTTGCTACCCTGATTCTTTCTGGAGCCCTGAGCTGGTCGCTTCGACTGTTTGCGATCCATGTTGTCTCGTTGTTTCGATTTGTAGTTTTATGGCAGAGAAAGGTTACGTTTAGAGTGCCAACGAAGAAGAAAAAGGAGTTCTATATGGTAGTTTAGAACAGTCTAACTTATAGCCCTCTTCTGACTTTTTCTTGTGATTCGTGAATCAAGGTAACACTGCACTTCTCAGCTTGGATTGTATAACTTGTATACTGTTATTTGGTCTGGCCGAACCCATTGTGAACCAAATGTCTTTCGGGTTCCAGTCATACGGGTTGGTACAGGGCAACAGGTTCTTACTATTTCTGGGAATCATCTATTCCCAGTCGTCTTTTGGAGACTAATAGACGCAAAATGTATTAGGAATGCTGCATCCCATTGCAGCGATCTAACTCAAATATATGCAGAAATTTGCGGCTTATAATTGCGTATTTGAAGGAGCATTCATCACTCTTAGAGCGATGTGACTGGCCTGATTTTAGTATAACATTAATATGAAATGATTCATAGAGGACGCCGTCTCTGAACGACACAGAGTGGATGTTCTCATACAAGCTTCTGTTCTCGCTTCTGGCCCCCATTATCCTAGCTCCGAGTCTGGAAGGTGCCGAAAAATCAGTCCAAACAGAAAACATATTCAGCTTAGTCAATTTCCATTAAGCTCGAGCCTTTGGAATTCCTCTGTTGGCAGCATCAGTTAAGTGTACGAATCACGTGACTTTGACTGACTTGGTGCCTTCCGGTGAGCTCAAAAGAGCTTAGGCTCAAGTAGCTCATCAATCGGTCCCAGTCACAAAATCTCTATATTTATGTCTTTTTCTCTGCATTTATCCTTCTTCTCTTGATTTCAAGTCAAATCGAAACACACATGTCCGGAAGAACGATCTCAAGGCAAGAGTTGCTCAGATATTTCGCATTCCGGTCCTAAATCCACCAACACATAAAGCACAACACAACAATATATATCGATCATGTCAGCCAACTCTGATGATGAGAAATATGCCGCTGAAGTACGTTATTCTCAAATTCCGAAATTTTGTTTCTCGTCCTTAAGGCGAAAATGTTCACGCTGACTTCTCAACACCAGGCTACCGGCAATGCAGATGCCGCCCTCACGTATCCTATACAAGCATCTGCTCTGCGCAAAGGTGGCTACACAATGCTCAAGGGCAAACCTTGCAAGATCCTCGAAATCAGCACGGCCAAACCAGGCAAGCACGGCCACGCGAAGTGCACTTTCAAGGGGCGCGACATCTTCACCGGCGCCATAGTCGAGGACTTTCACCCTTCATCCCACAACATGGAGGTGCCGGTTGTCAAGAAGACGGAGTACGACGTCTTGCATGTCAGTGGCGATGGATTTCTCTCTCTCCTGTGCGAGCTTGGAGAAAAGCAGGATGTTAAGGTTCCGGAGGGTGACGTCGGTCAGAGGATCAGGGATTACTTGGACCAGGGCAAGATCGTGACTGTGATTATCCTAGCTGCGATGGGTCAGGAGATTGCGATTGATGTGAAGGCTGTGGCTGAGGACTAAAATTTGGGTCGATTGGAGAAATTGGCTTGCTACGTGCGTGTCTTGAGAACTTTTAGCTAAACATACCGCATACACCTTCATTCTTATTCCTACTACATACAATCCACTGCTCCATAAATTTTATTGAATTCAGATTTCTTTCCTTGCATATTCCATTCTCTGATTTCTCGATTGTCTTCATGTGAACTGTTGATCTTGTACTTCGTTCTGACCGCGACTACCTCACCCATATCTCTCTTTAGATACAGAGGTAGAATACAGGCTTGGGAACGGTACTTGCTGTAACGTTACATAAGCGTTATATAACGGTATAGCAGGGTAACGTCCATTTTGGGATATAACGTTACAGGAACGTTATAGCTAGCCAAATATAGATAATTAAGCAAGCATAACTATTCTCTTATCCCTTTATCGCTTCTTATTTTCTCTTTAATTTTTCTATATCGTACGATAGTTTTATCTAAAATAAATTAAATAATAGCTTCTTTATATAAATTAATATTATTCTTTAATAATTTCGTTATAGTAGAGTTAAGTATAACTATTTAAATATAAGAATAATCTAAAAAAAAATAAAAATCTAATATTTAGAAATTCTTTTATAATCCAATAATTAAAAAAAAATAAGATTATCATTATTATATATATTATTTTTTTAATTTAACTAAACTATTATATAATAAAAATTATATAAAAAATATAATAAAATATTTATTTAAATATTATAAGATTATTATCGATAAATTATTAAATAAAAATAAAGTCAAGATTTAAATATAGTTTTAGTCTTTTTATACTTGAGTTTAAATAAATGATTATACTAGTAAGCTTAATACTTTTATTTTTTAAATATAACTTAATAAATTAATTATTATAAAAGCTTTAATCTTTTTAATTATTATATAAAATTTATTTTTTAATATTATTAAATAATTTAAATTTTATACTCTTTATTAAATATTTAATCCAAAGAATAAAAATATTATTTTTATATATTATTATATAATTTAAATAAAAGTAAAAGATATTTTTAATATATATAAAAATATTATATAATAGAATTATAATTAATCTTTATATAAATTTATATTATTTATAATATTTAGATTTTTTTAAATAAATTTTTATTTTTAATAATTATTATATACTTTATTATATATATTTTATAATAATAAAAAATTTTTTTTATTTTTAAAAAAATATTTAGCTATAGCAAAAAAAATTAATTTAAGATTTTATTTTTAATTTTTAAAAATTATAATATTATATAATAACTTAATATAATTATTATTAATAATATTTTTATAAATAATATTCTTTATTAGATCTTTAAAAATTATATAAAAAAAAAAACTTATTATAAAATATAAATTATTAATAAATTTAATATATAAATTATATTATTAATTTTATTATATAAGTCTTTTTATTTAAAAATATAATTTAAATAAAAAACTAAAGTTATATAATAATAAAAAAAAATTAAAATATTTATAAATAATAAAAGAATAAAAATAAAGTTCCAGCTTTTAAAGTCTTTTAATAAAGTTTATAATATTATAATTTATATTTATAAATTATTAAAATAGATTATAATATTTAAAAATTTTATAAATAAAATAATTTTAATAAATAATTATATAAAATAAAATAATTAATATAAAATATTAAAAATTTTTTTTAATTTATAAAATATAATTGAGTAATATTATATTAAATTTAAAAATAAGTTTAAAAAAAATATTTTAAGTTTTTTAGAATAAAAAAAACTTTATATAATAATCGACTTTTTTTATTACTTTTATTAAATTATTTTCTTTATTAAAAAAAATTATAAATTAATTAATTTTATTTTTTTTTATATAAATATTTTAATTAAATATTTTAAAAATATTTTTATAAGTTTTTTTTTAATTTTTTTTAATTTAAAATTAAATTTAATTATTATATAATAAAAAAAATATAAAAATATTAAAAATTTAAAAATTAAAAACTTTATTTTATAAGTATAAACCGGGTATATAATAATTAATAAATATTATCTTAAAATAAATATATTTATAATTTATATTATTATTTTAATTTTAAATTAAATTATTATATAAAATATATTTAAATATAATAATTAATAAAATAATAAAAATTAATATTTATAAATATTAAAAAACTTTAAAAAAATATTATAAAAAGATTTAATTATTTTTTTTATTAAAATTTTTTTATATAATAATTTTTTTTAATAATTAAATTTTAATAATTTTAATAAACTTATAATATTATTTTAAATTATTATATAATTAATAAATAAAAACAAGTTTAAAAATTATAATTTATAAAAATTATATAACTTTAAACTTTAAAAAACTTTTATATAATAATATTAAAATATTTAAAAAAAGTATTAATTTAAGCTTTTAATTATAATTATTAAAATCCTTTTAATTTTATTAATAAATAATAAAATAAAGTAAGTTTTTTTAGAGACTTGTTATATAATAATCTAGAATTAGGGATAGTTTTTACTAAAGATAATTAAAATAAAGAAATATTTAAAGTATTAAAAAAAGAGAATTTTAAATTATTTTCTTATAAAATAATTAAATCTTTAAAAATTATATAATATATATAAAAATAAAAAAATTATATTAATTTTAATTTTATTATTTAATTATTTATTTTAGAATATTAAATATAAAAATATAATATATATTTCGAGTATTTATTTTTATATTATTATAAAAAAAATATTTATAAATAAATCTTATAAATAACTTTTAAAAAAGAAGAATTATTATATAAGAATAACTTATTTCTTTTTATAAATTTATAAAAGAATTATTATAATAAACTAATAATCGGGAGGAATTATTATTTATTTTTTAGTTTTATTATTTATATTCTCCGATTTTTATATTATATGAAAGTTATTATTAGACTTATTATTTAAACTATTTTTAAATATAAAAAGAAAAAATAACGATTAATTTCATAATTATAGATATTATCTTATATAATTATATTATTTATAATTATTATAATATTTATTAAAATATTCTTGTATATAACGATACTCTAAAAAAAGATATAGACTATAACATTAATAATTAAAATAATTATTTTATATATATATTTATTTAGTCCTCTAGATTAAAATCACGTTTATATATAATAGCTTATTTTATATAATTTAATAAAGATTAATAGTACTAGTTATATATAATATATCTTTATTAAATAAGGCAAGAATAGCCTATTAAAGATTATTTAAAAGCTAATTAATAAAAGTACCGGCATTAATAATCTTTAGCACTAAGGCTACAGGATTTATAGCTTCGATTACTATATTAGTAAATAGATTAAAAAGAACTAAAGCTTTAAAAAAAGACGTCAAAAATTATCATACAATAATATTAGATTTATATTTATAGTTATTAAGGAATAGCTATAATTAAAAAAGATTTTAAGAATTATATAACGATTAATAAATAAATAAATAATAATATATAACACTAGGAATAACTAGGGCAATATAATATATAATTAATATAAAAGATTAATAAAATAAATAATCTAGAACTTATTAACCTTTAGATCTTGATTATATTATTATACAGTAAACCTATTATAAAGTTATAAAAATTATAAAAGTAATAAAGAGGAAAAGATCGTTATATAACGGATTTTAAGTTATAGTGGGGTGGCAGGGCGGTTGGCGGGACGGCCCGGCAACCAGCACTAGTCCTAATTGGGCTATAACTTTCGCGTAACGCATTACTTGGTCACGTTACGTTACGTTACTCGTACGGGTAATGTTACATAACGTTACGCAGTTTCGCGTAACTTTCCC
>CAVPCA010000028.1:0-13305 GCA_963702315.1 uncultured Pseudomonadota bacterium
CAAAAGCAGTATTTGGATAAGGATCTCCATTTTTTTCAGCTTTCCCACATTTGTTAAATAAATTGAAATATTCATCGATGTTTTCCCAGTAATATTGCCAAATTCCGTAAGAAGCAAGTTTTCCCATTCCTGTTCGAAGTTGTATCGCTTCTAAAATTCTTCCTATTCGGCCATTACCATCTTTAAAGGGATGAATACGTTCAAAATAAAAATGCAAAAGAGGTGCTGTATACAAAACCGGTAGAGATTTCATTGGCTCACTATTAAGCCACTCTATTAGATGGGACATTAAAGATTGAATATCTTTAAAGCATAATGGCGGCGCATATGTTCCACCGTGACTGGCGTCCCCAACTTTAACGCCTGATGATCGATATACACCTAATTCTGCAGGTGGCATTAATTCATTCATAGTAATTTTATGTAATTTTTGGATATCGCCTTCTGTAAATTGAAGTGGAGACATAAAAAGAAAGGCTGTTGAGCTGTCCAAAATTTTTATCTTCTATTAAATTTTCTGCGAAGGAATAGGCATTTTTTAGGTTCAATATTCTAAGTCTTTGTTCTTTATTTGTTACAAATGTGTTGGTGGATTCAAAAACTTGTTTTATCTCTTCTTCTGTTAAGGTGCCTCCCTCAATACTATCTGTGCCATGGATAGAAGAGACTAACACAAACTGTTCCAGGGCATTAGAGATATCTGAATAAAACGGAATACTAGCAAAACGTACATAGGCTTCTTTTACTCTTTGCATGAGGCTATTCAAATGAGATTTATCTATTCCAACTTGGAGTACAAAAGAACGTCCTGGCCTGCACGTTTCCGAAATTTTCCAATAACCGTCTGGTCCTAATGATGCCATAAATGAGCTTGCCTTTGATTAAAAAAATGTTACAGTTTTTTAATAAAATTTATATTATTATTCAGTGACTTAGTTTAAAAAATAGATAAATCTATATATTAAAAATGTTACCATACAAGATAAAGATTTGTCAACGAATAAGAAATCGAATAAGAAACCGAAATTTTTTTCTACGAATTCACTTAAATGGATCTAAGAAGCCGCTTAAGGTGTTGGAGAGTAAACTACCCGGGCTGTTGCCGACGCTGCCCAAGCTCTTCAATTCTAGTTGAAAATAATAGGCGTTTTTGAATTCATTCACAACATTGTTGTCTTCATTGGCTTTGTTGCCGTTAAAGCTCCGCGAAGCGATAAAGCGCACTGTCCAACAACAAGCATCATATTGCAGGCCGCCGTAATAACTATCAGGTCGTTCTTTGCTGATATTGAGTTGTCCAAAAGCCAATGCACTCCAGTGTTGTGTTAAGGGCCACGCTATACCGCTCGATAATAAGTTGGTGTCGTTACTAAGACCGAAAGTATCTTTTGGGTCAATGTTTTGTGAACGCACATATTGATAAGTAAAATTAAAAATATGCGTTTGATTAGAATTATAATTGACGGCTAATTGCAGCGTTGTTGATCACCCCTAACATGCTATCCCAACCAAAACTGGCGCTGGTTGCCCAGTTTGGCCAAGGATAATAAGTCAACTGACTGATCAGCGGTGAAATGTGCGCGGTAGGAGAAATATTACGAAACGTGCTGCCTTGACAATCATCCGCATCTAAACAAACATGTGGTGGCTCAAAATAATAACTGAAACCAAAATCCAATTTTAATTTTTGCGAGGTATTGGCGGCGTTTAACAAGCGACTGGTTAAACCCAAACTAATTTGATTGGCGTTTTCCAAGCGATCGTAACTGGTAAACCGGTTAACATCAAATAACTGCGCAAAAGTGAAAGGTAAAATTTCTGAATCAAAATTAGGATATTTATTTTGGTCTACAAAAGGCACATAAAGATAAAAGAAACGTGGTTCAAATGTGTTTAAATAGGCGTGTTCGCCTAAGGAAATGTTTTGATCGAAATACAGGCCGCTATCAATATTTAAGATCGGAATATTGCGTGAAGCATTGAGACCGTGTCTGTCTCCACCATTAATCTCTTGTCCATCGTCATTTTCCGAGGGTAACTGTGCGGCATAAGTCGTGCTGTCTAAAGCAATTTGTGGAGTGATATAACCGGAATCATTTAAAAAGGGCCGGCTGAGCGTAGGCCGTAAATGGATACGTTCGCCGATTGGCATTTGATCTGTCGTCGGTGTGAAATCACTTTGATAAACAAAATTAACGGATTGCGCGCTTAGGTTAGTGTCTAGGCCATACCAAAGATCGGCGTAATCTCCAGTTAAATCGATTTCAGGCAGCCGCATGTATTGATTCAATGCGGGACTTGGCGACTGATCGATGCGATGCAGGGTCTGATATCCCTGCAACATAGTGAAAATATTCCAATGGTTGCTGTTATATTCAACATCGGCTTGATTTAACAATTGGTTAGCAACAATATCTCCGTAAGAATTTCCAAAATCTTTAAAATAATAATCATCGGTAACATAGTTAACATTCAGATGGCCGGTCCAATTGTCATCAAAACGGGAACTGTGGTCCAAATGCACAAATGCCCGAAAGGCAGAATCATCTTTCAGCGCATCTAAATAAGGCCCCAGCGGCACACCTTCATTCGGCGGGCTTTCTAAGGTATCGCGGCGAAATTGAGCAAATTCGCTGTCATACGGTAAAAAACCAAAGAAAAAATTGCCATGATTATTCTGGTCGAGCAGATAACGAAAATAAGAATTCAGTTGAAAACCGCGTAATTGTAAATATTTAGGTGTGGTAGTTAAATCATAATTAGGCGCTAAATTCCAGTAAAAAGGCGCCGCCAGTTCCGCGCCATTGCGTGAGGAGTATTGTATATCGGGCGTTAAAAATCCAGTCTTGCGCCGATTGTCAATTGGAAAAGTAAAATAAGGCACATAGAGCAATGGCACATCATAAAATTTCAGCCAAGTATCATAAGCAGTACCTATTCCTTCATTTTTATCTAACATTAAATGTTTTGTTTGAATTTGCCAGACGGGATCAGTGGGTGCGCAAGTAGTATATGTGGCATGCCAAAAATTCAATACCCCATCTGCGGAACGGAAAGCCCTGTCAGCGCCACCCCAGGCATCATAACCGTGAATAAATTGATGAAATTCTTTTGGATCTTCAAAAATATGATAAAGCGTCGATTGTGCTTCGAAGGTATGATTTTCAAAATCTATCTTAGAATATTGCCCTCTCACCAACTTGCCGTACTCATGAACTTGTACATTACCTTCCAATTGAACATAAGATAATTTTCCAGAATCCGGCTCGCGATAAATAATCGCTTTGTCCGCGGTGGCAATTCTGCCGGGCTGGGTGACCACAATATCTTTGTTAATAACCGAACGGCCCTTTGCATAAATTTCTCCAGGGCCGGTGTAAGTGATTTGGACGGGTGCTTTATTGAAAACTGGCGGGATGGGATTTGCCTTAAGTTCTTGGGGTTCGGCAAAAAAACCGTTACATAAATTGGCGTTTGGCGTGGAAATCCACCCTAATAAGTTGGCAACCTGTTGTTGGTCATAAGCTAAGGCTGGTGAAAAACCCAAAAAACTTAAACAGAAACTTTGAAATATGCGTTTTTTAAAACCCACGGATTATTAGCTCTTTTTTGAGACATGATGACTATAATACCACGTTCCTAATCGGCTTTGTTGTAGAAATAGTTGATCATTCCTGCTCCTAATAAAGTTATTAATCCGCCGGTTAGATCAGCAGGCGAAGGATATTCTTGTAAAAATATTATTCCCAAAAAGGTAGCGATTAAAGGCATGGCGTACAAATAACCGGAAGCACGCCCGGCAGGCATTCGGTCTATGGCATAGTTCCACAACGAATACGCAATGGCGGCTGGAAAAATCCCCAAATAAACTATTGCTGCTGTGGTTTTCCACGATGCATGCACAATCTCATGGGTCATGCGCGGAAAGTAAAACAGCATGACGGCGGTGCCACACCATATAGTGAGAATCGCCAATTCTAAAGGATGATAGCGCTGAAATAATCTTTTTTGCGCCACGGCATAATAGCTGCCGACTATGGAAGCGAGTAGGACGTATAATAACCCAATATTGAAACTCATTTGGTTCTGCCCACCCATAGCAATCAACAACAGCCCTGTCATGCTGACCAATACGCCTAGCCAAATGCTCAGCGGTACTTTTTCTTTTAACAAAATAATGGCGAAACACATGCTAAAAACCGGCATTAACCCAATGACAAAGCCGGCAGTCCCGGCAGGCACGGTAATTTCCCCATGGTTGAGTGCTATGTTATAAACCCCAATACCCAACCCGCCAATAATGAAGATTTCAATAAAATCTTTTAGATTAGGCAGATGACGCACCGGCAAGCGCAAGTACAAAAACAACAAGCTGAAGGAAGCAATTAAATACCGCAACAACCCAAGGCTACCTGGGGAATAATCATGCAAACCAATCCGAATCCCAACCAAAGCAGAAGCCCACAAAATCACAGTTACCCAGAGACTCAGCCGGACTTTAAGAGGAATGGAATCACTCACGGGGGTAATATTATTAGATAGCATAAAAACCCATTTTGCAGGAATCTTGTTATTTTATCAACTAATTTGCTAGTATGTGGCGGGGGGATAAGCAAATTACCCTGGCACAGCTGGTTGTTGAGCGAGCCCGTTGCCGCCTGGCCGCAGCGAAGGAATATCATTGCCAGACCGCTTGAACAACCCTCCATGGGGCGCTTCCTCTTTTTACATCCCTGTAAAAAGAGGATCTGGCAATGATATTTCTCCGGGCTCTGCGTCAACGGGCTCGCTCAACAACCTGATGTGAGTTTTGTGCTTTTCGCCAGCGATTCCCGCTGAATACAGCGTGAATCGCTTCCTTACTATATCCTGCGCATCGGGAAACCCGATGCTTGGAATGAAGGGGGGAGAATCGCGATTCTCCCCCTTGCGATCCCCCATCGCGTAAGGTAACGATCGGCATTGAACCGTTCATTAGGTTGCAGAGCTGATCCGTTATTGCTTCGGACGGAGGTTTAAGCAGTGCCGGGTCATCTTTTTACAGGGATGTAAAAAGATGAAGCGCTCCATGGATGGGTTTAAGCGTCCCGGCACTGCTTAAACCGTAGTCCGACCAGCGGCAATGGATCAGCGAGGCAACCAGCGGACTTTAGATAATTTGCTAAAGACAACAATGCAGGCTTTGGTATTCAGGTGAGTTTATGTATAAAAAAATATCGATTTGGATGGTAGGGGGATTTTTGGTGTGGTCGATGGCGGCGCAGGCTGTTGAGGCAGCCAATTCTAGTGGCGTGGCTGTGGAAAAAAAACCGGCTCCGGCTAAGCAACTCAATCGGATAGCCGCCATCGTGAATGATGAAATTATTGCCGAAAGCGATTTGGATGACGCCGTACAGGCTTATAAACAACAGTTGCAGGCCAATAAAGTGCCCCCGCCCTCGGACGAAACCTTACGCAAAGATGTGCTCAATCAAATGATTAACTATCGTTTACAGTTGCAATTGGCTGCGCGGGCCGGCCTGAAACCCACGGAGGATGAAATCAATAATGCGATTATTGAAACCGCCAGGGCCCATCAGCTCACATTAGATGAGTTAAAACGTCAAATTGTCGTGCAAGGCGGTAATTGGGATGCTTTCCGGCAGAAAATAGCGGAACAAGTCACCATCAATAAAGTGCAACAAGGCGCTGTGGGCGCAGAGATAAAAGTGACGGATGCTGAGGTGGCCGAATATCGAAAAAAATCCGAAGCCGAGCAGCAACAAAATTTGCTGTACCATTTAATAGATTTTTTTATTCCACTGCCGGAGCAGCCTACACAATCTCAAGTGGAAAAAGGTTTGAATGAAGCACGTCAAATTTCCACCCAATTAAATAGTGGAGCGTCTCTTGCCGATGTCCCATTTCCTTATCAAGATTTAGATTGGGAGAGAAAAAGTGATATGCCGGATTTATTTGCCGCCCAATTGGATCAATTAAATACGCATAATGCCTCAAAGCCGTTACGCGCGCCCAATGGTTTTCATGTGCTTAAATTGGTTGAAGTCAAAAGCGCGGCTGGAACGCCGCCGACGGATGATCAAATCCGCAATTACCTTTTCCGGGTAAAATTAGATAAAGCGCTTCCAGCGTGGTTGGAGAAACTGCGTTCTCAATCTTATATCAAAATCATTCCATGAAAACATTAGTGGTCACGCCGGGTGAGCCTGCTGGCATCGGGCCTGATATTATGTTGGATATTTTAGCAAAATATCCAGAATGGCCTTTGGTCATTGTGGCGGACAAAAATTTATTGATGCGGCGCGCGCAGCTTTTAAAATTAAATATTAATTTTAATGCGGTGCGCATTGAACATGTGCCGCTACGCGCACAAGAAGAGCCGGGCAAATTAAATATTGCCAATGCCGCTTACGTGCTGGAATGTTTAAACGTAGCAACACAAGGCTGTCTGCAGGGAAAATATCAAGGCTTAGTCACCGGCCCCGTGCACAAAGGCGTTATTAATGAAGCCGGTTTTAAATTTTCGGGACACACAGAATATTTAGCTGAGTTAACGCGCAGCCCTTTGCCCGTCATGCTGATGGTCACGCGATTTTTTAAAGTAGCCTTATTAACCACACATTTGCCCATAGCTGCTGTCCCTGCCGCAGTCACCCAAGAACGCATTCAGCAAACCGTAGAAATTATCGATAAAGATTTTAAAAAATATTTTGGAATTGATAAACCACGCATCACCGTTTGCGGACTAAACCCGCACGCCGGAGAGAACGGCCATATCGGTCGAGAAGAGATAGAGATCATGATTCCGGCACTGGAAAAATTAAAGCAAGCAGGTTATGCAGTGTTTGGCCCTGTATCCGCCGATACCGCATTCACACCCGCTTCATTAAAAAATTGCGATGTGATTTTAGCCATGTATCACGACCAAGCCCTGCCCGTGGTCAAAACCGTCGATTTTGACCACGGCGTTAATATGACTTTAGGTTTGCGTATTATCCGAACCTCTGTCGATCATGGGACTGCTTTAGCATTAGCGGGAACAGGCTTAGGTGGACATTCTAGCTTATTGGCCGCAATTCAATTGATTATTTAATGCTACAAGCGTTTCCACTTTTTTGAATAACTGCTGTAAAGGTTGTGTTTCACGCTCACTTATCCTTGATTTAATTTTTAAAGCTAATTCTGGCAATGCAACCAATTGATTTTTACTGCCTTGCATAACTTCTTGCATGGATGTAACAGAAGTTTCGCATTTTTCCCAAAAAATTTGCACTGGATCTTTTCCGAGATAAGAAAAAAATTCAACCCAAGTTCTCTTTTTAGGGATGGACAATCTAATCCCTTGAATAGTTTTCTTTGCAGCATCAATTTCTTGCAATAAGTCTTCTTTTTCTTTCTCTTCAGGAGAACTTAGGTCAACAGAAACTAAACTACTAGAATTTGGAATGAAAGCAGAAGCAGATTCGGATAGCGGTAAACCTAAATCTAAATCCGGAGTTCTAGTTTTGATAACTTGGGTTATGTTTTCAAAAAAAATTAAGTTTTGTCTCATATTTACTAAGTTTTCCTTTAAATGCGTATTAGCACTATCATGAAAACGAGGATCGCCGCCCTGAGTGCTTGGATTTGTTTTAAGTTGATGAACAGATTCTTTATTTTCTTCTGCTTGAGATGAATATCGATTGATAAGATTTATAATTAAATTCTGAATATCTCTAGAACTCGTGTTTTGTTCATATTCTTCTTTTAGGGCTTCTAAATATTCCGGAAATAAATCAACTCGTTGCACCCCACCCTGAATTTCCGCGCCTATAAAGCGAAAAACGTCTTTTTCGAATTCTCTGGGATAGTAATTAATAAATAATTTAAATAATTCTTTAAACTTTTTACGATCGACGTATTGAAGACGGCTACCACCTACATTAACTTCTTTGGTCAAACGTAAAAAAAGATTCTCAAATGAATCATTGCCTTCAATAATATCTTTTTTTAATTTGAGATATGCCTGATGATGTATTAAAGGCTCCGAATGGTGGTTGCAATATTCCTTTAAATAGGTCAATAAAAACTTCTGCGGTTCATCCCCAATCCCCGTAAACCCAAACTTAATCGAAAAAGCAACGTTAAGTGAGGCTGTGTAACAAGCAGGTCTGAAATCGATCGGCAAAGGCGCTAAACTATTAAACATCCTTTTAGATAGTGTAAAAACTCTTACTTTAAGAATATTCAGTACATGGGTGCCGTTTGTGTCTTTTGATGCTTCTGTCATCAAGCTTCTAAGTTCTTCCGTGGAACGAGGAAGTTTAAATGATTTCAAAATATTCAAAAAACGTTGAGTATATTCTGGAAACAAGGACAAGTGCTCGCTCATCCCAAATGTAGTGGTAAATTCATCAGGATTAAAAGACGGATTTTTCAGTGCTTTTACATTGTCGTTGATCAAAGTTATAAATGAACTCGCATTATCCAACTCTAAAGCTATATTTATTTCTTTTTTTGGAAAAAAATGCTCTATCGCACCACATTCATTTTTTAAAAATAGAGTAAGCGCATAAGGAATTGTAATTTTTTTATGACCTTGGTTTTTTAAAAAAGACAAATATTCATGATAAAATTGAATATGGGGTAAATATTTTTCCAATGCTTTTTGGCAAGGTGAAGAATCTTTAGTTTCCTTATAGTTTTGATCCTTCCATCTTCTAAATACAGCGCTCAAAGATAATTTTTGTTTTTGTACTTCTACAAACGCTTCATTTAAATCAAATTCTTTATTAGAAAAATGGTGGTTAACTTTCATGATGCTGGATTTTTTAGCACGTTGGATCGCATCATTATAATAATAATCAGCATTAATAGGCATGTTATTTATCTCTTTTATTATGATTTTTTATTAGAATCCCTTTGTAAATTAAGCACTTACACTTGTGTTTCTATAATATAATCCCTGTGCGTTGCCATCTTATCATTCCTTTATTAAGGATTTATTAAGGTGGGCAACGCGCGACGCGACGAAAACTTGTCAAAAAAGGTGTGTTTCCGCTAAATTAACTCGTTTACAATCTAGGTAGATAGGTTTTCTGATGTACACAAAATTGATTCTTTTAATATCAAAGCAACTGTCTGGGCTTGCTGATTTGGCGCCAAGTGAAAACGCCTCTTATCTTCAGGATACTCGAATGGCTGTAGAAAACATGCGGCATGTTCAGAAAATATACGGAGTCTCGCTAGAAACGATATCAGAATGGATAATTCAAGGCAGAAAATAAATAATCACTTTTTTGATAAGGGTCTGTTTACAATTCGCTAGGCCTTCGCTGAAAGCGTTGATTTTCGAGCACCGCAGCGCAGTTTACATGCCATAAATGAGCAGCTTCGCTCCGAAAATCAACGCCTTATGCCCGGCATAGTAGAATTGTAAACAGACCCAAGGCTAAGACACAATTAGATAATCTGGTCACCCCATAATTGATCCAAAAACACGCGCCAATGCATGATTTCAATATCACCGTAGCGTTTGGCAATGGGGTCTAAGCTAATTAGAAGATAACGCTGACAAATTTGTTCCTCAGCTAGAAGACGTAACGATTGGATATGTTTTTCATGGATTCGATCATTGGATTTTACCTCAATAGCCACCCTGCCGCCGATGATAAAATCTACTTCCTGGCCATGCAGGGTGCGCCAATAATTTAAAGCTTCGCGTTTTCGGCGGTAGCTTAAATAGGCACGGATTTCTAAGGCGATGAAATGTTCAAAAGCCTGGCCAAAAAGTTCCGTTTGCGGTGACAAAGATTTAATTTGCGCTAAGGTGTTGCGAACGCCTAAATCAAAAAAATAAAATTTAGCGCTACTCATAGCCTTACGTTTTAAAGATTTCGTCCATCCGGGTACTAAAAATCCTAAAAATGTATCTTCCAAAATTTGATAATATTCCCGAACGGTGGCGGTGGGTACTTCGCTATCACTGGCAATAGCCGTGAAATTTAATATTTGGCCGGAAGTTAATGCGGAAGTTAATAAAAATCGAGAAAATGCCGGGATTTTCCGAACTAAACTCTCTGCTTGAATCTCCTCGCGCAAATAGGTGTCTACGTAAGCCACCAGTTCTTCTTCCGGCTCCTCGCTGCCATAAATCGGTGGCAATCCGCCGTAAAGCAGATAACGCTCTAAATTAAAATCTGGAATTTCTCTACTGGTGAGCGGAAATAAATGAGCTTCCCACGCCCTACCCGCAAGGAGATTAATATCGTTTTTTCGCAGCTTTCTGGCGCTGCTCCCGGTTAATAAGAATTTAATCTGTTGCTCTTCAATAAGACGATGAACCTCATTGAGCAACATCGGAATTCTTTGTACTTCATCAATAACCACTAATTGATGCTCTTTATAGGACTTTATAATCGGCTCCAGTTGATGAGGCTTGGCGCTTAACAATAAATAGAGTTCAGAGCGCAGAAGGTTAATGACGGGCACATCGTGGGAAAATTGATGTCGAATTAAAAAAGATTTCCCCGTAGCCCTAGGGCCGAAAAGAAAAAAAGACTTTTTATTCAAAAGGTTAGATAAATTTAAAATTCTCGAGTACATGTTTTTTAACATCGCTATTGTCAATATAACGTAATATTAACAATAGTACTGTTAATTTTCCAGAAATTTTTCAGATTAAATATTCTTTTCTCAGGGATAAAACATTTGATTCGTACAAAAAGTTCTGTTAAAGTGGTCAAGAATAATAACTCGCAAGGGTTATTATTTAAGGTGGTCTCCATCTGCTTCTTGCGAAGTGCGCGATGGAGACCTTGTTGAAGCGTCCCGACGCAGTGGTACAAAGCACGGCGCCGAGACTGGCCAAACCAACCAGGGAGTTGATATGGTTAAAAGCATTGTATCCGATAATTCGGAAGTCGTCTTGTCCTTCACACCGAGGTTTAAATTCCTCAGAAATCCTCGAAGATTGTCTGGAGAAAGCCAGAGCAATGTTGCAGATTGTGACCATAGGTTCTGACTTAACGTCATTACCATCACATTCTCAACATCAGTATCTGTCTTTGCTGGATGATTTAGTCGATCTAGCCCATCGGCAATTGCTGCGGTTTCAGGATTTAAACAAAGTGTAAAGGCAGAGACGAATCGGGATTGTCGATGCAATATGGATAATCCCGATATTTTTGGCTGTCTATAATTAAAGAATAATAAAGGAAAATGATGCGGTTACCTTTAGGCTATGAAAATTTTAAAGAGCTGATAGACAAGCGATTTGATTTTGTCGATAAGAGCTTATTTATCAAAGAAGTTTTAGACGATGATGTGAATAAAGTTTCTCTAATTCTTCGTCCACGGCGTTTTGGAAAAACTTTAAATTTATCCATGCTGCATCATTTTTTCGCGGCAGAAGTCTATGGTCAACCTACTCAAGGCTTATTTAATGGACTTAAAATTTCTGAACTTGGTGAGGCTTATATGCGTCATCAAGGACGTTACCCCGTCATTTTTATTACGCTTAAAGGTGTTAAAGATCACAGTTTTGAACACAGTTTACGCAATATGCAAATGAAAATGGCAGAAGTATATAAAGAACATCAATATTTATTGTCAGATTCGAAGCTTAGTGATGCTGATAAAACTTTTTATAACACTGTCTTGAATGCGCAAGCAGATTTAGCTATGTTGCAAGTTGCGATTAAAAATTTAACGAACTATTTATATCAACACCACGGTGTTAAATCCTGGATTTTAATCGATGAATATGACACACCGATTCAATCAGCCTATCTACATGGTTATTACGAAGAAATGATTGGTTTGATGCGAGGTATGTTTGGCGAGGCGTTAAAAACTAACCCTTATTTAGAACGCGCAGTGATTACCGGGATTTTAAGAGTTGCTAAAGAAAGCTTATTTTCAGGACTCAATAATTTAAAAGTCTATTCATTGCTAAAATCCCACTATGGACAATATTTTGGATTTACGGAAGAAGAAGTGGCTATTTTGCTTCAAAAGGCTGGATTGGAATCAAAAATCTGAAGAAATTCGTGATTGGTATAATGGTTATCAGGCCGGCAAATGGATGATTTATAACCCATGGTCTATTGTCAATTGCATTAGCGAAGAAGGCGCGCTCGCACCCTATTGGATCAACACCAGTGGTAATGACTTGATAAAAAATTTATTAACGCATGCCAGTGAAAGTTTTCGGACCCAGTTTGAGGACTTATTAGCAGGAAAACCCTTAGAGAAATTGATTGATGAAAACATGGTGTTTGGGGATTTGAAAAGAAATGATTCAGCCGCCTGGAGTTTGTTATTAATGTCGGGTTATTTAAAAGTCATTCAGGTGAGAGACACGGAAAGAGGCCCTTATTGCACTTTGGTGATTCCCAACCGTGAAGTGCGAGGATTGTACCAGCGAATTATCGAAGAATGGTTATCAAATGGTTATGGTCCTGAATGGTTTGAAAGTTTTTTAAATCATTTGTTGGTGGAAATCTTCCTGCTTTTGAAATGGATTTTCGTCATTTAGTGGAAGAGACTTTTAGTGTCCATGATACGTCGAAAGACCCGGAAGCGTTTTATCACGGTTTTATGGTCGGTGCGACAGCGAGCCTATTTACGATAAAAATTACGAAATCAAATCCAATCGAGAAAGTGGCTATGGGCGATATGATTATATGATTTATTCCCATGATTTATCGAAGCCGACGATACTGATCGAGATTAAACGCGTTAAGAAAACCGAAAAAATGGATTCAGAAGATCTTGATAAAATATTAACTGAAACAGCGAAACAAGCGCCATTTGCTGGATTACAGGTACAGTGTGCGACCCTGCGCCCGTGAAGCCTGATATCAAATATTCTCGCCCTTTGCGTGCACCACGTCGTGACCTGGCCGGGTGGAAGTTTTGCTGGCGCAACGTTTATTTTGTCGTCGACAGCGCCCGCCATTTTTGATTCACTGATCGATCGCCGTTTAGTTCCCATGTCAGCTCCCAATCCCCCTGTTCGGGGTCTTTGGTCTATCGGGCACATGGCATTCGCAGATGGCATTCTTGCTCCTGGAGTTCTTGGCACCATACACTCGTCGGGAGGATGTCATCGAACAAGCTCTCCTAATTCGGCTTTCCATCCTCCCCCCGATCCCACCAAAGTCCCATAACCGTTGCGGCGGGAACTAGAGTCCTGCGGGTGGTCGACTAGTCCTGAGCCAAACGAATAAACACCCAAGATCTGAGCAACCCATCGATCCCTTTAGCTTCTCCCCCGCCCGTATCAACTCTGCCTAATCGTGTTGTTAATATCAACGTCTGCCC
>CAVPCA010000029.1:0-9770 GCA_963702315.1 uncultured Pseudomonadota bacterium
TTCTAAAGCAAACTGATGTGCTCTTCAACCCCCGGGCTGACTGAGTCTAACGCGCAGCGTTAAGTGGATTAACTGTACAAATTATCTCCTGAAATTCTGGCAAATTTGCGGCAAAACATTCTCAGGTCACGAAAATACCATCTAACTCATTGACATCCCATTGGCCTATGTTCTTCAACTTTTTTTAACTAAATTCTTTCCGAAATAAATAGCTCATCATAGGTACTCCGACAGTAATCACTACAGCGCCGGTGAGGGTGAGTGCATCCGGGATATGATCCCATAACACCCAATCAAATAAACCGCCGAAAATGACGATAAAAAACATCAAAGGCGGCATCAGCCTCACTGGGCGCAGTCACGTAGGCTAATGCGGCGAAGACTTGGTAAATGGTGCCGAACACGCCAACGCCTAAAAGCCACCACCAGATTTGCGCGGTGGGCAGTTTGCCATTGGCCTGCCGCGACGATGCCGCTGACCATCGTACTCACCAAGAAATAATAAAACAACATCTGGGTCACGCTGCTGGTTTTACTGACGATGCGCATCTCAACGATGGCTAGCGCGGCCAGGATGCCGGAAACCAAAGCAATGCAAGAAGCGGTCGAAAAAATTTGCTGACTGGGTCGCAAAATCAGTGCAATGCCAACAAAACCGATCAAGATACCCATCCCTGCTTTATACGGTGTTTTGGCTCCCGTTAACAGAATAAGCAATGATTGGAACGAATAACGGCGCGGTATTATTGAGTAATAATGCGTTGACTAAAGGAATGAATTTCAGTGCATAAAACATTAAAAATAAAGCCAAGAGTGCTGATAAAATTCGAGTTCCATAGCGCCAAGGATTTTGCACTTTAAATCGAAACGAAGTATCGCGCATCACCCATGGCAACAATAAAATAAAACTCATCGCAAATCGAAAAAAAATGGGCATCGATGTCGGCAATCCGTCCCTATTTTTTTCACAAAGACACTCATCACTGCGAAAGAGAAAGCGGAAATAATCGCAAATAGCGCTTCCCAACCGATATGTTGCCGATGATGATGAATGGCCACAGAATCTTTGCTCATAAATGATCACTATTAACAATGATGCAAAATTTCTCAAGCAATTGTATAGTGTTACGATGTTCCTCAATGGAACTCGCAGGCACAGGCATCCTGTACAATACTCACCTGATAATCCCTGATCATGTGTGTTCTACTAGGAGTGGGTTGAAATGCAAAATCTGTAGAAACACCACACGACACAACCTGTTGAGGGGTTGGAGCTGTTAAAAGAGCCTGTAACCGCGTAGCATAGAAAGCCCTCACACGATGTTTAAGTACTCATGACATCATTTTCTCAAACATCCAGATGGCTATCCAATGCCGTGCCCCAGGTATTCAGCTGCAACGCTTTCGCCTGTTGAACATAAGAAAACAATGGAGAGGTTGTAGGGCACTCCACATAATCTTGAGAAAACCCCACGCGGACAAAAATAACTAAAGCGTCATGTTGACGCGCCCACTGAACTCGATTGGTTTTTGCAATGACGCTATTTTCAATGACCATTTTTGCATTGCATTTGTGCTGCTGAAGTTCCCTTCAGGATGAATGAGGTCATTCTCTTTAAATCAAGAACGATCAAAGCGGTATTTGTGTGTGACATAAAAAATTCCTCTTAAAACAGTATAAGAATATTTTATATATTTCTGCTTTTTGATATCTGTGTGGCCATCACTGAAAATTGCGTAATTTTTTGGCAATGCTATAAATATCATTTATAGTATATGACATTATGGGCTATGAATTTATTGAATTGCTCAAATCCCTCAAAGTGTTTATCACTTTTTGTGACTATTTGAACATGTCCAAAACTGCTGAAATTTTTGCATCTGATGTATCCGACTGATTCCGACTATCTCGGCCTGCTGGAAAAGCAGTTTAAAACGATGTTAGTGGATAGAGAAGCGTGGCTCCTGGTGTTTAACCCAGGCCTGTTGTTTGCAAAAGCAGCGCGGAGTACAGCATTTAGTAGAATCAAAATCACAGCACAAATGCTGCTCTTAATAAACAATTTGAATTTATTGCCGATTCGAAATTGTATTTTCAGAATTATTAGCGGATTTGGCCTTGGAAGCCATTGGCGGACAATTATCGCAGATAGCCGAGCACTTGATGATTGAATGTCAACTTTATTTGAAAAATTACTGAATCGTGGATCAGATATTATCATCACCTCCAAATCAGGCGAAAACTATCCAGATTTAGAAAAGGAAATCGATTTACCAGGAACCCATTGTTGGAGTTTACAATTCAGCACTTAAAAACAGACCGAAAAAGTAAATAATGAAAAAGAAGACCAATTTCTAGGAAAATAAATTACATAGAATTTATGCCCAGTTTGACTTTAGGCATCGCTTTAAAACAATATTTCTATCGCCTAAATTTAATTCCTACGAGTAAAATGAAAGTAATATTCAGCCGAAAAATGAAAATTATTAAATGATTAAACTGTCGGGGATCGCATCCCATTACTTATGGGACAAATTCAAATCTGATTTAAAACACAGGACAAATTTTTGATCTCCCAGAACCTTCCGTTGATATGCCCCTGGCATTTAATTTATCGACGTCACGAATATAAAAACGCAGCTGGGAGGATAGAAACCATTTTACGTAAACTTCTAAATCAGCTTTAACTTTTTTTGAGTTTTTTCAATCCAGCGCTTTAATCTTATCAGCTTCTTTCTGATAATCTTTCCATGAATATAACTTCACTCCTGACTAGGGCTTGGCAAAAATCATATTGCTGTTAATGTCTACCACTGCTCGGCTGAGAAAAAAGCCAATCATAACCTGAGACTTCCTCAATAGGCATTTGAATCTTCACATTCTTTTAAATCCATCACCATGATTTCTTGAGGAGAACCAGCAAGCGAAGCGATTGAAATTTTATTGCCCTTGACATAAGAAAAATTAATATTACCACCTCCACCACCTTTGCCAACTTGTTCATTAGAAGATACTTTTAGACCTAGCTTCTTGGCGCCACCTGCTGAAAGGATTGTTTTAGGTACTCCAGTATCCAGTAAGAAACGTATGGGCTGATTGTTAACTTTACCTATAATAGTGACATGCCCTGAGGGAGTACTTTCAAAACTAATTTTTTGATATCCTGCTGCAGATAATCGGTGCTGATAATCATTATTCCGAAGGTTGCGTCAAATTTTTATCTTTTGCCAGAAAATAAAGACGCTGGGCTGACCCATCCATAATAGCATGCCTATATCGGTGCTTATAATCCATACCTATCAATCCAACAACTGGTTGACTAAAATCAGCCTCCATAAATGTCAAATCCTGAACTAATGCTACTGTATTAACAGCAGAAAAATTAGAAAATTTCATAACTGGAATATCATTGTTTTTGGGGTCATGCAGCCCACCATCTGCACCAGTGGACAACTTTTTTCTTGCAAAGGACGTAAGGTTTGAATTGATTTGTTAAGGAAATTTTTTCATGGACCACTGTATCTGTTGCACCGGTATCTAACTCAAACAGTCCCTTACCGTTATCAGTAAAAATGCATTCCACAAAAGGGGAAAAAGACACAGCAGACTTGCCATATTGTATGAACCTGGGATAGGCATTTCTTGGTAGCCCTGTTTTAACAGTTGGGTTGATAGATTTAATTTATTAGCTAATGCCTCATTAGCAAAAATAAATAAAGATGGTAAGAATACCAACAAAAAAGTGATATTCCGTATTTTAATTGTGTTTAACATCATTTTGTACTCCAAATTATTTATTACTGGGATTATTCTGGTTCATACTATCCAGTATATCCCCTGGTTGGCATTGCAAAAATGCACAAATATTATTTAATGTATTGATACGTATTGCTTTAGCTCTCCCATTTTTTAAAATGGATAAATTTTGTTCTGTGCATAATCATATACTTCAGGGACCCCCACCAATCGCATTTTTTCTTTTAGCTGGAATACTGATATTTGCATTCATTATAATCACTGGTTGTTTTCCTACATCAATTTAAATTGTCAATGATTGTTCTGGGTGTAAACGACAGCCTTCCATCATTATCCAGGAAATCAGGATAATCATGAATGTGCCCTACAGTATGTAAAGATTATTCCCGAGAAATTAACAGTTATTGTCCGAAAACCTGGAGGATTACCCATGGTTAAAAATCAGAGAAAAGCAGACCAGAACAAATGATATCAATCAATTGATAAGTCATTAAACAGTAGCCGATTTTTTTGAAGTATTTTACATTTTCTAATGTATATATTATGCCTTGTTCATACAGTTGGAAATATCTGAATCAAAAATATAAGACACACTCAATCAATACCAACGGAATGGCGCCAACCAACATGCCATAAAATTTGGTGGGAAAAATATAAGGCGGCATAATTTTGATCCCTTTGGGTAAAGCATTCATGAAAAACCGAACTGATGAGAAGACAGTGGGCCAGGGTGAATCCAGGAAACTATAATGAATCTAACGGCGCCAGCACTAGAAAGATAACAAATGCCCATCGAAAAATTGCACTGGTTTTTCTAATTTTGATTGAAATATTTGCCATAGGGACCCACTTAACAGTCAACTTACACAAGTACTCACATTTTACAAAAAATTATTATCGGAAAGTCAATAATTTTTTATTAACACATATCCCCCTCAGTCGGTTTTAGCAACCAAAAAAACAGTTGCTTTCTTGAAAATAGATAACTGACTTAGTCTAATTACGAAGCCACTATTAGAAGATTTTATACTTTACTCTAAATTATGAATGGGTTTTTAAACACGGTTTCTACAAAGGATACGTAGAGGTAATAAAGGTTATGAAATTATCATTTTTTATTTCGCTGGTTTATGTTTAAGTAAAAACTGAATGTTGGAAAATATTTTTTATTTTCAAGTTACTTAAACATAAACCAGCGAAATAAAAAAATGATAATTTCATAACCTTTATTACCTCTACGTGTGTTTTGTAGAAACCGTCTTTAAAAACCCATTATATCGCAAGTAAAGTATAAAATCTTCTAATAGTGGCTTCGTAAGTGACTAAGTCGGTATCTATTTCAAGAAAGCAACTGTTTTTTGGTTGCTAAAACCGACTGAGGGAGATGTATTTTAATAAAAAATTATTGACTTTCGATAATAATTTTTTGTAAAATGTGAGTACTTGTGTAAGTTGACTGTTAAGTGGGTCCCTATGGCAAATATTTCAATCAAAATTAGAAAAACCAGTGCAATTTTTCGATGGGCATTTGTTATTTTTCTAGTGCTGGCGCCGTTAATGCATATAGTTTCCTGGATTCACCCTGGCGGTACTGATGTTTCTGGTGGGTTTGGGTTTTTCATGAATGCTTTACCCAAAGGGATCAAAATTATGCATCCTTTGGATTTCCCCACCAAATTTTATGGCATGTTGGTTGGCGCGATTCCGTTGGTATTGATTGAGTGTGTCTTATATTTTTTAATTCGGCTGTTTCAACTGTATGAACAAGGCGTGATATTCTCGATTCAAAATGTAAAATACTTCAAAAAAATCGGCTACTGTTTAATGACTTATCAATTGATTGATATCATTTGTTCTGGTCTGCTTTCTCTGATTTTAACCATGGGTAATCCTCCAGGTTTTCGGACAATAACTGTTAATTTCTCGGGAACTAATCTTACCGTGCTGTTGACCGCATTTATGATTATCCTGATTTCCTGGATAATGATGGAAGGCTGTCGTTTACACGAAGAACAATCATTGACAATTTAAATTAATGAGAAACAACCATGATTATAATCAATGTCGATGTCATGTTGGCTCAAAGAAAAAATGCGCTCGAAGGAACTTGCTGAAGCAATTGGTATCACAGAACAAAATTTATCCATTTTAAAAAATGGGAGAGCTAAAGCAATACGTATCAATACATTAAATAATATTTGTGCATTTTTGCAATGCCAACCAGGGGATATACTGGAATATAAACCGGAATAATCCCAGTAATAAATAATTTGGAGTACAAAATGATGTTAAACACAATTAAAATACGGAATATCACTTTTTTTTGGTATTCTTACCATCTTTATTTATTTTCGCTAATGAGGCATTAGCTAATAAATTAAATCTATCAACTGTTCTGTTAAAACAGGGCTACCAAGAAATGCCTATCCGGTTAGTGCAAAATGGCAAGTCTGCTGTGTCTTTTTCCCCTTTTGTGGAATGCATTTTTACTGATAACGGTAAGGGACTGTTTTCGTTAGATACCGGTGCAACAGATACGGTGGTTGATGAAAAAATTTCCTTAACAAATCAATTCAAACCTTACGTCCTTGCAAGAAAAAAGTTGTCCACTGGTGCAGATGGTGTGCTGCATGAGCCCAAAAGCGTTGTTATTCCAGTTATGAAATTTTCTAATTTTTCTGCTGTTAATACAGTAGCATTAGTTCAGGATTTGACATTTATGGAGGCTGAATTTAGTCAACCAGTTGTTGGATTGATAGGTATGGATTTTCTGCGCCGATATCATGCTATTATGGATGTATCAGCCCAGCGTCTTTATTTTCTGGCAAAAGATAAAAATTTGACGCAACGGAATAATGATTATCAGCACCGATTATCTGCAGCAGGATATCAAAAAATTAGTTTAGAAAGTGCTCCCTCAGGGCATGTCACTATTATAGGTAAAGTTAACAATCAGCCCATACGTTTCTTACTGGATACTGGAGTACCTAAAACAATCCTTTCAGCAGATTACGCCAAGAAGCTAGGTCTAAAAGTATCTTCTAATGAACAAGTTGGCAAAGGTGGTGGAGGTGGTAATGTTAATTTTTCTTATGTCAAGGGCAATAAAATTTCAATCGCTTCGCTTGCTGGTTCTCCTCAAGAAATCATGGTGATGGATTTAAAGAATGTGAAGATTGGAATGCCTATTGAGGGAATCTTAGGTTATGATTGGCTTTTGGCTCACCGAGCAGTGGTAGACATTAACGGCAATATGATTTGCCAAGCCTTAGTCAGGAGTGAAGTTATATTCATGGAAAGATTATCAGAAAGAAGCTGATAAGATTAAAGCGCTGATTAAAAAACTCAAAAAAAGTTAAAGCTGATTTAGAAATTTACGTAAAATGGTTTCTATCCTCTCAGCTGCGTTTTTATATTCGTGACGTCGATAAATTAAATGCCAGGTGCTATCAACGGAAGGTTCTGGGAGATCAAAAATTTGTATGTGTTTTAAATCAGATTTGAATTTGTCCATAATTAATGGGATGCCAATCCCCCAACAGGGTAAGCTGTTAATTAATAACAGTGCATTTTTCGCTGAATCTACTTTTATTTTACTCGTAGGAATTAAATTTAGGCGATAGAAATATTGTTTTAAAGCAATGCCTAAAGTCAAACTGGGCATAAATTCTATGTAATTTATTTTCCTAGAAATTAGTTCTTGTAATTCTGATTTCTTTTTCGGTCTGTTTTTAAGTGCTGAATTGTAAATTCCAACAATGGGTTCCTGGTAAATCAATTTGCTTTCTAAATCTGGATAGTTTTCGCCTGATTTGGAGGTGATGATAATATCTAAATCACGATTCAGTAATTTTTCAAATAAAGTTGACGACTTGCTTGATTCGATCGTCAAGTGCTCGGCTATCTGCGATAATTGTCCGCCAATGGCTTCCAAGGCCAAATCCGCTAATAATTCTGAAATACCGATTTTCAAATCGGCAATAAATTCAAATTGTTTATTAAGCAGCATTTGTGCTGTGGTATTTAATTCTGCTAAATGCTGTACTCCGCGCTGCTTCAGCAATCTACCGGCCTGGGTTAACACCAGGGGCCGCACTTCTCTATCCACTAACATCGTTTTAAACTGCTTTTCCAGCAGGCCGATATGGTGGGAAACCGCAGGTTGCGTCAGATGCAAAATTTCAGCGGTTTTGGACATGTTCAAATAGTCCACAAAAAGTGATAAACACTTTGAGGGATTTCAGACCAATAAATTCATAGCCCATAATGTCATATACTATAAATGATATTTATAGCATTGCCAAAAATTACCGATAGTGATGGCGCGGATATCGGAAATATATAAAATATTCTTATACTGTTTTTTGAGGAATTTTTTATGTCACACACAAATACCGCTTTGATCGTTCTTGATTTAGAGAATGACCTCATTCATCCTGAAGGGAAGCTCGCACGCAATGCAAAAATGGTCATTGAAAATAGCGTCATTGCAAAAACCAATGCTGCGATTCAGTGGGCGCGTCAACATGACGCTTTAGTTATTTTTGTCCGCGTGGGGTTTTCTCAAGATTATGTGGAGTGCCCTACAACCTCTCCATTGTTTTCTTATGTTCAACAGGCGAAAGCGTTGCAGCTGAATACCTGGGGCACGGCATTGGATAGCCATCTGGATGTTAGAGAAAATGATGTCATGATTACTAAACATCGTGTGAGTGCTTTCTATGCTACGCCGTTACAGGCCATTTTAACAGCTAGAAAAATTCAACAGGTTATGTTGTGTGGTGTTTCTACAGATTTTGCCGTTCAAACCACTGCTCGTGAAGCACATGATCGGGATTATCAGGTGAGTATTGTACAGGATGCCTGTGCTGCAAATTCCATTGAGGAACATCGTAACACTATACAATTGCTTGAGAAATTTTGCATCATTGTTAATAGTGATCATTTATGAGCAAAGATACTGTCGCCATTCATCATCATCGGCAACATATCGGTTGGGAGGCGCTATTTGCGATTATTTCCGCTTTCTCTTTCGCAGTGATGAGTGTCTTTGTGAAAAAAATCAGGGACAAATCGCAGACATCGATGCCCATTTTTTTTCGATTTGCGATGAGTTTTATTTTATTGTTGCCATGGGTGATGCGCGATACTTCGTTTCGATTTAAAGTGCAAAATCCTTGGCGCTATGGAACTCGAATTTTATCAGCACTCTTGGCTTTATTTTTAATGTTTTATGCACTGAAATTCATTCCTTTAGTAAACGCATTATTACTCAATAATACCGCGCCGTTATTCGTTCCAATCATTGCTTATCTGTTAACGGGAGCCAAAACACCGTATAAAGCAGGGATGGGTATCTTGATCGGTTTTGTTGGCATTGCACTGATTTTGCGACCCAGTCAGCAAATTTTTTCGACCGCTTCTTGCATTGCTTTGGTTTCCGGTATCCTGGCAGCGTTAGCCATTGTTGAAATGCGCATCGTCAGTAAAACCAGCAGTGTGACCCAGATGTTGTTTTATTATTTTTTAGTGAGTACGATGGTGAGCGGTATCGTTGCGGCATGCCAATGGCAAACTCCCACCGCGCAAATCTGGTGGTGGCTTTTAGGCATTGGTGTGTTCGGCACCATTTACCAAGTCTTGGCCGCATTAGCCTACGTAACTGCGCCTGTGAGGCTGATGCCGCCTTTGATGTTTTTTATCGTCATTTTTGGCGGTTTATTTGATTGGGTGTTATGGAATCATATCCCTGATACACTCACCCTCATCGGCGCTGTAGTGATTCTATCGGAGTACCTTTGATAGCTATTTATTTCGGAAAGAATTTAGTTAAAAAAAGTTGAAGAACATAGGCCAATGGGATGTCAATGAGTTAGATGGTATTTTCGTGACCTGAGAATGTTTTGCCGCAAATTTGCCAGAATTTCAGGAGATAATTTGTACAGTTAATCCACTTAACGCTGCGCGTAACTCAGTCGCCCGGGGGTTGAAGAGCACATCAGTTTGCTTTAGA
>CAVPCA010000030.1:0-6601 GCA_963702315.1 uncultured Pseudomonadota bacterium
CCACGATATTGTGCAATTGCTGGCGGTATTAAACGATTTACGCTCGCGCGGCAACACCATTGTTGTCATCGAACATAATTTAGATGTGATCAAAGTCGCCGATTGGATCATCGATTTAGGCCCCGAAGGCGGCCAAGCCGGCGGCCAAATCATCGCCACCGGAACCCCCGAAGCCATTGCTAAACACAAATCCTCCTACACCGGTCAATTATTAAAGCCCCTTTTAAAATCGCCCTCCACTCCTTAAAAAATAAAAATTCGGCATCGTAAATGCCATTTTGCGACCCCAAAATGGCATTTACGATGCCATTTTGTTAGAATTAAGAAATATGTATAAAAAGGAATTCTCAATTTATGTCTAACCTCTTTGTAGATCGTTGGTTGCCACTCCCTATCCAGAGCTTTTTTTTGTTTGGGCCACGAGGCACGGGTAAATCAACTTTCTTACAAGCTAGGTATCCCGGAGCACTCCGATTGGATTTTTTAAACCCATCTGTCGACGTACTTATAGCAGCCGCCCAGAGCGCTTATATGATTTGTTGAAGACGGCTGATGTACGTCAACCTGTTATTATCGATGAAGTTCAAAAAGTACCAGCAATTTTAAGTATTGTTCACCAGCAAATCGTTGAAAACCCTCAATGGCAATTCATCTTACGGGATCTAATGCACGCAAATTAAAACGTCATGATGCAGATTTATTGGCTGGCCGTGCTCTTAAATGCTTATTACATCCTTTTATGGCTTCGGAATTAGGAAATGCTTTCAATCTATCACCCAGCTTGGAATATGGGATGTTGCCATTATTATTAGCTTCCACTGACTTAATGGCCAGTTTACAAACGTATGTAGGTTTATATCTGAAAGAAGAGATTCAGATGGAGGGCCTCGTCCGTAATTTAGAAAATTTTTCTCGATTTCTAGAGGTTATTTCATTTTCTCATGCTGCGCAGTTAAATATTACGAATGTCGCTAGAGAATGTGAAGTTAAACGTAAAACAGTGGAAAATTACATAACTATTTTAGAGGATTTACTGCTTGCTTATCAATTACCCGTATTTACTCGTAAAGCAAAACGTGAACTTGTACAGCATCCTAAGTTTTTTTTATTTGATACCGGAGTATTTCGCGCTCTGCGCCCTTCTGGCCCTTTAGACCGTGCAAGTGAAATAGAAGGCGCAGCATTAGAAGGATTGGTGGCACAACATCTTTCAGCTTGGAGAGATTATACAGCAAAACAACATAAAATTTATTATTGGCGTACACGTTCC
Source organism: uncultured Pseudomonadota bacterium (assembly GCA_963702315.1). Taxonomy (GTDB): domain Bacteria; phylum Pseudomonadota; class Gammaproteobacteria; order Coxiellales; family Coxiellaceae; genus JAFEDN01. The sequence continues at coordinate 1,271 of CAVPCA010000030.1, forward strand.
GGTGTTGAGGTAGATTTTGTAGTATATGGATCGTTGGGACTGTGGGCCATCGAAGTCAAAAATTCAATTCGTATTCATTCGCCTGACTTAAGGCCTCTCATTCAGTTTCGCGAAGATTACCCATCTGCTGAAGCCATATTACTCTATCGAGGGAGTGAAACTTTACTGCAGGATGGCATATGGATTATTCCTTGTGAAATTTTTTTAAAGGCCTTAGGCCGAATCATCCATTGCTTGAGAATAATTCCAAATGACACCCCCATGACACGCGGCAATACTATTGTTGTCGGTGAGTCTTAATATCTCTTTAATAATTAAATGAACATCGCGATGACTATAGATACTCAGTCATTCAGTGGTAATGCTGCCAGACATTCGCCATCGAAATCCCATAATGCATCGCCACAAAACAGCATTGACCTAAGCTCAGCGTTATAGGCGCGTTACATAAAATCAGCAAATTCTTTTTTAAGGTAATTACCTTCATAATGTGCAACACATCCAATAACCAAGCGGACATTATTGATCCGGGTATTTAAGTATTGAGGACTAATATTTTCTTTAATGTACGTTAAGGAAAAATTCCTAAAGCTTTCTAAATGCGCTCCTAATTCTTCAGGCGGCATGAAATTACATTCAACCTCTGCCCCATCTAAATGCACGATCATGCCTACAGCATTTTCGCCAAAACTGGTTGAGGCATAGGATTTACTAAACCCATTAATCGATCTAATATTTTGTTACCTATTAATGACGGGTCTGTTACATATAATGCGGCGTTTTTCACAAATTTTTCCTCTGGTAAAAGCCCAATTATACATGAATTTTGTTTAACGTTGTCTTAATATTTGTCAAACATAATATTATTTATGGGCGGAAAATATCAATTTCATTTCGAAGAAAAGAAAAGCATAGAAGATAAAAGTACAAAATGGTCTTTTAGTACGCATATTCCTTTTACTTGGTCAAAAAACGATGTTTTTTCATTTAGAGAGAGCAAAGAAAAAGAAGATGAAAAACATCAAAAGACTGGACGAGAACCCGTTCTATGTACGATAGAACATATTAATTACCTCGATTTTTTCTTTTTACGCAAAGTCCAAATCACACCATTAGCACAAAAAATTAAAGCGCCTTGGTTAACAAAAAAAGAAATCCAGATCATTATTGATTTTTTTGAATTTTATAATGATAAAGGAGATAACCAAGTATATAAAAGAAATCGCGAGTATCCAACTAATAATGGAATGCAAAAACTGCCGTTTACTGTCATTAAATATAATAATCAAATCTATTTAAAAATCCCTCAAAAAATCGGCGGCGGAAATTATTCTGAAGTTTATACTTTACATCCTTTTTGGGTTAGCGAAGACGGTGCTGGCAATAAAAAATTAGTGGTTGGCTGTGATGAGATTTTAAAAATTAAGACAGCAAAGTCTCGGGAAGATAGTGAACAATTAGGTTACTTTGCATCACAATCGCGAGCTACTCTAAAAAAAATTGACCCACTTTATCATCAAGACTCAAAAGTAGATTCTATAGGTACAAAAAAAAATCCCTCCTGTTTAGCCGCTTTAAACCCTAGTTCAGATCCTTTTCCAGTACGCAAATTCGGAACCATAGAACCGAGAGCAGAAGGTGTCAATTTAGAAACTTACCTTAAAAATCCACTGACTGTAACACAACGCCTGGAAGTCGCCAAAGCTCTTATTCAATCGCTCATTGAATTTCGAAAATTTGGATTAGCTCATCTCGATTTGGCGCCAAAAAATATGATGTACGATGGGCATAAAATTACATTTGTGGACTACGATTTTAATGAAGTGTTTAAAAAACCCGATCTTAGAAAAGGATCCCTTCAATACATTGCTCCAGAGATGATAGCAGCTTCTTTTCAGTTTAAAGAACATAAATTTCCCGCCATGAAAACAAACGAAAAAGCAGATATTTATTCCATGGGGATCACCTTATGCAATTTACTTTATGCATCATCTGATGATAGCAAAAAAACCAAAGAACAATTTTTCAAAAATTATGACAATACCAAAACTTATTGGGAAAAAGCTCTAGATTTCTTTGGATGTGGAACACACAATAATCAGATATTTAAAATCTATCAACTTTTACAAAACAACCCATTTCCAGTTGAACATTTTAAATTCCACGGCGATAATAAAGAGGGACAAATTCGAGCCTTAATTAAGGGTATGACTGCATTTAATTATAACGAGAGAAGCGACGATAAAGATTTAAAACAAAGCCTTAATCTTTTTGATCAATTATCAAATAAAAAGTTGCAGAGCAACAAAAATTATTGGAAAAATTTTCGTTAGCGATAAATAGGAATAAAAATTTTGAAAATTCAAAATCTCCTGAAATTATCAAGATAAAAGATTTGATTACCAAAGCCAAAGAGGCAAGAAACGATTTTGCAAAGAATCAATATTTATCATTAATTTACTCTGCAATAGGACGGCAAATAAAACAAGTTTCTGATTATTCTGTTAGCAGATTTTTTAGCTACGATCGATCAAAAGATGCTTACACCAATTTTTTTAGACTCTGGTTGCGTGAATTCAACAAGGTATTATTTCCAAAACCGGAAACAGCCTCTCTGTCATCCACATCTCAGCTAAGATAATTTACTGAGTTTTTTTTGCTTGGTATTCGTGTTCGCGTATTTTTGGGGAGGCGGGACTAAGATGGCATTGATATATTTATAGCTTTCTTCAGCGCCGAATTCTTTGGTAATTTCCACCGCTTCGTTAAATAACAACTTTGTAGGGTAATTCAAGGTGATGAGCTAATTCATAGATGGCAACGCAGGATGGCGCATTCGACAGGATTTAACTCATCTAATGGGCGATCTAAATAAGGGGAAAACAAGGTATCAAGCTGCGGTTGCTTCTGTACCACACCAGTCACTAATTTTTTAAAATATTTTTTATCCGCTTGTTTTAAATGTTCACCTTGCATAAATTGTTCGATCAATTCAGCAACGGTGTGTTGGGTATGATGCCACTGATAAAGCGCTTGCACGGCGCAACAACGCGCATAATGTTTACTGTGACGAGAAGGTTTAGATTTATTTTCCATCGGGATTACCATGCGCTTTTAATCGTTGAATTTCTTGATGAAAGGCTTCAATATCCTGAAAACGCCGATAAACTGAAGCAAAACGCACATAAGCGACTTCGTCTACCGCTTTTAATTCATCCATCACCCATTGACCTAGACTTTGTGAAGAAACTTCACGTTCCCCACAAGCCTGTAATTTATGGTTCAGACGCCGAATAATTTCGTCAATTTGTGCGGCAGTTACCGGTCTTTTTTCTAATGCTTTTAAAATCCCTTCACGCATTTTATCGGGATTAAATACGCAACGGCGGCCATCTCTTTTAATAATATGCGGCATCACTAAGGTGGCCGTTTCCACAGTGGTGAACCGTTCCAGACAACTTAAACATTCACGCCGCCGGCGCACCTGCATGCCATCTTCTGCTAATCTAGAATCGATCACTTTCGTATCCGGCGCTGAACAAAATGGACAGTACATTTTATCTGACTTCCTCATAGACTGGAAAATTACGGCACAATTCTAAAACTTTTAAGCGAATTTTCGCGATAAAACTTTCATCTTCAATATTGTTTAAGATATCTACCATCCAATGCGCGACTTGTTCTGCTTCAATCTTGCCAAATCCGCGAGTGGTAATAGCCGGTGTACCTATGCGAATGCCACTGGTAACAAACGGTGAACGATTTTCACCAGGGACCGTATTTTTATTAACAGTAATATTGGCTTTACCTAACGCAATTTCTGCTTGTTGCCCGGTAATTTCTGTATTTAAAAAACTTACCAAAAATAAATGGTTGTCGGTGCCGCCGGAAACTACATTAAAACCGCATTGCAAAAATACAGTTGCCATGGCCCGGGCATTCGCAATCACTTGTTCTTGGTAAAATTTAAATTCTGGTTGCATGGCTTCTTTTAACGCCAATGCTTTGGCGGCAATAATATGCATCAACGGACCGCCTTGCGTCCCTGGAAAAACCGCAGAATTTAAGCGTTTTTCGATTTCCGGATTGGCTTTGGCCAGGATTAATCCGCTGCGTGGGCCACGCAAAGTTTTATGCGTTGTGGTGGTGGTGACATCGGCAATTTGCACGGGAGAAGGATAAACACCGGCAGCCACTAATCCGGCGACGTGGGCCATATCTACTAAAAAATAAGCGCCGACACTATCGGCAATAATACGAAAACGCTCCCAATCGACACGGCGTGAAAAAGCAGAAAAACCAGCGACAATCAATTTTGGTTTATGCAGCTTAGCCAATTCCTCCACTTGATCGTAATCAATATCGTCTGTTTCATCTAACCCATAGGCTACAGATTGATAAAATTTTCCCGAAAAACTCACTTTGGCCCCGTGCGTTAAATGGCCGCCCGCCGCTAACGACATACCCAATAAGGTATCGCCAGGTTCTAATAAAGCCATATACACTGCCGCATTCGCTTGGGATCCCGAATGTGGTTGCACATTCGCATAAGCGGCGTCAAACAATTTTTTAGCCCGGTCAATTGCTAATTGTTCAACTTGATCGACAAATTCACAGCCACCATAGTAACGTTTGCCAGGATAACCTTCTGCATATTTATTGGTGAGTAAAGAACCTTGTACCGCCAACACATTAGGGCTGACATAATTTTCTGACGCGATTAATTCAATCACCTGTTCCTCGCGTTGTGCTTCAGCTAAAATAGCAGCCCACAACTCACTGTCAAAACCAGCGACCGTTAAATCATTATCATACATGCGCTTCTCCTCAATTTTTTCAGATTAGACTCAAAACTTCTTGCAAGCGTTCAACACCATGCACCGTAATACCCGCTAGCGGATTTTTTGGTAAGTTAGCTTTTGGCACAATCGCTTCTTTAAACCCATGCTTGGCTGCTTCTCGCAATCGCTCTTGCCCGCTGGCGATGGGCCTTACTTCACCCGCCAAACCGATTTCGCCAAATACGATTAAATCTGTGGGCAACGGTTTGCCGCGCAAACTCGAAAGCACAGCCAAGATCAACGCCATGTCTGCACCCGTTTCTAAAACACGCAATCCACCGACCACATTGACAAATACATCTTGATCATAAGTGGCTACGCCGCCATGCCGGTGTAACACAGCCAATAGCATTGATAAACGATTTTGGTCCAGGCCCACGGTTAATCTACGCGGATTAGCGAGATGGCTGGCATCCACCAAGGCTTGAACTTCTACTAACAACGGTCGGCTACCTTCCCAGGTGACCATAGACACACTCCCCGGCACCGG
>CAVPCA010000031.1:0-10355 GCA_963702315.1 uncultured Pseudomonadota bacterium
GATGTATTGCTGTGCTTTACACGTTGCTACCGCTTGCAAATTTATTAGAAACACCTTCAGTGAGTTTAAAAATCCTTTGCACGGACACGTTTGTAGAAGCATTTTTGGTTTAAATCGGTGTTATTTAGAAGCTTTCCTGGACGAGATTTCTGTTGGGTTTCGTCCCATAGAAAATGCCTCTTCAGAGGATTTTATAGAAGCGATTATGTTTGTTGCTCATCAAAATATTTTGGCATATAAAAATAATCAAAGATTTGCGCAAGAAGCGACGGCTATGGGCTTGCCGTCTCCTTCAAGAAAAAAAGAGTCCTGATTATTATGATTTTAGAACCCCGGCCATTCTGGAAAATGTGATGACAAATTGCTTAGAATCAAAGCATGTGACTCTACCTAAAGCGTTGTCAGAATTAATTTTGGATTCTTCATTTTGGGCTCATCAAAGTGTGCTTTCTTCATCTATTCCGATTGGAATTCAAAAAATACATGATTTATTTCATAGAAAATCTGTTGAAGAAATAAAGCTAGGAGATTTACAAGGTATTATAAATTTAAGGCCAATCAATGGGTCTAAAAAATATAATTTTTTCTCACATAAACGGCGCGAACCTACTGAAAACTTTTATATTGCCATCAACAAGGCAAGCACGTGGGAAAATCTATTAAGTTCAACAGAATTTGGCAGGGTTTTATCAGAAAGGCATCGATATGCGCTTAAGCAAAAATCTAAAAAATCGAAACCAAAGTCAGGAGCCTCAAACTCATCCTCCATGCCACAGAAGACAATCTGACACCTTGCGCAGCTGTGAAATACGGCGGCCCTCGAAAAGTAACCATGCCCAGCATTGGCGACGAACGGTGGCTAATGGGTGATACCGTTATTTGGGTGTTGATAGCACAAGTTGAATTTGCTAAGCTGTGTATATTGAATCATTCATAAAAAAGGTCAAACAATGAGTAAGCGAGAGAAAGAAATAGAATTTATCAGTTATGATCTAGAGGAAAAAACGAAACCTACCAAGTTTGGCATTGAGGACGAAGCTGATATTTATCCGTATATAAATCAGAAAAACTTTTTCCTGGATGAGACTGAACTAAAAAATTTTATAAATGAACTTAAGGGCCCATCACCCAATTCTGAAGAATTACGAAATTATCTCAAAAACAAAAAATTTGTTTGTTTGAAGGCCAAAAACATTAATTCTAAAATGGCGCAATATTTAGCAATAGCTCTAGAAAACAACATTAGCGTCCATGCTTTAGATTTAAGTTATAATCAGGAGCTTGATTATGAAGGAATAGAAGCTATTTGCAATATTTTAAAATTTACTAAAATAAAAATTTTAAGTTTAGATTACGTTATTGGCAAGACTTTTAGTAGTAGAAAGAAAAAAATACAACTCATTACAGATACATTAATAGAAAATAAGACAATAACTGGATTAAGTTTAAGAGGAAATTGGATTGATGATGACGTTATTTCAGTGATTACAAATATGTTATCAACAAATAAAACTATACATTTTATAGATTTAAGTTATAACATGCTTTTTGATGGATTATTAGATATTTCTGAAATGTTAGAAAAAAATAATACCTTACGTTCGCTACGTTTATTGGGGTCCTCTCTGGGAAGAGATGCAGATATGCTGTTGAATGAACTTGGCAAAGCAATCAACAAAAATAAAAGTTTAGTGCATTTGTCTCTAGGTCATTTTTATGGTTATGGAACAGGGACAGATTTCCTTAAAGAATTAAAGAGTAATCACACTTTGCTTGACATACAATTCAACCTACACCGTCGTGTTGATCAACAAGAACTAGACTCTTTACATAACTTAATTATTAATTGTTCGATGATAAATATAAAATTATTCTGTTTAGATTCTTATTTTGATCAAAAAATTTTGCATGACAGGAACACTCAATTCAAGGAAAAGTTTCAAAGCAGTGTAGATAATGCAAAGCAAGCGGCTTTTGAAGCAGTTGACATATTAGCGCTACTACCGACAGATTTAATTTTTATAACGTTGGAATATTTAGGAACCTTATTTGTTGAATCAATAACTAAAAATTCTAAAGATTATCCCTCAGGTCTAACTCTGGCGCGTAAGGAACCTGACTCTATCAATAACTCATCAAATATTAAAGCTATATTGGACACAATGCGTTATGCAGAATTGTTACATGAAATTGGTCTTTATAAAACCCAAACCTACCCATCATTTAGTTAAACCTAAGAAAAGCCTTTGCCTAGTACAATAAAAATCCTATTTATTCTCCAGAACAAACCGTTTCCATCAATGCGGTGGCAACTTCGTATGGGTCTGCGTTAGCGCCCGGACGACGGTCTTCGAAGTAGCCCTACGTTATTGCAATAAAAAATTTTCTAAAGAAACGTCTTGTACGGCTCCGCCTTTGAATTGCTGGATGGTTTTATAAATTTGCTGTTCGAACCAGATGCTTTTTACCATATTGCCGGGCGCCACGAATTAATAAAATCCCAGGCTCGACGGGTAACGTTGAAAGTCCAAAATCCATTTCAAATATGTAGGCGCCTTGCGCAGCTGATCCAGATGCGGAAAATAGACCTGACTGATCAATGTTACCTTGTAATAGTTTAGCATTAAATTCATTTAAATCAATAAGCTACCAACCTAACGCTTACAACGTTAGATTATGGTATCTTTTATTCCTAAAAACAAGTAGCCCTCACAGATATTTTGTATCCGCTCCATATTATGGGGTAAGGATATTTTAAGAGGAGTTTAATACTGCGAGCTCTTGTTTTTTACCGATCAAACTGGCTAAAGTGGGCATCTTGTATTTTTTTTCAATACGATCACGTATAAATTCTAAAAAATTAACTGTTAATTTCTTTGCGGTTTGAGCAGTTGTCATAAAAGTATCTTTGGATTCTGTTCCTTTTTGATTAATCGTATGAAAGCTGTTCTTGACTAATATCTTGTCAAAATGATTGTTTTTTGATATAGTTATGAAACATTAAATAAGGCGTTATTTTTATGGCCATGTCGAATCAATCAGCGGTTAAATTTTAACATTATAAAAATAAAAAGGAAATAGCTATTATGTTGGCAGTACATAACAATGAATATTTTCATCCATTTGGCTATTATAGAGAAGGGATTGTTCAATCCTATGGCGAAAATCACTATTTAAGGATTGAGCCACATGTACTTTGGGTTGTGGAGGACAAGGAGCCGTACAAAGGAAAATGTCGTGTTTATAATGGAAGTTCAGTAAATGAATCTGAAATGGGACATGATGAAATTAAAAAATTTAAAAAATATTTAGAATTGGGAAAAACCTTACAAGCAGAAAATGAGGAAAAATTAGAAACCATTAGGAAACCATTAATGGGAGCCCAGTCTGTAGATTTTGAAAGTCAAAAAGCTGCAACTGTTTTACAACGTGAGTATTCAGTAGCCGAAGCTACCTCTATACGGCCTATATTAGGCACATATGGCGCTGGGCCTTGCGTTATAATGGCTTTATACGACAGTCAAAATAAAAAAGCTATTCTAGCTCATATTGATCCATCTACAAATATTGATTCATTAGGAAAAATTTTAGGTCTATTATCAATCAAGCACACTTCCGCACATCTTTACGGAGGTAATTTTATGTCTACGTCAATAAATGTGTGTCTTGAGCTCGTGGAATTTCTTGAAGAAGCCGATGTTAAAATAGTTAATTCTGATATTATTAGACGTGCATCTACATTAGCTTCATTAGCAATAGATTCCCGCAATGGCCGAATTTATTCACCGGTTGAATCTTGGCAGTTATCTGAAACGTCTGAAGCTAGAATAAAATCCTGTGAACTCTTTGTTGTTTTACAAATTGGAAAAACTCCATTGCGTGAGTTTAAAGCTATTGCGTCTTCTAAACTCATTTTGGAGCAAGACATAATGAAAGAGAATAAAAAAAACACAGTGGAATCCAACTTGCTTTTAAAATCCTTATCCAAAACAGGTCGTAAGAAATTTCCATATACGGAATTAATCTTAGAGCCTTTAGCACCACAGGCTCCAATTCCTTCTATTATGTCACGTTTAATATCTGAAGAAGCCCTATTAAGGCAGTTAGAAGCCCTATTAAGGCAGTTAGAAGATAAACATATTGAAGAACATCGTTATGATGATCCAAAATTACAGCGTGAATATGATAAACGACATGGCGTGATTTTATATAAAGGAGCTTCATCTATACCCTCTGTTGCTTTACTCATTGGACATTCGATACTGTGTCGATCATTAGAAAAAAGCTCTAAACGATCTGTAGGCAATAGTAGTATTGATCCTAACAATTTAGGATCGCAACAAAGATAAATCACATATGTCCAAAGTTATTTTTCTGATAGGATTAGATTTAACTAATCCTGTCAGAGGATACCTAAGTTTTTTCGGAGTTTCAAAGTGCAGATCAATAAATTTTCGATTTACATGGAACATAAAATTATCGTACACGCAAAAATAAAAAATATCTGTCAGTATTCTTAAGATACACTAGCGCTATTTATTTCCTGAACATCCCTCTGCTGATCCCCAATTTATTTAAATACTCCCTAAAACAGGTTATATTAGACAAAATGCATTTTCAAAACCTGTGTTATGTTACTGTTCATGGATTTAAAACGGGTAAGGACAAACCAATGAATCGCACCCAGGTTAAAGAGGTGATTGAACAAGTTAGCCCTGCTATTGAGCCATTGCAGATGCTAATGTGCAGTCTGTTTTTAAAATCCTGCTAAATGTGATTGAAAATCTTGTTTGTGAAAATGATCAATTAAAAGAAGAGAATCAAAAATTACGGGATGAAATAAATCGATTAAAAGGCGAACAAGGCAAACCTGACATCCGCAAACAAACGCGAGGAAATCAGAATTTCTCTTCTGAAAAAGAAAGAAAACGTAAGAATAAAAAGAAAAACAAAAAATCTAAAAAGAAAAATAAGATCAAGGTTGATCGAGTTGAATTTTGCTGGATCGACAAAGATCAATTGCCAATAGACGTTATTTTTAAAGGGTATCACCCTGTTATTGTGCAAGACATTCTGATTAAGACTAACAATATCGAATTTAAAAAAGAAATTTATTATTCTCCTTCGTTTAAAAAAACATTCGTCGCACCTCTGCTTGACGGTTATTTTGGTGAATTCGGCCCTGGGATCAAAACGGAAATTATCAGTTTATATTACAAATCGAAAATGACAGAATCTGCTATTGTAGACTATTTATTAGATCATGGAATTTTCATTGGGAAAGCGACTGTATCCCGTTTTTGACGGATAACCATGATGAATTTCATCAAGAGAAAAAAGACATTGTTCAGGCAGGGTTAACATCTACTTCTTATCAACAAATGGATGATACGGGTTCACGTGTGAATGGTAAAAATTATTATGCGCATATTCTTTGTAATGAATTTTATACTGCTTATTTTACCAGACCTCAGAAAGATCGTTTAACCATATTAGATATACTTTTCCAGAGAAATATAAATTTCACATTTAATGAGGCATCATTTTTGATGATGAAAGAAATGCACCTACCAGAAAAATGGCTCACTTTATTGCGGGAAAATTATTTTAATTGCAAAATGCATAGGGATGAAATAAATTTATTGTTAGGCAAATTATTTCCAGATGACAGGCGCCATCAAACACATCGACAAATTATTCTGGAATCAACAGCCATATCTGCTTATAGAGAATTACCCGATGCAGTTAAATTATTACTGACGGATGATGCTCCGCAATATAACCAAATCACTCCTTATCATCCGCTTTGTTGGGTCCATGATGGCAGGCATTATAAAAAATTAAATCCTGTTTCTATGTTACATCGAAAAATTCTTGATGACTTTATTGAAAAATATTGGGATTACTACGATAAATTGCTTGATTACAAGATGACACCCGCATTAACCACGTCTAAAATCTTATTTAAAAAATTTGATGCGTTATTCGCATTTTTTAAACTCAAATAAAACCAGAAATAAGATGATGTATGCTGAATTATTGAATTGTTAAAAATAAGGTGGGTAATAGACCTGGACGTATAGAGCCTCGAGCCGTTAAGCAAAGGCGAAAACCATTTCCTGCTTTAAATGGGCCGAGAATTGCTGAGAGAGAAAAATTAAGAAAGAAAATCGAAAAGATAATTTTAAAAAGTGCTTATTTTTAAACTAGTTGCGAAACTCGGTAGAACTTTTTTCATGGTCAGTTGGCATAACGAAAACTAAAAGTGCTGCTGGCTTTACAGATTGCATAGTGTTATAGTATAATGTCCTTATTCGAACATTTGAAAAATTTTCGAAAGAACAATGTAAAATTGATATTGGTCAAGCTATAAATAAAAAACCCTAAAGAGAGGACAAACATGCCAAGTGATTTTAGGCAAAGCCGTAATCAAATGAGAAAACATGAAAATTATCGTTTTAAAGAATTTAAGCGCTTTTCTGAATCGAAATCTAACCCGCTTAAAGGCTTTCAACCTAAAGAATGTTTATTAAGTTCTACCGAATCCCAAGAAATCATCAGCCCCATCCTTAATTTAACTCGAGCCAATTCATGGGTTTTTCTATTAACTTTAAATTTTTTGATAAATGTTTTACAGGCTAGCCAGACTTCAAAAGAAACTACAGATAGCGAGAATTTAATCAGCGCTGACATAAGTTTCCCTTCATCAACGGACCATTTTACTTATTCTGTTAAAAAACCGTCTCACGTAAAAAAGAAAGTGTGTGACAGTACTCTTGATTTGATGAAACCCGTAAAGTTATTATGTTCCGATGGCGCTAAAAAAATTTATAAAAATGATAAATCATTATGGACTGAAAATCGAAAATTTTTAAAAGATCACCTAGAAAATTTAAAGGATGAGCCACTCAATCATTGTAAAATGTTATCACTCGCGGGACAGCTTAATGCTATTCGGTTTTTTTCTCCTTCAGAAATGTCCTACGCGATTGGATCTCAAGAAATGTTAACCTCAGGTCAATATGACTCTGCCAGTAATGAATTAAGGTTTTCAACTAATTTAATAAGTTCTCCTGATTTTTTTAATACGAATATAAGGCATGAATTACATCATGGCCATATTGCCTCGCAGAATCAAAAAGCTAAGCGAGCCGAGGGGACAGCGTTTCCCTTTTCACATCAAGGGCAATTGAATGAAATCAAGAACGCATTTTCTAATGGCGACAATCGAATAAAAAAACTTTTATCATTATTGGATAACTCAAATTTTAACCATCCCGATGTTATTAAATTAAATCAATTTTCAATAAATTATAAGCCGTCTATCATTGAATTTTGTCATGAGCTTGACACTGTAGAATGGCTCATTAAAAAAGGAAGTATAGATAAACAACTTAATATTCTCCATCCATTTGCTCTTGATCCTAGCAATCCCAAGAATCCATACGGTCTAAAATTGTTTATTAAAAAAATTACTAAGCTCACTGGTTCCGGTCAGCGGTACCTTTTTGTTTTTAACTCTGTGGAAAATCCTCAAGGAAAAATGCGGGCAGTATTATATGATTCATTATATTTTTTAAGAAAAGCTGAAAACATTTATGGGCATGAGCCTGAACATATTCAGGTCATGGAAAAAGACGCCTATATCAATGAGCATTTGAGTCCCTATCCTCAGCTTTTTCAACTATTATACCCTGAGTTTTATCAATATCACCTACAGTTTGGCGATCAAGCTTACCGGGATTGTGTGACGAGCAGTTTATCCGCCCGCCTATAAGTTTTGATAGAGCACTGGAATGTGCTAGAGAGTTGATTGAGTCATTATCCAAATAGGAAATAATGATGATTTCGACCACGGATGTGTTAATTGTGGGCGTCGTGTCTGTCGCGAATTTGGAACAAGCCGCGACAATGACTTTTCCACTGAAAATGGTTGATTGAAATTGGGGAAATCGGTTGTTCATTAGCACAATGTGAGAGTGTTTTGCCATCGATGCCATGGTGAGCACGATGTAAATTGAAATAATGTTGAAATTCTTCCAATTTTCTTTACAAATCATTGGCATTCCAAAAGAATATTTGGTCAAGTAGTTCTTGACGAATTGTTCCAATCAATCGCTGAACAAAAAGATGCGAGATTGGCGTATAGTAAACGATATGTTTCATCAGATAAAAGCTTTTTACATTAAAAGAACGTAGTATCTATTTTAATAAATTCGCTTAAGGTAGTGCCATTGACCTTAATGTCTGTTAATAGTAAAGGACGGCATTCTGTAGAATGTTGGGCATGGATCCTATAAAATTTTTGAACTAATTTATAGTTTTTTAACTTCAGATTCAAATAATCCATATGAAAATGAATTCAAAGAAATTCTCTTTAATAATATAAAACTTTTAACTATTGATAAAAATTCAGAAACGTTTTCATTAGATAAGATATTAGATAGATTGCAAAATAGAGATTCTGCTTTGCCATTAATAAGCCTTCATAATAAATAGACAGAAGTAACTATTCCTATTAAGGTCTTACATTTCTATTATGGAACGATTCTATTTATTCTCCAGAACAAACCGTTTCCATCAATGCGGTGGCAACTTCGTATGGGTCTGCGTTAGCGCCCGGACGACGGTCTTCGAAGTAGCCGTGGCCGGCATTGGCGACGGAGCGGGGGATACGTATGGAAGCGCCGCGGTCGGCGATGCCGAAAGAGAATTTGTCCATGGGCGCCGTTTCGTGTTTTCCGGTTAAACGTAATTCTAAATCGGCGCCGTAAACAGCGATGTGTTTAGCATGATTTTTTTCCAGAGCCTTAATCGCTTTATGAATAGCGTCCATTCCTGTTTTGGGATCGCGAGTCGCTCTGGTTGAAAAATTGGTGTGTTTTCCAGCGCCGTTCCAGTCTCCTTTGACGGGTTTTGGATGTAACTTAGCATTAATTTCGTAATCTTCACCAATGCGGTATAGCAACCAACGGGCCAGCCATAAATGGTCTGAAACGGTTAAAGGATCTGCTTTTTCAGACTCAATGCCCCGATAACCGATTTGGAATTCCCATTGTCCCGGCATCACTTCAGCATTGGTGCCATGAATCATAATCCCGGCTTCAATACAAGCCATGGCGTGTTCTTCAACTAAACTTCTGCCGAACACTTCGTCAGCGCCTACCCCACAATAAAATGGCCCTTGGGGCGCGGGATATCCGCGATCTGGCCAACCTAGGGGCTGTTGACCTCTAAATAAAGTGTATTCTTGTTCAAAGCCAATCCAAGGATCGAATTCTTTACCATATCTATCCATTAGTTCACGTAATCGATGGCGTTTATTACTGGAATGAGGCGTGTGGTCCGGGTTTAATACTTCACATAACACCAGATAATCTTCATGGCCGGATAATGGGTCGCTAACAAAACTAATGGGTTTTAAAATAAGATCAGAGTCTCTGCCCTGTGCTTGATAAGTCGAAGACCCATCAAATCCCCACTCAGGAAAATGGTTGAGCGTTATCTCCCCTTTGGGGTGAGGCAACATTTTAACTTTAGAGCGAAGCGTATGAGAAGGTTCGCTGCCATCGATCCAAATATAAGTTGCTTGCGTAATCATGAGTACTCCTTGTGATAGATTAAACAGACGGGTGATAATCATAACATGACCAAATACATAATCAACCCATTCCTAAAGTGTTTGTGCTTGTAACAGATGAATCAGCCAAGACGCCTTCAAGTTGAACATGCGCTGGATTAAATTTTGGATTTAAATCTATAAAACCTGAAAAGATATCTGCACAGTGGATGGCTTTCTTCTGCATAAATTGTTCGGTGTGCTCAGGGGCTGCTATATCAGGTGGTGTGGTTAAAACACTAACATGACGATTCAACCACGCAGCTTGTTTCATTAATTCTTGATTTTCTTCTAGCATAAAAAGTGTTAAAAAAGCACGAAATCCGCCTTTCCAACAATTTTCAGCAGAGAAAAAAATACAGTCATCGTTTTGCGTTTGTGGTTGATCATCTCCCTTAAGTGCATTCATAACCCTGTTTCGAATATCATTATTAGCAAATTTTATACTAATACCCTCCTTACTGAATTCTCCTTCAAGAAAACGAATTTGTTTCTGAGGTTTATCCTCTAAAGGAGGAGGTAAAAAGGCGCAGGAATTTGAAGAGATTGAAGATGATATACTCATTTTATACTCATTCAACGATGGTATCACATAGTTTGATTGAGGTTTTGACTCCAGGCCCATACACGATACAAATAGATCTGAACATCTCGTGGCTATTTTCTCCCGAAAATCGCTTATCAGCCACTCTTTTAAAAATACACACTGGTACCAGAAATCTGGCTGTAACAACGT
>CAVPCA010000032.1:0-107966 GCA_963702315.1 uncultured Pseudomonadota bacterium
GTGTCAAACTGGGCAATGTTTTGGGATAGGGATATTTTTGGTATGTTCCGGCCGTTTTGCTAATACTGGGCCAACGATTTCTGGAATAACGTCACCTGCTCTTCTAACAATTACTGTGTCACCTACGCGCACATCTTTTCGATATAATTCATCAAAATTATGTAAAGTGGCGTTACTGGCAGTAACACCACCAACAAAGATGGGCTCTAATCTAGCTACCGGGGTAACAGCGCCTGTTCTGCCCACTTGAAATTCGATCGCTTTCAGCAGCGTAGTTTTTTCAATGGCTGGGAATTTATGCGCCACCGCCCAGCGCGGCGCTCTAAAACAAAGCCTAATTGATTTTGTAATTTAAATTCATTGACCTTATACACCACGCCATCAATTTCATACGGCATTTGCTCACGTTTTTTCAATAATTTTGCATAATATTGTTCGCAACCTTCTGCATCCAGCATCACCGCATATTCGGAAATGGGCAACCCCCATTCTTTAAAACATTCCATCATGGCGGATTGCTGGCCCGGTAAATGTCCACCTTCAAATATACCGACGGCATAAGCAAAAAAACCCAATGGTCTTTTAGCGGTAATTTTAGGATCCAATTGCCGTAAACTGCCGGATGCCGCGTTGCGCGGATTGACAAAAACTTTGCTGCCTTTTGCGAGCGCTTCCTGATTAATTTTTGCAAAGCCTGATTTAGACATATACACTTCACCGCGGATTTCCAATAATTTTGGAAAATTTTTACCGCGCAAATTGAGCGGAATCGCTTTGATGGTGCGCAGATTTTGGGTGACATCTTCACCGACAAACCCATCTCCACGGGTGGCTCCTTGAACAAATTCACCGTTTTTATAAATTAATTCACCGCCACGCCATCAAATTTAGGTTCACAATTAAATTGAATAGCCGTATGGGTTTGTAATCGTTGTTTGATACGGTCTACAAAAGCAGTTAGCTCTTCTGCAGCTGAAAACATTTTCTAAAGACAGCATCGGTTGTTGATGGCGAGTTTCTTTAAAAGATTTTAAAGGAGCGGCCCCTACTCTTTGCGTAGGGGAATTAGCACTCACCAGTTCAGGATATTGCGCTTCTAATTCTTGTAATTGGCGCAATAATAAATCATATTCTTCGTCAGTGATAACAGGGCTGTCTAGTACATAATAGCGATAATTATGCTCTTCAATCTCTTTTTTCAATCGCTCAACTTGTCCAATAATTTTTTTTGACGCCGTCAAACGATTAGCTCCAGGGATTGTTGTCTGGACTCAAAATGTTTTATGTTTTCTTCTAGCAATTGTACTTTTTCGTCGGTTAACAGTTCTTGATTTTCATCTAAAATAACCCCGCGCCAAATCTTCCGTTAATTGACGTGCGGTTTTAACATCAGGTCAAATTGGTGATGCCCTTGATTTTCGCCCTCTAAGGTCAAAAATAAACTTAATACCTGAGCATGCTGAATGTTCCCATATCGGTAGGTATTAACTGACCGCTGGAGGTCGCAGCAGCCACACTAAATAGGATTTTGTCACTGTCTGTTTCAAAACGATGAAAAATATTCATCTCTCCAAACCGTAAACCTGAGGACAATAAAGACTGTAATAATTCATAACCGCCATAAGGGCGGCTAGGATTTGCGCGCAAAAACAGCATAATGCGTAATGGTTCAATTTTTTTGGGCGGCGTTTTTTCCACAACTTCAATTTGGGGAGGTTTTTCTGGCGCTAAACCTAAAACCACATCTGGGTTTTCTATGGGAGTAGGCATAGCCTTGAGTTTTTTCTTCGTTTTTGGTTTCGATGATTTTCTCCCCACCAATAAATCAATAATGCTAAACACAACAATACCAGTGCAAAAATACCTTGCATATCATTCCCCGTTTTTATTAACCTTCCCCCGCGATGAGGGATCGCAAGGGGGAGAACCGCGATTCTCCCCCGAAATGTAGAGCATCGGGTTTCCCGATGCCCAGAACCAAAACAAACCTAGTTTGTGACAGCCATAGCGACTGCTTCAGAAACATTGACCGAAACAATCCTTGAAACTCCAGCTTCCTGCATCGTAACGCCCATTAAATGTTCCGCCATACTGATGGTAACTTTATTATGGCTAATAATGATAAACTGTGTGGTTTTAGCCATCTCTCTGACTAAATTACAAAATCTGCCGACGTTAATATCATCCAATGGCGCATCCACTTCATCCAAGATACAAAAAGGCGCAGGATTTAAGCGAAACAACGCAAATACCAATGCCACTGCAGTCAGTGCTTTTTCTCCACCAGATAACATATGAATCGTTGAATTGCGTTTTCCGGGGGGTTGCGCTTTGACCATTATGCCTGCAGTCAGCCATTCGGGCTCTGTGAGTTCAAGATAAGCTTTTCCGCCGCCGAATATTTGGGGAAATAATACTTGGAAATGTTCATTTACTCGATGAAAAGTTTCCTCAAATTTGGTGCGGGTTTCACGATCGATTTTCAAAATTGCACCCTTCAAAATATCCAGTGCTTCATTTAAATCGGCTTGTTGTTTATCCAAGTATTCCTTACGCTCATTGACGCTTTTATATTCTTCAACCGCAGCTAAATTAATGGCGCCTAAACGTTGTACACGAACATAAATATCTTCCAATCGTGTTTGCAAGTCCGCAGCGTTATTTTCGATGGGTAGAGTGGGTAATAATTCTTCTAAAGCAATATTTTGCTCTTGCAGCTGTTCCACTATGGTGGCTTGACGGGTCAACACTTTTTGATATTCCAACTGCAGATCTTGAAAGACTTGTTTAACTTGGTCACGTTTTTCAATAATCAAACGTTGATTTTTGCTGAGCTGTTCAAGATACTGACGACTTTCCGCCAGTTTTGCCTCTGCGACTTTCAGTTGTTTTTCGATTTCCAGCCGCAAAGTTAATTGTCCTTGTAAGGATTGCTGGTAGCTTTGTATTGGATTTTCTGTATCCGCTAATTCTAAATTGAGTTCTTTCTGTTTTTCCTGCAATTGCGCCAATTGATTGACTTCTCTGGCTACACTTTGTTTCAGCAATTCAATTTGATTTTCAATGCTAGCCAAACGTCGTGAAGCGCCATCACTTTGTTGCCGCACCTCACTGGTTTTTTGTTTAATCATTTCTAATTCATGACGATAGGATTCACCTTCCGCAGACACTGCATTTTTTATTTTTTGCTTATGCTCATTTTCTGCTTGTAAATTCGTAGAGAGCTGTATATTTTCCTCAATCATAATTTGTAATGGATCAATTTGTTGCGTAATATCATTGTATTCATTTCGCAGACGTTGACTTTGATGTCTTAATTCATTGAGCCGGCTTTGCCAACCACTTAATTTGGCGCGTGAATCCGTTAAAGCCATACTCACTTTTTGATATTTTTGATGATACGTATCGCGTGCTTCTTCATCCAGCTTTAATTCTGATAGTTGTTGACGCAAAAGATTTTGTAACTGCTCAATATTGTTTTCTTCTTGGGATATTTGTTCAGAAAGTTCTTTTAATTCCCGTTCACGTAATAGAACGCTGTCTTCTTCATGCTTGCCTTTATTTATTTTTACCCAGTTTTTTCCCATCCACACGCCTTGGCGGGTTATAATCGATTCATGTTCCGCTAATTGTGGACGAACGCGTAAAGCTTCTTCGAAATTTTCCGCCAAATAAATATTCTCTAACCAAATTTGTACAGGCCATTCCGCTTCTACTTGATGACTGAGTAGATCAAGGTTCAAATGTTTTTTTTGTTCTTTTAAGAGCGTGCCTTTCTCTAATAAAATGAGCTGTCCTTTTTCAAAGTTCGGCACAGAAGACAAGACTGCGTCCAAATTGTCTAGACAAATAGTTTCAAATAATCCGCTTAATACGGTTTCAACGGCTATTTCCCAACCTTTTTGCACCTTGAGCATCTCACCCAATCGCGGGGTTGTGGTCATAGCGTTTTTTCTAACCATTGGATGATTTGGTCGTTCTGATAACCCAACGCTGCTTTTTGTAAAGCTTCCAAAGCATGATATTTATTTTTAATGCCTTGAATAAAGCGTTGCTGATTTTCAATGCGGGTTTGTAACTGTTGGTTTTTTTGCCGGTGTTCAGTAATCCGCTCTGCCAATTGTGATAAAACTGTTTTTAATGATTCTAATTCGTTATTTAATGCCAAAGTTTCTTGCGTTAGTGGTTCAATTTCGAGGTTTAAGGCATCTAAAGGCATGGCATCTAATTGAGCTTGGATTTGTTCTCTGCGATTTAAGAGATTTTCCAATTGTTGTTTATAATGCTGCAAATTAACGCGCACAATATTGGCTTTTTGCGTCAAGTCAGCAATTTCCCGCTGTAAAGAGTCGGAGTGGTTTTGCCAATGTTTCATTTTATCTTCAGCGGCGGTTAAATCATTCGATAAAAAATCGACTTGGCTTTTTAAAGCAGATGATTGCGGCAATAAATCTTGATGTTCCAGTGATAAACTATCCACTTTTTGGTATTGTTCTTTGATGTGTTGATCAAATTCATGACTGGATTCGCTTAATTTTAAACATTCTTTCTGAATGTAAACAACCCGTTCTTGCCGATGTTGGATTTGCTGTTCTAATTTGGCAACCTCTGCACCAATTTCATAATATTCTTTTTGTATTTGATTGGCTTCTAAACTAGCCAAATGATCTTGTTCACGGCGTTTTTCTAATTCGGTTTCTAAAGTTCTTAGGTCTGTTACCAAACCTTCTTCTTGTGTCTGCAATTGTACGAGTTGTTGTTTTTGTGCTTGCAATTGTTCTTCGGAAGTTCGCCATTGCAGTCCTTTTACAGTGGCTTGCAGTTGTTTCTCTTCTTGTTTTAATTCAGTATATTTTTCCGCCGCATCGGCCTGACGTTTTAAGTGCCGCAACTGTTTAGCCAGTTCTTCATTGATATCATAAATTCTTTCTAGATTTTCTTGAGTATGTTGCATTCTATTTTCAGTCTCGCGCCGCCTTTCCCGGTACTTGGAAATCCCTGATACTTCCTCTAGGTGCGATCTTAAATCTTCTGGTTTGGCGTCAACAATTTCGGTAATGTCGCCTTGTGCCACAATTGAATAGCTTCGCGAACCTACTCCGGTACCCAAAAAGACATCGATGATGTCGCGGCGCCGGCATGCCGTTCCGTTGAGGAAATAACGTGAATTTCCTTCACGAAAAACTTCGCGTCGAATGGAAATCTCGTCCAATTTGCCTAATTCACCGGTCAATCGGCCTGCACAATGGTCAAAAATAAGTTCTACTGACGCCCGACCCACCGGTTTTCGGGTGGTGGCGCCATTGAAAATAACGTCGGTCATGGATTGGCCGCGCAATTGTTTGGCCGAGCTTTCACCTATCACCCAACGTACAGCGTCAACCACATTAGATTTTCCACATCCATTTGGGCCCACAATCCCGGTCAGAAAACTCTCGATCGGAATCAAAGTTGGGTCCACAAAGGATTTAAAACCCGATAATTTAATGCTCTTCAAATTCATAGTGGCACATTATACAAGAGTTATGACAAATTGGGATATGGTAAAGGCATTGATATGATGATTATCTAGGGTATAAAAATACCCCGGGCTGACGCCCGGGGTATTTTCTCTGTTTGATTTCGATGCGCGCGAAGCAAGTTCGCACACATCGACCAAAGGGGTAGCATTCGCTTGCTCCCCCTTGGATTCCCCCATCGCGTAAGGTTACGGGCTTAGCCCGCAGTTTGAGGATATAAAATCCTTCTCGCTGGTGTATAAATTGCAGGATGTTTTTATGAATAGATCATTCATTCAAAAGTTAGTGTGGGTCGTCATACTACTGGTTATTGTTATTGTGGTTTTAATGTGGGTTTTTAAACCGCGTGAAAAATTACCGCCCGCAGTTGTCATTGATACCACCGATCAGCCGCACAAAGGCAATTCCCAAGCCAAATTACATATCGTGGTCTTTGAAGATTTAAAATGTATTGCCTGTAAGCAATTTAATAATCAATTACTGCCTAAAATTGAGGAAAAATATATTAAACCGGGACTAGCGGATTACACGGTAATTAACCTGGCTTTCATTCCCGGCTCATTACCCGCAGCCAATGCAGCCCGCTGTATTTACAAACAAAATCCAGAGGCATTTTTCACATTTGTGAATAATGTTTATCAAAACCAACCCCCTGAAAATCAAGACTGGGCGACTATCCCCAAACTCATGGAATTTGCCAACGGCTTGCCAGGCGTTGATAACCAACAATTAAGTCGTTGTATTTATGAAAGCCCTTATACTAAGTTTATCCAAAATAATTTTGATTTAGCCCGAAAATTACAAGGCGATGTCGTCTACACGCCCACTTTATATGTAAACGGTCACGTGGTTAATCCAGTAAATTGGGACCAAGTCAATAAAACCATAAAGGCCCTTCAATAAAAATGGAACAGAAATCTAGGCAAAACATTAAACCCTTTTTATTATTTATTGCTTGGTTAATTGCCCTCCTCGCAACGATAAGTGCTATTTATGCCAGTCTAATCTTAAAAATGCCGGTTTGTGAACTTTGTTGGTGGCAAAGAATTTGTCTTTTCCCTTTGGCCATCCAATTAGGAATCGCCACGTTCCGTCAAAATTTGGACATCAGCTGCTATACTTTACCCTTAGTGGTCATTGGCGGATTGATTGCGCTTTATCAGTATTTATTGCAAAAAGTGCCTGCTTTACAAGCCATTTCACTTTGCCGATCCGGGCCCGGAACGGTTAATTGCAGCGCTATCGATTGGCAAATTTTTGGCTTCGTGACCATTCCTCTTTTAAGTCTCGCCGCCTTTATTATTTTATTTTTTTTATTATGGCTTGTCGTCCACAAAAAGAGTATTAAAATCTTGCGCGATGGAGGGATATAAAAAGAGAATTTTTGCCGAAGGCAAAAATTTAAGATTTTCTTAATAAAAGACCATTAATCTAACCCTATCCCTAGCCGTAAAAGGTAAAAAAGAATTAAAAACTTTTAAATATGGGACTCAATCCGTAGGTCAAAAAAGTATTTCTTAAATAAGACTAAAAAGGAAGTAAAAGAACGGCTAAGGGAGCTTTGGTCATTGTAAAGCCTACATCCATTTTTCGATTAAAAGTTCTGCAATCTGCACGCCATTCAACGCCGCACCTTTGCGGATGTTATCTCCGACTATCCACAAATTTAACCAGAGCGGATCGTTCAAATCGTGGCGGATTCTGCCTACATAAACATCATCACGGCCGGAAACATCGATAGGCGTCGGATAATCTCCAGGCTCAGCAACGATGACTCCGGGAGAATTTTTAAGCCAACCGACCACTTCATCCTGGGTAACCGGTTGTTTGGTTAAAATGGATACGGATTCAGAATGTCCGTAAAAAACCGGAACTCTTACTGTGGTCGCATTAACCTGAATACTGTTATCACCTAATATTTTTTGAGTTTCCCAGACCATTTTCATTTCTTCTTTGGAATAACCATCATCAAAAAATTTATCGATTTGCGGAATAACGTTAAAAGCAATTTTTTTGGGAAATACGGCAGGCTGATATTCTTGACCATTTAATAAATTAGCCGTTTGCATGACTAATTCTTGGATCGCTTTTTTTCCAGCCCCTGAAACAGATTGGTAAGTTGAAACTTGTATTCTTTCTATACCGACTTGATCATAAATCGGTTTTAAAGCCACCAGCATTTGGATAGTCGAGCAGTTTGGATTAGCAATGATATTTCTAACTCGATAAGATTCCAACGCTTCCTCGTTGACCTCCGGTATCACCAAAGGAACATCCGGTTCATAACGAAATTGCGAAGAGTTGTCGATGACGACACACCCTGCTTCTGCGGCGATCGGCACATATTGTTGTGAAACCGAACTACCTGCCGAAAAAAACGCTATTTGCACCTTTGAAAAATCAAATTCCGCTAAATTTTCTACATCTAATGATTTTCTGCCAAAATCTACAGACTTTCCTACCGAGCGTTCACTGGCCAATGCATAGACTGTATTGACTGGAAAACGCCGCTCAGCCAGAATTTCTAGAAAAGTTTCTCCGACTAGCCCGGTCGCGCCCACGATAGCAACATTATACTTTTTCATTTTGCCGGATTCCCACTGGTGTGTTTTTTATATCCTGCGCATCGGGAAACCCGATGCTTGGAATCAAGGGGGAGAATCGCGATTCTCCCCCTTGCGATCCCCCATCGCGCAAGGAAAATTCTGCTAATTGTTTTGAGGTCAATAAGAAAACCCCGCCACCGCCATTTTCTAATTCCAGCCAAACTCCGGGAAAACCGGGAAAATGCCTCATTAAAGTGTGATCGCTATGACCGACTTCAACGACTAAAATGCCATTTGGCTTTAAATAGGCAGGAGCTTGTTTAAAAATTTGTTTCACGATGGCTAAACCTTCATCCTCTGCACATAAAGCCAGACGCGGTTCTCGTTGATACTCCATAGGCAAACGAGCCAGTTCTGCTTGGCTGACATAAGGCGGATTACTCAAAATGATATCATACTGCTTTTGTGGTAAATGATTAAAACAATCCGATTTAAATAAGCGAACCCGTTCCTCTAATCCATGCTGGTGAATATTGAGAGCAGCCACCTCTAAGGCGCCGTCATCGATATCTATAGCATCAATTGTAGCCCCCGGAAACGCCATGGCGGCGGCCGCCGCTAGACAACCACTGCCTGTGCCGATTTCTAAGATATCGGTTACTTCCTCGGGGATTACCCAGGGAATAAATTGCTTATTAACCCACTCGGCAATAGGAGACCTCGGGACTAAAACGCGCTCATCAACATAGAAATTAAGACCACTAAACCAACTCTGTTTAAGTAAATATGCCAAAGGCTTTCTGGTATCAATCCGCGCTTTAATCACGTCTATAATCTTCAGCCGTTCATCTCTAGTCAACGTAGCATGAAATAAAACTGGATTTACTTCAGGAGGCAAATGCAAAACGGTGAGCACCAAAAACACAGCCTCATCCCAAGCATTATCCGTACCATGCCCAAAGTACAGTTGTGCTTCGTTAAATGGGGAAGCCGCCCAGCGGGCCCAATCTCCCAAGGTGGTTAAATGTTCTATAATTTCTTCAAAATTAATATCTTTCATAAAGCGGTTATTGTACCATAAATCAACGTTTTTATTGAAATTCACCGAAAATCACTCTATTTTAAATAAATGAGAAGAAATACCGGAAAATGGCTTTTGCGAGGATCCCCTTTACTGTTTTCTTGGTTGACCGTGATTTTTTTTGTAGTGTTTAAAGTTAACCAACGTTTTCTAGGGCATATCGATCTCCCGGTTATATTTTCGATATTATTTACTTGGCTGTTTCTAATTATTTTAGTCAATTCATTTAAAGTAGCGCATCAAGTCGAGGTGTTGGCAAATAAAATAGGTGAACCCTACAGTACTTTAATTCTTACCTTAGCGGTCATCTCCATAGAAGTGGTCACTATCGCCAGTGTAATGCTCACTGGAAAACATAACCCAACCTTAGCCCGCGATACAATGTATGCCATTATCATGATTATTTTAAATGGCGTTATTGGCCTTGCTCTACTCTTAGGTGGTATTCGTTATCGTGAGCAACGCTATAATTTACGTGGATCTTTGACCTTTTTGAGCGTTATTTTGGTATTGGCAGTCATTGGGCTGGTTTTACCTAACTTTACCCTTTCAACCCATCAATCAAATTTTTCTGTTTCCCAGGCAATTTTTTTAATTATTACTTCTCTAGTAATTTATGGCATTTTTTTGTCGATTCAGACGGTGATCCACCGTGGTCAGTTTATTCTCCCTAATCAAGTACAACTGACTTCAGCTTCTAAAACATCCCCGCAATTTCACATCTTTTTATTGATTGCCTATCTTGTCCCCACGCTTATATTGGCTAAATTCATTGCCCATCCGATTGAATCCACTCTCAATATATTGAATCCGCCTCCAGCGTTGGGTGGATTAATTGTTGCGATTTTAGTGTTGTCACCCGAGGCGGTTAGCACCATTCGTTTTGCCCTAACCAATCGTTTGCAACATGCGGTGAATATTGGCCTAGGGTCTGTTTTAGCCACTACGGCGTTAACCATTCCGATTATATTGACGATAGGATTATTCATTGGTCAAAAAATCATTTTAGGCCTGGAGATGAAAAACGTGGTCCTGCTGCTGTTAACGTTAATCACGAGCATCATCACTTTTTCCAGTGGACGCACTAATGTGCTGCAAGGTTCTTTACATTTATTGCTATTTTTAGCATATATTTTGATGATTTTTGATTAAACTTAATTAAAGTACAAATCGAAAGAAAGTACCAGAAACGCTTGACTCAAACTCTAATTTATTGTATAATTTTCAACCAATTAGCGTGCATTTCGGTGGAAAAAGCCGTTACCGCAATCTAACCCGTTGAAATTAAATAATAAAATATACCTGGAGACCTTTAAATGAAAACGATCACTACTGTAGCTGCAAGAGAGAATTTTGCTGAATTAATTAACCAAGCTTCTTACGCCGGACATCGGGTAATCCTGACCAGACGCGGCAAACCTATTGCTGCATTGGTTTCTTTACACGATTTAAGAACTTTAGAAGAAAGACAAGCTCAAGAATCTGAAGACAAAGCTTAATCGCTTTGAGTATATCCTGCGCATCGGGAAATTCGATGCTCGAAATGAAGGGGGAGAATAGCGATTCTCCCCCTTGCGACTCCACATCGTGAGAAATCATTCATTTCTTTTCCATTCTCAATTTTAAATCATTCAATAACAGCAACAATAAATTAAATACTATAGGCAATACAATGCTCAAAACGACTAAATCGGTGAGCTGTAGTAAATAATGTTGTTGAAACCACATGGCATGTTTGCTGGAAGGCAATAGAAAAGCGGTCACAATACTTAAAATTAAATAAATTACAAAAACGCCAAACCAATTCTTGGCTGTTAAAAGCGCACTTTGTTTAAAAGCATCTTTAATCGAAATAGTTTGTGTTAATAATAAAGGAAGTACAAATAAACTAAAGAGGATAATTACAATTGTCGGTAAAGCAATGCCGATACTGGCCAGTAAAGCGATCAGCATTGAATTTAAATGGATAAGTGAAAATAATAATAATCGTAAGACAACAATCCATAAGAATATAGTCAAACCAATCAGCACCAGAGATAAAATAACCGCTAAAAATTTTTTTAACACAAATTGTAGTTCTAATAAGACGGGTAACGATTGATTCTGCCACAAAGCGTGAGTTTTATAGATAATAAGGCAAATCAAGTATAAAATAATTAAATAGAGAATAATTTTAATACCGATATCGATAGATAGAGGCAGCTGCGGCATAGCAAGCAATGCCCATTTTACTAACACAATTAACAGAATAAATAAAAATATCCGCGTGAAAGTACGAATATAGTGTTTTATGCTTAGTGTTAATAACTGTGTATATTCTTGTGGCGTAGCCGGATAGTTCATAACACCTATTGTAACTCTAAATTCAGCGGTTGCAATCTATACCCTAAGGCTTAGAAAAGAATAGTCTGACTAATTCCCTACTGGTTTCTCCCATCATCAATGCGGCAATTGATTGCGCCTCATGTTGCATTGCCTTTTCTCCTTCCGCGCCATCCTCAACCCAAAGGTGAATCATAGCATGAATGGCTGCAGCAGAATTTCTATTCAGCTTATTCGCTAATTTCTTCAACAAATACATACCTAATAATTTTCGCACCCAAAAATATCCATATAAAATCTGATTACTTCTATGATGGTTCATTTTTGGCTTGGCTAACGCGAATTGCATGGCGGAATTCTTGAGTTCTTCAAGAGGGACTATGGCGTCAATTAATCCGAATTTTTTTGCCTCAATGCTTGAAATAGTTCTCCCCTCGAGCATCAACTCGAAGGCAAGCAAAGGCCCAATCAGTTGCGGCGCACGGACAGTTCCACCCCATCCAGGGTGTAGCCCTAACTTGACTTCAGGAAAGCCAAAGATACTGTTGTTTTCATCCGCCACACGATAGTCGCAAGCCAAAGCCAATTCTAAACCGCCGCCTAAACAAAAACCATGAATCATCGCCACAGTAGATATGCTTAATTGCGCTAAACGATTAAAGATTTTTTGACCATGACGCATAAATCGATAGGCTTCTTCTGCCGTTTGCAAATGGATAAATTCTTTGATGTCAGCGCCGGCAACGAATCCCTTTTGTTTGCCGGAAGATATAATTAGCGCCGACGCTCGTTGATTTACGCAAAATGTTAAGAGATCATCCAATTCATTTAACACTTCTATATTTAATGAATTCACCGAAGCATCGAATCGATCTAAACTAAGCCATATGATATTCTCGGCGCTTTTTTCTACATGCCAATGTTGATACGGTTTCATAGTTCGCTTAAATCCATAAACTCATCGCTTTGAATGGCCTCCCAATATAAATCGACTATCTGATTCAATTGCTTTCTTTCATCATCATTGATTAAATTTTGTTGATAAGCCAATTGAGCTTTCTGACTTAAAGTACTTGCTTTAACCGATTTAAGTTTTTCCAGAAGAGACCCTGCCTGATTCATTTTTTCGAAAGTTTGCTCCATCTTCCAAGCCGCGCTAGCATTGGAAAAATAAACATACGGTGAAATTTTATGTTTCAATTCATGATCTTCTTGTATGCTAAGGGCCATGGCTGACTCTAACTTGTCCTTGGCATAAAAATAAGGAAATCCCCAAGGGAAAATCAAAAACTTTAATAACTTAGCTACAAAACGATTAGGAAAATTATTTAAAAAATCTATCCAAGCCTTTTGGATGTTTTCAAAGCAATGCAGCATCGCCCAATCTACAAAATTTTTTTCATGCGTATTTCCTTTACTCTGATAATAATATTTTAATACAGCGGCGGCCATATAAATATGGCTTAAAATATCGCCCATTCTACCCGATAAGGTTTCTCGCATTTTTAATTTTTTACCTAAGATCATCAGCGTAAAATCATTCGCTACGGCAAATCCTTTGCTCATTCTACTCAAATAACGGAAATATTTTCGTTCAAAATTTGGTATGCCTTTAAAAATAAAGATTCCCCGCGTGATTCCGTGAAATAACGCACTGAGCGTTTGCTTTATAAAAAATCTCATATGACGAAAAAATAAGCGCTTAAAGGTTTCTACATCCATTGACATCGCCGCCTGTAATTCTTGCGCCAGAAAAGGATGTCCGCGCATTAAACCTTGTCCATAAATAATTAAGCCGCGCGTTAAAATATTCGCACCTTCCACGGTAATCATCACTGGAATAATTTGATGAAGCGACGACATATAATTTTTCGGCCCTAGTTGAATCGCTTGTCCAGCATGAATATCCATGGCCATGCCCACTTGGTTTCTGGCTAACTCTGTTAAATGGTATTTCGTTAATGCAGAAAGCACTGCGGGCCGGCTTCCTTCATGAATCGCTTCTGTTGTGCAACGTCTAACCGCTTCTGTTAAGTAGGCAATACCGCTCATTTCTGCTAATTTTTGTTGCACACCTTCAAATTTAATGATGGGTCGATTGAATTGATGACGTACTGATGCATAAGCGTTGCTTAATCGCCAACATGCTTGGATAACGCCCGCTGCTAAATTAGGTAATGAAATTCCCCTGCCGATCACCAAACACTCCATCATCATTTCCCAACCACGTCCGTAATAAGCGGATCCGCCAATCACAAATCTAAAGGGATAAAAACATCCCGGCCACGACTAGGTCCATTCATAAATCCTAAATTCATTGAATAATGGCGACTCCCTTGTTCAACACCAGGTAAATGAGCAGGTATCAAAAGCCAAAGTTATTCCCATATCAGTTTGTAAACCCAGCAGATGCTCTGGGTCAAACAAACAAAATGCTAAACCGATTAGCGTAGATTGGGGTGCTAAAGTGATATAACGTTTGTTCCAATTGAGTTTGATGCCCAAAGTTTTTTTTCCTGCAAACAAACCATATTCAACAACGCCAATATCAGTAATACTGGCCGCATCACTGCCTGATTCAATTCCGGTTAAAGCAAAGCAAGGGACTTCTTCGCCACTTGCCAAACGGGGTAAATAATCGTTTTTTTGTTGTTCAGTCCCATAATGGCTGATAAAAACGCCTGGGCCCAATGCATTCGGCACCATCACTGTAATCGCTGCACTCACACTGGTTGTTGCAATTTTATTAATGATTGCTGCATGCGCTAAGGTAGAAAATCCCAAACCACCATATCGCGGATCCATTTCGATTGCCCACAGCTTATGTTTTTTTATGTATGCCCAAGCCTCAGGAGAAAGATCATGGTCCTGATAGGAAATTTTCCACTCATCCAAAAGATCACAAAAAGTTGAAACTTCATTGAGTAAAAACGATTTTTCTTGTTCCGATAGAGAAACGATTTCTGTGGCTATAAACGCTTGCCAATTGGGGCTCGCCGCAAAAATCTCATCACCCCACCATTTTCCTCCAGCATTAATGACTTGCTGTTCTGTCAACGATAGGGGAGGATTTTCTCGCCTGAACCAATCTAGAAGCTTTTTCATATTTATTTTTGATAACGTTCCTGCAAAAATGCAAAAACCCCGCGTAAAGCGTTCGCTTCTCCACCAACCGGGCGGCCTGGTAATTTATCAAAATTCCAAGCACTCATATCAAAATGAATCCAGGGAACTATCGCTGGAACAAAAGATTTCAAATATAAACTCGCGGTGATTGCTCCTGCATAAGGGCCATTCGAGGCATTACAAATATCGGCAATTTCACTTTTTAAATAGCGCTCATAGGGTTGATATAGCGGCAATCGCCATATCGGATCGTAATGTTTATCCGCCATTTGCAGTAATGATTGCGCACAATGATCATGATTGGTAAACATCGCGGTTACATCCGGCCCTAAGGCAACGCGTGCGGCGCCGGTTAGTGTACTGAAGTCCAACAGCAAATCCGGCGATTCTTCTACAGCCGCCGTTATGGCATCACCCAAAATTACTCTGCCTTCTGCATCCGTATTGCTAATCTCGACCGATAAACCATTTCGTGTCGTAATCACATCCCCTGGGCAATAGCTATTCCCTGAAACCATATTTTCCACGGCTGGAATTAATACGCGTAAATTCACTGGCAAATTTTGGCCAATAATCATTTTTGCCAACCCTAAAACATGTGCTGCCCCCGCCATGTCTTTTTTCATAATGCGCATGCCTTCAGCCGATTTAATATTGAGTCCACCGCTATCAAAACAAACGCCTTTCCCGACTAAGGTTAATAACGGATTCGTTTTTTCACCCCAGCGTAAATCAATTAAGCACGGCGGATTTACGCTGCCTTTTCCCACCGCATAAATGGCCGGATAATTCGCAGCAAGCAACCCATCTCCAATTAAAACTTTAATTTCACTTTGCGTTGCCGCGGCAAATTCAGCTGCGGCAGTCATCAATGTTTCCGGATGCATATCCGCAGTTGGCGTATTAATTAAATCCCGCACCCAATAAATAGATTCGACCCATTCCTGACAATATTGAGCATTTGCAGATTCTGGAATAAAAAGTTGACGATGATTACCTGTTTTTTGCGCTGATTTCTGATAACGTGAATACCGATAACTTCCCAATCCCCAGGCAACAATGGCCCGCTGCCATTGTTCCACCTTCTGCCAGATCGGCTCATCCAAAACAATATGATAAACACCTTTAGGCAAGCGCAACGGCAATTCCCCAAACCCCCAAAAATCATCTACCGTAGCAACCCCCAATAAAACCGCAACCAATTCACCATTTCCATTAGGAATCAAACAACTTGACCCTGGTTCCGCCGTAAACCGATTAACCTCTACCCATCGTTGAATTTCCCCATTTTGTTTCGGCAACCAAGTAGAAAAATTACTTTTCATGACCGGCTTAATCGCAATCATGTCTGGAATAGAATGTGTAGTAAAACAACTCAACATAATCAAATAATCCCCGAATTAAAGTTAAATATTTAATCTCCAAATTATATACTATGGATGTTTGCATAACCTAGCAAATTATCTTAAGATCGCTGGTTGTTGAGCGAGCCCGTTGCCGCCTGGCCGCCGCTACGGAATATCATTGCCAGACCGCTTGAACGACCCTCCATGGGGCGCTTCATCTTTTTACATCCCTGTAAAAAGAGGATTTGGCAATGATATTCCTCCGGGCTCTGCGTCAACGGGCTCGCTCAACAACCTGATGAGAGTTTGGTGCTTTTCGGTATTATTTTTTTGATATTTTTTTATTTTAAAAAAATTAAAATTATTAATTCAACAAAAAAAGTAACGACCGGCATTGAACGATCATTAGGTTGCATCGCTGATCCGTTATTGCTTCGGACGGAGGTTTAAGCAGTGCAGGGTCATCTTTTTACACGGATGTAAAAAGATGAAGCGCCCCACGGATGGGTTTAAGCGTCCCGGCACTGCTTAAACCGTAGTCCGACCCGCGGCAACGGATCAGCGATGCAACCAGCGGGCTTGGGTAATTTGCTTACTCGTATTAAAATAATTTCAATATAAGAATCACATATTATGCTGGTTAAAAGTATCTCCGTTATCAACAAATTAGGTTTGCATGCGCGGGCTTCGGTTAAGTTGATTAATTTGGCTTGTAAATTTCAAAGTGATATTCGTTTGGAATTTAAAGGCCGGGAAGTTAACGCCAAAAGTATTTTGGGTATTATGGCGCTCGGGGCAACGCAAGGGACACAAGTTGAATTAAAGGTCTCAGGCCCAGATGAAAAACTAGCTGTTGAAAAGATCACCGAATTGTTCAGTCAACGTTTTGAAGAATCTGAGTAAAGACCCTCGCATAAATAACTTTGACAATTGGCATCTTATCCAGGGCTCATCTTTAAATGATTTTATTCTCGAAAAAACGCTTACATAGCCTGCTATGCGCACATTTTTTCGAGAATAAAATCATTTAAATCTGAACCCTGTCTAAGCGCCAATTGTCAAAGTTATTTATGCGAGGGTCCTAAGCGTCGAACTTATTCACCAGCTACCGTCATTTCTTCAATCAGAATAGATCCCGTACGGATATTGCCGCGAATATCGGTGTCATTGCCAACGGCCAGTAAGTTCGCAAACATCGATTGCAATTGCCCCGCAATGGTGATTTCGTCCACCGGAAATTGAATTTCGCCGTTTTCTACCCAAAATCCAGACGCCCCACGTGAATAACTACCCGTTACAATATTCACGCCCTGCCCCATGACATCTGTTACCAACAATCCCTTATCCATTTTTTTGAGCAATGCATCCAAGTTGAGATTAGAATGACTCATATTTAAATTGAAAACCCCACCCGCATTGCCAGTCGTTTTCATTTTTAACTTGCGCGCAGAATAAGTGCCTAATACATAATTTTGCAACACACCCTCTTTGACATAATCCAATTCCCGAGTGCGCACCCCCTCAGCATCAAAAGGAGAACTGGCCAAGGCGCCAATCAGATGGGGTTGTTGATAAACATGAATGTAGTCCGGAAAAATTTTTTTTCCTACATGGTCCAATAAAAAAGAAGCCTGTTGATAAAGATTTCTGCCGCTAAGCGCTGCAATTAAATGCCCCCATACGCTTTTTGCAACCGGGGCATGAAAAATAACCGGGCAACGGCGAGTGGATAACGATTGAGAATTCAATTTTTTTAATACTTTTTCAGCTGCTTTTTTTGCTACCAGTAACGGATCTTCAAGATCGGTATGTAAACGCGCCGTGGTGTATTCGTAATCTTGTTGCATTTTTTTATCTGCCTCTGCCACCAAGTTACAATTAATCGTTTGCAGACTTTGCGCATAGGCCGCCTAAAAATTGGCGGGTATTGCCGAAAATTTTAATCGAATCATAACTGCTGATCATCACCCCTTCAGCATCCGTGATTCTTTTATCCACCGCTCTTGCAGTAGTGTCACAGGCAATGCCTAACTCAATGGCTTGCGGAATACTAATATCCCAGTGATGGTACAATTTTAAATCGGGATAGGAAAACGCTAATTCTCCGGTGTCAGGCAACCCTGAAAATTCATCAACGCCGGCATAACGCGAAATCGCACAAGCTTTATCAACCGCAGCTAAAATAGCTTCTACACTTAAATCGGAGGTGCTGGTTGAGCCTGTCCGCTGATCTTGCGATACGGTAATTTGCAACTGTTTACCCTGATGTTGCTCAACTGTTTCCACTTCTCCACTGCGCACACTGACAGAAAAACCAGTTTCCATAAAAATATTAACTTCCGCTTCCTGCATACCACGGTGCAGAGCATGATCTAACGCTTGTTGTAATTTCTCTCGCAAGAGAGATTCCGGAAATGTATGTTCCATAAATTAATGCGTACGCTCAGAGTGTGAACGGCGTTTTTTCTCTTTTTCTACCACCGGTGGAATGCCGACTTTTACCAATGGTTCTGGTTTTGCGGTTAGCGCCAGCTGCAGCACCTCATCGATCCATTCCACGGGATGAATTTGCAAAGTGCTGGTGACTTCAGGTGGAATTTCTTTTAAATCCTTTTTATTGTCAGCAGGAATTAATACGGTTTTAATACCACCACGCACAGCCGCCAATAATTTTTCTTTTAATCCGCCAATGGGCAATACTTTACCCCGTAAAGTAATTTCACCGGTCATGGCGACATCAGCGCGCACTGGAATTCTGGTCATCGCTGAAACCAGCGCCGTCACCATGGCAATACCTGCACTGGGGCCATCTTTAGGCGTAGCGCCTTCGGGAACATGCACATGAAAATCATGCTCCTGAAAATAATCGGCTTCAACCCCAAACATTTCGGAGCGGCTACGCACCACGGTCATCGCCGCGCGAATAGATTCTTGCATCACATCACCCAATCGACCCGTTTGCATGGTGTTGCCTTTTCCGGGTATCACTTGTGCTTCAATCGTGAGTAACTCACCGCCGACTTCTGTCCAAGCCAAACCCGTGACTTGACCGACTTGATTGTGTTCTTCCGCCAAACCAAAACGAAAACGTTTTACGCCTAAATATTTTTCAATATTGCGGCGGGTAATCATCATTTGTTTTTTGGTTTTTTTCATGATAATGGACTTAACCACTTTCCGACATAACTTAGAAATTTCTCGTTCAAGGTTACGAACACCCGCTTCACGTGTGTAATCTTGAATAATGCTGAGAATCGCGCCATCGGTAATATTAATCTCTTTTTTCTTCAAACCAGCCCGTTTGATTTGTCGCGGAACCAGATAACGTTTAGCAATGTTTAATTTTTCATTTTCGGTGTAGCCGGCTAAACGAATCACTTCCATTCGATCCAACAAAGGAGCGGGAATATTCATCGAGTTTGCTGTAGCAATAAACATCACTTCAGAAAGATCATAATCCACTTCGAGATAATGATCATTAAAAGCAGAATTTTGCTCCGGATCTAAAACTTCCAACAATGCTGAAGCTGGATCGCCTCGAAAATCCATGGCCATTTTGTCTACTTCATCCAACATAAATAGAGGATTGCGGACTTTAACTTTGCAGAGCTTTTGGATAATTTTACCCGGTAATGCGCCAATATAAGTGCGTCGATGACCGCGGATTTCTGCTTCATCTCTTACGCCACCTAAGGAGATTCGCACAAATTCACGGCCGGTAGCGTTAGCAATGGATTGCCCCAAAGAAGTTTTTCCAACACCCGGCGGGCCAACCAAACATAAAATCGAACCACGCATTTTTTTCACCCGTTGCTGTACTGCTAAATATTCCAAAATTCGTTCTTTGATTTCTTTCAATCCATAATGCTCAGTTTCTAAAATCATCTTCCGCTTTTTCTAAATCATGCATGATTTTGGTGCGTTTTTGCCAAGGCACTTGGATCAAGATATCCAAATAATTACGGCTGACCGTGGCTTCTGCCGATATAGGTGACATCATTTTTAATTTATTCAGTTCTGAATCAGCCTTCTCTTTTGCTTCCGGCGGCATGCCCGCTTCAGCAATTTTCTTCTGCAATTCTTTAATTTCATCCGTAAGTGCGCGCCGCCTTCTTCCATTTCACCTAATTCTTTTTGAATCGCTTTTATTTTCTCACTGAGATAATATTGTCTTTGGCTTTTTTCAACTTGTTGTTTTACCCGGCCTTGCACGCGTTTTTCTACTTCCACCAAATCCAATTCTTCAGCGAGCAATTTATGCAGCAATTCTAAACGTTCACGTACATTTAATTTTTCTAAGATTTCTTGACGAGCAGGAATTTTAATACTCATATGCGCGGCAATGCTATCGGCCAAGTTGCCGGATTGTTCTATATTGCGCAAAGAGGCAATCAATTCAGGCGGAATTTTTTTGTTTAGTTTAACCAATTCTTCAAATTGATTGAGCACACTGCGCATTAACACCACAGTTTCGGTATCAGTGCCTTCTCCCTGATCGGATAAGGGTCGAACGATTGCACTTAAATAATCTTTTTCCTGTTTATACTCAACTAATTCCGCACGTTGTATACCTTCAACCAAAACTTTTACCGTACCATCGGGAAGATGCAATAATTGCAGCAATGTGGCAATGGTGCCCACTTGATATAAATCCTGCGCGGTAGGCGAATCGACAATAGCGTCTTTTTGAGCAACCAAAAAGATTTGTTTATCCATGGCCATGGCAACTTCTAATGCGCGTTATCGATTCTGCCCGACCCACGAAAAGTGGAATCACCATATGTGGGAAAACCACTACATCCCGCAAAGGTAACAAGGGTAGAGTTTGTTCTTTTTCTTATTCAATCATGGTCATCTCCTTCTCTATGCACACTTTTTTTGTTCGTAGATATATAAAGGCGTGGCGTCTTTATTGACGACATTCTCGTCGACCACCACTTTTTGGAGTCCGGTTAAGGCTGGCAATTCATACATGACATCCAATAATTTATTTTCTACAATCGAACGCAAACCGCGTGCTCCAGATTTTCGTTTAATAGCTTGTTTCGCAATCGCCTCCAATGCTTTTTCACGGAATTCTAATTCTACCCCTTCTAAAGAGAATAATTTTTGAAACTGTTTGATCAAAGCATTTTTAGGTTCCGTTAAAATTTGCATCAATGCTTCTTCATTTAATTCATCTAACGTGGCGAGAACCGGCAAGCGGCCAACGAATTCAGGAATAAGCCCAAATTTAATTAAATCCTCAGGTTCTACTTGACGCATTAAATCGGTAATGTCTCGCCGGAGCGCTGCGATCTTTAACCCGCGCCGCAAATCCGATACTGCTGGTGTCGGTACGTTGTTGGATAATCCGCGATAAATCAGCAAAAGCTCCGCCACAAATAAATAAAATATTGGAAGTATCGACCTGACACATATTCTTGTTGCGGATGCTTTCGTCCGCCTTGGGGAGGAATTGAAGCCACAGTTCCTTCAATTAATTTTAACAAAGCCTGTTGCACGCCTTCCCCAGAAACATCACGCGTTAATGAGGGCACTCTCACTTTTTCTAGCAATTTTATCAATTTCGTCAATGTAGATAATGCCGCGTTGCGCTTTTTCCACATTGTAGTCACAACGCTGCAATAATTTTTGAATGATATTCTCAACGTCTTCACCCACATAACCGGCTTCGGTTAATGTGGTGGCATCAGCAATCGCAAATGGCACATCTAAAATTTTAGCTAAGGTTTGCGCCAATAAAGTTTTACCTGAACCGGTAGGGCCGATAAGCAGTATATTACTTTTGGATAATTCAACTTCGCGATTAATTTCAGTTTGATGGCGCAGGCGTTTGTAATGATTATAGACCGCTACGGATAAGGTTTTTTTAGCAAAATCTTGTCCGATCACATATTCATTTAATTGTTGGTGAATAAATTGCGGCGTCGGTAAAGAACCTTGCGCGGTTGCCGGGGCGCTACTTTGTGTTTCCTCGCGAATGATATCGTTACAAAGGTCAATGCATTCGTTACAAACGAATACTGCTGGCCCTGCGATTAACTTGCGGACCTCATGTTGGCTTTTCCCACAAAAAGAACAAAACAATTCTTTGGGTTTTTCCACACTCATTTATACCTCACATAATTTATACATAATCAG
This sequence comes from uncultured Pseudomonadota bacterium, assembly GCA_963702315.1. GTDB lineage: Bacteria > Pseudomonadota > Gammaproteobacteria > Coxiellales > Coxiellaceae > JAFEDN01. The sequence goes on from CAVPCA010000032.1 coordinate 22,085, forward strand.
GTCAATCTCGGGGCTCAAGCTGACAGTTTTAATATATGGGCTTTGAGGAAGATTTTCAATGAGTAGAAAATCACCCACGTTTTTCAAAAACGGAATCAATGAGGCCATATTCCACGGCCTGCTGAGGATTCATAAAGTTGTCTCGATTGGTGTCTTTTTCAATTTGTTTTATGCTTTGTCCTGTGTGTTTGGCAAGAATTTCATTGACTAAATCACCGATTCGCTTAGTTTCCTTTGCGTGGATTTGAATATCTGTGCCTTGACCCTGAAATCCCCCTAAAACTTGATGGATCATCACCGTGGAATTCAGTAAGCAATGCCGCTTACCTTTGGCGCCAGAGGTTAGCAATAAGGCGGCTGCACTGGCAGCCTGGCCAATGCATAAAGTACTCACATCTGGCTTAATAAATTGCATGGTATCGTAGATTGCCAAAGCTGCGCTGACACTGCCGCCTGGGGAATTGATATACAGTGCAATGTCTTTAGCTGGATTTTCAGATTCTAAAAACAACATTTGCGCCACAATAAGATTGGCCATATTTTCTTCGACCGGTCCCACCAGGAAAATAATTCTTTCCTTTAACAATCTCGAAAAAATATCATAAGCCCGTTCTCCACGAGCACTTTGTTCAACCACCATGGGTACTAAATTATTTCTCATGTTAAATCCTTTTTAGTAATTTTTAGAAAACGCATCCTGATAACTAATGGTTTTGTCGGTCACCTGAGCTTGTTCAATCAGCCGGTTAACGACCTCATCTTCGAGGACTAGCGTTTCTATCTCACCCAGCAACCGTTTATTTTGATAATACCAGGCCACCATTTCTTCTGGGTTGCCATAACCAGAAGCGGCAACTAATTCATTGATTTTTTCCCTAACTTTATTTTTATCTGATCGAATATCCAATTTTTTGGCTACTTCGCCAACCAACAATCCTAAAATAACCCTTTTTTGTGCTTGTTGTATAAAAGGTTCTTTAGGCAATTGTATTTTGGAAGGGTCCCGGCCCTGCATTCCCGGTTGTTGAGACATTTGCTGACGAGCAATTTCTTGCAGTTGAACGATTTCATCTTCCACCATCGATTGCGGAGGAATAATTGGGTTCAGTTCAATCAACTGGTTCAAGGTATCGTCCTTTAATCGCGATGCTAATCTTCTTTTTAGTTCTGCTTCCATATCCTCTTGTAATTTTCTTTTTAAGGTTTCGAGGCCCCCTTCTTTAATACCGGCTTTTACCGCCAGTTCATCGTTCAATTCCGGTAACAGAGGCTCCTCCACCTCATGCACTTTCACTTTAAAAACTGCAGCCTGGCCTGACAAATGTGCCACTGGGTAATCTTTAGGGAAAGTGACGGAAAGGTTGCGGTTTTCACCCTTTCCCGCACCCACTAAACCTTCTTCAAAACCTTGGATCATCTGTTTAGAGCCCAATTCCAAATGAAAATCTTTGCCGTTACCACCCGCGAATGGTTTCCCGTCAATAAAACCCTCAAAATCAATCTTGACTCTATCCCCAATGATGGCGGCACGATCAACTGAGCGCCACGCCGCTTGTTGGCGGCGAAAGCGGTCTAAGGTGTACTCAACGTCTGCAGGTGCGACTTCGGCTGAAAATTTTTCTATGCGCGCCTTGGTAAAATCCGCTAATTCAATTTCAGGTAAAGTCTCAAACGCTACTTCAAATTGCAGGTCCTGACCTGGCATAATTTCTGTAGGGTTAACTTCGGGATTACCCGCTATTTTAATCTTGTTATCGGTAATCGCTTGCTGGAAGCTCGATTGCATCAATTCACTGACGACATCACGCCGTATGGTCGCGCCAAATCTTTGTTCAAGCACCGCTAAGGGTATTTTATTTTTTCTAAAGCCAGGGACACGAACGTTTGGATTTTTAGCAACTTCTTTTAAACGTTCTTGGTAGGCCTCTTCTATTTTTTCGTTAGGAACAACCATTTTTAGGCGACAATTCAACTCGCCTTCTTTAATCACTTCTACACGCATATGAAAAACCTCTTGATCACAATTACTTTCTTCTCGCGATGGGGGCTCGCCAGGGGGAGAATCGAGATTCTCCCTTCATTCCAAGCATCGGGTTTCCCGATGCGCTGGATACAAACCAACTACTACCTGCGAGAGGAGAGACTCGAACTCTCACAGGTCTCCCCACTGGAACCTAAATCCAGCGCGTCTACCAATTTCGCCACTCTCGCATATCTTTACCATATAGCCTTGAGTAAAGCTCACTATTAAACACGACTCGCCCGTTTAATTCAAGATGGGCTTTGAAGAGGTCAGGGCCGCCTCATGAAAACCAGGTAACGACGTTTTGCGTAGATTTAATTTTCGTGTGGTAACCCTGTTGAAGAGGGCAAAAAAAAGCCCAGTAGAAAATACTGGGCCTTTTTATTTTCAAACAACAAACAATTAGGTGCCACTGCCAGTTGTACCGGTGGTGTTGTTTGGCGCGCCAGCTGTTGAAGAACCGCTAGTGTTGTCGCCTCCACTCATATTGCCGGTTGAGGAAGTGTTGCCAGTAGAACCACTCATGTCGGTCATGCCGGAGTTTGTGGTCGTCGTGGTGTTCGTTGTGCTGGAACTGCTAGAAGGAGCAGTAGTCGTTCCCCCTAAATCTTCGCAAGCTGATTTAGAAACCATCACATATTTTTTATCATTTTTCAAAGTTAAACCATAGCACTTTACATTAGTGGTGGTGGTGTGGGTTGTGGTTGTTTTGTGGGTTGTTGCAAAAGCAGAGGTAGAAACCATAGCAACACCGGCAGCTGCAAGAGTTGCCAATCCCAAATTGATTACGTTTTTTAATTTCATGAAATAAACTCCTTGATTTGTTTTAACTCAAAACCAACAAGAGCTGGTACCAGAACTTATTGGTTTCATTCACAGCAATTCTTACACAGCTATCAAAAAGCAGGATAGAACCGCAGCTGGGTTATACTATTCAGTTTTTTTTATATTTGCAATATCGTCCAGCAAAATTATCGCTGAAACGATAATTTGCTTCCTTTCTATATCCTGCACTCGGCAAAGCCGATGCTCGGAATGAAGGGGAAGACGCTCCGCTATCTCCCCCTTGCGATCCCCCATAGGGCAAAGTATTTTCTGCGAAAATTATTGTTGAAAATGACAATTTTTTGTTACTATTCAATTAGTTGAAATTTATAAATTTGGCTGCTCAAAAATAAAAAAAATGTTGCAACGAAAGTAATTGCAGTTATAATTAGATTTTTTGCCGGAGGCAATCATGCATTTTTTAAGTGAATATGGTTTATTTTTAGCCAAAATTCTGACTGCATTAATTCTTATTTTTCTGTTTGTACTAGGCATTATTTTAATTATTGCCGCTTCTAAATCGAACAGGAAAGAAAAAAATGGCCGGCTTACTATTCAATCCTTGAACGAAAAATATTTGAATTATCAAAAATGCGTCAATGAAGCCACGCACGTCAAAGAGAAAAAAAACAAAATTAAGAAAAAAAAATCTGTTACTGAAAAAAAACGGCTATTTGTGCTGCATTTTTCCGGTGACATCAAAGCGAGCACCGTACCCTCATTACGTGAAGAAGTTACTGCTATATTGGTTTCCCGAAAAGAAGGCGATGAGGTTTTGTTGTGCATCGAAAGTCCCGGCGGCGTAGTCCCGGGTTATGGGCTGGCGGCTGCGCAACTTGAACGCTTCAAAGCTGCGAAAATAAAATTGACAATCGCCATTGATAAAGTGGCGGCCAGCGGTGGTTATTTGATGGCTTGTCTAGCAGATCATTTAATATCAGCACCCTTGGCGATTGTCGGATCTATCGGAGTTATTGCGCAATTACCCAATTTCAACCGCTGGTTGAGTAAAAATGAAATCGATTTTGAACAAATCCAAGCTGGACAATATAAGCGCACTCTAACTTTATTTGGAAAAAATACGTCAGAAGCACGGCAAAAAATGCAGGAAGAGGTGAATGAAGCCCATGACTTATTTAAAAAACACATCATGGCTTACCGCCCCGTCGTTAATATTGAACAAGTTGCGACGGGTGAATATTGGTATGGTAGCCGCGCTTTGGAATTAAATCTCGTTGACGAAATCAAAACCAGTGATGATTTTCTACTGGCGGTCAGAGAACAGTTTGATATCTATTTACTAAAGTATGAAGTGAAGAAAAATTTACTACAACAAATTACTACTCAAGCCCAGCTATTCTCGCAGAGCGCGAGAATAGCCTCCCGGTTTATATCCTTCGCATCAGGAAACCTGATGCTCGGAATGAAGGGGGAGAATCGCAATTCTCCCCCTTGCGATCCCCCATTGCGCGAGGAAGAGTTCCTTTTCATGGGAACTCATGACGAAAGCTAAGTGTTTTTGCAAAATTATCATGAGTACTCATCACCATCACAAGCATCATCACCACCATCATGATTCGCATCAAAATCATCGTACGCTTATTTTAGCGCTTCTTATTATTATATTTTTTGCAATTGTTGAAGCAGTCGGTGGGTGGTGGGCCGGTTCTTTGACTTTAATGAGTGACGCCGGCCATATGGTTTCTGATGCTGCGGCTTTGGGTATTGCCGCTCTGGGCGGATGGTTGGCCTTGCAGCCGCCTTCACATACCCACAGTTATGGATTGGGTCGCGCTGAAATTGTGGCGGCTTGGATCAGCAGCTTCATCATGCTAATCATTTCTTTAATCGTTATCGTAGAAGCGATTCGTAGAATCCACCACCCTCATCCAGTTCACGGGTTAACCGTGATGATTATTGCTTTTTTTGGTATTGTCATTAATTCCTTAGTGGCATGGCTGCTATCGCGTGGCGAACGCACTTTAAACATTCGCGCTGCTTTAGTGCATGTGATGAGCGATATTGTAGGATCCATTGCGGCTTTGGTGGCTGGAACCGTTATTTACCTGACTCATTGGCTGTTGATCGACCCCATCTTATCGATTGTGATTGGTGTATTAATTTTAATTGCCAGTATTTCTTTATTAAGAGAATCCTTATTTATTTTGATGGAAGCCGTCCCCGGTCATATTGACCTGAAAGAAGTCAGTGCAAGCATGACAAGGATAAAGGGTGTGAAGGCTATTCACGATCTGCACGTTTGGACGCTTTCATCAGGCACCTTTGCTCTGTCTGCGCATGTTTATATTGTGGAATTAAGCAGCTGGCAAGTGATCTTGATCAAACTTAGAGAAAAGCTAAAAACAGAGTACAATATCGAACATGTTACTTTGCAGCCTGAACCTGAAATTATGGATTGCCAACCCTGTCTGGAACCTTGACTTATGAATCACTACACTGATGATGCTGAGATTGCTAAATTTGAAGCTTTAGCCCATGAATGGTGGGACCTATCAGGGCCGATGAAGCCGCTACATCAAATTAACCCCTTGAGATTGCAATATATAAAAGAATGTGTAGGCCTCGAAGGCCTTTCTGTTTTAGATGCCGGCTGTGGCGGCGGTATCCTAACCGAATCACTAGCCAAGGCCGGGGCAAAGGTCACCGGCATAGATTGTGCAGAATCTCTGATTCAAGTTGCGCAAAAACACGCTCAACAAGAAAACCTGTCTATTCGTTATTTAAACACCAGTTCTGGGGAATTGCTTAAAACCGCGGCAGCTGGTTTTGACGTGGTAACTTGTATGGAGTTTCTAGAGCATGTCACCCATCCTGAACAACTCGTTGAGGAATGTGCAAAGCTGGTAAGGCCCGGCGGTTATGTATTTTTTTCCACGATCAATCGTAACCTAATCGCTTTTTTAGGCGCCATCGTAGCTGCAGAATATGTCTTACGGCTTCTACCAAGAGGCACCCATCATTATGCACAATTTGTTAAACCTTCGGAGCTTACCTTATGGGCAAGCCGATACCACCTCCGTTTAAAAGGGCTAAAAGGTATTAATTTTCAACCATTGACAGGACAATTCCATCTCGGCAAAAATATATCAATCAATTATATGGCTTATTTTCAAAGAAACACTTCATCATGATGAATCCTTATGCCGCGATATTCTTTGACCTAGATGGTACCCTGCTCGATACAGCTCCTGATCTCCACCAGGCTTGTAATGAAGTATTAGCCCGCCATAAAATGCCTTTGGTCGAGCTTGCAGAATTTAAAAATTGGATCCACGGCGGAGCGGACCTTATGGTAAGCAAAGGCTTTAACATATCAACTCAAGACAATGATTTCAAAGAAATTAAATTAGATTTTGTTCGCGCTTATAAAAAACAATCAACACAAAAAACCCTACTTTACCCAGGCCTTGAAAATTTGCTCGCATTTCTCAGTGACAACAGTGTGCCTTGGGGTATCGTAACCAATAAACAAAGTGAGTTGACGCTACCCATCTTGGCCCATTTTGGTTTAGAGAAAAAAAGTTGTTGTGTGATCAGCGGTGACACTTTACCGCAATGTAAACCGGACCCCGCCCCCCTGCTGTATGCTTGTCAACTGACGAAGTGCCTTCCCGAACAAGCTATCTATATTGGAGACACTGAAGTAGATATACAAGCAGCCAAAGCTGCTGGTATGATGAGCATCGCCGTTGGGTATGGATACCATATTAAGGAGAATCCCCCATTGTCATGGAAACCTGATTATGTGATGGATACTTCTGAAAAATTGGCAACCTTCTTGTCCAACTGGAGGAAAAAAAGTGACTACGCAAAAAAATAGCCATTTCTATATTGTCGTTGCCTTTATCGCTGCTCTTTCCGGCGTGTTATTTGGATATGATACCGGCGTGATATCCGGGGCCATTTTGTTTATAAAAGATGAATTCCATCTTTCTCCACAACTCAACGGATTAGTAGTTTCCGCGGTCTTGATGGGTGCATTAATCGGAGCGATCGCCAGCGGTCGCCTAGCTGACCGATTCGGACGTAAACGTTTATTAATTGCTGACGCCTTAATTTTCATTGTGGGTTCTTTAGGAAGCAGCTTAGCAACGGATATTACTTTTTTGGTGATCAATCGAGTCATTGTAGGAATAGCGATCGGTGTAGCCTCTTACATCGCTCCGCTTTACATTTCAGAGATATCCCCTGCAAAGTATCGAGGCGCTTTAGTTTCCTTAAATCAGTTGGCCATTACCATCGGTATATTGCTGTCTTATATCGTCGATGCTTTCTTTGCCGCCAATCAGGAGTGGCGCATGATGTTGGGGATGGGAATTGCCCCTGCTCTGTTGCTATTTGTTGGTATGTTGTTTCTGCCTTACAGCCCTCGCTGGTTAATGGCGCGCGGCCGGGAAAGCGAAGCCTTAGCCGCTTTAAATCAAATCCATGGTAACAACGAAGCCAGTCAATCACAATTGGATTTGATTCGCGCAAGCCTTGTGCAACAAAAAGGCGATTGGCGATTGTTATTTTCGGCCACCATTCGCCCTACTTTATTGATTGCCGGCGGGTTAGCGCTTTTGCAACAAGTCACGGGTATAAACACGATCATTTATTACGCTCCCACTATTTTTCAAATGGCGGGATTTAATTCAGCAATGTCAGCGATCTCGGTCACCATGATTATTGGGGTGGCTTTCGTTTTATTTACGGTGATCGCGTTGCCGCTGGTAGATTCTTTAGGGCGCAGATTTTTATTATTCACCGGGTTAATTGCCATGGCCATTGGTTTAGGTATTTTAAGTTGGGCCTTCCATGTGCACAGCCAATCACACCTATTAAAATGGTTTGCTTTGGGAGGCATGTTGCTGTTTATCGCCGGCTTCGCCATCAGTTTAGGGCCGATTATGTGGTTAATGATCGCGGAAATTTTTCCGCTGCGCGTGCGCGGTCTCGGTGCAAGCTTAGCCACATGCATTAACTGGGGATCGAACTGGTTGGTGGCTATCACCTTCTTGACTTTAATTTCTACACTAGGCGCTAGCGGCACATTTTTTATTTATTTTTTAATTTGCCTTCTTACGATCTACTTTGTTTACCAGTTTGTTCCAGAAACTAAGGGTTGTACGCTGGAACATATTGAAGCAAACTTATATGCTGGGAAATCCGCCAAACGTTTAGGAGAAATTGTATGAAAAATTCTAACTATATAAAAAAAATATTATTCTTGTGCGTGTTTTTGCTGACTGCAACAAACTTGGCTTTTGCAGCACCCAAAAGTCCTGATATTAATGGCACGCTTTTACCAGCGCCTAAAAAAATCAGCGCTTTTCATGTGATTGATGACAACAATCAGCCTTTCGACAATCAAAATTTGAAAGGGCATTGGACTTTTATGTTTTTTGGTTTTTCCCGTTGTCATGATGTTTGTCCAGACACCTTATCCCAACTCAACCAAATGTATAACCAATGGAAAAACAGCGAAAACCCTACTTCTCTGCCCCAAGTTGTTTTTGTCACTGTCGATCCCAATCGTGACACGCCCACTGTCTTACACCATTATGTAAAGAGTTTTAATTCCGCATTTATTGGGTTACGAGGTGATCAAACCACGCTAGAGCAGTTTAAAAAAGGAATGAAGGTTTATTTCGCTAAAGTACCCAAAGGCAATGATTACTCTATGGAGCACAGTTCGCAAATTTTTATCATAAACCCGGAAGGAGATTGGGTAGGTATTTTAAATTATCCCTTCAAGCCCGCACAATTGATTGCGGATTACAAAGCTATCACAAGTTTTTATAAAACATGAAATTTTATAAATTATCAATTATCCTTTTATTGGTGTTGTCCGCCTGTAAACCAGCAGCGGTACTATCAGATAGTGAAGGCCGCACCATTGACCCGCAAACATGGGCAAACCATTGGGTGATTGTTAATTATTGGGCAAGTTGGTGTGAACCTTGTTCTCGCGAGATTCCAGAACTGAATCGTTTTTATCAATTACATCATGATCAAGTGCTGCTGTACGGCGTCAATTCAGATGATTTGTCACAAGCCGATCTGCGCAGCGCTATCCAAAAGATGCATATCGAATTTCCAGTTTTTCTCTCTAACCCAGCGAATGCGTTACATATCAAAGAATCCGGCGTACTGCCCACCACTTTTGTTTTTAATCCACAAGGTCAGCTGATCAAAACACTGGTAGGCCCACAAACCGTGCAAGGCCTTGAGCAGATTACGCAAATCCCTTCCATCAATCATAATGAGAACTGATACAGGGAAGATATATGTTGGATAAATTTAACAGTGAAGTCGCCTTAAAATATTCGCTTTACAACAGTCTTTTTCTTACCCTGCCTTTTCAAAAAATGGAGGAAGTGGGAACTTTATTAACCTTTTTTTCTAAATATTGCGCTGAACAAATACAAAAAGGACGGCATCCTCAACAAATTGTGCAACATTTTTTAAAAAAGCATTTAACGCACCTCAATGAGATTAATCCCACCGGTATTTTATTCACCATGCTGCAATTTGTAGAGCGGCAAATTGTTTTGTTTGATGCCTTGGAAGATGCGGCCTACGCTAAAACCCATGATTTAAAAGGGCCGGGCTCTTTATCTAATTTGTTACATAAAATTTTACGGCCGGAAACTCAGCAACGTTTTATCGAGCAAATTCAACAATACCAAATTAAAATCGTGTTAACGGCCCATCCCACCCAATTCTATCCTTATCCCGTTTTAGCAATCATTACCCAACTGACCGCCGCCATTAAAGAAAACAATCTAAAGAAAATTAGTGATCTCCTATGGCAAATGGGAAAAACTTCGTTTAAACATCAACAAAAACCCACGCCTTATCAAGAAGCACACAGTATTATTTGGTATTTAGAACATATTTTTTATCAAGTTATCCCCAAAATACAACATAAAATTACTGACGCCTTAAAACAATTCGGTTCTAACGGCGATTTTAACATTCCTAATATTGAATTGGGATTTTGGCCTGGTAGTGATCGCGATGGCAATCCCAATGTGAATGCTGAAACAACGAAGGCTGTCGCAGGGTTGTTAAAACAACGCATTCTCAGAATGTATGTGAGTGATTTACATCAATTAACTAAGCGATTCACTTTCAAAGGTGTATTGGAAAATTTAAATTTGATTAAAGAAAAACTTGAATACACTTTAAAAGTTCATGAATTAGCTCCCCAGCAGAAACCCGACGGTCATTATAAAAAATCAGAAGATTTACTGCATGACTTAAGTGAAGTCAAAACTACCTTAATTCAAGAACATCATTCGCTTTTTTTAGATGAGTTTGAAGAATTTATCATTAAAGTAAAATGTTTTGGCTTTCACTTTGCCGGCATGGATATGCGCGAAAACTCACCCATGCACCGGCAGGCTTTTCAACATTTATTAACTCTTTTAGCCAACAAAAAAATTATCTTCTCCGAAAAAGACCTCAAAAAATATGGCGCATTATCTTTTACTGAAAAACTAAAAATTTTGCAAGAAATAATCAAAAATCCCCTTACATTAGAAATATCCGCTGATGATGTACCGGATGCTAATGTACAACGCACTTTTCAGGCCATTCAGGTGATCAAGCCCATCCAAGCACAAAACGGCGAGCCTGGATTGTGCCGCTATATTATCAGCAACACGCAATCTTCTTTAGATGTTTTAGAACTGTATACCATGTTGCATGTATTGAGCGATTTTAAAAAAAATATCAAAGTTGATATTATTCCACTCTTTGAAAGCATCAATGATCTACAAAATGCTGAAAAAATTATGCAGGAGCTATATGACTGTCCATTTTATCAAAAACATTTAAAAAATAGAAAAAACGTACAAACTATTATGTTGGGATTTTCCGATGGCACAAAGGATGGTGGTTACGTATCTGCCAATTGGTCGATCTACATGGCCAAAGTTAATTTAACCAAGCTTTCCGAAAAATATAATATCAAAGTGATTTTTTTTGACGGTCGCGGCGGCCCTCCAGCGCGTGGCGGCGGCAACATGCATAATTTTTATCGTTCTTTAGGCGGAAAAATCAGTCATCAAAATTTGCAATTAACGATTCAAGGGCAAACTATCAGTTCTAATTTTGGTACTAAAAATTCCGCCCGTTATAATATCGAACAATTATTTACTGCCGGTTTAGAAGACCTTTTATTCCCCAGCCATGCTAACGATCTTAGCGAAGCTGAGTTTAAACTGCTTGAAGACCTCTCCATTGAGAGCCAAAAAGCGTATTCTGCACTAAAACAAGATGAGCTGTTTATCCCCTATTTAGAAGAGATGACGCCGTTAAAATATTTTGGCGAATTAAATATTGGCAGTCGTCCAACTTCGCGGCATAAATCTAGCCGTCTCGAGTTCAGTGATTTACGCGCAATTCCTTTTGTAGGTTCCTGGAGTCAACTAAAACAAAATATTCCCGGTTACTATGGTTTTGGCACTGCATTAAAACGTTTAATCGCTGCGAACCAAAAAAATGCATTAATTTCTTTATATAAAAACTCTCTTTTTTTTAGAACCTTGGTTGAAAACACCATGATGAGCCTTTGTAAAACCTTTTTTCCGTTAACCACTTACATGAAAGATCATCCTAAATTCGGGTCATTTTGGAAAAAGATTTGTCATGAAGCGGAATTGACTACGCAACTTTTATTGGAGATTGCGCACCAACAACAATTATTGGAAAAAGATCCATTAATCAAGGCTTCCATTCAATTACGCGAACAAATCGTTTTACCTTTATTGGTTATTCAACAGTTTGCATTGACGGAATTGCAGGAATTTCCTTCCCAAGATACCAAACAGATAAATACCTACAAAGAAATGATTTTAAAAGCTTTAGCCGCCAATACTAATGCAAGCCGGAATTCAGCTTGAGGCAATAACATGGAATATCAAGATTATTATAAAATTCTCGGCGTAGACAAAAATGCTTCTGCCGAAGATATTAAAAAACAATATCGGCGTTTAGCACATAAATATCATCCTGATGTCAGTAAAGAAAAAGATGCTGAGGCCAAGTTTAAACAAGCTAAAGAGGCTTATGAGGTTTTAAAAGATCCCGAAAAAAGAAAAGCCTATGATCAGTTGGGGCAACGTAGACCTGGACAACAATTCACTCCGCCGCCGGATTGGGATTTTAGAGAAAGCGCTGGGGGATGGCAAGAACAACCCATGGGTGAAGCTGGATTCAGTGAATTTTTTGAAAATTTATTTGGGCAAGGCGCAGCATTTCAACAACACCAACGTCCGCGACATCGTCGAGGACCCGATCAACATAGCAAAATTACTCTTTCTCTTGAAGAAGCCTATCGCGGCACGCATCGTATCATCCAATTACAAGAGCCTGAATTAGACCCATCGACAGCACAAGTAGCCTACAAAACACGTAATCTAGATGTTAAAGTTCCACCCGGTGTAACAAAAGGGCAGCAAATTCGTCTCGCTGGACAAGGCGGGAGCGGCCTGGGTGGAGGCGTTAAAGGTGATCTTTATCTTGAGATCGACATTGCTGATCATCCATTTTTTACTCTGGTTAACCGCGACATATTTTTGAATTTGCCGGTTACTCCCTGGGAAGCGGCCCTGGGCGCCAAGGTTGCTGTCCCCACTTTAGGTGGGACTGTGCAATTAAGTATCCCGCCAAATTCACAAAATGGCGCGCAATTACGGCTAAAAAGCCGTGGACTACCCAACAACCCGCCCGGCGATCAATTGGTTACCCTAGTCATCACTATTCCTAAACCACAAACCGAAGAACAAAAAAATCTCTATCGAAAAATGGCTGAAACAATGCCTTATGATCCCCGTCAACGTTTAGAGGTGCACCATGGCTAAACTCCCAACACGGGTTTCCGGCGTTATTATTGCAGACTCGGAATGCCTGACTTTAGATGAATTTATTTTAGCAATCAAAATCGAAAAACCCACGGTTTTAGAAATGATCGAACATCAATTGATCCATCCGATTGGAGAAAATCCAGAGAGCTGGCGTTTTGATTCAAATTCACTAAAACGCGGCAGGATTGCCGTCAGCTTTTACCACGACCTGGACATTAATTTCTCTGGTATTGCTTTAGCTTTAGAATTACTAGATCGAATTGAAGCATTGCAACAACAAATCAATATCTTAAATAAACTTTAGTGAAAATTTAACCATCGAACTTTTCAATTTAAGAAAATTTTAATATTATTCTGATTTAATAACACCTAATGAAAACAACTCTCAAAAGGTCAACTCCTAAAAAACGTGCCCTTCCATTAGATCAAAGCTTCCTATTAAACCCTTTACAATTGGTTGCTGAAACGATTTTAACACCATCGTTAAAAGATAGATTACTCGAATTCAAAGATGGATGGTGCTATGGCCTGGGAAAGGCTGTTGCACTTACGCTTGCTTCAAAAGAAAAAGAAAGTAAATCTTTCTATGAAAAATTCGATAACTTAACCGATAAGTTGGAAAGCATATACCACTATGGCAATTTCTTATCTGTGACAGGAAAGGCGCCTTTTCCATTACCTATTTTATTAAAGCGTCTCATTTTCGAAATAGCCGCAAATCAGGTTTCTCAATACCGACAGTATAATTGTGTTATAATACTTGATGATATAAACCGAATCCTTTTAGCATCTGAGCAAAATCCAGGTGTAATCTTTTTATTGCATGAAGATAGTGGAAAATTGAAGGTGTTTTTTTTCGATGGTGACAAACTTTTTTCTGATTATGTTTCAGATGTGAATAAATTTGAAATTCTCCTATTCATGCAAGGAAAAGATGTTATTTTTAATTCAGATAAATCGTTTAAAAGAGTTACAGCATTATGCACATTGTCCTACAAGATAAGTAAATATATCGGTATAGGAGTCTTCAAACCTGATGCTTTTGGTAAAATTTGTCAAAAACTGTTAATTTCTCCTGGTTCTTGCATACATATTAGTATTGTCTCGATTGAAAGCTCCAGAGGTCATGGATTGTTTATTAGCAAAACTCCTCACGGCTATGCGTTGATAGATGCTAACCTTCCAACCCTTTTAGTAGAAACAGATAATATTCAGGAAATTAACAATTTCGTTGCAATCAATTTAATTGAACTCTGTCTATCAGGTAAAGTCTTTCATAAAATCGATTGGATTATTCCCAATTCAAAAGAAATCGAATTAAAACAGATGGACATGGATGAATTATATTTGCAAAAAACAGAAATCTCCCCTACCACAGGCGAAATAATTGTCAAAAAATTTGAAGGAGATAATCAGCTCACATTAAAAGAAGAAGAAATGTTGAAAATGAAGCGACATTATGAACCTTATTTTAAACCGAATCAAAAAGATTATAGGGGTCAAGATTTAAGTAACTTTTCTTTTGTAAATCTCCTCTTATCCAACGTCACTTTCAGTGGCGCCGTTTTATATGGGACAAATTTTTCAGGCGCCAACCTTGCCGGCTGTAACTTTAAAGGTGCTTTGATAGACGAAAAAACAAATTTCAGCAATGCAAATCTCGAAGGGGCAAAATTTGATACACTGCCTAGCCGATATATTTGGAAAAATTTAACCCGTGCTACCCTTTCAATTGATCCCAAAAAAGACGCTTTGTTAAAAACTGTATGTCATTACCTGGGTGATGAGATATGCGGCGGCTACACCTGCCGATTCTTGGGGAAAAGTATTGGCCAAAAAAGAGCGGAATATTTATTTTATTCTCTTATGAAAACAGGTGAGATACCTCCGTATGTTTTGGAATTTTTAAGCACAGGGAGAATTGTAGGATTGCACCCTCAAACATCAAGGAGCGTCACATTAAAATACTTGCTGCGACAATGCCAAGATACTCAAAAAATACAAGTCCATTCCTCACTTTTTTAGGGTCTGCGAATAAGGAACGTGCACGTTCCTAAACTATCACTTATTGTTTATTCTGGTATACTCAAAACAATTAGGTATTCAAGAATACTGCCCATATTTTGAGATCGCCGGTCAAGGAACGGTTCATGTATATTGGTATAGATTTAGGCACTTCGAGCGTAAAAGTTATTTTAATCGATGAAAATCAAAAACTCATTGCGTCCAGCGATGCTGCGCTAAAAGTAATGCGCTCCAAACCGCTGTGGTCGGAACAAAACCCAGAGGATTGGTGGTTAGCAACGTGTTCAGCAATCCAGCAAATAAAAACCCAACATGCCGCTGCTTTAAAAAAAGTAAAAGCGTTTGGCCTTTCGGGACAACAGCACGGCGCAACTCTGCTGGACCATGCCAATCGCCCACTACGCCCTGCAATTTTGTGGAATGATGGCCGCGCCCACCAACAATGCCAACAGCTGTTATCGCGCGTTCCCAATGCTCCAGAAATAACCGGTAACCTAATTATGCCGGGTTTTACTGCACCAAAAATCTTATGGGTTAAAGAACACGAACCGGATATTTTTAATAAAATTCACAAAATTCTTTTACCTAAAGATTATTTGCGTTGGAAAATAACCGGTGATTATGCGACAGATCTTTCCGATGCTTCAGGAACCTCTTGGTTAGATGTTAAAGAACGGCGCTGGTCCAAGGTTATGATCGATGCGACTGAAATAACCGAAAAACATCTGCCCCGCTTGTTTGAGGGTACTGAAGTCACTGGAAAAATTTTACCTAGAATTGCAGACGATTGGGGGATAGCGGAAGGCGCCATTGTCGTCGCTGGAGGTGGTGATAACGCCGCCAGCGCCATCAGTATGGGCATCATCCAACCCGGGCAAGCATTTTTATCTTTAGGCACTTCCGGTGTATATTTCATTGCAGATAACGCATACCGGCCCAATCCTAAAGAAACACTACACACCATGTGCCATTGTTTACCGAATCGTTGGCATGAAATGAGCGTTCACCTCAGCGCCGCCAGCTGCCTCACTTGGATAGGCAATATCGTACAGCAAGCTGATTTTGAAAAATTGATTGCGCTGGCGAAACAACATCAGCCTAACCACACTCCACTTTTCTTACCCTACCTGACAGGAGAAAGAACGCCGCACAATAATCCGAATGCGATGGGTGTGTTTTTTGGATTAACGGCAGAAACCGGCCCCGCTGAATTGGTGCAAGCCGTTTTAGAGGGCGTCGCTTTTGCTTTTGGAGAAGGACAACAGGTGATTGCCAATGCCGGTGTGCAGATTCAAGAAGTCAATGTCATTGGCGGCGGGGCAAAAAGTCATTATTGGGGAGAAATTTTGGCGAGCGTGCTGAATCGCACCTTAACCTACCGCAGCCAAGCGAGTATAGGCGGAGCGTTTGGCGCAGCGCGTTTAGGTTGGTATTCACAACAGCAAATGGACCCGGTAACGGCCTTCCCTTCTCCACCAATTGAGCATATGATAAATCCCGTTACTCTTTTGCAAGAGAGATACGAGAAAAAACAAGTACTTTTTAGACAATTATATCAACAACTCGAAACATCATTTAACACTTTTCAATGAGGAGTCCCATGAAAGAATATTTTGATGATATTAATCCCATACAATACGAAGGGCCTAAAACACATCATGATTTAGCATATCGTTATTACGATCCAAAACGTTTAGTGCTAGGCAAATCCATGGAAGACCACTTACGCTTAGCCGTTTGTTGCTGGCATACATTCTGCTGGCAAGGCAATGATGGTTTTGGTGATCATACCATTATGCGTCCCTGGTTGACGAGTACGAATCCCAAAGAGCGCATGCAAGCAAAAATTGATGCGGTTTTTGAATTTGTCAGTAAATTGAATATTCCTTTTTTTACTTTTCACGACCGCGACATTGCACCCGAAGGCGAAACTTTAAAAAACAGTAATGAAAATTTAAAATACGCCGCTGATTATATCGCTAAAAAAATGCAAAAAACCGGCATCAAATTACTCTGGGGTACGGCTAATTTATTTTCGCATCCTCGTTATATGGCCGGCGCCGCAACCAATCCCAATCCAGAAGTTTTTGCCTATGCCCTGGCTCAAGTTAAGGCGGCCATCGATGTCACCCATTCACTCAATGGCGCCAATTATGTGTTGTGGGGAGGACGCGAAGGATACGAAACTTTATTAAACACCGATTTACGCCAAGAATCGCAACAATTAGCTAAATTTTTGGAATTGCTTGTCGAATACAAACATAAAATTGGATTTAAAGGATTGCTGTTGATTGAACCCAAACCGTGCGAACCGACTAAACATCAGTACGACTTTGACACCGGTCATGTTTTGGCGTTTTTGCAAAAATACCATTTAGAGAAAGAATTCAAGGTTAATATTGAGGCCAATCATGCGACATTGGCCGGCCATAGTTTTGCGGAAGAAGTCGCTTACGCCTGCGCTTACGATATTTTTGGCAGTATTGACGCGAATCGAGGAGACCCGCAACTGGGCTGGGATACGGATCAATTTCCCAATGAGCTCGATGTGATCGCACATACTTTATATATCATTCTATCTCACGGTGGTTTTAACAGCGGTGGTTTTAATTTTGATGCCAAGGTCAGAAGACAAAGTGTCGATTTGAAAGATTTATTTTATGGCCATATCGGCGGCATTGATATGCTGGCGCGTGGATTGTTAGTTGCAGCACGCATGATAGAAGAAGGTAAACTGAAAAAATTTTCGCAAGAACGGTATCAATCTTGGTCTGATGGTTTGGGAGCTGACATCCTTAAAAATAAGTATAATTTAAACCAAATCAGCAACCTAGTGCTCGACAAAGGACTGAATCCAAAACCGGTTTCTGGAAGACAAGAATACTTAGAAAATATTTTCAACGGTTACCTTGAATAAGGCCACTTTATGAAAAAAAGAGTCTTGATATTATGCTCTGGAGGCGATTCTCCGGGAATGAATGCGGCTATTAGGGCAGTAACGCGCTGCGCCATTGCCAAAAATATGGAAACTTATGGCACGGAAGGCGGCTACAGTGGTTTAGTGAACGGTTCTATTTTTCCCTTAACCCATAAATCGGTCGCCAATTGCTTACAACGCGGCGGTACGTTTTTAAAAACGGCACGTTGTCCTGAATTCCGGCAAAAAGTAGTCCGCGATCAATGTTGGCAGATTTTAGAGAAACACGGCATTAATTGCTTAGTGGTCCTCGGTGGCGACGGCAGTTTTCAGGGGGCTAGCCTGTTAAGCAGTGAGAATATGGATCGGCTGCAGGTCATCGGCATCCCCTGCACGATTGATAACGATATTCCCGGCACCGATTATTGTATTGGTTTTGACACCGCACGGAACACTGCCCTGCAAGCTATCGATAGAATTCGCGATACGGCTTTTAGTACTGATCGTAATTTTTTAATTGAAGTGATGGGCAGGGCCTCTGGTTTTTTAGCAGTGGATGTCGGTATTGCCGGCGGTGCGGAAATGATGATTATTCCTGAGTTTCCGGTCAGTCTTGAATTTATCATTGACAAAATTCAACGCAGTCAACGGCATAAAATGGCTTCTATTATTGTCGTGGCTGAAGCAGGACAGCCTGGCCACACATTCAAAATAGCCGAAGAAATTAAAGCCAAAACCGGAATTTTATATACGGTATGTATTTTAGGCCATACGCAGCGCGGCGGCTCTCCTACTTTGTTTGATCGCAAAATGGGTGCGCTCATGGGCGCAAAAGCCATTAGCGCTTTAGAAGAAGGCATTTCACAAAAAATGATAGCCTATCAAGGCAATGAAATCGTTGCCGTCGATTTCCCCAAATCACATCAGTCGACCCAATATTTCACCGAGCAACGTTTAATTGAACTCAATAATATTCTTTGTAATGTGAATTAAATAAATCTAGCGCCTCATCAACCATCTCCATATAGGAATAATCTCTAAGGCGCGATTTTTTTCCCTGGCAAGTTATTTTCTCATGACCTGACTCGTCACTGGTTAAGATCAATGCGTTGGCATCCGGATAAAGCTGCATCGCATCGATCAGACCTTGAATTTCCCGTTGTTTAGTTTCAGGATCAGATAGATGATCACACACTTGAATCAATTGAGTGATGTCAAGATTTTCTTTTACTAGAAAATCGCATTCTTTTTTATGTTTGTGAAAATAGCGCTCCTGACCGCGTCGCTTTAATTCATTAAACACTAAATTTTCTAATAACCGGCCTCTATCGTTGGAAAATCGAAAGGAGATAGCCGCTGCAAGACCAGTATCTAAACAATAGGGTTTTTTATCACTTCCAAATTGAGTCTTTAAAGAATAATCAAATTTATAAAGTTCATCAAAAAGAAATATGTCTTGAAAATAGGAAATATAATCCGTAATCGTATTGACGTGTAATTTTAATGACTGCGCGATATTGCGATAACTCACTATTTTAGCACTGTTACTGGCTAAGTATATCCCCAAATCTTTTAATTTAGTGGTATTCACTGAATACCTTGAGGCAATATCTTTATATATAAAATCCTCAAAATAATTTATTAAAAACTCTTTTTTTAATATTTTTCGTAAAGCAATCGCGGGAAATGATCCATACATTAAATAATTTTCAAAATGTTGCTTAATTTCAATAGATTTTTTATTGGAAATAAGATCTGATGAAAACTCACATCTTTGAAACAACAAATATTCTTTAAAAGATAAAGGATAAATCGGTATAGTAATATTACGTCCCGACAATAGTGTTTTATATTCATTTTTTTTCAATGTTGAGTTCGACCCACTGATCCAAATCTGTTTTAATTCTTTACGATCATAAATATTCCGTAAATGATGCACCCATTCAGAGCAATGTTGAATTTCATCAATGAATAAACAACTAAAAGCTTGCTTTTCAGAAAAAACGTTCATTATTGTTTTTAACGAATACCGACGTAAGTCTTCATCATCAAAATTAATATACAAAATCTGTTGACCTTGATTCAATAGATGTTCAATCACTTGATAAAATAGAGTGCTTTTCCCAACACGCCGAGCGCCTTCCAGAATTTTAATTTCCTCCAGTTCTGCATAATCAAGAATAGGATAATCTCGAGAAAATCCGCGTAGTTCCGTAGGAAATCGCCCAATCAGCCAAGGATTCCAGTCCAAAAGGGCCTTCATAATTTCATCTTTCATATTTTGTAGTATAAGATAAAAACAAGAAATGTTATAGTGCACTATAATATTTATTTTGGATAGTGCAAATTACCCAAGTCCGCTGGTTGCTGAGTGAGCCCGTTGCCGCCTGGCCGCCTCTTCGGGCTCAGGGTAATTTGCAACTATAGCAATTTCGAATTTATGCTAAACAGTGCATTGTTTGCTTGTAATTGATGAACGACGCGATGGATTTCTTTCACTTTAGCAAAAGTATCAATGATAGCTATGGTTGTTTTTACGGCCTTTGGGCTTTTTAAAATAGTGGCCAGCATCACTACAGTTGAGGGCTCTTATCCGAAGCTTTATTTTTATTCGTATCTGCACTCTGGGAATGACACAAACCAATAGTCTTATACTGTTCATGAAATGGGAGGTTATCGCTCATCCTTTGACAAGGGTTCTTTCGAGTCTGTACAAGCTCTTGAAGCCGAGCTTCATATTGAGATAATTTTTCATTAATTTTAGGAAATCTATCAGCATAAAATTTAAAATTAGACTGACATTCTTGCCGAAAGCTATTTATTTTATATTCAAAGTCTTTTTGATCAGAAGAATCCGCAATTTTCGTCAACCAATCTGTAGAAATTTTTTCATAGAGCTCAAGAATTCTTGTCTCAATTATTTCTTCAATTTTACTTTTAAATTCCTCAACCTCATTGTTAACAGCCGCGCTGTCTTTAAACTTCTCATAATTATTGGCAATACCTTTGCACACTCCTGTTTTGAAAAGGGCTCCTAAATTATATACTTTCTTCAAATCCTCTATCTTTGCCAATTTCTTCTGAGCCAAATTTATTGAGCCTCTCCATTCACGCGCGGCTAAATTGGCAAAATAGTTTTCATCAGCTTCAGCTGACGGTGACTTGTAGGACTTGGGATCCTCTTTTTTCTGAGGCTCAGGAGAAGTCGGAATAGGAGTAGACGCAGAGCAATTCAAAAGCCGAGAATTAAGCAGACGCATCGAATAATTTGGCTGTGTCTTCATCTCAACATTAGTTTCAGTATTTGCTTTACGGTTTAAAAGATTATGATGAGAATTTTTGTAAAATTCAATTGCACCTGTTTCGCTCAGTTCAACCGCTGCTAAAATATGTTTGCCATTTATCGTAGCATTCTGAGCATATTGCTTGTCATCGGGAAGTACACAGCATAATATTGATTTTATTTCTTTATCCTCAAAATGAATACCTAGCAATGTTGCAGGCTTAGGCTGGAGATGTCCAAGCGCTTCGCTAAAGGCAGGGACTAAATCATAACGATAATTAAAACTATCAGTACGGAATTTATTAGCGATGTCTTCAAACATGTTGTAAATAAAAAACTTATCCTTATTTTTTTTCTCACGTACTCTGAATGTCACATAAACCAAATCTTTAATTTCGAATTCTTTTTTAAAGTTGTCTATTTTCTCCTGCAACTGCCTTCCCCTGGGATCCGTTCGAAATATTTCTTCCGCATATTGAGCCTCATCGGCAGCTAGATCCACATCTTTTTCAGTGCTACTCCTGTTATTGCTTGCACCTGGTACATAACTCGCAGTGTAATCGCCTCCCTTTTCTTCATAAAACTGCTCTTCCGAGCATATGCTTTGAAAGGCTTTCGTAGCGGCATCTTGACCATGGTTTTTGTCGGGATGAAGCTTGAGTTTAAGTTTTTTAAATACCATTTTGGGAGAATGGGCGCCTAAGATCGTAAAGATAAGATTAGCAAATTCTCGAATAGTAGTTTTATGAGCAGATTTAGAGGCGTTGATGAGACCCGTGCCCTTTTTAGCAAAGTAATTAATCGCCTCAACACAGGTAAAATGATCAAGCAATTCTTTGATTTTTATTAATTTTTTAGATACCGTTATCCATCTTGCATCTTTCGGCATAGACGTATTGACAAATTGGTCGAGATCTTTCCAAGTTTGCTGCACCATTATTAATGGTGGACATTCTTTGTCTTCCTGAAAACCCAGCCATTCATAAACACTGGCGCCACTGTCCACGTCAATTTTATTGATTCTTTCAATCGCTTGCATCAAATAAGAATGATCTTTACGCATTTTTCATTAACCTTAGTTAATAATTTCACCTTAGTTAGATTAACATTCTAATGTTAAGGACAAATTAACAGTTCCGTTAGTCCTTGGAAAAATTAGGAATAAGCATTGACCAGCAGCCGTAATGACCTATCGAAGCTCAAATATTCGACTAATCAATTTCATATTGAACAGCCTATTATTTTTAATAGTTGAGTAATTATTTCGGGAGATAAAGGTTTGCGGTAACAAATGTTCATTCCTGCTGCTAAACAATCCTTTTCTACGGCTTCATCTAAATGCGAAGATTGGGCAACGATATAAGCTGGTTGCAACTGATGGGTTTTTTCCCAATGGCGAATAAATTTTGTGACCTCACAACCATCTTTTCCCGGCAAAGAAATATCCATCAAAATCAGTTGATAACTGTGAGCTTTAATTTGCTCAATCGCTTGTTCACCATCGTTGGCAATGTCTGCTGTTTCATCTAAATTTAATAAAATAGTTTTCAACGCCATGCGTGCGCCTGGATTGTCTTCAACAATCAAAACCACAGCGTTGTTTTTTGCAATAGAATGTACTTTCCTCATAAATTTTATCCTTTTCTTTTAGTGGACCCCAAAAAAGCCACCCACCAGCGCACAGGCGGGTCCTTGACCCATGCACCGGCTCATGACTAGGATCGATTACAACTTGCCGCTTTTCCCATAAACAGCAATAAACCGCACCGGCATGGTGCAGCAAAATGCGCTGGCAAAATGGAAATTTGCACCGCCAGAACCGGCGGTTCAAAAGAACAGCAAAATTTGATAAACTATCACACGCCATTAAAGTTTTCCTTTTAAAGTTGGAACTTTGGTGGAAGTCCCGGCAAGTGCTCGTTACACTTGTCTGGGGCGCTTATAGTTTTACCCAATTTAAAATTAAATGCAATACCGTGATTTTTTGATATGCCTAGAACCCTATTTACTTTTCTTTACAGTTCTTTTTATTCTGAATATCGCAAAATTCATTTCATAAGTAGTTTCCGTACCAGTAACTTCTAGTTCATTTTCAGGAATTATTAAATCTGCAATTAAATCTCCTGTACGATCAATTAATGACTTTTGTTTTGACGATTTTTCAGGGAGTGCTTGTAATTGATGAACGACGCGATGGATTTCTTTCACTTTAGCAAAAGTATCAATGATAGCTATGGTTGTTTTTACGGCCTTTGGGCTTTTTAAAATAGTGGCCAGCATATAGAGACCTTTTTCAGTAAATGCTATTGGTGGCCTAACTTTTCCGCCTTTGATTATTGAAGTCGCAAATTGCGACTTCAATGATTCCCATTCCTGTTTGTTCAATTCAAACAAATATCCATTTGGAAATTTATCCTGATTACGACTAACCGCTTCATTAATTCTCTTAGTCTCTACACCATATAATTCTGCTACATCTGAATCAATGATAATCTGTTGATTGCGAAGAGTAATAATTTTTTCTTGAACATGATCTCGCCTAATAACTTGCATATAGATTTCTCCAATCTTTTTGTATGCTGCTTCTGTCACACCAGAACCACTTCTAAAAAAACTGTTACCGCTTTCAACCCAACTCAGTTCTTTTCCAAGAAGCTCTGCGCGAACTGTTCGGAAATTTCGAACAGTTGACTGATGATTTAACTCATCTTCCGCAAAAAATATTTGTAAGCATAGACCCATCAATCATGTTAAGATATACCGTGATTTAAGGTAGAGAGGCTGTTATTCAATACACTACAGGCGATCGCATGAGCAAGGACATTATTATCCACCCAGTAACAGCATGTGAGAATCTGCAACCAGCAAGCTCAGGGTGATTTGCTCATCTTAGAAAAAATGAAAATAGGCACGAATAGCGGGGTCAAGGACTCTGAATTTTCCCTCCACCTCTGCTACAATTCCTTTATTTAATAAAATCTCTATTGCACCTTGAATGCTGGATTGCGATAAATTTAATTTAAGGAGCGTTTCTTTATTGTAAAGCTCAACTGTCGGATTAAACGCCAGATATTGTACAACTCGTTTTTGATTTAAGGTGAGTTGGCCAATCTCATCGGTAATATCCGTTTTTTTAGACAATAAATAAGTTTTCCACAATTCATCTACCAATTCCACCGAGGGAGATAATTCACCGTTCCACAAAAAACTACAGAGTGCATTTACATATTTAGGATAACAATCCGTATGCAACACTATTCTATCGATAATGTCATCATTCAACGTATAGCCCCATTTTTTCTTTGCCGCTTTATTGATGAAATTTTTATAATCTCTCGGGTCAATCCGTTCAATCGTCATGATGTCACATAATTCATATAATGGATTATTTTTTTCACTGAACAATTTGCGCAAAGGTCGGTGTTTGCTGCCAGAAAACAAATAAGTGATCGCTGACGAACGTTCAGCCGCATGGCGTATGGAGGCTTGTAATACTGTATTTTCAGATTCTAAGCGCACGATTTCTTGAAATTCATCTAAAACAATAACGATTCTTTTTCGCATTTCGGCAACCAGTTTATCTAATTCCATCAGCGCATCCACAATTCCCTGATGAGCGATGGCCTCTGGTTGAAATTCTATGCTAATACCAGGAACGGATAAGATGATTTTTGGTTTTAATTTTCGAAAATACCTTGTAAGGATAGTTTTTATCTTTTCTTCTTTGGGTGATAACTCCACAATCAATGTAGCCATTTTATTGATAAGTTTTTGTTGTATTTCATTGACACTAGTCATCGTCATCAAATCGAACCAAAGATGAGGATAATGGTTTTCAAATATCACTTGCATCATCAGTGATGTTTTGCCGAATCGCCGCGGCGCTATTAAAACAGTATGAACGCCATGCTCAATATTTTTCTTTAATCTTGCCCGCTCATCAACTCGATCATAAAAAGCGTCGCCTACTGCGATTCCACGTGGAAATAAAGTCTTCATACCCCCCCATTACTTAATGGATACATTACGTTATTAACGTTACGCCAAAGCAATAACGTTGTCAACGTAATTTAGAATTCGCAAAACAATATGTTTAGAAACAACAGCTTAGAATAAAGACACAGAAAGATGGATGTTTCAATCTTTTGAACCAGTCGAAATTTTCGACTACTTCGGTCTTTGCTTGGATCAGCCCTGCAACCAGCGATCTCAGGGTGATTTGCTCCTGATACGTTACGTTATTAACGTAACGCTAAAACAATAACGTCGTTAACGTAATTCTGTCTCAGTCACTTCGTAATTATGCAGCGTAGTATTGCGCAGCATACAGAAACATAGTGATCATCAATCCCGTCATTAAAGCAGTGATATCGAAAAATTAACCCAAACTCTTAGTAACAAGTTCATAGACGTCGTTTGATAATTTACTCGTGGCTTTGATGCGTTGAAGTTCTTGTTTCATTAGTGCTTGTCTTTTTTCGTCAAATTTTTGCCAGCGTGTGAGAGGCTCTACGATACGCGCGGCTACTTGAGGATTATTGGGGTCTATTTTTAGGACGCAATCGGCGATTAAATGATAACCGGAACCATCAATCGCGTGGAAATAACGCATATTGCCGGCAAATCCGCCAATTAAATTGTAAACGTTGTTTGGATTGGCGATTGAAAATGCTGGATGTTGCATTAATGCTCGAACTTTTTGCAAAATATCCGACAATTGTGAACTCGCCTGTAAGCTCAGCCATTTATTTATCACTAACGGCTGGTTTTGCCAACGGTGGTAAAACAATTCCAAAGCGTGGGTACGGATTTCTTCAGGATAATCATTCAAAGCCCACAAAGCACCCATCGTGTCAGTCATGTTATCGGCTGCTTGAAATTGTTCAAATGCTAATTCGGCATATTCCTTACTTCCTTCTGCAACCAGGTAATTCAGACATAAATTTTTAACACTGCGTTTTCCCATCTCTTTGGTGTTATAAACATATTCTTTATGCGATTGTAAGTGATGATAGATTTTTAAAAACTTTTCTTTTAATGCTTGGCCAATTTGCTGTTTAGCCCGCATTCTGGCGTTACAAATCCCTTCTACATTGACTGGCGTCAATTGTTGCGCCAAGTAGGATTCTGCAGGAAGAATAATTAATCGCGCTAATAAATGATGGTCTAAATCTTTTTCATTGAGTAAATTTTCAAAGGTGTCGATCCATAAAGCGGGTAAAGAAAAATTTTCATCACTGGTTTTGATCGTTTCCAGCAATATATTTGATGCTAAACGTTGAGCCGCCTCCCAACGCGCAACTACATCGCTATCGAATTTAACCAAAAGCGCTAATTGTTCTAACGAATATTGATAATTTAATTTGACCGGGGCGGAAAAATTGCGGAGCAAGGAAGGAATCGGCTTTTCGGTAATATTCTCAAAGGTGAACGTCTGTTGTGGTTGCGATATTTCAAGCACAACACTGGCTTGTTTAATTTCGGCGCCTTGTTGACTGAGCAATCCCATCGCCAGCGGTAAATCGAAAGGCTCTTTTTTAGGTTGGCCGGGTGTTGGCGGACAAGATTGTTTAACCTGCAAAGAAAACATTTTTTTAGCGGGATCGTAATCACTACTGATATCTAAAACCGGCGTTCCGCTTTGTTTATACCAACGTAAAAACTGACTGAAATCTTTATGCGAAACATCCGCCATCGCTTGGACAAAATCTTCCGTGGTAACCGCTTGGCCATCATGACGGCTAAAATAAAGGTCCATGCCTTTGCGAAATAATTCGGGCCCCAAAATGGTGCGAATCATGCGAATAACTTCGGCGCCTTTGTTGTAAACTGTCGATGTATAAAAATTATTAACTTCAATATAGGATTCCGGCCTAACCGAATGAGCATTCGGCCCATCGTCTTCAGGGAATTGTCTGATGCGCAGCGCATTCACTTCATCAATGCGTGCAACCGCAGGTGAGGTCATTGCCGCATCAAACAATTGTTGACGTAAAACGGTTAGCCCTTCTTTCAAAGTAATTTGAAACCAATCCCGGCAAGTAATTCGATTTCCTGACCAATTATGAAAATACTCATGGCCAATCACGCTTTCAATCGCCGCATAATCTGCATCAGTTGCAGTATCTGGGCGAGCTAGAATATATTTTGTGTTAAATATATTAAGTCCTTTATTTTCCATGGCTCCCATATTAAAGTCGCTGACGGCAACGATCATGTAAATATCTAAGTCGTATTCGCGGCCAAAAGCTTCTTCATCCCAGCGCATTGCGTGTTTTAAAGCGGTTAAAGCAAATGCGCTTTGATCTCCAAAACCTTTTTCAACATACATTTTTAACGCAATCGGACGCTCGGATTGGGTAATAAATTGATCTTCCAACAAATCAAAATCACCTGCAACCAAAGCAAATAAATAGGCCGGTTTCAAGGAAGGGTCTTCCCAATGCACCCAATGGCGATTATGCGCTAAATCTTTTTGCTCAATTAAATTGCCATTCGATAATAAAATGGGATAACGTTCTTTATCCGCGGTGATGGTCGTGGTAAAACGCGCCATTACATCGGGACGGTCTAAATAATAGGTAATTCTTCTAAACCCATGCGCTTCACATTGCGTACAAAAATTATTTCTCGATTTATACAAACCACTCAAGCGGGTATTTTCTTGCGGTTGAATAACCACCTCGGTTTCTAAAATAAAAGCATCCGGTGGGGTAAAAATCTTTAAGGATTGTTCATCCTCTTGAAATTCGCCCGCAGCCAGTGTTCTGCCATCGATATTGATTTTTTTCAAAATTAGCGCTTCGCCATCTAGAATTAAAGGCGCTTTGGGGTTTTTGCTGAGTGGATTGCGTTGGATTTTTAAAACGGCTTTAACGCTCGTATCTTTTTCTTGCAAATCAAAATGAATGTAGATGGAATGAATCAAAAAATCGGGCGGTGCATAATCTTTAAGATAACGAACGGTATGCATATTATTTCCTAAATATAGGGGGTAGTTTATAACCTGGCAGCATTCTGCGCAGCACTTGATTTTTGTCAATAAAATGATTTTTTAAAGCGCCCAGTATATGTAAAGAAACCAAGCCGATGATACACCAGGCTATTATTTTATGCGCCAAAAAAGCACGCTCAGAAATCATTTGGTTTTTAGTCACCGGCAGTGTAGCATCGAGAAAGCCCCAGAACTTTACCGGATGTCCGCCAAAAGAAGATAACGACCAACCGCTAAAAATCATTAAAAACATTAAAATATATAGAAAAAAATGCGCGCTTTTTGCGCAGATTTGTTCCCACAAAGGCACTGTAATCGGCAAAGGCGGTTGAATATTAATGAATCGCCAAAACAAGCGTAAAATCACTAATAAAAGAATAGTAAGACCAATAGATTTGTGAACGCCAATCAATATCTCCCGATATGGATTAGTATTTTTTAAATTCACCAAAATAAAACCATAGATCAACATGCCGATAATCAATATCGCAATTAACCAATGAAACGTTTTGGCCACGCTGCCATAAGTGGTTGGGGTATTTCTAATCACAGTTCACATCCTTGTGGGTAACTTTAATCTGAATTTTAAAAAATTACAATGCTTGCTTGCTTAGAGATTGACCTTATTTACTCAGTCCTGACATTTGAGGCGCTTCATAAGATTGAATAAATCGATTTATTTCTTCATCATCCCACCTACCCAGTTGCTTATAAGTACACTTGGGGAGTATAGGGATATGCCCTTTGATCGCATGAAAGTAAACTTTCTGGTTAAAGAATGATTCAAGGGATTCAAATTGCATAGGGCTGGTATAATATAATGACCCCCGCAATTTAGACCAGCAAAAATGAAAGAAATAGGAGATAATAGCCTCCAAGCGGAGGAAAAATGTCTAAAAAGAAAAAGTGGTCGGCGTCAGAGAAGTTCGAAATAGTCATGTTGGCTATTAAGGGCGAAAGGACCTTGAGTGAAATTTGCAAGCGTTATGCAGTAGCCCCAAGCCAAGTTCATGCTTGGAAAAAGCAGCTCATGGAACAAGGAGCAAATGTATTTGCGGGGGGTGGGAAAGGCAAAACCCAATCAACGACAACCGATCTAGAACGTCAACAAAATCAGCTTTATGAGAAGATAGGCCGACTGACGGTTGAACGAGATTTTCTAAAAAAAAGCTGGGAGAAACTTCCCGGGAATGGAGGCGACAATTAATAGATTGTGCGCCAGAAGAACTGAGTGTAAGACGTTGCTGTGAATTACTGAGTATCAATCGAAGTACGTTGTATTACAGAGAAAAATCATCACCGTTAGATGATGTAGATTTACTGAATAGGATTCGTGATATTTGGGAGCGCTATCCGTTTTATGGATATCGGCGAATGACCGAAGAACTCAGATCAAAGGGTTTTTTGGTTAATCGCAAACGGATACAGCGATTGATGCATTTGGGAGGAATCCAAGCGATTTACCCTGGCCCCAATACAAGTCGGCGTAATCGACAGCATGCGGTATACCCGTATTTACTACGAGAATTGAAGATTGATCATGCCAATCAAGTATTGATGGTAGATATCACCTATTTGCGCATGAGAGATGGATTTATGTATTTGGTTGCATTCATTGACGTTTATAGCCGATACATTGTGAGCTGGTCGCTATCGAATACGTTAGATACGGAGTTTTGCCTTGAGGCTTTAAAATTAGGACTCCAGGAGATGACGCCGGAGATCATTAATAGCGATCAAGGGTGTCAATTTACCAGTCAGGAATGGGTAAGTTTTTTGCAAGAACGAAGCATTAAAGTGAGTATGACTGGCAAAGGACGGTGCGCAGATAATATTTATATTGAACGGTTTTGGCGAAGTTTTAAGCGGGAAGAATTTTATCTTAACGAATATGAAGATGTTGCCGAGTTGAGGATGGCAATTAGAGCTTATATTGAATTTTATAACCAAAGACGTTGGCATCAGTCGTTGGATTATAAAACGCCTGCTTCGAAGTATTTTGAACAGGAAAAAAAGGAGCCTGTGGATATGTGGACGAGTCCTTCGGACCAGCCAGCGCCCTTCGGGACGTGTGGACAAGTCATGGATAACGCTAGCGCGTTACCCACAACTTGACCACACTCGCTGGCTTCTCGCCCACATACCCACAGGCGCAACAACAAACTAAAAATGATTTGGAAGGCTACAGTCTCCTAAAATTTTCTAGGACACTGGTCTAGACAATGGGGTCACTTTATAATTCCCATCCCACACACCCTAACCAAGATATGATTTTACCAATCCTGTTATTTCATCGCTTATATCTTTTGATCCCAATTCAGATGATCGCTCAAAAAAAACTTGCTTCACTTCACCATAATACTGTTTTTGTTTCTTTTGAATAAAATCATTTATTTCACTATTTTTATCTTTATTTGGCATCAGATTTTTATTTTCTAGTGGCAAATTTTCCCTGGGACTACTATTGTTACGCATTAACCATTGGTCCACTTCGGAGATTATATTTAATTCTTGTAATATATTTAATCCTTGAAAATCATCATAAAATTTTGCTAGATCTTCTATGCTTCTCATGGGTGATGTATTTGTCTTAAGGCTAAAATCAACGCCTGGGCAAGTTTTAATAATGCTAAGTATTTCTTTCTTCTCGCCATTAGATAAATTATTATTAGGAAGAAATAAGTAATGAAAAGCCGTATATCCTTCCTCACTATAATAGTTAATCGTACCATTCAGTTCATGCTCTTTAATGGCGTACAGCATCATCCTTATCAACTCAACACTACTACTTTTTTTTATAACTATTTGTAACAACGTTAAACCCTTATTTTTAGGCAACGGTTGGGAAAAATGCGTATCTGAACCAGCATCGATCAACATTTTTACTATTGTTAAATTACCATTAATTGCCGCTGCCTCAAGAGTAGTTTCTGTATATTGACTACCGTGAAGAGGATGAGGATTACTGGCATTATATTGCCTAGAATAGAACAAACCATTTCTCTGATTGACAGCTGCTTTATACTGCAGTAACAATTTTGCATCATCCGTACGATTATATCGGCACGCCCGATATAATAAAGTCATACCATCGTCATCATACCAGTCGAGGTTATAACCATATTGATACAAGGTAGGTAACCATTCTTGCAAGTTGAGTACACTACTGTTAATTAATGTTGTGACCAAATTTCTTCTGATTAAATGAATTACAAACATATAATTCTTAGCAGGTGCATCCGTGACGCTTAACCAGCGGCCAAGATCTCGTATCGCTTGAGTCGCACAGCTATCATATTTACAGTGAGATAGAAAGAAAATGGCCAGATCCTTAGCACTGGATTTATTGCAATACTGACTAAGAATCTCAGATGGATAAAGCGGCTTATAGCGCTTTCGTTTATCTTCTGAATACAGAGAAAAATTAACATCCGGCAAATACTGCATTAATGTTACAAATTTCGATAGATTAAATTCTTTACTCTTGGCGAATTTCAATATTTTTTCAACGAACAGCTTGCTCTCTCTAATTAAGTATTGGATAGCGAGAATAGAAGATTGTCCATATGCTTGCACTGTCATATTTTCTAAAGCAAACCTACTAGGATAACGATGCAGCCATAATAATAAACCCAATAAGGTATCGCAATGAGGCGTGTAGTGACCACTTTTATTCGTAATTCCTACTAACTGTAACAAACCTGTTTTTTCAGAGTGAACATTATATAAAAGCTCACCGGCGTATTTAACTGGCACCCCATTTAAAAAAGTTGAATGATAAAGCCGACGTTTTTCTATTGCTTGCCGTATATCACGATAAAAGGAAAAATTCTCATCTACAACAAAAATAGCAGTGAGAGTTTTTTCTTTTGGACTCCACTTCCATTCGGCTATATCTTGTACGTTACAGCGATATTGTTGCGCTTCTTCGTTCGTTGCGTAGTATGTATTGTCTGAATCAAATTTTTTATAGCATTCTTGCATCGCAATCAGCGGAATTTTGGGAATTTCTTTAGCTTTTTTATACGTTTCGTGATGTTTGCCGATTTGTTGAGACAATAGTGAATATTTTTCCTCATTAGAAGATGATAATGAATTGATTTTATATTCAAATCTCTTAAAAAAGGAACAAATTATTTCTTTTTTGCTATCTTCAGGTTTCGAACTAATACTTGGCTCTAACTTCTTCATACATAACCTATTAATTTGATTTTAATATTAGAGTCTGTTTACAATTCGCAAGAATTGTAAACAGACTCTAAGTTATACAAGTAATATTAAAATAGTCTTAAAGAACACGCGATAAGACCGTTTGTTACCTCTGCTTTATTAATTTCTGAACTACAAATTGTAGTGCTTGCGCATTAATCTGCATACTCACACTGGGTCAGAAATTTTTAGATTTTTAGCGCCCAAGCCCATGGTTTATCTCAGAATTATGTGCTTTATCAATGGTAAATTCTTGTAGATAGGGGGGACCGTTCGATTTAACGTTCATTTTAGTATACAATATATATCATAATGTGTCTTATAGTGAACGTTAATATGAAAAAATCGCGATTAAAACTAACCCTGCCTATCCCCGTTAGAAGAGCGTTGGGCAACTTAGGCAAAGATATTAAAAACGCCCGGCGGCGGCGGCGGATTTCAACTCAAATGATGGCAGAGCGCGCTTTTATTAGCCGCACTACTTTAAATAAAGTTGAAAAAGGTGATGCTGGCGTCGCAATGGGAATTTATGCCACCGTGCTATTCATACTCGGATTATCTGGGAGGCTCAATGACCTGGTCGATTCTCAATTTGATAGCGTCGGCAGGACGCTGGGAGAAGAACTCCTGCCAAAACGCATTAGATACTCTAAGAAAAATATAAACACTGAACAACAGCATGAGTAAAAAAATTTTTGTGTATGTTGACCTGGACGAGCAGCCCATCCTGGTGGGGAGATTGTGGGCGCATACCCGAAATGGGCGTGAAAGCGCCACTTTTGAATATGAGAATACCTGGTTAGATTTTGAAAAGCACTTCTCTTTAGAGCCAGCCTTACCATTGAATATAGGCCCTCACCACAGTTTACTAGAAAAGCCATTATTTGGAGCAATCGGTGATTCCGCTCCTGATCGTTGGGGAAGAATATTAATGCGTCGCTCTGAACGGCTGGCCGCAGAACGTGAAAATCGATCATCCCGGTCACTCATGGAAATCGATTATCTATTAATGGTCAACGACGAAGCGCGCGAAGGCGCCGTGCGCTTTTCCCTGGAAGCAGGTGGAGAATTTTTGGCGAATACAGACCATAAAAAAATTCCCCCACTCATTGATTTACCCCAATTACTTAACGCCAGTGAACGGGTCACTGAAGATAATGCCACGGAAGAAGACTTAAAACTTCTACTCGCACCGGGTTCATCATTGGGAGGCGCTCGCCCCAAAGCATCCGTGCGTGATCAAGGAGGGCATCTGGCTATCGCAAAATTCCCCAATAAGCTGGATGAAACTAACATAGTACTCTGGGAGGCATTGGCATTAACCTTGGCGAAACAAGCAAAGATTGCGGTGCCCATATCCAGAATTGAGAAAGTGCTAAACCGGCCGGTTTTGATATCGCGCCGGTTTGACCGCGTGCAAAAAAAGCGCATTCCTTTTTTATCAGCAATGAGTATGTTAGGCGCTAAAGACAATGAAATGCATAGCTATCTTGAAATAGCTGATGCTCTTCGGCAATACGGTTCTCATCCTAAAGAAGATATAAAAGCACTGTGGCGGCGAATTATCTTTAACATATTAATCTCTAATACTGACGATCATCTGCGCAATCATGGCTTTTTATACGATGGCGTTGGCTGGCGATTATGTCCCGCTTATGACCTTAACCCTGTTCCCATTGAACTAAAACCGCGAATTCTTTCTACCGCTATTAGCATGGACGATGCAACAGCCTCTATTGACCTAGCCATGAGCGTCATTGCTTATTTTGATTTATCGGCAAAGGAAGCCGAAAATATAATTGCCGAGGTATCGAAAATCATAGCCTCATGGAAGACAACCGCTAAACAACTCGGCATTCATTCAACTGAAATAGCACGCATGGCGTCAGCTTTTCAAATTTCTCTTCCATAGCACTCTTAAAGAACTACCCGGCAGGTTAAACATTTTAAGTATTCCGTTTCAGGAATGGCAGGATGGATGGGATGGTCTACCCCTTGATGCCCACGTTTCAATATTTGGATTTCTTTCTTACTTTTCAAACTTCCCGATAAAACACATTCTTGCAGCTCGTCTGCGGTTAAATGATGGGAACAAGAGGCGGAAAT
This sequence comes from uncultured Pseudomonadota bacterium, assembly GCA_963702315.1. Lineage (GTDB taxonomy): Bacteria > Pseudomonadota > Gammaproteobacteria > Coxiellales > Coxiellaceae > JAFEDN01. The sequence goes on from CAVPCA010000032.1 coordinate 56,342, forward strand.
TAAATATCCGCCTTTTGCTAGAAGTTGTATCGCCAACCCATTTAATTTTTTATACGCTGCTAAACCTTCCGCATGGTCTTTGCGTTTTTTAATAAACGCCGGCGGGTCAATGATCACCACATCGAATTGCTGTCCCGTTTCATGCCAATGTTTCAATTGCGTAAAAGCATCCGCCTCGAAGGTTTTAATTTTACTTTCTACTTTATTGAGTTTGGCATTGTGCTCTAATTGTTTTAACGCCGCCGCTGAGCTATCCAAAGCCCAAATTTCTTTTGCCCCAAAACAGGCTGCCTGAATTGCCCAGCCGCCGACGTATGAAAATACATCCAACACGCGCCGGCCACTTACAAAATTTATCAACAATTGGCGGTTATCCCGATGATCATAAAACCAGCCGGTTTTTTGGCCTTTATGTGGAGAAATAACAAATGTAATCCCATTTTCCTCAAGCGTGATTTCCTCAGGAAAGTTTCCAAAGGCCGATTCAACATAAAGCGGTAAATTTTCTAATTTACGACTGGCGCTATCGTTTTTCCACAAAATACCGCGAGGAGAAATTTCCTGCTGCAAGCTTGATAAAAAAATCTCTTTAAGGTTTTCCATACCCGCCGTGTTGATTTGCACCACCAAATAATCGCCGAAGCGGTCGACAACAACGCCTGGCAGTCCATCACTTTCTCCATAAATTAATCGATAAAATGGTTTTTTAAACCAACTGCTACGTTGCCGTAACGCTTTTTGAATTTTTTCACGGAAAAAATCGACATCAATGGTTTCAGCAGGGTTACGTGTTAACAACCGGGCGCAAAGTAAAGTATGCGGGTTAATATAACCATTCCCTAAGCACTTACCTTGGTGGCTGATAATGCTGACCCTTTCGCCAGGCGCAAAACCGGACAATGGACTTGCTTGGCTATCTATTTCATTACTGTAAATCCATAAATGACCGTTTAACAAACGTTTTTCTTCGTGTTTTTTAAGCCGCAATGGTGTGTATAACATATTTAGCGTACAATTTTCCGATAAAAGATGAGTACAGAGTCTACCCAATTAATCATTCGACAAATGGGCTTACAGCCCTATGAATCCGTTTGGCATGCGATGAAAGCGTTCACTAAAAATCGCCAACCAGAGGATCATGACGAGTTATGGATATTACAACATTCTCCCGTTTTTACTCAAGGACAAGCCGGAAAACCCGAACATATTCTCAACGCCAAGCAAATTCCGGTTGTACAAACTGACCGCGGCGGTCAAGTCACCTATCATGGCCCAGGACAACTGGTGGCTTATCCCCTGCTCAATGTACAAAGACAGCATTGTCATATTCGCGAGTTGGTGAGCCGGCTTGAAAATATGGTTATCGAGCTTCTCAAAGAATTTTCTATACAAGCCGCAGCCAAAAAAGAAGCGCCGGGTGTTTACGTAGACCATAAAAAAATTTGTTCGATTGGTTTGCGTATCAGCCGCGGTTATAGCTATCACGGCATTGCGCTTAATGTGAATATGGATTTAACCCCATTCACCTATATTAACCCCTGTGGCCACGCAGGATTAACCATGACGCAAATCAGTGAATTCTATCCGGCTGTTCAATTTGAACAAGTCGCCATTGGCCTTGTCACTGCATTTTCACAGCAGTTCAGGTATACTGCGATCCATGACGACTTATGATCCTACCAAAAAAGCGCTAGGCGCTGACAAATTGTCTCGCATTCCAATTAAAGTAGAATCTTCAGGGTTAACGCCATTACAACCCTTAAAAAAACCCAAGTGGATAAAAATTAAGCTATCCACCGATAATTCAGTACAAAATCTGAAGAACTTGCTGAGAGAAAACCGCTTGGTGACGGTTTGCGAAGAGGCCAGTTGTCCTAATTTGCAGGAATGTTTTAGCCATGGCATAGCCACGTTTATGATCATGGGTGACAAGTGCACCCGCCGCTGTACATTTTGTGATGTGGGGCATGGCAGGCCGGACCCCTCGATCCGGAAGAACCCGATCATTTGGCGCATACCATCGCCGTAATGAAATTAAAATATGTCGTCATCACCTCGGTTGATCGCGATGATCTCAGGGATGGCGGCGCCAGTCATTTTAAACGTTGTATTGAGGCGGTTAGAGCAAAAAATCCTGGAATTAAAATTGAGATTTTGGTCCCGGATTTTCGTGGGCGCATGGACAAAGCCCTCGATGAATTAGCGCAAGCTTTACCCGATGTGTTTAACCATAATATAGAAACCATTGCCAAATTGTATAAAGCAGTAAGGCCCGGTTCCGATTATTTATGGTCGTTACAATTATTAAAAAAATTTAAAGAACAATTTGTCCATATCCCCACCAAATCAGGGATCATGTTGGGTTTGGGAGAATCGCCGGAAGAAGTGACCGAAGTTTTAAAAGATTTACGTAACCATCAGGTCGATATGGTAACCCTCGGTCAATATCTGCAACCTACCTCATATCATACGCCCGTGCAACGCTATGTGACCCCGGAAGAATTTGCCGAACACGCACAAACCGCTAAAAACTTAGGATTCCATAATGTCGCTAGCGGCCCTTTAGTCAGATCCTCCTATCATGCTGATAAACAAGCTGCTGGGGAGCATATTTCCTGATGGAACATTACCTTCAGCCGATTATGGACTTTCTGCGGCATCATTCTAGCTTAGGTTTGTTATTTACTTTTTTCATTGCACTGATCGAATCCCTGCCGGTGTTAGGCACCTTAATCCCAGGGTCAATTACGATGACGGCCATAGGCGCCTTGGTCGGCGCAGGCGTAATGCCCGTTACTCTCACTTTAGTGTCAGCCATTTTAGGCGCTTTTATTGGCGATTGTTTAGGTTTCTGGTTAGGCAGCACTTATCATGCGGAAATTCGTAGCGTTTGGCCTTTTAACAAAATAACCAAATGGTTGGATTACGGTGAAACCTTTTTTGCCAAGCATGGCGGGAAAAGTATTGTGATTGGGCGTTTCATCGGGCCGACGCGCTCCGCCATGCCCTTGATCGCGGGTATGCTGCGCTTAGGCTGGCGTCAATTTTTATTAGCGGGCTTTATTGCGGCCATTTTATGGTCATTGATGTACATGGTCCCTGGAATTTTGTTAGGGGCTGTCGCTTTAGAATTTCCCCATCAAGAACTCACCAAGGTCATTTTATTTGGCATCGGCGCCATCGTTGCGCTGTGGTTGGTTTTTTGGCTGGTGCAATATTTCTTTAAAAATCTGCGGCGATCCATCAATCAAAGCATCAGCTCGTGGTGGACGGCGTTAAAACATCACCGACCTGCGCGTTTTTTTGTAAAAATAATCAGTAATCGGCAAAATGTTTATGACTTCCATCAATTAACTGTCGTGCTGATGATTGTCATTTTGACCCTGCTATTCCTCGTTGTTTGGATCAGTGTGATAACGCATGCGCCGCTGTCTTCAGTCAATCCACCTTTATTTAATTTACTGCAAAGTTTTCGAGCGCCATTCAATCGTTTTTGGGTGGTGCTGACGCTCCTCGGTGATCCCACCAATGTTTTGGTATCCACCATTATCATTGCGATTGGGCTTTTTCTTTATAAACAAAACCGGGCGGCGCTGCATTTACTGATATTAATCATCGCTGCCGTCATTTTTACAGCAGGCCTCAAACATGTATATTACTCGCCACGTCCGATAGGCACAGCCTTCTACGATCCTAGCTCTTCTTTTCCAAGTGGTCATACGGTAATGAGCACAGCACTATTTGGATTTTTGGCGTTTTTATCTTCCAGATTAGTCAACAAAAATCTACGTTATTGGTGGTATTTTTTATATTGTGTATTGATTATTCTGATTGGTTTATCCAGACTATTCTTGGGGCAACACTGGTTAACGGATGTGTTGGGTGGTTGGTTAATGGGGAGCATACTGTTTTTATTCACCATCCTATCTTATCAGCGCTTACCCCGCTCTACTTCTTTATTTACGCTAGCCAAAACACGTTGGCTTTTATTATTGGCCATCGGCATTTTAGTCCCTTGGTTAGTTAACAGCGTGTTGCATTTCCATAAAACGATACAAGAAACACGTGTGGTGTGGCCCAAAATCAAGTTGAGTTTGGAAGCTTGGTGGCAAAATCCAACCGCAGAGGCCCCACTCTATCGCCTGGATCGATTAGGACGGGCTGTAAGGCCATTTAATATCCAATGGGCTGGCAATCTGGATGATATTGCACAATTCTTAGCTGCTGAAGGGTGGGAATCCTTGGAATTGCCATCACACGTGCAAGGGGCCTTACAACGGTTTACCAGCTACGACCCCATCCGTAACCGGCCCATATTGGCTGAACTTTACCATTTGCATTCCCCTGCCCTTATTTTCATTAAACATCTTGTACATTCGCCTGATATTATGGAACTGCAGCTTTGGAACTCCGGCATTAAGTTTTCGGATTCACTCACCCCTTTGTGGGTTGGCACGATGATTTACCATACGCCGCCGGAAAAATTACTGCGTTTTCCACGCAAATACATACGCCTGCAGTCCGGGCAAGTTCTGTTGGATTCTACTAATATTCAAACTTTTGAAATTAAAGCCGTATATGTTAATCCCAGCAATCAACCAGATCGAATCAAAACGATGAATTGGGATGGCGCTATTTTTGTTCTAAAACCTAAATCTCCTGAGAAAAACCTAACAAAGTGATCGCTCAAGGTACAGATTTAAGATTTTCTTAATCCCGTTATGAGAAAATAATCCTAAATTAATCAGTTGCCACCGTAGCGAGAAGACCTAGTGCGCTAAAGATTGAGGATTTTTTGTGGATTTTTTCCTGAAGCTGTACTCCCCCGTACAGTGAAGGAAAAAATCCACAAAAAAGCCTCAAGATTCAGTGCAATAGGTCTTCGCAGTAGGTGGCAACTGATTAATTTAGGATAATCTTATAGTTTTTGTAGGCGTCTCAATCCATGAAAATGTATTCTCCTAAAGAAAAAAATAAGCATGCTTATTTTCCAGCACAATTTTTAAAAAGCAAAAGTTGTTGGTTATTAATGATTACCATTATGGTCTGTTTTTCTTTTTCTATGGAAGCAGCCCACTTTCTTTCCAGCAAGGCGGTATATCATCGATCTGTTATTTTAGATCTCGCAGCCGGATTAGGTATTGTGGCGGCAGGATGGTTGGCGTTTAGTTTATTAAGCAGACGTTGATGGATGTCGCCAAAATCCTTGTTACTCATCATCAGCACTTGATCGCCTGGTTTCAATTCTCCAGCTAAACGTTCGATAATTTGGTTTTCATTTTCAAAACTGGCTGCCCGTTGCCCCAATTCGCGCACGATAGGATAGATATCCCATTTTTCAGGACGTAGGAAGAGGATTTGATCCGCTAATTTCAGTGATTTTGCTATGGTAAGCTGATGCACACCCGTGCGCATGGTGTTTGAACCAAATTCTAAAACCGCGAATATTCGTTTACCACCGACTTTAGACCGTAAACCCGCTAATGTTGCGGCAATAGCGGTTGGATGATGGGCAAAATCATCGTAAACGGTTATATCATTAACCGTTCCACGCACCTCTAAACGTCTCTTGACCCCTTGAAAGGTTTTTAAAGCGGTAAGAACAGCTTCACTGGCCACACCCACTTCATGAGCAGCTGCTACCGCGGCTAAAGCGTTGCGAATATTATGGTCCCCACATAAAGACCATTTTACCAAGCCCAATTTTTGATCGCGATGCCACAATTCAAATTTGGAACCATCTTCATTTTTGTTACGCACGTGCCAAACGCTATCTGGGGTGCCAATAGTTTGTGTACTGGACCAACATCCTCGACTTAAGACATCAATGATTTCTGTATCGTCTTTGGGATAAATGATTGTGCCACTGCTGGGTACGGTACGCAGTAAATGTTCAAATTGTTTTTTTATCGCTGCTAAATCTGGAAAAATATCAGCATGATCGTATTCGAGATTGTTCAGAATTAAAGTTCGTGGCCTATAGTGTATGAATTTTGAACGCTTATCATCAAATGAAGTGTCATATTCATCCGCTTCAATGACAAAGTAATTTGATTTACCCAAACTGGCGGTAGTTTGAAAATTTAACGGGACACCGCCGATCAAAAAACCAGGATTTATACCCGCTTGGGTTAAAATCCAAGTGAGTAAACTGGCTGTTGTGGTTTTACCATGTGTTCCTGCTACAGCCAAGACATGTCTTTTTCTCAAAACGTTATGAGACAACCATTCTGCTCCGGACATATAAGGTATATTTTTATTTAAAACAAATTCTAATTCTGGATTACCACGCGAAATCACGTTGCCGACGATGACTAAATCTGGAGATGGCCTTAAGCGCATCGGCTCATAGCCATCGAAAACTTGAATTTTGGAAGCTTTTAAAACGTCGGACATGGGCGGGTATACGTTACGGTCAAATCCCGTCACTTCAAATCCCAATTCTCGAGCCAACAAAGCGATACCTGTCATAAAAGTGCCGCAAATCCCAAGAATATGTATACGCTTCATGAATGGATAACCCCTTCTAATTCTAAAAAATCTAGTTCAAAAAATGCCTTCTATCGTAACATATTTTCACATGTTCACACTAGTCAGAGAATAGGCCTAATCAATTAGCAAATTACCAAAGACCGCTGGTTGTTGAGCGAGCCCGTTGCCGCCTGGCCGCAACGAAGGAATATCATTGTCAGACCGCTTGAACAACCCTCCATGGGGCGCTTCCTCTTTTTACATCCCTGTAAAAAGAGGATCTGGCAATGATATTCCTCCGGGCTCTGCGTCAACGGGCTCGCTCAACAACCTGATGTGAGTTTTGTGCTTTTCGTTATTGTTTTTTTGTTAATTTTTTTAAAAAAAATTATTATTCAACAAAAAAAGTAACGACCGGCATTGAACGCTCATCAGGTTGCATCGCTGATCCGTTGACGCAGAGGACGAAGGTTTAAGCAGTGCCGGGTCATCTTTTTACAGGGATGTAAAAAGATGAAGCGCCCCACGGATGGGTTTAAGCGTCCCGGCACTGCTTAAACCGTAGTCCGACCAGCGGCAACGGATCAGCGAGGCAACCAGCGGACTCTGGGTAATTTGCTTTTTATAACGCCCCCCCTTGATGACAGGTGCTTTAAATTTGTCTATAATGTCCACTTCGAGCTTTTAAAGGTTTTAAGGACTGCTTATGCATTACGCAAAAAAATTGTTGTTTGGGGTTTTCTTGGGAATTACCTTGCTCTTATGTGGTTGTGCTTCTACCACTCATCCTGTTAACTCATCCTCACCTGCTAATGCGTCTCCACCGGCTGTTAATGTAGATCCTTATGAGAAATTTAATCGCGCGATGTTTGGTTTTAATGATAAGTTAGATCACTGGATTTTAAGGCCTATCGCAAAAGGCTACGATAAGATTACGCCGGCGCCGGTGCATAAAAGTATCAACAATTTTTTTGACAACTTAGATTTATTAATGACTTTCCCGAATGATTTTTTACAGGCTAAATTTGCTTTTGCCGCCCAAGATTTTTGGCGATTTATCATTAACTCTTCCGTTGGTATTGGCGGATTGTTTGATCCGGCAACCCATTTGGGTGTCAACATGCGCAACGAAGATTTTGGCTTGACCTTGGCCTATTGGAGCGGCTTAGACGGCTTCAAACCCCAACCTTATCTCGTTATTCCATTTTTAGGTTCTTCTACCGTTCGTGATGCTTTTGGTAAAATTCCCGATTCGGCTTGTTGGCCATTTATATATATCGACCCTTGGTATTTAACTTATGCGGTTTATGCGGGTAAGGTAATTAATGAAAGAGCCAATTTATTGCCGGCTGATCAATTAGTGCAACAGGCTTTTGATCCTTATATTTTCGTACGCAGTGCTTATTTGCAAACCAGGCAAAACGCTATCTTAAAAAATTGGCAAGAAACCCATCCCGATTACGTTCCACCTGCTGAAGCACCACCTGATATCGATGATATAGGACCATTACCTGAAGACGAACCGGCAACCAGTGCATCGCCAACGCCAGTAACGCCGAGCGAACCTACTTCTTCGGCCGCAAAAGAAACCAAACCCACTAACGTACCTACACCACAGTCTGAAAAAGTGCCTAGGACGTTATAAAAGATGGTAATCGGCTGCTGGTTTTCCCAGAGTCGGAATAACTCCTTGCTAAATAATCTATATTTGCCATCGGAAAAGCCGTTTGCAACGTGTTGTTTATTTGTGGCAAAAAGCTTCTCAATTATTAAAAAAGCAATCCCTGTTACCTACACTCGAGATTAAAGAGGGAAGCCGGGAATGTTTTTCAATCATCTTATTAATCAGATCAGGAACTTTGTAAAAAGCATTATGATGGTTGATTAAATATCGACATACCACTTGCCATTGGTCTAATAAATCTTTATTGATCAGGCAAGCAATAATAACAATGAGACGCTCCATAGGGTCTCGATAATGTTCTGAACCTTTAACCAAGTTCTGATGATATAACTCATCTAAATTGGGTTTCTTTATTTTCGCATCTTCCAATTTCGCCATTAATCCTAAAATTCTAAAAAAATCAAAAAACAAAGTTAATTCTGGAAAAGTAGTTTCAATATGTTTAACGAAGAAAAAAGGGAATTCCATTTTATGTGAAGGAACCCCAAAAAGAGGTAAAGAGCCTCTAGACATCGAATCTTGAAAAGTAAAGTCTCCCGTGGGAAAACAGAAAATTGCAGCGTCATTTAAATTTTCTAAATCCTCCTTGGAAAAAAAGTGTTTGCAAAGGAAATCAATTTTTTTAGTGCTGCCTTTTACTTCATTTTTTTTACATTGATATTGACCTTGATCATCTAAAACATGTAAAGTCACCTTAAATTTATAATCATTTAAAAAATTAATGAGATATTTGTCTATAACGGAATTCATACTGATGAAAACATTTTTTTGAGATTGCCAAACATAGTTCGAAATACAAAATGCTTTTAATAAATGCCTATATTCCTCGATTCCTTGCGAGAAATAGCCGTGAACAAAAATAGTTGTGTTTATCAATTTCTCACAACCTTCAGTAGAGGGTTTAATACCTTTGCCATGGACAATGGAATTAAATAAAGGATCGCGAATTTTTAATAGCGCAAGGCTTTGTTTAGATAAATTCTCAACCCCATACATTTTATTCTCTAGAAAAAAACCGCAAGTCTGCATAGAAGGCTCATCTAGATTGGGAACCCCAAGGCAATAGTCATTCGGGTCATCTTCTGTATTGCAAGCTATCTCAGAAACGCCAATATAGGGTTTTTTAGAACCAAGAAGTAATTTTGCTAAAGGTGCTGACACATGAATCCAAAACAGGACGTCTTGCTCTAAAATCTTTTTTTGGTCATCCACTAAAATTTGTATATTTGGATTACTGACCTCGATATTTTTACAAATTTTTTCTGCCGTATCACCTGAATACTTTTGATTTTTTATTATTTTTTCTTCAATCAGAATGTTTTTAATTTCATGAGTGCGTTTTCTCAAATCTCCATCTTGTCTATCGATCTCGAGAAGGAATCTAATGTTGTAATTTCTATATCTCTTTAAGATATTAAATATTATACCTAAATAGACTAGGTCACCGCGTCCTTGCATCACCAGGCAAGCAAGCCCAATCACCAAGGGGTGAGGAGCTCTTTCCATTTTTTTAAATGTTTCTTTGTTTTCGATCCACTCTAAGAAGGTGTAATCATAGGAGTTCATAACGGAGCGAGTTAGAGTATTATTATCCCATTTTCGTTTACGCATTTATTGATCTCTTCGGTTAAAATTCGAGGTATTCTACATTTACTTGTGTGGCTAGGCAAATTTCCCAAAATATCGGGATTATTCGTTTAAGCAAACAATCCCGACCGTCTGTCCCTTTATCTCAGTTTATTTTTCGAAGTTTCATCAATTGCCGATGGGCTAGATCGACTAAATCATCCAGCAAAGACAAATATTGACGTTGCGATTCGGACGGCGTTGACGAAACGTCAAAATCCGTCGCCACCAAAATCTGCAACATCGCTTTGGCTTTTTCTAAACAATCTTCAATGACTTCCGAAGTGGTTAAACCTCGATGCGATGACAAGACGACTTCCGAATAATCGGATACAATGCTTTCAACCATATCAACTCCTGGGTTGGTTTGGCCAGTCTCGCCGCCGTGTTGAATGCACTGCGTCGGGACGCTACAAAAAGTCTCCATCTGTTAGAACCTTCATAGGTGACAGATGGAGACTCCTACCGGGACAATGCGTACTGCACTGTCTTGACGTAATACCTTATCAGAACTTTTTGTACGAAGCAAACTCTTTTACGTAGTTTTATTTAAAAAAAAATGTATAATTTTTTGGTTTATACATTTTATTATTTTATTCATGATGATTTCCATCCTTGATAAACATCATTATTTAATAGATAATGCATTCATCATTTAAAAAAAGGACCCGAAACATCAATAATTTAGAACTAAAAATGATATAGATTAAAAAAAGAAGGCAATGAACCGGTTACAAACTGTAACCGGTTAAAAATGATCGCTGAGGATGGGAAATTACGTTATTCGGATGTTGCCCACGTTGAAACCCTTCTTCGACTTATTCAATCTATTCCCAGCCCAAAAGCCGAACCGATTAAGCTTTGGTTGGCCAAAGTAGGTTATGAACGGATACAGGAAATGGGCGACCCTGTGAAATAGAATAATTTTCACCTTGTGTTCAAGGGCTTAAACCTTACTGATATTTGAAAAATTATGTTGACGCCAGGCTTCGTAAACAATAACGGCTACGGCATTAGATAAGTTTAAACTTCTGGAAGTGGTTAGCATAGGAATTCTTAGCCTATAATTTTCTTCAAAGCTATTTAAAATTTCTTTTGGCAAGCCTCGGGATTCGGGGCCGAAAAGAAAAGCGTCGCCTTCAACAAAATTTACTGCGGAATAATTTGTGGTTCCTTTGGTAGAGCAGGCAAAAAGACGTTTTGGGCGGGCGGTTTGTTTAAAATCCTCTAGGTTTTTATATTCGTTAATGACTGCCCAGCTGTGATAGTCTAATCCTGCGCGGCGTAATTGTTTCTCGCTTAAATCAAATCCCATCGGGTGGATCAGATGTAGATGCGCACCGGTATTGGCACAAAGTCGAATAATGTTTCCTGTGTTGGGTGGAATCTCCGGTTCATATAAAACAATATGAAACATTATTGAGGTGAAGTTGCAGATTCAGTGATTTTGAAGTCTTTTGAAAAGTATTTTTCAATTTCTTCCAAGGTTTTGTTTTTAGTTTCCGGGACAAAAAAAGAAAACGGTTAAGAAATAAAGTGAGGTGAAAAAGGCACATAGCCAAAAGACGCCGCTGTAGCCGATGGAATCTGCTAATCCTAAAAAAGAAGTCGCTAAAATGGCAGATGTCATTGAATTTAAAAATAAAGCAACCGCCATACCGGAACTGCGAATTCTTAAAGGCAATAATTCAGAAATGACCATCCAAATTACTACCCCCGGTCCAATGGCAAAAAATAAAATAAAAGATAAAATGCCGATTAATAATAAAATGCCTTTTATTTCATTGGTGGGCAATAGGTAAAAAATTAACCCCAAGTAAGCTAATGAAAACACGATTCCGGCAGTGCCTAAACACAGCAGAAAACGCCGGCCTAACCGTTCGATTAAAAAAATGGCAACGACGGTGACTAAAAAATTTAAGGCGGTGATGGCGGTATTGCCTAACATGGCAATAATATCTGAACTGAGTCCCGCACTCTTTAAAATCATAGGCGCTAGTTGTAAAAAAGAATTAATACCGGTGAGTTGTCCTAAACAAGCAATGGCTAATACGATCATCAGGGGGAATATAAATTTGCGCTGCCATATTTTTTCATGTTTTGGTAAAGAGACCGGATCACTGCGTACCAGCAATTGCATTTGTGATAACTCTTCACGTGCTCCAGCTTCAGTACGGGATTTTAGTAAGATACGAAATGCTTGCTGGAAACGGCCTTGCAAACACAACCAACGTGGCGATTCCGGCAGGAAAAAGCTACCGACAAACAAAATTGCCCCAGGCAGCAGCGTGGACCAAAACATCCCGCGCCAGTTAGCTGAGCGTGTAAAATAGAGCCCGACCAAACTCGACATCAGGATTCCACACGTCAACAGTAATTGGAACGCGCAGATTGATCTGCCGCGTATCGATGGCGGAATGGCCTCAGCTAAATAAAGCGGTATAGCAATGGTGATAATGCCCACCCCGATTCCCTGGACCAGTCGACCACTTAACAATTCAACATAAGTATGCGAATTTGCGATAACAAATACACCCAGCAAGGAAATAATGGCTGCGGTAATAATCATTTTTTTGCGACCCACCCAATCGCACAGCGGGCCGGTGACTAAAGTAGCGATTGCGCCGCCAAATAATACAGCGCCGGGAATGACATGCATTTCTGCCGGCGTCATTGGAATATCACGTTGCATGAAAGTTAAGGCGCCGGAAATAATGCCCAAATCATAACCGTACAACACGCCGCCAAAGGCCGCAATGACAATCACGAAAAAAATGAAAAGGGATTTATGATCTATCATGGTATCCATTCACCACATTAATTTACATACGCAGAACGTCCAATTTTGGTCCAGATTTGACGAAAAATTGGCCGAAAAAGCGCAGCATACACCAGTATGTGAGCATTTTGAGGACGATTTTTCGTCAAATCTGGACCAAAAGTGGGCGTTCCCATCTACATGGTGAATGGTTACCTATCATGGTTAAAAATTAGGTTGCCTCCACACCAAGTCCTCATAACGCGGTAATTCTCGTCGAGAATGACAAAATCTGCGTCTTTACCAATTGCAATACTACCTTTTTGTTTAAATATGTTCAACGTCTTTGCAGGATTGGTACTACTTAAATCAATTAAGTCCTGCAAGGTAAGCGGGGTAAACGCCAGCATATTTTTAATGGCTTGATCCATTCCCAAAACACTACCGGCCAAGGTACCATCCTCCAGCTTGGCTGCTCCGTTTTCAATATGCACTTTTTGCCCACCTAAATCAAAGACATGATCTTCCGGGCAGCATTTTGCGCGCATTGCATCGGTCACTAAAATGAGCCCTTCTTTTCCTTTCAGTTTTAAAGCCAAGTTAATCATTGCCGGATGGAGATGATGGCCATCGACAATTAATTCTGCCCTAACTTTTTCGTTTAATAAAATTGCACCCACACAACCTGGTTCACGATGATGTAATGGTGGCATTGCATTGAATAAATGCGTGGCGTGTGTCGCTCCCAATTTTATAGCCATTTGCGCGGTTTTAAAGTCCGCATGGCTATGTCCTATCGAAGGAACTATGTTTTGCTCAGCCAAATACTGAATAAACGCTAGCCCATTGGGCAGTTCAGGCGCCACCGTCACCAAACGAATATGATTTTGCGCCAGGGTTTGCCAACGTTTAAAGAGTTCAATGTCCGGCGCGCGCAAATATTCTTTGCGGTGGGCGCCAGGTTGTTTTTGCGAAAGAAAAGGGCCTTCCAGATCGAATCCTAAAATCTGTGAACCCGCCGGTAAATTCGTAGCATTTTGGTATTGCGCAACTGTAGTTAAGGCTTTTTCAATCGAGTCCATGGAAGCGCTCAATGTCGCTGCCAAAAATCCTGTCGTGCCCTCAGCGGCTAAAGTTTTTCTGATTTGATGCATCGCTGCAAAATCTGCGTCCATCACATCTGCGCCGGCCGCCCCATGGGTATGTAGATCAATTCTACCGGGTATCAAATGATAGGAATCCGGAAATTCTAAAATTTCGGCGCCAGCATCTTGATCCGGCTTTTTTTCACTGAGATGCGTAAAACGGCCAGCGGAAACACCAAGAAAAAAATCTGTACGCGGACCTTGTTCTGTATAAATGACCGGTCCATGTATAATGAGTTTATTCTTTCTCATATTTTCATCTTCTAACGTGTTTTAGTTATTTTTTGTAAATTGGCCGGTTGGTCCGGATTCAATCCCTTTAACAATGCAATCTTGGCAACCCATTGGTAAAAAGCCTGAATACCCATGAGTGGATCTAAAAAACCATGCGTGCTTGCCGGTAATGGCAGTATCATCGTTTGCTCCACTTCACTCGTTTTTAAATTTTCCGGAATAGCTAATAATACTTTCCCCTGTAAACGGCGTATTTTTTGAATTAAAGCCATAATATCTGGAAAACTCGCATCATTTTGACAAAATACCAATACGGGTAGACCACCCTGCACCAACGCTAAAGGCCCGTGATGAATTTCCGCGCTGCTAAATGCTTCAGCATGTAAAGCCGCCACCTCTTTACATTTCAATGCGGCTTCTTGAGCAATTGGGAAACCAAATCCTCTACCAATCACTAACAAATCAGTTGCATTCTGTAACCCGGTATTGGCATCTATCCACGGCATTTGCAGGCTTTGGTGTAAAAGTTCCGGCAGGTGTTCTAGTGCATTTTGCAAATAAACATTCCCACTGGCGATGGAAACACCCTGCAACAACGCCGCCAGTGAACGCCAAATAACTTTTGGTGGCGGCAACCGCTTTCTCTTCTCCAGCCCACAACGGAACAACATATTCTACTAATCCAGCCAGTGGATTCTGCTCGATTGATCAACCCTAAGGTAATCGCGCCCTGTTCTCTAGCAATTGAAATCACTTCACAGATATCCGGGCTTTCACCGGATTGAGAAATGGCAATAACCAAAGCATTTTTTAATTTTTGACGGCTTTGGTATAAGGTGTTCACCGAAGGCGCGGCCGAAGCTGTCACTAAGCCCATTTGCGTTTCAAACAAATATTTTGCAAAGGTGGCGGCGTGATCGGAACTGCCGCGAGCTACGGTCATCACGAATGGCATATCGATTTTCTGCAAACGAGCAACAATTTCTTTCCACAAGAGACGATTTTTTTCCAATTGCAATGCAATCACATTGGCGATTCTGCTGCTTCTTTTAAGCATATACGATTCTATTTTATTATCCATTTATTTTACCCTACATCATTAACGGAAACATGAAATTCGCGATAATCCCCGATACACAACCAAACAAATGCCCTTCCCAAGAAACATTTTTTTCCCCGGGAAACAATCCAAAAAATAAACCACCAAAATATATAGGCTAACCACAGCCAGAACCAGCGTCATTAAACTTGGATGCAGATAAGCACTCACTAATAAATAACCCCAATATCCCATAATCAGACCACTCGCGCCAATATGTATTGCGCCTCGTCCGAGCAACCAAACTGCAAAACCAGAAATTAGAATAATCGTGATAGAAACCGAAAAAAATAATGCTTCTCCTCCGATTAAAATAAAACAAGCTAACACCAATAAAGGAATGGTATTAAAAAACAAATGATTGAAATTCCCATGTAAAAAAGGGGAAAATACGATGCCAATCAATCCATGCAAAGTTCTCGGCACTATCCCCAATTGATTGAGCCGATAGCCGGTTAACCAATTGATTACCTGCAGGGCCCAAAGACCAATGACTAATCCCATTAGTAGATAAAAATAATTACTAATGGTTTCTACTAAAGTTTGAACCAATAATTCAATTTGATTCATAGGACGCTGGAATTTTTGTAGGCTCTATATTTAAACAAAATCCAGGTTTTGCTTCTCCTAAAACTTTTTGCCGAACCATGTAGATAGCTCCTTTTGGCGCATCATGCTTACGTGGCGCTAATCGGGAACCGAGAGCGCTATTTACACGCGGTTGCACAAATGGCGCCACCCCACCCAATAAGCAGCACGGCAGCCCCGGGCTGCCCGGTAATTTTTTTTCCATGGCTTCAGCGATTTCATTAATTTCTTGCGCAGCTCTAGCAATTAGCTTCAAAGCGTTGGGATCATTCATTTGAATATGTTCGATAACATAAGGCGCCAATGTAGCAAAATCCACCGGTCGCGCATTGGTCGCCCACGCCACCATTTTTCCCAAATCATTACCAAAATAAGCATATACTGCTTTCAATAAAGGCGTTTCTGCAACACGTCCATCGATAAAATTAAACGTTAAACGCACCGCTTCTAATCCCAACCATGCTCCACCCCCAGCATCCCCTTGCGGAAATCCCCAACCTCCTACCACATAGCGTTTACCTTGAAACACTTCATAACCCACAACGCCAGTCCCAATAATGATAATGGCGCCATCCTGACAATCATGCACACCCAAACAGGCAGCATAAGCATCCGAATCTAATACCAAGGTGGTGAATACATGTGACCGAGAAAAAAATTTTTTGCAAGCGACAGGGTCTTCAGTTCCCGCCAATCCCAATCCAATATGAAAATTGTAAGATGGGTCATTCAGTGAAATATTGGCTTGGCTCAAGGCCTCTTTCACGCCAAGGTCGATAGAAGACCAGGCCTGATCTACGGAATTCCTTATATTAGCAGGGCCGCTGCGCGACTGACCCAAAAATATCCCCTCTTCATCTTCAACAATAATTTTGGTTTTAGTCCCACCACCATCTGCACCAATAAAAATATTCTTTTTCACAATTATTTATCCTCGTTTTTCATTTTCAACTGAGCGAATTCTTTTGCGTAATTTGTTTTGATCCTGCGCATCGGGAAACCCGATGCTTTTCATTAAGGGAGAGAATCACGATTCTCCCCCTTGCGATCCCCCATCGTGTAAAGCAAATTCTTTTGCGTAATATGTAATAATAAAATCTGCGCCAGCTCGTTTAATGGCGGTTAATGATTCCAACATCGCCAATTTTTCATCTAACCATCCTGCCTTTACCCCCAATTTCAGTAAACTATACTCACCACTCACTTGATAAGCCGCCAACGGCATACTGGGAAAACGTTGCTTTACGCGATAGATAACATCTAGGTAATTTTGCGCCGGTTTGACCATTAGCATATCAGCGCCTTCTAAAATATCCAACTGGGCTTCACGTAGGCCTTGGTTAGCATTGGCAGGGTCCATTTGGTAAGTATGACGCCCGCCAAACTTTGGCGTGCCGCTGCCCCGCCACTTTACAAAAGGCCCATAAAATGCTGAAGCGTATTTTACCGAATAACTTAAAATCGGGATATGTTGAAAATGATGCGTGTCCAGATATTTGCGGATCATCTGCACCATACCATCCATCATACCGCTAGGCGCGATGATATCCGCACCGGCCTCTGCGTAGCTGACCGCTTGTTCACCTAACAAAGCTAGCGTCGCATCATTATCAATAATCACTTCTTCGGCAGAGTGAGGGGAAATAATTCCACAATGGCTATGATCGGTGTATTCACAACAGCAAACATCCGCAATCACTAATAGGTTGGGGCTTTCGTTTTTGATGGTTTTAATCGCTGATTGAATGATGCCTTGTGCAGATAAAGCAGCGCTGCCTTTTGCATCTTTGTGCAACGGTATGCCAAACAACATGACGGCGGGAATTTTTAAAGCCGTAATCTCCTGAATTTCTTTTGCTAAAAGATTCTGGGCTCCATTGAAAATGGCCCGGCAGTGATGCGATTGGATTTTTAATCCCTACGCCTTCCTTGATAAACAGCGGCAAGATTAAATCATTTATATTCAGTTCTGTTTCCCGAACTAAAGTACGTATTTGTTTTGTGCGACGCAAGCGCTGCATCCGCACTTGTGGGAAAACCGCATTCACCATAACCACACCCTCTTAAAAATTTTTTACAGAGAGTGACGCAAGACAATTGACTCGAGATCACGTCACCTCGAGTCAACTTTACAGTAATTATCTTACTACTCTCCAACTACCGTCGGGCATTTGACATGCGCGTCCATATGCAGTTTGCCATTGACCGTTGATTTTAACTCTCGAGGTGTAATCTCGGCAATAGTCGCCTTCATAATAATATTCTCGTACCGGTTCAACGCTATAGGTGACGCCGGAATGCACGTTTGTCCAAGTCGTCGTTTCACCTACCGGAACCTCAACAATTGCTGGCCCGGCTCGTAAACGATCTTGCTGGTCCATTTGATTACCAACGACATTGCCCAGAATACCCCCAATTAAAGCGCCGCCAATAATGCCCAATGCGCTGCCATTGCCTATCAATCCTCCGACAAGTCCTCCAGCTACCGCGCCGGCCGCCGTTGCGCCGGGTACGTTGTTTTCTGGAGTACATCCTGTAATCATTAATCCAGCCACAGTCACGGTTGCTGCAGCCCATGTTACCCATTTTTTCATACTATTCTCCGGTAAAACCATAATGTGTATACTAATTATATACTTAAAAATGTTCAAAATTGAACCAATAATTAAATTATGCATTTCTGAGTTAAGCAATGAGCAAAAATACACCTTTGCCGCTATTCGATAGTTTAGAACGAATCGATGAAGTGTTAAATCTCGCTGAAACACATCCGGGTTTCGAGGCGGCTGATTATCAACACGCTTTGGCTTTTTTAAAATGTTATCGCGGCAGTCAAGGGACTTTTAATTCTTACCGGCGGGAAATTGAAAGGTTGTTACAGTGGTCCTATTTAATCGGAGGAAAAAAATTAAAAGAACTGCGCCGGGAAGATATTGAAGCGTTTATTCGCTTTTGTGAATCACCGCCGAAAAGATGGATCGGCGCTAAAAAAGTTCCGCGCTTTGCTGAAGAGGACGGGGAAAGAAGGCCCAATCCAGAATGGCGGCCTTTTGTCGCCACGGTTAAGAAATATGCGCATTATCAAGGGCAACGCCCTGAAATTGAGAATTTCAATTTATCTTATGGCGCCATTAAAGAAACCTTCGCGATTTTAAGCACTTTTTTTACTTATCTCTTGCAAGAAGAATATGTATTTATGAATCCAGTTGCGCTGGTCCGTCAAAAAAGCAAATTTATTCGCAAAACCCAAGGCCCCCAGCAAATTAGAAGATTATCTGAAAAACAATGGGATTATGTTATCGAAACGGCGAAATATTTAGCAGAAAGTAAACCAGCCGAACACGAACGCACTCTGTTTATACTGTCTCTACTCTACTCACTGTATTTACGCATTTCTGAAGTGACGGCTTCTAGTCGATGGACGCCGCTGATGAATCATTTTCAAAGAGACCATGAAGGGAATTGGTGGTACACCACCGTCGGCAAAGGTAATAAAGAAAGACAAATTGCCGTAAGCGACGCCACATTGGAAGCCCTCAAACGTTGGCGTAAGTTTATGCATTTATCGATACTGCCTTCGCCGGCGGATAATTCTCCCCTATTACCCAAAACTAAAGGTATCGGCGCTATCAGCAGTACGAATTATATCCGCCGCATCGTGCAAAATTGTTTTGATCAAGCCGCTCTGCGGTTACGTCAAGATAATTTGATCGAAGAAGCAGAAACCTTACACGAGGCTACTGTCCATTGGCTACGCCACACCGGCATTTCCGACGATGTCAAACATCGCCCGCGGGAACATGTACGCGACGACGCCGGACACAGCTCCAGCGCAATTACCGATAAATACATCGACATTGAAAAACAGGCACGCCATCGCTCCGCAAAAAATAAAAAAATTGAGCAAGACAAATAGATATTAGATTGTTTTAATTTTTGATTAATTGATTTACACTTTCCGGGTTGCATCTGTATTATGAATTAAAATATGCGAAAATCACAACAACCAGCGATCATCCAAGCCGTTCTAGAGAATGATGAAACAAAACTTTCACTTCTATTAGAAGCAGATAAATTAAAAGAAAATAAAGAAAAATCAGTATATGCGAGAGATGAAGAGGGAAATACCGCTTTATTCTACGCTGCAAAAAAAGGGTATTTGGCGATGATGAGATTGTTGTTAGTCGCCAAGATAAACGTAAATTATAGTAATACCTGTGGTTTTACTGCAATACATTGGGCAGCTAGAGCAGATCAACGAGGTGCGGTGCAGGCGTTGATTGAATCTAATGCCAATGTTAATGTGACCCCTTGCGATCTTTTTAACGTAGGGGAAACTCAAAGGATGACCCCTTTATTCGTTGCCGCATCCAGAACTAAAAACCAAGGCGGGCCTGCAGTTTCGGTCGTTCAACCGTTATTGGACGCCAAAGCCGATCCTAATTTGAAACCGAGCGATCATGTAGCGCCGCTTCATTTTTATCTTCCTTTATTTAATAAGAACCCAAATATTGTTAAATTATTGCTGCTCGCCGGCGCAAAAGTACAATTGACATTATCAGCTGGATATCCATTAATGCCAGAACGTCAAAAACAATATTATTCAGCCAAAAGAGAGTTGTGTTTATTTCAGCAGGTCACTCTGTTCATGCAGTGTATCCCTTTAATATCAAATATTGCCAAAATCATCGCAGAGTATCACGCTGATGAAGTTGTTGTAGAGGAATTCAATGGTGAGACTAGTTTGTCTTGCTTTTGAAGCGTTGTAGGTTTTAAGGGAAATGCACCGTATCTTTGCGTTCCAAGCATTGATTCCGATATGGTTTTTCCTACCACGATCTCTTCAACGCTTGTCTGATGTAAATCAAAAGGTTTTAAAAATTCAAATGAGCCTTCCTTATTACGTTTAATAAAAATGGAAGAAGGCTTAGGTTCTGTTTCTTTCGTTTCCAGGGTAATTTTAAGAGTTTGTTTCTCATCCACGACAATCACATCGCAACCTCTAACTCGAGCTAAGGCCTTGTAAACACGTAACTCCCACTGATCCTTAATATCTTGGGGTTGATGATTTACAATAGATTTAGCTAATTCTAAACTCAACTCAGCCCTAGCTGACTGTGTGGCAGCGAAACTTTCATTGCAGGACCTTGGAATTACCACTTCCAAAAACGAACCAGTTACTACTACATCATTTTGCTTATCCTCTTCTATTGGTTCATCGCCTAATCCGGGAATTTCTTCACACTTTTTTACTTGACCCAGCTTTATCAAGTCAGCTTGAATTTCAGCAACATCTTTGGAAATCTCACTAACTTCTCCGGATTGTTTCGAATCATATAAATTTTTTTCTAATGAGAATGTATTTATAAATGGATTAAATAATATACTTAAGCGCTTTGATAATGATAATTTCTCAGGTAGAGGATAATTTTTGTTGTAATCTTCATTAGAGTACCATTTATTATGTTTATCCCAATACCCTTCAACATCTTGCCAAGAGATTTTCCCAATAATATTTACCTCGTCTTTGTTAAAATAAATTGATTTATTATTGGATCTATAATTGAGAGAATGACCAACATGAACTCCTCCTATTCCTCTATAATTTATTTTGTATAAATAACCTGTTTCATAAATTGCTCCCAGAGGGCCACCTGCGTAAGTAGACGTTTGATATAATCGACCAATGGCTATATTGGTAGAAGTGGAGACTCCAACATAACCAGTTTTGACACAAACGTATTCTTCAACAAAATTGGGTTGTTTATCTGGTCGGCTGCTAGTTATGCCACGCTCCCTTGCGCTCTGTGGAGTTTGTAGGGTTCCACGATAAACAGTTCCATTAAAAAATTTTATTTCTTTATCTCTTGGATAATATTGCTCCCATCCATCTAAAGTAGATTTAGCATTGCTTGTAATTGCGTCAATAAGATATAAGCTGAAAGAATGATTGTTAAATTTGGTTCGAGGAGATTTAAAATATTGGTGTAAAATTGAATTAGCATCGTCAGAATCTTTTGCCTTTTCCAAATTTTTCTTCAATAAGACTATATGGGGATAAAGATTAGTGCTATGTCGGTAACTTGATAAAAACCCAAAGGAATAACCAGGTCTATTCCTTCCTTCAGTATAGCCTTTGAATGCCTGATTAAACGCATCTAAATAATCTTGTTGCTTCATACTTATTACTTTTTTGACCTATTTTTTAGTTATTTAAGACAATATATACAAAACTTTATTAAAATGTACATTACGTACTTTACTAAAATTAAATTTTTACGGATTATTCTATAGAATCGCTCCGTTTTCTTATTAGAAGCCTATTAATCTGAGTTTAATTGTATAAATTTTATACTAATGAGATTAAGGAAATCTTAAGTTTTTGATCATATTTAGACCACATGGATAGGAAATTAGTTGACGGGGGAAAATTTTTTGTATAATATTAGAGTAGCTACTTTTTGAAGCTACAATAAGGTGAATACGATGGACGCATTTAGAACCGTGGGTAAGCGAGAGTTTATCCAACATACTAGTAAATATCTCAAGTTAGTTGAAAAACGTGGGGGGGAGCTGGTCATTACGCATCAGAACGAGCCTGACTTATTACTGACTAAAATATCGCAAAAATCTCTTCAAGATTTAAAGGGATTGATTGTCAAAGTACATGGTGATGTTAACGAGCCCATTTTGCCGGGATTTGACGAATGGTGCTAGATACTTGTGCTCTTATTGAAATTTGTAAAGATGAACCGAGCTTTTCAGCTAATACGTTTAAAAAAATGGAAAAAGGTTTCTATGTTGTTTCTATTTCCTTCGCTGAAATAGCCTGCAAAGTCAAATCCGGAAATTTAGAAATGCGCGTCTCTCCCAGAGAGTTATACGCTAATTTTTGTCAAATTAAAAACGTAATTATCGTTAATATGGGTGCAGATGAATGGTTAGATGCTATTGAACTCGATTGGAAGAATCATAAAGATCCTGCAGATCGAGTAATCACCGCTTTCGCTATTAAAAAACAAATTCCTATTGCTACAACTGATAAAAAAATCAAAACATTTTATAAAAAAGTTATTTGGTGATCGGTACTTTGTAACTATTCAGTAAATTTTAACCAGACAAACGCAGAACGTTCAATTTTGGCTGCTATTCAACGAAAAATTGGCCGAGCAAGCGGAGCATACACGCCAGTATGGCGAGCCGCATGCGGCAAGCGCCCCGTCCATGGATGGCGGGGCAGTAATTCGAGAGCACTGTGCTTTAGCCAGGATGGCGAGCTGCTTGAATTTGTGTTATTTGATTTTTCGTTGAATATCAGCCAATCGTTGCCGTTCCTATCTACAAGGTGAATAATTACGATATTTTTTTAATCGTGTTGAGCGAGATAACGACTTCATTATTTTCTCGTTCAATGAGTTCTTCTTTAGCCCAACAAACTGCGTAAATGATCTCAAATGTGGCTCGGTATTTATGGTTTGGATCTAAAAAATTTTGATAATGCGCTAACATGCTTCGCCAACGATTCTTTCCTAAGAATGTTTTTCTGCGGTTTTTTTCTGCGTAGGTGGTTCCCGTTTCGCGTAAATCTTTAAATAATCTACTCAGGTTTTTATATGTTAATTGAATATATTCAGATTGCACGACGGGTTCAGATAAATTTGTTTTCAATAACATGTCGCCTATCTCATGCATGTCTAAAAACGGATGTACGTGTGGTTGGTTATCCACTGCAAAAAAACTTTCCCTTAATTCATACAAGGTATCAGGGCCTAAAGCACTAAACAAAAACAATCCGCCGGGTTTTAAAACGCGTCGCCATTCTTGCAAACCCACTAATTTTTCCGGCAACCAGTCAAATGCCAAATTCATCACAATTAAATCAAATTGCGCGGATTGAAAGGGCAATCGATCTGCTTGGGCGCAAACTCTAGCTGTCTGAGCAGTAGACTGAGAAAGTAAGTCTAATGATGCATCCAAACTGATAATCTCGGCATTGGGATACCTTTGCAATAGCTGTAAAGCGCTATAGCCCGTGCGTGCGCTCACGTCCAAAATACACTGGGGTTGAATAGCCAAAGTATTCAATTGTTCTAATAAACGATCGGCAATTTCTTTTTGCAGAATATTGGCTTGATTATAGGAACCCGCCGCCCGCCCCAATGCATGTTTAACCTGCTGTTGATCTAAAGAAAAAGTTCTCATGCGAAGATTTTATCATGAAACTACGGTATAGACTCCAGTTAAAATTGCAATTATAAAGAAAAGATGAAAAACATACTGAACTTTTTCCTGCCTAAGCTTTGTCTGGTTTGTGGGCAGATAATGACTACCGATAGCCGATTGTGTGCTCATTGTGCGGACCTTTTAAAGCCGAACGAAAAAGCGTGCATACGCTGTGCATTGCCTATTGAGAATGGCGATATGTGCGGAATATGCTTAGCCTTTCCGCCCCCATTTGATTGCACTTTAGCGCCATTTTTGTATAAGCCGCCGCTATCAACCTGGGTTTTACAATTAAAATTCCAGCATAAATTGAAGAATGCAAAGATCCTGGCGGAAATCTTAAGTCATCAGATTAAAAAATATTATGCAGAGAAAGCGATGCCAAATTTTATCATCCCAGTCCCACTTCATCCTAAAAGACTGCATGAAAGAGGATTTAATCAAGCCATAGAAATTGCTAAACCCATAGCGAAAAAATATAATATGACGATTATTTACGAACATTTTCGGCGTGCTAAACATACACAAGCGCAAAGCTCGTTAACCGCTCACCAGCGGCGCATGAACATGGCAGGCGCATTTATTTCATCTCGTCCGTTTACGGCGGAACATGTCGCAATTCTGGATGATGTCCTGACAACTGGACAAACAGTACGTGTATTTAGCAAAATGCTACGCCAATGCGGCGTTAAAAAAATCGATGTTTGGTGTTGCGCGCGTGTGTAACTGCTATACTGCGGGCATGCTAGCATTAGACACTATTTCAGCCGTTAAAAGTTATCTATTGAGTTTGCAGGATCACCTCTGCAAACAATTGGCTCAAGTTGACGGAAATGCATTCCAAGAAGATTTGTGGGCTTATGCTCATGGCGGGGGGGAAACACCCGAGTTATTTCAGGGCCTGTATTTGAAAAAGGCGCTGTTAATTTTTCCCATATTACCGGCAAACAACTACCCGCGGCAGCTTCGGCAAGACACCCTGAATTAGTGGGCAAAAGCTTTCAAGCGCTTGGCGTCTCCCTGATTATGCATCCGCTGAATCCTTACGCACCAACCACGCATCTGAATTTAAGATTTTTTATAGCAGAAAACACAGAAAATGGACCCGTTTGGTGGTTCGGCGGCGGCTTTGATTTGACGCCTTTTTATGGATTTGTCGAAGATTGTCAGCATTGGCACCGTACCGCCAAACAAGCTTGCGATCTATTTGGCAAAGATCTTTATCCACGTTTTAAAAAACAATGCGATGAATATTTTTATCTCAAACATCGTCAAGAACCGCGTGGCATTGGTGGTATTTTTTTTGATGATTTTCATGAGTGGGATTTTGATACCTGTGTTAATTTTTTAAAAACCCTGGGTGATCATTTTCTCAAAGCCTATTTGCCCATTATTGAAAGGCGAAAAGATTTATCCTATGGTCAGCGAGAACAAAGCTTTCAATGGTATCGCCGTGGCCGTTATGTTGAATTTAATCTTCTGCAAGATCGAGGTACTCTTTTCGGGATCCAGTCTGGAGGAAGAACAGAATCTATTTTAGTTTCTCTGCCCCCCACTGTGCATTGGCATTATCAGTGGCAACCCGAAATTAATAGTCCTGAACAACAACTCTATCAAGAATTTTTAGTCGCCAAAAATTGGATATAGTAAATGTCCCTACCATGAAAGAATCTGATTAGCAGGAGCATTGTTCAGCTAATCTGCTTCACTTCTCTTCATGAAGACTTGCACTCGATGCAAATGTGGTTATTAAATGGATATTTTTTGAAAGATTGAGCCTGATCATAAAATATGCTATGATGGAAAAAATTAAACATACTTAAGGTCCGGGGTGTACATCATGAAGCAGCACATTAGTCCAAAAATTGAAAAATCTCAATTGCCACCCTTCCAGTTTTCTCATTCAATCGCAAACAATCTTACTTTTTAACCTTTCTATTACTAACCGCCAATATCTTTTCTTTTCCCGCATTGGTTTCGGCGGAAGGAGAACAAAATTCATTCACCATCACTGGATGAATCAACAGATTTTTCATCTCTTAGAGAAACTGCTATTAATCCCTATCCCAATTTATTAGGCGCTACCCTTTTCACAACCCATACTCAACAAGAATTTTATTTACCTGAAATTACTTTTGATGGACCATTACCAAAAGAAGGGGTTAAAAAGAAAGAAGCGTTAATCAAAGAACTTAAAAAACTTCAAGAGAGCACTTCCTCAGACAGTAATTGGATAAATGCAACCTTAAAAAGCGAAATCAATAACGTCGCACTCAAGATAGTTCTTACCTCTAGTCATAATAAAAATTTTACTGGAAGTGAAACCATTGGCAAATATCTTCCAGATAATCACATAATAATATTAAATAGGGATCATAATTTTTTAATACAAAAAGAAGAATTAAGACATACCATTCGACATGAGCTTTGGCATTGTAGACAAAGAATGTTAAACGAAGCTATATCGACAGTTATTCCAGTAGAAAATTATCTACTTTTAGCGCCCTATCACAATACAAAATTTTTTGACCAATATTTGCGGGCTATCCATCAAGATATGAGAAGCGTTGACAGGTTTAAACATCGATTATTACATAAAAAACTTACCACCTCAGATAAAAATGTCTTAGAACATTATCCTTTATCTTATAAAAAAATGACTGCTGATAAAGACGAAATACCACCTCAAGAAGGTGACCATATTTCCGATGGAACTTATCCATTTCGTGTAATCGAAATAAAACCTCAAGGAAAAGGAAATCACCTAATCACACTGCAAGTTACATGCCCATATTATTCATTTTTGTATGATTATGAGCGAATTAAGATCAGATTAGAGAGCGATACTTATAAGTTTGGCTCTCTTAACCCAAAAATTATTGAGCAATACGAAAAAGGGTATGGCTATAAATATTACCCCGCAGGATGGCATTTAGAATTTGATGCATGCATAGCCGGAGAAATGCCCGAGAAAGTGTTAAAAGCATTTTTTTCAAACAGAGAAGCTTACCATCAAACAAGAAAAGAATTAGCAGAAAACCACTCAGCATCCAAAAATTCTAACTTAAAAATATAATAAGGAACGTGCACGTTCCTAATCTAGCGGACTTTGATAATTTGCTCACGGTATTATCATTTTTCTTTAGGCAAATATAAATCGGTAATGGTGCCTGCGTAGACTTCGGCGGCCATCATCACTGACTCGGATAATGTTGGGTGAGGATGAATGGTGAGGGCGATGTCTTCGGCGTCGCAGCCCATTTCAACAGCAAGCGCAATTTCTGAAATTAAATCACCGGCGTTTACGCCCACTACGCCGCCGCCAATGATTTTGCCTTTTTCATCAAATAATAATTTCGTGAACCCCTCGCTGCGATTTAAGGATAACGCGCGGCCCGAAGCCATCCAAGGGAACACGCCTTTTTTGTAAGTCATGCCCTGCTCTTTTGCCTGTATTTCGGTGACGCCTGTCCAAGCCACTTCAGGATCCGTATAAGCCACCGAAGGAATAGAACGTGGATCAAAATAATGTTGTTTGCCCGCAATCACTTCAGCAGCTACGCGGCCTTCCGCCGATGCTTTGTGCGCCAACATGGGATTACAAATAATATCCCCAATCGCATAAATATGCGGCACATTGGTGCGTAATTGCTTGTCGACAGCGATAAAGCCCTTCTCGTCGACTTTAATCCCGGCTTTATCTGCGCCAATTAAATGCCCATTCGGACGGCGTCCAACGGCCACTAACATGCGATCAAAACGTTGTGGATTTTGTTTAGGCGCTTGCTCGCCCTCGAAAGTCACCCATAAACCATCTTTCTTGGCTTCAACTTTAGTGACGCGGGTTTTCAATAAAATATTTTCATAAAGCTTACTAATGCGTTTATACAGCGGTTGAACGAGGTCCGCATCTGCCCCGGGAATAATCTGTGGCATCATTTCTACCACGGTAATTTTTGCACCCAAAGCTTGATAAACCGTCGCCATTTCTAAGCCGATAATGCCACCGCCCAGCACCAACCATTCTTCATCATGTCCTTCCAATCGCAAAGCGCCGGTGGAACTCACAATACGCGGATCGTCTGGGATAAACGGTAATTTTACCGGTAGTGATCCTGCCGCAATAATCGCTTGTTCAAATTGAATGACCTGTTTTCCAGCGACAGTAATTTCGTTTGGCCCGGTAAATTTCCCTTCGCCAGTGACCACCTCCACTTGACGTTTTTTTGCCATCAATTTTAAACCGCCGGTTAATTTTTTAACGACATCTTCTTTCCAATTGACTAATTTTTTAATATCAATTTTTGGTTTAGTGAAATTCAAGCCGAATTCGCTCATTTCTTCGGTTTCACTAATGACTTTTGCAGCATGTAATAAAGCCTTGGATGGAATACAGCCGACATTTAAACAAACTCCACCCAAACTTTCGTAACGTTCAATCAAAGTGACTTTTTTTCCCAAATCAGCCGCGCGAAACGCTGCCGTATAGCCGCCAGGGCCACTGCCTAAAACAACCACTTCAGTTTTGCTGGTATTATTTGTCATTCTTTTCTCCTATAAAAGCAGAGTTCTAATATCGTTGAGACAATTGAGTAAATACATTAAAAAACGGGCGCCGTCTGCACCATCCACAACACGATGATCGTATGAAAGCGATAACGGCAACATCAAGCGCGGCGTCCATTCATTTTTCTCAGCATCGTATTGCGGTTTGATCGCACTGCGAGATACACCCAATATCGCCACTTCAGGTGCGTTAATAATCGGCGTAAATGCCGTTCCGCCGATGCCGCCTAAACTGGAAATACTAAAGCTGCCGCCCTGCATATCATTTAAACCTAAACCCGTATCGCGTGCTTTCTTGCTGATTTCCGCTAATTCTTTGGCTAAAGTGGTCAAGTTTTTTTGATCGACGTTTTTGATCACCGGCACAACCAATCCCTTGGGTGTATCCACTGCAACCCCCAGATGAAAATATTTTTTCAAAATAATTTGTTCGCCTCTTTCGTCCAAAGAAGCATTGAAGTGCGGAAATGCCTTTAAAGCAGCAACTACCGCTTTCATGATAAACACAATTGGCGTTAACTTGATATTATCTTTCAGCACCTTTTGTTGTTGCTGACGAAATTTTTCTAACTCGGTGATATCCGCATCGCCGAATTGAGTTACGTGCGGAATGCTAACCCAATTGCGATGCATCGCTGCGCCAGAGATTTTTTGAATGCGACTGATTGGTTTAGTCTCAATCGGGCCAAATTGCGCAAAATCAATGACAGGTTGTGGTGCAATGGACAGGCCACCAGTGCCTGGCGCACCTTGTTTCATATGATTTTTAAGGTCTTCTTTTAAAATTCTGCCCTTGGGCCCTGTACCGGTAATTCTGGATAAATCCAAATCCAATTCCTGGGCCAATCTGCGAACCCCTGGCCCCGCGTGAACTTCTTCTGCGGATTCTAGAGTGGTGGGCTCTTTTTTCTCTGGTTTAGTTTCTTCTTTTCTTTCTTCTTTCTTTTCTGCTTGCTTTTCTTCTTTTTTCTCTGTTTTCTTCTCTTCTTTCTTTTCTTCTTTGTTTTCACCAGCATTTTCGACTTCAATTTCAGCAATTAAACTATTCGCTGAAACTTTATCGCCTACTTTAACGGCTAGTTTCTTGATGGTCCCTGAAACCGTAGCAGGCACGTCCATAGTGGCCTTATCGCCCTCTAAAGTGATAACTGAGGCATCTTTAGCAATCTTATCCCCTTCTTTAACCAAAATTTCGATGACTGAAACATCTTTGGCGCCGCCAATATCCGGTACTACAAATTTCTCAATTTTACTCATTTTCACTCCTTAAACTGTCGTAGGTAAGGGACGATTAGGATAATCTCCAGTTTTTTTTGTGCGGCAGATAATTCAGCCGGTTTATATAACCCTTGTTCAGCTAACGCATATAATGCGGTATATACCACCATTTTGGCGTCTACTTCAAAAAAATCACGCAGCGCTTTACGCGTATCACTGCGCCCAAAACCATCTGTTCCTAATACATAGTAAGGGGCATGAACGGCAAGGCCAATTTGTTCTGCGTTTAGACGCACATAATCTGTAGCGGCAATGACCGGAGCGTCACTGTCACCCAAGCATTCTTCTACATAACTGATTTGCGGTTTGGCTTTTGGATGCAGGCGATTGTAACGCTGCGTAGCGATAATATCGCGGGCTAACTCTGAAAAACTTGTCGCACTGAAAACATCGGCGGTTATATCATATTCTTTTACTAAGATTTCTGATGCCGCAATGACTTCACGTAAAATGGACCCAGAACCGATTAAACGAACGCGTTTTTTATATTTCGGGCTAGCCGATTTGAAAAGATAGAGCCCTTTAATGATACCTTTTTCTGTACCTTTTGGCAGCGCGGGATGTTCATAGTTTTCATTCATCAAGGTAATGTAATAAAACACGTCTTCCTGTTCTTGATACATTCTACGCAAACCATCTTGGATAATAATGGCGATTTCATAACCAAAAGTTGGATCATAAGCGATGCAATTGGGCACAAAACCAAACATCAGTAAATTATGCCCATCTTGATGCTGCAAACCTTCACCTGCTAAGGTTGTACGTCCCGACGTTCCTCCTAATAAAAATCCACGTACACGGCTATCGCCTGCCAACCACACTAAATCACCAAATCGTTGAAAGCCAAACATAGAATAGTAAATGTAAAATGGAATCATCGGCTGTTCACAAGTCATGTAAGACATCCCAGCAGCAATCCAGCTAGACATTGCTCCCGCTTCGCTAATGCCTTCTTGTAAAATTTGCCCCTTAACGTCTTCGTGGTAATTCATCAATTGCTTGGAATCTTCCGGTTGATACAGTTGCCCGATCGAAGAATAAATACCGATTTGCCGAAAATACCCTTCTAAGCCAAAAGTGCGTGTTTCATCCGCTACAATGGGCACAATTCTTTCTTTAATATTTTGATTTTTGAGTAAAATGCCGAGAATGCGGCTGAAACACATAGTCGTTGAAACGTGTCTATCCCCGGTCCCTTCCAATTGATTCTGAAACTCTTTTAATTCTGGAACTTTTAATGGGTGAGCTTTTTACGTGTCGCGCAGGCAAAGGCCCGCCTAATTTTTTTCTTTGTCCAATTAAAAATTTCATTTCTGGACTATCCGGTGCAGGACGGTAATAAGAAAGTGATTTGATTTGCTCGGGCGAAATGGGCATTTCAAAGCGTTTCAAAAAATATCCAGCGCTTCCTCCGCCATTTTTTTGGTATTGTGCGCAATATTCATGCCCTCTCCTGCCGCACCCAAGCCATAGCCTTTAACGGTTTTTGCTAAAACAACCGTTGGTTGGCCTTGGTGTTGGGTGGCTGCCACATAAGCGGCATATACTTTTTGCGGATCGTGCCCGCCATCTTGCAGGTTTTTTAAATCAATATCGGTGAGATCACTGACCAACTCCAACAATTCTGGGTATTTTCCAAAGAAGTGTTCGCGTATGTAAGCGCCATCTCTGGCGCCATAAGTTTGCATTTCTCCATCTACCATTTCACTGATTCTTTTCAAAAGCAGGCCCCTTTTATCTTTTGCAAATAAACGGTCCCAATTCCCGCCCCAAATGACTTTAATCACATTCCAGCCGGCCCCTCTAAATACACCCTCATATTCCTGGATAATCTGGCCGTTTCCCCATACTGGGCCATCTAAGCGTTGCAAATTACAGTTGATCACAAAGATCAAATTATCTAATTTTTCCCGGCCAGCAATATTTAATAATCCTAAAGATTCCGGTTCACCCATTTCTCCATCACCGCAGAATACCCAAACTTTGCGTCCAGCCGTTTTAGCAATCCCTCGATTTTCTAAATATTTTAAAAATTTCGCTTGATAGATTGCCGTAATGGGGCCCAAACCCATGGACACCGTTGGAAACTGCCAAAAATCCGGCATCAACCAAGGATGAGGGTAGAAGAAATTGCTTTTTTATTAAAAGCCTCTTGGCGAAAATGATTTAAATGTTCTTCCTCAAGGCGTCCTTCAAGAAAGGCGCGTGCATAAATTCCAGGCGAGGCATGGCCTTGGTAATAAACTAAATCACCAGCATGTTCAGCACTTGGGGCCCGAAAAAAATAATGCAGGCCAATTTCATATAATGTCACAATAGAAGCAAAACTGGAAAGATGGCCGCCCAATTCAGGGTATTTTTTCCCAGCGCGCAATACAATGACTAAGGCATTCCAGCGCATACAATTTGTGATTTTTTCAACAAGTGCTGGATCATCGGGTAATTGAGCTTCTTTATCGCTGGGAATTGTATTAATGTAGGGTGTGGTAATACCCGCTTGAACGCTCAACCCCTCTTGTTTAGCTTGTGCCAATAAGGTATTCACTATAAACTCGGCGCGTGCTTTTCCTTCATATTTAACCACAGAAGCCAACGCATCCAACCATTCTTGAGTTTCATCTCTATCAATATCAGTATTTTTATCGTATTCGGTCATATTAACCTTCCTCTTATCCAAGCCAAAATTCCAAGGTAAACAAGGCAATGATTGCCAACCAGAACATAATGACGCGGTCAATCAATTTCATGGCCGTTTTTAACGACAATTCATCCTCTGCATAAGTTAATGCAGCGAGACCAAATTGGGCAATAATTTCTTCATTAAGGGCAAACGGATGCCGGAATGACACCAGCCAATTTTTAAACGCCACAGAAAAATTCCCCATCACTGCAAAACCAAATCCAACCACACGCAAAGGAATCCAATCTAGATATCCTTTTAATTTTACGGTGTGGCGCAAAAGTCTGCTTTCCGATTGAGTCGTTAAGTAAACCAATAAACTAGCCACTGCTGTATATAATACAAGTCCAGCGGGGCCTAGAATAACATACCAAAAGGTGGGTGCAAAAAAACGGTTATAGACTGCTATAAATAATTCATCAATAACCGCCGTTGATTCATTCACCAAATCTTTACGGCAATCCACAGCCATCCAGAACAAGATAGCACTCAATAAATAATAACCTACAGCACCCGTGAAATGATAAACCCCGGCAAACAAAAGGGTAATGATGACCACCATCGGTAATATTAAAAGAACAACGCTAACCTTCATTTTTTGCGTCAACAAATGGTAATAATTCATGAAGTAAATAGGTAATTGATAAACACCATAATTAATTGAAAAGAATCTTTGTAAAAGCAAACACAATATAATGATACTAATACCCATTATCTCAGACCCCATTGAAACACGATGTGTATACTATACTCAAAACGTAACTATCATCAGGGGCTATTGTCACCGATTTACTCGCATGAAGCAATAAACTCCTTAATCACGGCGTAGTCTTTCTGAGAATGCCAAGGGCGAAGGGTAGCGCAGAACTACCCAATAGGAAGAAACAATAAAGGTTAAAATCGTAACGGCTTGGATACAATTTGCGGCAATATCGCCGATCAACCGGTAATCTACCGCTACGTATGCAATAATCAAGGAAAACCAGCTGGTTTGCGCAAGTCGCACACCCACTTTCCAAAAACAATCAATTTATTTTCACCCACTTGTTGAAACAGTAATCGTAATCCATGGTTTGATAACCATCAAGACTACCGTCAATATCAATGCCGGGACAATAATTTTAGAAAGATAAAGTAAATTAAATACTGCACCTATTGAGAAAAAAAACATAACTAAGAAGAAATCACGAATTGGTTTTAAACTTTCGGCAATATAAAAGGCAATGGGACTCGCTGACTAAACTGACACCGACAATAAATGCCCCTATTTCAGCGGATAAACCAAAATAAACAGAAAGTTGCGCCAGCGTTAAACACCAGGCAATACAAAAGAAACAAATACTCCTTAATACGATTGAATTTAGCCAATAACTTTCTCAATAAAAATCTTTCAAAAAAATAGGCCAAAACAAGCAAGGTAGGTAATGCCACAGCAACCAATCCCAAATCCATATAAAGTTTTCCTGATGCGGTTAAACCCCGCATCAATAATAGCTAAAATGGCTAATAAATCTTGCAACAGTAACACACTAATCATCATTTCACCGGTATGCTGATGATGAAGTATGGTGGTGGGTAATAACTTTATTCCGATAATGGTGCTTGAAAACATCATGGCGGCGCCAGTAATCAAACTTTCGCTTTGGGAAAAAGCAAATAATCGCCCAATCCCATAACCAACTGCAAAAAAAACCAAAGAGCTGATTAACCCGACCCAAGCCACTTTTTTAAGCATATGTACCAATTTTTGGGGCGGTAAATGTAATCCTAATAAAAAAAGCAGGAATAAGATGCCGATGTCACCCACATGATGCACCAATGCAGGATCTGCAATAAATTTGAATCCAAAAGGCCCCATCAACATCCCCACTATCATATAAGCTACTAACATGGATTGACGGGTAAATAGGGCAAAAGTTGATAAAACTGCTGCACCGGCAAAAATGGAAATATAGAAAAAATCAATTGATGTTCTAACATCGTTTTATCTTATCATAGTAAAAAAAGATCACAAAATTTTACAATTATTTTATTAAAATTGCTTTTTAAATTTGTTACCTCTTGATTTTATGATTATTTGTTGTATTATTAACAACATTGATCTTCTGAAAAGAAGAAAAATGAGTGTTTTAAAACAATTTAGGAGAATATTCATGTCAGTTAAAAAGACCCGAAAACGCGCAGTTGGTAAAAAACCTGCAGCTGCACGTAAAGGAACGAATAGCGCTAAAATAAGCAAGCAAATTCGTGCAGCGGTAAAATCTGCAGTTAAAAAAGCCAAAAAAGAATTTAGTCGCAAATTGTCTGTAGAAAAAGCTCGGCTTAGAAAAAAAATGAACGCTGCAAAAAAAGCAGCTGTCGCTAAGGTCCGTGCAAAGAAAAAAGGTGGTCGTGCAAAGAAAGCTTCCTCCCTTCGTGGCCGTAGAAAGAGCTTAAGCACTTTGAAAGGTTCATTATCCAAAAAACAATCACACCGTAGAAGCTCACGTCGCAGTAAAGCACCTTCGATGATCTCACTATCATCGCTTCCCACTGCAAAACGTCGTGGACACCCTTCTAGAATATAGAAGCGGAAACCCTAAAAAAGCCGTTAACTTAAAACTAACGGCTTTTTTTATAATTATTCAGAAAATTTTAGCAGAACATTCCTAGTAACTACTCGTGCCTAAACAGGCAAACGCAGGGTACTAGTAGTTACCATTCCTATCCCAGCTGTTCGGGCTGTATGTTGACAGTCTGCTCCAGCAACTCTGTCAAATTGGTTATTGACAACAATCCAGATTCAGCAAAGACCACCACTTGGTTCCGCAGAATCATAATCGCCGGGATGGATTGCACCACAAATTCCTCAGCCAAGTTTTTTTCCTCATCTACATTTACACTAGCAAAGATAATGCTTGGATAATGATAAGTGAGTTGCTCAATAATTTTACTTTGCGCCAAACAAGGCGTACACCAAGGGGCCCAAAAATCTATCAGCACAATTTCGTTGCGCTTGATCACTTCATCAAAATTTTTTTCATTTAAGATGATTAAATTACTGGGCTTAGTTATTATTTTCATAATCCGATTTTGCACCTCTTCCACTGGGCCATCAGCTGAGATGCGAAAGAATTTTGGCGCCGTCATATCACTGCTTTGCGACCATTCCTGATAATACTGAATTAACGGCTCGGTTTGCTGATGATAAACAGCTAATCTTTCACGCACCGTTTCTTCTTGATCGTCTTTTCTTTGTAATAAGGCTTCTTGGGTGATGTCATCTAACCCTGCAGTTCTAGGTGGTTGATGCAGACGATGATAAATCCTCCCAGAACCCGGATGAATTAAGCGACCGCTCATACGTTCAACAATTTTATTATCATCAATATGTAATTCAACGACAAAATCAATCTGTATTTTATGTTGTGACAATGCTTCCGCTTGCGTTAAAGTTCTGGGAAACCCATCTAATAAAAATCCTTTTTGACAATCGGGTTGTGAAATGCGTTCTTTAACGAGATTGATCATGAGGTCATCAGATACTAATTGGCCTTGGTCCATAACAGATTTAGCTGCCAATCCCAGTGGCGTCCCAGACTGTGCAGCAGCACGCAGCATATCTCCGGTGGATATTTGTGGAATATTAAAACGTTGTGACAACAACTGAGATTGTGTCCCCTTGCCCGCTCCGGGAGGCCCCAACAAAATAATTCGCATCTTTTACCTCATTTATGAATAGTCTTCATGATCCCAAACAGGCTTCTTTTAATTGCTGGGGATCGGTAATCACTCTTGCCCTTCCACTATCGATAATCGTAATGATTAATCCGTAGCGTTCAGGATGCACGCGCGGGCAATAATAAAAGCTGCCTCGCTGTCCTAATGTAAAACCGCTGGGAGCAAATTTCAATCCATCGTTGTATCCCAGACTGCTCTTCCACCATAACCGATCACCTGCTCGTAACCCTGGATAATCATAAATGATTTGTTGAGCATTTGCAGTCATGATAATTTGTCCCTTGCTCCAATCATTAGAACAAGTTTTTCGATCTTGAGTTCCGCAAAACATGATTACCTGATTTCGTGTGGTGGCGCTAGACTGTGACAAGTGTAAAGCTTGCAACATTTTTTTCTCAACCATTTGGGTATATTGATGATTGACTAAATGCTGAAAACTGGGAATGACAATGATAGTCAAAATGGTTATCAGTATCAGAACCAAAATCAATTCAAAAAAAACGAATCCTCTTTTTATGTCCTGCGCATCGGGAAACCCGATGCTTGGAATCAAGGGGGCAGAATCGCGATTCTCCCCCCTTGCAATTCCCCCATCGCGATAGGAATCTGCGTTTTTTATTCTTGTTCCCAAGAAGGAAGCTCCTGGTATAATTGGGGAAACACCTTAACTAATTTGATCCGATTGCGGCTAACACGCATGACCTCGATGGGATAGCCGCCAATGCGCACGCAAATGGCAGTCATTGGAATCATTTCTAATTGCTCAATGATCAATCCACTTAAGGTGCGCGCTTCTGAAGTTGGTAATTTCCATTCAGCAAGTTCATTTAAATCTCTAACGTCTATGCTAGCATCAATTAAAAAACTGCCATCTTTTTGCGAGACGATTAAGCGGTTAATTCCTAGCACACCTTTGGTAAATTCCCCAACGATTTCTTCCATGATATCTGTCACGGTAATCAAGCCCTGAATGTCACCATATTCGTCCACCACTAATCCAATGGTTTTTTGTTGATCGCGAAAATTTAATAATTGTTGGTTAGCCGTAGCTTCTTTGGGGATAAAATAAACTTCATCCGCTAAGCTCATCAAAGAAATTTTATCGAGATTTTCCTTTTTTAAATAGACCAACACGTTTCGCAAATTAATTATACCGAGTACATTATTTATATTTTCACGATATACGGGAATAAATGCATGCGTACACTCCATTAATTCAGCTTCAATTTCATCCCACTCACTGTCAAGGTCGATGCCAAAAATTTCATTTTTGGGAACCATAATCTCCTCTACAGTGACTTGCTCTAAATCCAATATACGCAATAACATTTTCTGATAAGCGGAAGACATTTTACCCTTAGATTCATTTAATAAAATTTTTAATTCTTCAAGACTTAATGATTCCAAACGCGCAACGTCCATTTTTACCCCAAATAAGTGTAAAAAACCGTTGGCAATGCCGTTTACCAGCCAAACCAGTGGATATAATAGCTTTAACAACCATTTTAAAATTAATGATGAAGGCCATGCTACAGCTTGCGGATGTAAAGCCGCTAAAGTTTTAGGCGCTGTTTCTCCAAATATCAAAAGAATGAGCGTCAGCAGAATCGTTGCAATCAGCACGCCAAAACTGCCAAAATAATGTGCTGCTAATAAAGTCACCGCTGCTGAAGCAAAAACATTGGCAAAGGTATTCCCGATTAAAATGATGCCCAATAATCGATCTGGCCTTAACAAGAGACTCGATATTCTTTTCGCTCCCTTATCTCCTTTATAGAGCAAATGGCGAAGACGATAACGGTTCAGTGTCATTAAACCCGTTTCACTACCTGAAAAAAAAGCGGACACGAAAATTAAAAAAATGAGGAGAATAATCAGCAAAACATCTTCTGTCATCATATGAGTAGACTACCTACGTAAACAACGATTAATAGACTAATGCCTAACCAAGTCGCGTGAATTGCTTTCCTGCCTCGCCATCCCCGCCAACGACGGCCTAGGAGTAAAATCAAAAAAATAAACCACGCTGAAACGGTGACAATCGTTTTTTCCAAAAGCGCGGTTTGTTCCCACATGAGATCATAGAAAAAATAAAAACTACTGATCAGAATGAACGTGAGCAACAAAAATCCTAGTTTATTGACCACAAATAGCCCCTTTTCTAAAGACTCTAAAGGGGGAAACCGATTCAACCAGGTCAATTGCGGTTTATGCCTTAACAACACATCCTGGGAAGCCAAAACCAATGCCAATAAGCCGGCAAAAACCAACACTATTAGGGTAAAAAGAGAAAGAAACCGATGTAATTCTAAGATCTTATCAAAACTCATAAAATTATCTTGATCATACAAGAGCAATATTCCATTGACAATACGGGCCTCCGATCGTAGGATAGTAAAGCTCTATGTTTAATCAATTAAGCGAAAGATTATCTCAAGCCGTTAAAAAATTACGCGGCGTTGACCGCATATCTGCAGATAATATCAAAGATACTTTGGAAGAAGTGCGCAAGGCCCTCTTGGAAGCCGATGTTGCTTTGCCCGCCGTTGACCACTTCCTGAAGGATGTACGCGAAAAATCTATTGGGCAAACCACCATTGCCAAAACCAATCCCGCTGAAACCTTTATCAAACTCGTGCATGACGAATTGGTCCATTTATTGGGAGACGCTCACTCTGAAATCAATACCAATGCACCCAGTCCGATGGTAATTCTGGTTGCCGGATTACAGGGTTCTGGTAAAACCACCACGGTCGCTAAATTAGCGCGTTGGCTACAAGTCAATAAGAAAAAAAGTATTTTGTTGGTCCCGGCTGACGTTTATCGGCCGGCGGCTATCCAACAGCTTATCACTTTATCGCAGCAAGTGGGTGTCGCGTGCTTTCCTTCCCAACCGACAGACTCACCCGTGCGAATCGTTAGCCAAGCGATTGAACAAGCTAAACGTCAATTTATGGATATTGTCCTAATCGACACCGCAGGCCGCTTACACATTGATAAAGAACTGATGACCGAGCTAAAAGCGATTCACGAAGTGGCTAAGCCCGTTGAATCCTTACTGGTTGTCGATAGCATGACTGGACAAGATGCTTCCCGTGTCGCCCAGTCTTTCGGTCAAACCCTACCCTTAACTGGTGTGATCTTAACAAAAACTGATGGTGACGCACGCAGCGGCGCCGCTTTATCCATGCGCATTATCACCGGCAAACCGATTAAATTTATGGGTGTCGGTGAAAAAATCGATGCCTTGGAAGTATTCCATCCCGAGCGAGTGGCTGGCCGCATTTTAGGAATGGGTGATATTGTTAGTTTGGTAGAAGAAGCCCGTCAAAAAATGGACGAAGCCAAAGCCACCCAGATGGCCAAAAAGATGAAAAAAGGTCAACGTTTCGATTACAACGATTTTTTAACTCAGCTGGAACAAATGAAAAAAATGGGCGGAATGCAATCCGTCCTCAGCAAATTGCCGATGATGGGCCAAATTCCCGCAAAAGCAGCATCCTTATTAGATGATGTGTTACTCAAGAAAATGGAAGCGATTATTCAATCGATGACCGATAAAGAAAAGATGTTTCCCGCGCTGCTTAACCATTCCCGTAAAATGCGTATCGCCAAAGGCTCAGGCACCACCTTA
Source organism: uncultured Pseudomonadota bacterium (assembly GCA_963702315.1). Classification (GTDB taxonomy): domain Bacteria; phylum Pseudomonadota; class Gammaproteobacteria; order Coxiellales; family Coxiellaceae; genus JAFEDN01. Next base: position 96,048 of record CAVPCA010000032.1, read on the forward strand.
CAAGACATTGGCCAATTACAAAAAAAATTTTTGCAAATGGAAAAAACCCTAAAAAAAATGCAAGGCAATAAACTCCAAAAACGCCTCCAACAAATGCAAGGCCAACTCCCCCCTGACTTCCTAGACAAACTTCGTTAAAAATTTGCATAGCTCTTCCATTTTATTTAAAATCCTTGTACAATTTCTTTTTTCATACATCACGGTTTTAGAGGAAATAGAATTTTATGGTAGTGATTCGTTTATCCAGAGGGGGGGCGAAAAAGGCTCCTTTTTATCATGTGGTGGTTGCCGACAGCCGACAACCTCGCGACGGCCGATTTATTGAACGTTTAGGGTTTTATGATCCTTCTCCGAGAGGCAAAGCCACCGGCACTCGAATTAATATTGAGCGTATTGAATATTGGATCAAACAGGGCGCTAAACCTTCTCCACGCGTCGCTCATGTGATCAAAGAACATGTCCGTGCGGGAATCTCTGGGGTCTCTCGCGCCGAGGAAAAAACTGAATAAGGTCATTATTGGTCACTTTGGAAAAAGTTACGGCATTAAAGGCTGGTTAAAAGTCAAATCTTTACATCGTCCCCTTGCTGATTTTTTAAAATTTTCCATGATATGGGTTTATCATCAAGATAATTGGGAAAATATCCAAATCACTGAAGGCAAAAATCTAGGGCCGTCATTTGTGGTAAAAATAGCCGGGTGCGATACGCCGGAAGTTGCCAAGACCTATGCCAACGACCCCATTGCTGTTTTAAGAGAACAATTACCCTCTCTCCCAGAAGGCGAATATTATTGGGACGATTTATTAGGCCTACAAGTATTTAATCAAGACCAGGTTTTGTTAGGTACGATTGACCATTTATTGGAAACAGGCGCCAACGATGTCATGGTGTTAAAAAGCAATAAGAAACGATTAATCCCTTACACCAGAAATGTGGTAAAATCCATTGATTTATCTTCTAAAATTATGGTTGTAGATTGGCCCACAGATTTTTAAACGATTCCTTATAACATGATGCACATACATCTCATCACGCTTTTTCCTGAAATGTTCCAATCTCTAAATTATGGCGTCATTGGGCGAGCCTTACAAAACAAAATATTACAATTAGAATTTTGGAACCCTCGTGATTTCACCACCGATAATCACAAAACCGTCGACGACCGCCCCTATGGAGGCGGGCCTGGTATGGTGATGAAAGTCGCCCCACTTCGCCAAGCCATTCAAGCTGCCAAAGCATCGCTAGCAAAATCGGAGGGGACAGCAAAAGTCGTCTATTTTTCTCCTCAAGGTAAAGTTCTACGGCAATCAGAGCTCGAACAGCGCGTTGCTCAAAAAAAATGGATTTTTTTAGCGGGGCGTTATGAGGGTATTGATCAACGCCTGATCGATCACGATGTTGATGAAATTTGGTCGGTGGGCGACTATATCGTCAGCGGCGGTGAATTGCCGATAATGCTCACCATAGACGCTCTGATGCGTTTACTACCTGAGGTTTTAAACGATCCGGAATCTGCACGCTCTGATTCATTCACCCAGGGCCTTTTAGAATATCCGCAATATACTCGGCCCGCCGAGATAGACGGCCAAAAAGTGCCAAATGTGCTTTTGCAAGGCGATCATCAAGCCATCCAGACCTGGCGTGATATAGAATCTTTAAAAAATACTTGGCAAAATCGTCCAGATCTGTTAAAAATAGCGGTTCTCACTCCGGAGCAACAACGGTTACTGGATAAAGTGCTTTCTGAGGTGACTTAAGAGGTTAGGTTATGCAAAATAAAATTATTAAAACACTTGAAGCTGAACGCATTCAAGGAAAAAAACTTATGATTACGCTCCTGGCGATTCGGTTGTGGTGTCCGTAAAAGTTAAAGAGGGCGACCGCGAACGCACGCAGGCTTTCGAAGGTGTGGTTATTGCAATACGTAAACGTGGATTGAATTCTTCGTTAACGGTCAGAAAGATATCTCACGGCGAAGGCGTCGAACGTGTATTTCCAATTTATAGCCCAATGGTAGAAGATATTCAATTAAAACGTCGTGGCCACGTCCGTCGCGCCAAGCTTTACTATCTCAGAAACTTACAAGGCCGCAAAGCACGCATTCGCGAACGTTTATTCAAAGAAAAAGAACAAACCGGGAATAATTCTGCTGAATAAGCATTTAGGCTTTAGGGTTAAGCAACCAGGATTGTCTTCGAATTTAAATAACGTCCTAACCAGGCGGCAACTAATAAGGCTACTGGCAATATACTTAAGGCCAATTGGTAATGATGTGCCGTATAGTTGCCATGACGATGGTTTGCGATAGCCAATAAAAATCCCACCAACGGTTGCAATATTGGCGCCCCTCCTACATTCAACATATTCACAAAACCCACGCTTGTCGATCTCATATAGCTGGGCGCAATTTCATTAGCAATGACAAAAGTTAAAACATACGTACTGATGGTTAAACCTAATGCCAGCATCAGTAATACCACAATCCATAAAGGAAAATTAGTAAAATATATAATTAAAGAAATTAAAACCGCACCTAACAAAGGCCCTATCACCATAATGTGGCGTCGCGCATTGAAACGAGTATCCAACCAACCGATCACCGGCCCGCCCAAAGAAATGCCAATAAATACTAAATTACTGATGAAAGTCGCTAATGTTAGGGGTAATTGATGTGAGATTTCCATAAATGGAACTGCCCATAAAGCGACAAACACGGTAACTATAGAAAACAGCAGTCCAGAGTAGAAACCATTGATCCATGATTGCTTGTTTTTAACAATCCATTTAATGTCTCGCCAAAAATCAATTTTTTGCGTGGTCAATGGCACATGGTGTGGGGGGTTGTCGCGAATAATTATCCATAACAATCCGGAAATAATATAGGCGATTATTCCCGCTCCCAATAGACAATTTCTCCAGCCAAAATGCGTCACTAAATAAGCCAAGTAGGTGCTGCCGAGAATAGCACCGAACATGCCCAAAGTTTCTGCTATCGCCACCATAATGCCAAAACGTTGTATCGGAAACCAGCGAGCAATAATATTCAAAGAACCCACGAAAGCGAATGCACCGCCACTACCCATCAGCAAACGAGCGGGAATAGCAATCCATAATTGTTTGGATTGAGAAAATATAATACAACCCGTGCCGCAGACAAATGCACCTAACGTTAAGAGTCTGCGTGATCCAAAACGATCAATCAATGCGCCGGCGGGAGCTTGCAAGCTGACGTAAATATAATAATAAGTACTGGCTAAAATACCGGCGCCTAATGCCGTCAAATAAAAACTTTTCATTAATCCGCCAATAATAACGGCGGAAGACAATTGCAAAAAAAATTGAAACAGCAAAAAAATCGCCGAAGTATACCAAACTACCCAAGCCCATGAATTTGTTGTAGCTTTTTCTGTTGTTAACATAGCAAAATCATGCCATATATTAGTAAAAAATGATATCCTGTTGTATGAACAAAATTGCTTTATGTCCAGCTGGCCCTTTGAAAGTTGAAGAAAATTTACTGGCTTTTGTAAATGATTTAACGGTAATCGAAGTAACCGGGCCGGATGCGGCAGAATTTTTGCAGGGACAGGTCACTTGTGATATTCGACAGTTAGAAAATTTGCAGCCTTTGTTTAGTGCGTGTTGTGATTATAAAGGACGGATGGTCGCCAATTTTTGGATTTGGCAATGGGGAAAAGATTTTTATATTCTCTTACCGTCTGCCATGTTGGATATTCTTTTGAACCATTTCAAAAAATTTGCCTTATTTTCAAAGGTTGCTTTCCAGCGCGATCTGGATTGGGAAGTTTTGCTTTATTCATCCACAGAAAAAAATAGTGATGCCTTTAAAGCGCCGACGGCGATCACACAAATGAATACAGAGCCTCCCTACTGGCTCCACTGGTTCATTGGCCGCAAAGCAGAAATTAAAGAAGTCAGAAACACTTTGTCTGCAAAAACCAAAATAATGAACACAGAGGATTGGAATGACTTAATGATTCTAACCGATCATTTCTTTATTCAACCACCAACCAGCGGAATTTTTATCCCTCAGATGATTTATCTTGAAAAATTTAAGGGCGTAAGTTTTAACAAAGGCTGTTTTCTGGGCCAAGAAGTTGTCACCCGCGCTCAACACTTAGGCCAACTGAAACGGCACTTACACCGCTTTTATCTGTCTTCAGATCAACCTCCGCTAATTGCCTACAGTTTAAAAAACCAAGCCGACGAAGAAGTCGGACAAATAGTCAGTATTTCTTCGCCCATAAATGACCGCTACCAAATTTTAGCCGTTATCCAAGACCACGCTCTTGATTCATTTATTTATTATTAAGAATTAAACTCATTTGCAAATTATCCAAGTCCGCTGGTTGCATCGCTGATCCGTTGACGCAGAGCCCGGAGGAATATCATTGCCAGATCATCTTTTTACAGGGATGTAAAAAGATGAAGCGCCCCAGGGAGGGTCGTTCAAGCGGTCTGGCAATGATATTCCTTCGTGGCGGCCAGGCGGCAACGGGCTCGCTCAACAACCAGCGGTCTTGGGTAATTTGCTCATGACGACATAAAGATTTGTGCATTTTATTTTTGCGGTCTTAATAAGGGAAATAAAATAACATCGCGGATGGAGGGGCTGTCGGTGAACAGCATGACCAAACGGTCAATGCCAATGCCTTCGCCTGCGGTGGGCGGCAGACCGTATTCCAGTGCGGTAATGTAATCTTCGTCAAACAGCATGGCTTCTTCGTCTCCCGCTACCCGGGCTTGCATTTGTTGACGAAAACGGTCGGCTTGATCTTCTGGATCATTTAATTCGGAGAAACCATTGGCTAATTCGCGTCCGGCGATATAGAGTTCAAACCGGTCGGTAATAAAAGGGTTTTGATCATTGGCGCGCGCCAACGGGGAAACTTCGGCGGGGTATTCCGTGATAAAAGTTGGATGAATGAGTTTATGCTCCGCGAATTTTTCAAACAAATCGCTTTGTATTTTGCCAAGCCCTGCGCTGTCAGGAGTACCCAAATCGTATTTTCTCACTAATTCTCTGGCTTTTTGCAAATTTTCCAATTGTTCCAATAGAAATTTCAGGGGCGTGCTGCAAAATGGCTTGCTTCAAGGTTAAACGCTCAAACGGTTTGCTTAAATCCACTGCTAAACCCTGATAAGTAAATTGCAAGGCGCCTAAAACATTTTTTGCCAAGTATTGAAATAATTTTTCGGTAAAATTCATCAAGGCGATATAGTCGAGATAAGCGTGATAAAATTCCAGCATGGTAAATTCAGGATTGTGCCGGGTTGAAATACCTTCATTGCGAAAATTACGATTAATCTCATATACTTTTTCAAACCCACCGACGACTAAACGTTTTAAATACAGCTCTGGCGCAATGCGCAAATACATTTCCATATCCATAGCGTTATGATGGGTAATAAACGGTTTGGCGGCAGCACCTCCTGGTTTGACTTGCATCATTGGGGTTTCAACTTCAATAAAACCCGCAGAATCAAAATATTTTCTTAAATGTGAAATTAATGCAGAGCGGATTTGAAAAATTTTTCGGGTCGATTCATTCATTATTAAATCTAAATACCTTTGACGAAAACGTTGTTCTTGGTCCGTTAACCCGTGAAATTTATCCGGTAAAGGACGCAACGCTTTACTTAGAAATTTTAATTGATTGACCTTAATCGATAATTCACCACTTTTAGTTCTAAACAAAAAACCTTCTGCACCGATAATATCACCGATATCCCAAAGCTTAAATTCAGCGTAAGCGCCTTCTGGTAATTGATCTTGCGCAATGTACAATTGAATTCTTCCCGACATATCTTGCAGATTGACAAAACTCGCTTTACCCATTAAACGGCGGAACATAATTCTTCCGGCAACGCTCACCACAGGTTGCGCCGCCAACGCTTCAGCTTCTGCCTCCTTAAACTTCTCGTGTAATTCTTGGGCCAAATCAGTCCGCTCAAAATCATTAGGATAAGCTTGACCTTTATTGCGTAATGCTTTCAATTTTTCTTTTCGTTGCAGGATTTGCTCATTGTCTTCAAGTTCATTCATACGTCTTCCTTTAAACTAGCTTCAATAAACGCATCTAAATCACCATCTAATACAGCTTGCGTATTGGTGGTTTCAACACCGGTACGTAAATCTTTAATACGCGCAGCATCTAAAACATAGGATCTTATTTGACTGCCCCAACCAATAGAGGCCTTACCTTCTTCCAAGACCTGTAACTCAGCTTTTTTCTTTTGTTGCTCCAACTCATAAAGTTTTGCTTTGAGTTGTTTCATGGCCGCAGAGCGATTTTTATGTTGTGAGCGGTCGCTTTGGCATTGTACCACAATACCTGTGGGTAAATGCGTTAACCGTACAGCAGAATCGGTTTTATTGACATGCTGTCCACCTGCCCCACTGGCGCGATAAGTATCTGTGCGAATATCAGCAGGATTGATTTCAATATGAATTTCATCGGAAATTTCTGGAGAAACAAATACGGATGCAAAAGAAGTATGGCGACGATTTCCTGAATCAAACGGTGATTTACGTACTAAACGGTGCACGCCCGTTTCGGTGCGTAACCAGCCGAATGCATAATCGCCCTTCAACATGGACCGTCACACTTTTAAAGCCGGCCACTTCACCTGGCAGAATATTCCACTAATCGTTGTTTTGAAACCATGGGCGTCACACCAACGTAAATACATCCGCAATAACATTTCTGCCCAATCCTGAGCTTCTGTGCCACCCGATCCTGAATTGATATCCAAAAAGGCATTGTTAGGATCCATGGGATGGGAAAACATTTGCTGAAATTCAAGTGCTTCGATTTTTTTCTTTAATTGATTAATTTCATTAGTTACATTGGGTAATAAATCTTCGGCGTTTTCGCTTTTTATTAAATTCAGGAAATCTTCATTCTCTTTTAAATCTTGTTCCAACTGATCTAAATGCTGAACTGTCTGGCTAAGCGAAGATCGCACCTTCCCGAGTTCTTGAGCACGCGTTGGGTTTTTCCAAATATCCGGATTTTCTAATTCTATTTGAATTTGCTCTAAGCGCCGGCTTTTGCCCGGATAGTCAAAGATACCCCCGAAGGGCTTGCAAGCGGGTGCGAAAATCTTCAAGTTTTTCAAATAATGGATTTATTTCAAGCATGCGGCATTTTATGCCGTTTATGGTTTCTCTGTCAAACGGATTACAGATTTTTGATTACAGATTTGCCAACAACTCGGGAATTGCTGCAAATAAATCCGCCTCCAAAACATAATCAGCAACTCGCATGATTTCCGCATTGGGATCTTTATTAATCGAGACAATCACTTTACTGTCTTTCATCCCGGCCAAATGTTGAATAGCACCGGAAAGACCAATGGCGATATAAAGGTCCGGGGCGACAACCTGGCCAGTTTGGCCCACTTGTAAAGCATTATCGGCAAACCCAGCATCCACAGCGGCTCTGGACGCGCCAATCGCCGCCCCTAATTTTTCGGCAAGCGGTTCCAGTAAAGATTTAAAATTTTCTTTGCTTTGAAAGCCACGCCCACCGGAAATAACAATTTTGGCGTGAGCAAGCGATGGCCTTTCTGACAAGTCTTTAACATTATTTATAAATTGAATACGGTCATCTTTATAATCAAAAACTAATTCTTGAATTTCTGCACAGTCTTGCCCAGGCAAATAGGTTCCTGAAAAGGCAGTACAACGCACAGTGATAACTTTTATGGGATCGTCGCAAAACACAGTAGCCAACGCATTTCCTGCAAATATTGGTCTAATAAAAGTATGCGCATCCAAGATACCGGTGATATCAGAAATTTGGTTAACGTCTAAAAGTGCAGCTACCCGAGGCATAATGTTTTTACCAAAACTTGAAGCTGGTGCGAAAATATGGGTAAATTCCTTAGCTATTTCCACGATTAATTTGGATATATTTTCAGCTAAACCGTGGTAAAAATTTTCTGAATTTGAAAAATAAATTTTTTTTAAATTATATTGTTTTAAATCTTCACACAGCGTCTTTGCAGCTTCACCAACAATTAACAAGCTCACGTCCTGTGTAATTTTATTCGCAACGCTGATTAAACTAAACAAATTTTTATTTAATGTGCCTTGCTCATTTTCCGCAATGATTAACGCCTTCATGGTATTACCTTCGCCTCATGGCGCAATTTATGAATTAATTGGGTCACATTTTCCACTTTTTGCCCGGCCGGTCGAGGATGCGGTTGTGTGATCTTTTTAACTTTAAGCCGATTTTTTAACTCGACACCTAAAAATTCTGCTGGGATAATATCTAATTTTTTTTGTTTGGCTTTCATAATGTCCGGTAGTTTAATAAATCTGGGCGTATTCAATCTTAAATCCACAGTGACCACTGCAGGTAATTTTATGCGTAAAATTTGGTGACCGCCATCCACTTCTCTTTCAACCTCCATCCACACATCATCTATCTGTATTTTAGAGACAAATGTTCCTTGCGGCCAATTTAATAACGCCGCTAACATTTGTCCAGTCTGATTAGCGTCGTCATCAATAGCTTGTTTTCCCATCAACACCAATTGAATGTTTTCGGCTTCGACCTGTTTTTTTAATATCTTGGCAATCATCAGCGGAGAAAAATCTTCTTCCGTTTGAATTAATACAGCACGATCCGCGCCCATTGCTAATCCGCTGCGTAAGGTTTCTTGACAAGCCAATTTCCCGATGGAAACCAAAACGATTTCACCCACCGTACCTTGTTCTTTTAAACGTAAGGCTTGTTCTAAAGCAATTTCATCAAATGGGTTAGCTGACATTTTAAGTTGCTCTAAATCAATGCCCGAACCATCTGCTTTACATCTGGGTCGTAAGCTGGGATCTAATACACGTTTAATAGGTACTAATGTTTTCACAGTTTACATATCCTGATAATTCGGCCCACTGCCGCCTTCCGGGGCCATCCATTGAATATTATCAGCCGGATCTTTGATATCACAAGTTTTACAATGTATGCAATTGCCGCTATGGACGACTAATTTAGGCTGATCTCCTTGCTGAAACAAAATTTCATAAACACCGGCGGGACAATATCTTTGTTCTGGGGCCGCATACAACTTAAAGGAAATTTCCAAAGATTTTAATGGATTTTGCAAAACTAAATGTTCCGGTTGATTTTCTCGATAAGCAATATTCGCTAAATATACTGAACTTGATTTATTAAAAGTAATTTTTCCATCCGGCAAAGGATACGTCATTTCTTGATAGCTTTTGGCAAGCGCCATTTGTTCTCGATCTTGTTTTGCAGAATGTAAAGTCCAGGGGGCTTTGCCATGAAATATTTTTAAATCTATTCCGCTTAAGATAATGCCTGGCCAAAAACCAAAACGAAAATAGAGCTTTACATTTCTTACCTTATGTAATTCTTTATAAACCAAAGAATGCTTTAATCGATTAAAATAATTTTCTAAACCTTGTCCTCCCTGCGGATCTTTTTCCAATGCTTCAACAATAGTCTCGGCAGCCAACATGCCAGTTTTCATCGCATTGTGCGTTCCTTTTATTTTCGGCACATTGAGAAAACCCGCTGCACAACCAATGAGTGCACCTCCTGGAAAAATCAAGTCAGGAATAGATTGAAAACCACCTTCATTAAGTGCTCTCGCGCCATAGGCAATACGTTTACCATCCATAAATAAAGGACGTAAAGCCGGATGTGTTTTAAAACGTTGCATTTCCTCAAAGGGATCCAGATATGGATTGCGATAATCAAGGCCAACCACCAATCCCACCGCAATTTGTTTATGCGGTAAATGGTAAATAAAACCACCTCCATAACATTCGTGCGTCAGTGGCCAGCCTAAAAAATGTGAAACTTTTCCCAAGTGATGTTGTTTAGCATTCACTTCCCATATTTCTTTTATCCCAAGGCCATAGGTCTGCGGGCTAGCGTGGTTACGTAAATTAAAATGTCGAATCACTTGCTCGGTAAGATGTCCTCGGCAACCTTCGGCTAATAACGTATATTTAGCCTGGATTTTAACGCCAGGTTGATATTCTGGAGTTTGCTGACCATATTTAGTCAAACCCTTTTCTCCGGTTTCCACTCCAGTAACTTTACCATCGTCAAATAATAATTTCGCCGCTGCAAATCCAGGAAAAATTTCCACCCCTAAATTTACCGCTATATCCGCTAACCATTGACAAAATACACCTAAACTCCCCACATAATTGTTTAGATTGTTTAATTCGGATGGTAACAGAAAATGTGGTAGAGACCACATTTTTTTTTGAGTTAAAATACTAAAATGGTGACTGGTACAGGGTATTAATGGAAAATTCTTATTTTGCCAATCCGGTATCAATTGCTCCAAAGCTGTTGGTTCGAACACTAAACCAGACAATATATGCGAACCTACTGCCTTGCCCTTTTCCAATACACAAACGGTGATCTGTGGTGATATTTTTTTAAGATGAATTGCTGCCGATAAGCCTGCTGGCCCAGCGCCAATTATTAAGACATCAAAAGACAAAACTCCTTCAGTCATCTATATCATCCATTCACTAAAGCCGGCCCTGTTTTTTTAATTTGCGAAAAATTTCATCAATTCTGGTGATACGATTAGAGATTTTGTTGGCAGCAGCTTCTAACGTATAGCCTTCATCTAGGAGCTCTTTAATCAACAAAATTTTTTTAATTTCTGTACAAGTAAAACGTCGGGTTGAGGTTTCTGGTTCTGGAACAGTTTTAATAATACCTTTTTGTTGCCAATAACGCAGTTGCCTCTGGGGAATGCCGGTGACTAATGAGACCTCACCGATTCCCACCACCAGTTTAGTCATAAAGTCACGGTCATCCGAACCGGGTTCTATGACTGATTGATGTTTTCGCTCTTTTTTAATCATGCGGCATTTATAACATAAAGTTGACAAGATTGCATTATAGGTTTATTATCTCCTATTATTGTAATTTATCTACAATTTAGGAAATTTATATGTCATACACTATACCTGCTGAAGCGCCACTTCACCAACGAAATTTTTGGGCATTTCTAGCCATCATCTCCGTGCCACTTTCAGGACTGAGTATCGACATTTATGTTCCCTCTTTACCTGCTGTGGCCAATCATTTCCATGCTCTACCCTCTTTAGCCCAACTTACCATTAGTATTTACATGCTGGGTTTTGGTATTGCCCAGTTTTTTAGTGGCAGTATTGTAGATGTTGTTGGTCGAAAAAAACCTTTCATATATAGTTTATCCATTTATATTTTGGTCACATTGCTAATTCCCTTTTCACCAAACGTATTTTATTTATTATTGTTCCGCTTTCTGCAAGGAGTAGCCGTGGCATGCCTTAGTGTTCCCATGCGCGCCGTGCTGTCCGATCTTTACCAAGGAAAGGATTTTTACAAGATGATGAATTATATGACTTTGTGTTGGGCGATTGGGCCAATTATAGCGCCAGCCATCGGCGGCTATCTTCAAGAATATTACAATTGGCATGCGCCTTTCTATTTTTTAGCGATTTACGCGATCTTAGTGTGGATTTTAAATGTTTCCTTACTCCCTGAGACTATTAGCGAAAAAAAATCATTTAATTTTAAACAAATAATCCAAGATGCTAAAACGATTTTGAGTCATCGTGATTATATTGGCGGCATTATTTGCTTAGGTATATTGTGGTCAATTGTTATTCTGTTTAGCATTGTAGCGCCATTTTTTATTCAAAATATTTTGCACTATTCAGCTATCGAATTTGGTCATATGGCTCTACTGATGGGATTGGCGTGGTTTTTAGGAAATATTACCAGCCGTTTTTTAATTGAAGTCGATTTTAAGAAAAAAATACAATTCTGCTTGTGGAGCATGTTAGTCAACACGATTGTGATGATGATCATTTCTATTTATAAGCCGATCAACTTAACTGATTT
>CAVPCA010000033.1:0-15164 GCA_963702315.1 uncultured Pseudomonadota bacterium
GCCATAATCTCAGAAAATTATCAAGATTTAATTGCTTATTACTTCCCCAGCCTCTCTCTTCTTTTGCTTCTACTGCTTCTTTTGCTTCGTCTTTTTCCTCTGGAATAATTACTCTAAACCTTTCTTTTATTTCCAAAGGAAATACTCTAAACTCTTTCACTATTGTCGTTGTCGTTTGGAGTCCCTTTCCTTTTTGTATTTCGTTGCATAGTATCCTTTGCCTTAAATACTGACGGAAAAGATTCCGTTGTTCAGCCTCATACTGAGCTTCAACCACAGGGGCATAATTCAGTAGATCCTCTAGCGACCAACCTTTAACCTGACTGTCAAAATGCAGTAGATCCTTTAGCGTTACATACTGAGCTTTAACCTCACGGTCAGAATTCTTTGAGTCTCTAGCTGTAATTATGTTAGATGAATCGCTCGTAGACGATACACATTCGTCTGTCGGATCATAATTCGGATCATGCTGTGTCAAGTCTATTGGCTCACTTTCCATATTTCCCCGCTTTGGAAGCTTTGATTTCAGCAAATCAATCTGACCACTAAAAGACCAAATTGCCAATCCTGACAACAGCGACTCCTTTTTTTCCTCTGGACTATTTACTTTTGCTGGATTATTTACCTTTGCCGGTTTAAGTTTCGCCTTTTTCATTTCGGCGAACAAAGCTGGATCGCGCATATTATTTCCCCATTTATAAAATTATCAGTTTTTTTAGTTCTTCCCACTAGGAATTATGATGAGCTAATTATTTCGTATAATTAAAATTTATTCAATCACAAAATTCTTAACAAAAAATTAAAACCGCAACGCGTTATATCCAATATTTAACGTACAACAACATTCGTCCCATCCAACGTTGGTAACGAGGGCGGTCCATGCGCCATCTGGGCAGGGACAATTCGCGGGCGTGAGTTAAATCTAATAAAAATTGATCTTTGAGACATTGAATCGATTTGGGGTCCGACAATAAAATATCGACTTCTAAATCGTGTAATAAACTGCGATGGTTCAAATTGCTGGAACCAATCAATGCCCAGTCATCCAAAATTAATGTCTTAGCATGCAAAATACTCGGTAAATATTCAAAAATCCGGACCCCTGACTTTAATAAATTAAAATAAAAAGCCGTAGACGCCCAAGGCATCATCATCACGTCGGATTTTTTTGGTAATAAAATACGGACATCGACGCCCGCTTTGGCCGCTTCCTGCAATCGTTTTAATAAAAAGCTATCCGGAACAAAATAAGCATTCGTAATCCAAATCTGTTGCCGGCAAGTGGCAATTTTTCTCAACAAAGTTTTATATAAAATGCGCCGCCGGTGCCGGGTATGATTGGACCTAATGGTGGGATGGCGTCTGACCTCACGAAAAGTTTCGCGCATCCGCTCTTTAATCGTTAAATGGTCCCAAGCCAATTCGAATGCTCGAGATAACTCACCCAAGTCTGTACTCGCTAACCGCAATGCCGTATCACGCCAATTACTGCCACCATGAAAATTGCTGAGATGACATTGGCTAATATTCAGGCTGCCAACATAAGCAATTTTTTCATCGATTAAACATACTTTGCGATGATTGCGCGAATTACTTTTCAATATCAAAAATATCCATTTGGTCAGAAATGGCGGTTTCGCCACCGATCTGCTCCAATTCCACAATTGCCAGGGAAACGGATGGAATACCTTGGTGATCGCGCCGGATTTTTCCAACAGCCGGGCAAATTGCGTGCTCCACCAGGGCGTACCGGCTCCGTCTACCATCACTCGGACTTTAATGCCGCGCAGAGCCGCATCGATCAGTGCTTGAATGATCTTCTTCCCCAAAAAATCACGCTGGAAAATATAGGTTTCTAAATCTATGCTGATTTGTGCTTGGTTAATATCATTGATGAGCGCTTCAAAATATTGGCTCCCATCGACAAAGATGGTTTCATTCGGAATCGTTATTATTGTCTGGTTGTCCATTTTCTTTACAAATCTTTAAATGATTAGCTTTAGCAAATTCTAAAATAGATTTATACAACATCGGGTTGCTTTCTTTAAGGCTCGGATCCAAAATGACACATTGATGACCTTCGCGCATCGTCGGTTCGAGCAAGGGCGAATAGCGTATTCGCCTTTTGCGAAAGGTCGAAAGCTGGCCACTCATTCGCTCCGCCCAATCACTGGGACGAAAAGTCTCCCCAGATTCTGTGACGCCCTCGATAATAATCTTGCGTTCTTTTTTTTTCTCCATGCCCACCTACACACATTGATTTTAGATTATAGCATGATCTGTTCTTCGGTAGAAATCACTGATAAAATGCGATGATGAATGAGATATCCGTTGATCCGCCTCGTCATCGAGGCGTTTATTTATTGCCTAATTTGCTAACCATGAGCGCCTTGTTTGCGGGATTTTATGCAATCGTAGCGGCAACTAAACAATTTTATGATAATGCGGCGATTGCAATTTTTATCGCTATTTTGATGGATGGATTGGATGGACGCGTGGCGCGATTAACCCATTCGGTTAGCGAATTCGGCGCTCACTTTGACAGCCTTTCTGATATGCTCTGTTTTGGGATTACACCCGCGATGGTTTTGTACAGTTGGTCGTTATCCAGTTTGGGAAAAACCGGATGGTTGGCCTGCTTCATTTATACAGCAGCCACTGCGCTACGTCTGGCGCGATTTAATACACAATTGAGCCAACCTGATAAACGTTATTTTCAAGGATTGCCTACGCCTATCGCAGCTGGATTTGTCGCCAGTTTCCTGTGGACTTGTTCTAAATTCGGTGTTAATGGTGAGAATATAGCGTGGGGGGTGGCAGTCATTGCGTTTTTGCTGGCTATTTTAAAAGTTAGCTCCATCCAATTTCGTAGTTTTAAAGACTTGGATATTCGTGGAAAAGTGCCGTTTTTGGTGATTCCTGCATTAGCTTTGTTTTTTGTATTGATTACTTACTCCCCGCCGGTTATCTTTCTCATTTTGTTTTTTGTTTTCATACTGAGCGGGCCCATCGGCGCGATTATGCGAAAACATAAATCTGATCACGATGGGGGATCAAAAAACAACGCTGAAGCTTCGAAACATGATTAAAACCATTGTTATTTTCTTTTGTTTACTGGTCTTTCCGCTGATCAGTCACGCCGAGGCAGAACCCAGCAACCTGCAACAACAAAAAGAATTAACCCAGCAGCAACTAATTTTCTCTAAAGAAAGAGCTGACACATTAAACAGAACGGTACGCAAGCTCAACCAAGAAAAAGTGATACTTTGGCAGAAGCAATCTGCCGAAATGGTAACCGACGCAGATATTCAATCCTGCCAGTTAATCAGTGTTAATATCAAATCCTATATCGATAACAATAATATTGCCATTCAAAATACACGGGCTTCCCTGCAATCCAGCAACCAAGTTTGGTTGTCGATTAAAGAACAAAATTTATCTTCTGCACAAGAAGTTAAAGAACGCTTACTGCTAAATGAAATTATCAACCTGCAAAATAAACGTCTGAAAATTTTACGCCGCACTGAAGATCTGCTTGAACAATATAATCAACTGTGGCGCAGCCGCTGCCAGCAATTCCAAAGCATATATGATAATCAATTTCAAACACCGGTCAGTAACGATGTTGCCATTACCAATTTAAAAATACAACAGCAACAACTGAGCAAGCAATTGGCTGAATTGCCGCTGCATTCGAACGATCCAAACGTTCAATTTCAGGTTTTTGCATTACAGGAAGAATGGGCCAGTTTACAAGTATCCTTGTTTTTAGAAGATCTGAAGAGCCGGTTCCGCCCAACAATCAATTTAAATTCAGAAATGTTAACGGTGATTGAATTAACCCAACAATTAAAACAAACCCAAAACCTTTTGCAGCAAATTGATCAAACCCTCCATTTTGTAGATAGAAAAATTAATTTTATCGAAAAAAATAAAGAATTATTTATCAACATTACCCCCAACGAACAACAATCTTTTGCCAATCTGATTAGTGAATATAAAAACAAATATAATGATTTGTTAAATTTGCAAACTGCAGTTACCAATTATTATACGCAATTAAATGAAATCCATCGCAAACAATTTCTGATTCGGCAATCACTGCCTGGGTTATCTTGGGCTGCATGGAATGAACTCTTCAAACAAATGCTGGTCATACCGCAATATACTGAGCATTGGCTACAAAATATTGCAACGCAAATATTTTACGGCTTAAAAATCCTAACCACTTTAAATTGGTATTATTTTGTTATTATTTTGTTAGCACTAATCCCATTATGGTTTCTGTTGCGTCGCGTTTTATTACTTTGGCTGCGCTTATTAGAAATGAAAACAAAGCGTTTTTCTAACCAAATACTCTCATTATTTCTGTATCTTATTCGTTGCAACCTAGGTTTATTACTGATTGCTTTCGCCTCCACTCTATTATTGCTGATTTTAAACCTAGAGTTGGCCTTATGGATTTTATTATGGGGTATCCTTTTAAGTTATCGCCTCATTATCACCATTTTTAAACTTTGGTTATTAAACAGTGATGTTGAACAAATAAAAAAACCACTTAATTTTTACAAAAAAATAAATTGGATTTGGGGTTTGACTTGCTTATCGGTCGCGTTGGTGGTGTTGACTCACGCTTTTCCAGTGGCTTATTCCGTGCGCGTGTTTTTCAATAAAACCTTGATGGTTTCTTTAGTGATTTTATCTCTGCTGTTACTAAAATCATCCACTTTTGTTCCACAAGCGTTACAGAAATTTTTCGGTGTCGCACGTCCCTATATAAAACGGGTGATGACTTTGCTGTGCATGCTAATACCGATTGCCATTTTAAGTAACGCCATTATCGGCTTAATTGGCTATACAGAACTTGCTTGGACCATTTCTAAATATCAAGTGGTTGCGTTATTGATTTTAGCTGTATATCTGATCATCCGCGGTTTACTGATCGATTTAATGGATTTAATCTACGGCGGATTAGTAAAACATTTTAAAGGTGGTTGGGTTTGGGGAGAAGCATTTGTTCGGCCCTTTGACCGCATATTACGTTTTGCCTTGTTCGCTTTCATGATATGGATATTTGTGCAATTCACTGGATTAGCGCAAAGTCCGACGTTTATCGCTTTTTGGAAAAAGCTGATGAAATTCCAGTTATACACTGGACCGGGCGCGAAAGTTACTATTCCGTGGTTATTTGGATTAGCGATTTTTGTTACCTGTTTATATTGGCTGGGAAAATGGTCGCGCGAATTCGCTTTTCGACTCTTATTTAAACGCGCCCGCGATATTGGCGTGCAACATAGTTTATCGATATTCACCCAGTATGCGGTCGTCATCATCGGCATTTTTATTGGTTTAAAAATCTTCGGCATTAATCTCGCCGGATTAACTGTGATTGTCGCTGCTTTTGTCGCCGGTATTGGTTTTGGTCTGCGCGATATTATCGCCAACTTCTTTAGCGGCATTTTACTTTTAGTAGAAAGGCCATTTCGCACTGGCGATACCGTTACCGTCGGCACATATGAAGGTGAGGTTATCGGCACGGGTATGCGCTCTTTAAAAGTGCGCACTTGGGACCACATGGAAGTCATTATTCCCAATGCGGATATGTTTACCAAACCCTTTGTTAACTGGACTCATCAAGATAAAATTGTTCGTGGTATAATACGTATCAACGTACATTCCGTGGATGACCCGCATATGGTCAGACACCTAATCTTAAACATTTTGAAGAAAATTCCAACGGTGGTGGAACACCCAAAACCCGAAATATATATGATCGCAATGAATGAAGGCTTGATGGAAATAGAAATTCAATTCTATGTGAATTTACAACATGCAAGTCGTGAGCGCACCCGTTCAGAAATTTTATTTGCAATTTGCGATAGCTTTAAAGAACACGGGATCAAATCGCCGCATCACCAATACGATATCCATATTTTACCCCATGAAAAACCTGCAACCGACCATTAAAACTCTGATTATTGACGATCATATTTTGGTGAGCAAAGGGCTTACAGAAATGTTATTGAATGACAAAGCCATCTCGGTCGTTGGAACAGCTGCCAAAGGCATCGACGGCATCCGCATGGTGCGCAAGCAGCAACCCCACGTGGTGATTTTAGATTTAAAACTACCGGATATCAGTGGCATTGAAGTTGCGCGCCGTTTAATGAATATGGACCCTAATTTAAATATATTAATTTTAACAGCGACAGAACAAACATGGTTTTCGATGCATTTATTAGCCCAAGGGGTAAAGGGCTTTTTAACAAAAGACACGCCAAAAGAAAACCTCATTGCAGCAATTAAATCCATAGTGAATGGGAAAAAATTAGCCGTACACCCCACCACTTTATTGCCAAAAAATTTTCAAACCCTCAGCAATCGCGAGCTCGAAATTATATTAATGACCATTCGCAATTATTCTATTCAAGCTATGGCAAAACATCTCTGCCTCGACATCAAAACCATCCACAGCTATCGCAGCCGTATTTACAAAAAATTACAAGTTAAAAATAGCATTGAACTGGTAAATTATTTAATTTCCCACAAAATTTTTATTCCTGAAGATTTGATTTATTTTAATTAATTTCAAATCAGCTGCCCGAATTATCTCAACTTATCTCCAATTCATACCTGACATTGCGTCCCTTTCCTATCTGGTGCAATGCGCCCGAAGACTGTAAATCCTGTAAATCACGGGTGGCCGTGGCTTTTGAGACGCCGGTTATTTTCATATATTTTTTGGCACTCATACCGCCTTCAAAGCCTTTTAGACCTGCTTGCCACATGCGACACACTGCTTTTAACTGACGTTCATTTAAAATATTTTCAAAAGCAGCAAAAAATTTAGCTTTTTTCAGTATAAAATGAATTTGCCGCTCAGTCTCAATTTGAGCGCGTAATATAGTGTTGACGAAATACTGAATCCAGTGTGTAATTTCATTTGATTTAGAGGCGGCGTGTAACGCCGAATAATAAGACTTCTTTTCAGCCTCAATGGCTTGTGACAAGCTGATTAACAGAGGATAGCCAAAACCCTGAAACAAGGCTTTTCCAGCAATGGCGCGTCCTATTCTGCCATTGCCATCTTCAAAGGGGTGAATGCTCTCAAAATAAAGATGGGCAATGGCGGCGCGTACAGGTGCAAATGCAATAGTTTCAGATTTTCCTGGCGCCGTTTTATTAAACCAATCAATGAATTTTTCCATTTCTTCCGGTATCTGTTTAGAAGAAGGCGCTTCGAAATAAACTCTGAGATGTTGATGGTTACCTGAAACAATTTGCATCGGCTCAGCATGAGCCCGCCAGCTGCCAATTTTAAGATTAGGGTTTGGCACGCCAACAAGTAACATCAAATGCCACTCACAGATTTTTAGCGCAGTCAGTGGTTGCTGAAAAGTCTGGCGCACATCAAACAGCAGATCCACCACCCCTTGTGCACGCTTATCATGCACTGTCACGGGATGGTTTAATCCCAGTTTATTTTTAATGGATGACCTGACATCAGAACGATTCAGCAGTTCACCCTCAATTTGGGAGGTCTTAATTGCCTCATCTATCATGCGGTTAATCGTGGCTTCGGTTTGTAGATTTTCAGCCAAATGAGACATTTGCCCCTGAATGAGGCCAGCTTTTTCCGCAATAGCGACTAAAACCTCATATGTTTTTGATAAATCATATCGAAAATGAGTCCAATCGGGTTGTTGCCAATTATATAGATTCATATCCATGAGCCAATTATAGGCTTATAATCGGCTCATCAACTTTTCCTGACTTCTTGTTGACTGAAAAAAATTTTTCTGTCATTAATTGTTGGCGAAAAGCTTATGGATCGATTCAAATAACAAACGGAGTATGATTATGGCTGTTGAAAAAATCCTCTACAAGGCTGAAGTTAAAGCAACTGGAGGCTTAAGATGGGAGCGCAGTTTCTAATGATGGAAACTTAAAGGTTAAATTGGCGAAGCCAAAAGAACTGGGTGGCAAAGGTGGCGGCGCGACTAATCCAGAACAATTGTTTGCTGCAGGCTACTCGGCTTGTTACTTGAGCGCACTGCAATATGTCGCCGGGCAAGAAAAAGTCGCTTTTTCACCTGAATCATCGGTGACAGCAATCGTCGGGATCGGCCCAATTCCGGGCGGCTTTGGTTTGGAAGTTGAATTACGTGTTGCCTTACCCGGCCTCAAGCCGGAAGTTGCTCGTCAACTCAGTGAAAAAGCACATTATGTTTGCCCTTACTCAAATGCAACGCGTGGAAATATTGATGTTAAAACCGTTATTGTGTAGGGATACCGTTGCGGATTTCTAGTTTTTTTCCTGAAAGTGCAGGGATGCGATTTCCAGGGAAAATGATGCCGGCTAAATTTAAAGGGTCCACGGCAGAAATAGTCGTTGAGCTTTCTTCCTTGGGTTTTTTCCGGAAAGTCCGCAATGATTCTACAGCATAAGGCAAAGCGAATTGCTCGCCGGCAAAGTTGCCCACAAAATCTGCCGGCACGTACTTCTCCTTGATCTTCCAAACGACGTAAAACAATTAATAAATCGCGCCATCTGGGTACGATAGATTCGCGGGCTAAAATATCGCGAAATACTACGCCATATCTTTTTAATAATAACCAGGCAATTTTTTCGACGTGTACCTGTCGATTTTCTTCGATATTAAATACCATTAATGACCATCTTCCTGTGCTAAAACGAGGTCTAGCGCTAAATCTGCGTTCTTTTCCGTTGCGACGTGCTGGATTAATCAAAGCACGCAAATTGTCAAAACTATCTGCGCTAACACAGCCTGCGGCAACTAATTCCCACAAACCATTTTCTATCTCGGCGGCCACACCACCAACACCTCGCACAATGTCGGAAAAAAAAGCAGCGCCTTTTTGCTGCAAATAAAACAAAATCTTTTGCGCAATGGCGCTCAAATTGCTCGCATCATTTTTCCATTCATTTTCTTTTCTGGACAGTAACCATTCATTATCTTCGCGAACAAAAAAAGTAATCGGGGCAATGCGGGTGGGCATGATGCGCGTATCTTCAGTGAGCAAAGCCGGATGCGTTGAAATTCTGCCCCAGCCGATCACACCACTTAAACAAAGCCGATCTAATAAACTACTGTCGTAATCCGCAACTCTTTTAGAGAAAATTTGTTTTTCCCAAGCATTCGCCGGTAATTCAAAACCTTGTAGTTGTTTGATGATTTCAATGAGACCATTTTCTCCGCGCAATTGGGCGCCAGGGGCTACATGCTGCCACTGCAATAACCATTGCATATATTCAACGGTGGTCATCGGAATAATTTCTTGGCGCAATGCACCTACCGTTAAGCGGTGGATGCGCGCCAACAATCGGCGCTCACACCACTCGGCAATTTCTGGGTTTTTCTGCACAAAACGCCCCCGCAATAGCATACCACTGGATTCTAATTGCAAAAGCGCTTGGTCTATTTCTTGTTGGTTCAGCGACAACCAAATGGATAATTCAGCGGAAGTCACCGGGCCTGTATGTAACAACCAGCCTTGAACCACCTGTTTTAAACCTGCGAAATGTTCTGCTGAATCTTTTTCCTGATAAATCGCCAAAAATATAGATATTTTTTCCGCCGCCACCCAAAAACGTTTTTCCTGATACACAAATACTCGCGCACGTTTATGTTGTTCGAGTTCAACCAGAAATGATTGCGGAAAAATATGATGACTCTGCTCTTCAGGAAATACTATTAAAGTTTGTAAAGCATCATGCACTTCATCGGCGTTACGCACATCCGGCCAAGCTTGATTTTGCACGGTTTCAATCGCTTGCGGATCAAGTCGCCCGGCTTGGAGCGCCGCATCGGGCAATATTCTGCGCATTTCCACTGCACGCGCGCGGCGTTCTTCTAACGGCGCGTCATCTAAAAATGCATAAGGGTTAGCGTTTAATATTTGATGCGCGAAAGGCGATGGTGTAGGCGTATCTATCGCGACGCATTTGATTTTGCCGCTTAATATATTCCCTAACAAATCGATTAATCCCTGAATATTCAACGCTTCTTGCAAAACATCTTTCATTGTTTCGGCAATCAGCGGGTGATCGGGCAATTCAATGTCTCGCCCAGCCAAATTATCTTGGCAGGCGGCGGCATCCGGGAAAACGGCGGCGAGCAAATCATCCGCTAAAATCCGCATAATATGCGGCGGCGTTTTTTTGCCACGCTGAAAACGCTGCAAAGCCAGAGCACGCGTTCCTACCCAACGCCAACGTGTCGTAAACAGTGGGGAAGCCATCACGGCTTGAATCAAAGTTTCTTTTACGGTATTAGGATGCAAAAAATGGAAGACATCGGCGAGCGGAAAACTATGCTGTTCTGCTAAAGAAATATTTAATCCATCGTCCGTAGCGGCAGCTTGTAATTCAAAATTAAACGAGCGGCAGAATTTTTTTCTTAACGCCAATCCCCAAGCTTTATTGATTCTTGCACCAAAGGGCGCATGAATAATGAGCTGCATGCCGCCGCCTTCATCAAAAAATCGCTCCGCAATAATGGTTTTTTGTGTCGGCACAGCGCCTAAGGCGGCTTCTCCCTGACGAATGTAATCGATCAACTGCGAAGCCGCGGCTTCATCCATTTCAGTGTATTGCTTTAACCAAAGTTTAGCCTGAGGAATTTCAGCAAGTTGGATAAAATCACTTATTTTTTGCCGTAATTCTGCAACATAACTCGATAATTCATGGGTTCGCGCTGTGCCCTCGCCTCGCCAAAAAGGAACGTTAGGCGGTGCACCGCCTGCATTGCTAACAATGACTCGCCCTTGTGTTTCAATTCTTTGAATTTGCCAAGACATGGCATACCAAAAGAATAATATCCCCCCGATTACTTTCTACAGCAAAATCCTCATCCAAAGTACCTACGGTTATGCCATCAGGCTCAGCAATAACCGCAAATAAACCCGTTTCTGGAATAGCTCCGCCATTCATGATCGCAGTCAAGCGGCTGCCGCGTCGCGGGCGAACCATACCATTAATTTGATCGCGAAATAAATATGCGCCATAACGGCCACGCGAACCTGCAATGCCAGATGACAACATTTCGATAATCTGCGCAAATAATTCTGCAGATAATTGTGCATAAGGATGCGCTAAACGCACTAAATTAAATAAATCTTGTTCTTTCCATTCCTCTGCTGCACAAGCGGCAACAATCTGCTGCGCTAAAATATCTAAAGATTGTTCCGGAATAATCAAATGATCTAAATCACGTTTTTTAATCGCCCAAATTAGAGCAGCGCATTCCAATAAATCATCGCGTGTGGTTGCAAAAAAGCGGCCTTTGGAAATAGCGCCACGCCAGTGGCCGGCGCGGCCAATACGTTGCAAAGCCACAGCTATAGAACGCGGCGAACTGATTTGACACACGAGATCAACAAATCCGATATCAATGCCTAGTTCCAAAGAGGCAGTGGCAACAAGCGCCTTTAATTCGCCATTTTTAAGCTTGTTTTCTGCCGCCAAGCGTATCTTTCGCGATAAACTACCATGATGGGCGGCGACGTTACCCTCACCTAACCTTTCTGTTAGTCGATGTGCAATGCGTTCTGCTAATCTGCGCGTGTTTACAAAAATTAAAGTAGACCGATGGGTAGTGGCCAATTCAGCTAAACGATTATAAATATCTTCCCACATTTCATTTGCAGCCACAGCACTTAATTCACCTTGCGGAATTTCGATC
The DNA here is from genome assembly GCA_963702315.1 of uncultured Pseudomonadota bacterium. GTDB lineage: Bacteria > Pseudomonadota > Gammaproteobacteria > Coxiellales > Coxiellaceae > JAFEDN01. Next base: position 11,706 of record CAVPCA010000033.1, read on the forward strand.
GCTAAATCTAATTGGCGTTCATAACCGATTTGCACAATATGCGGCATTGCCGCTCTATTTCCTACCAAAAAATGCGCCACTTGTTCGATAGGTTTTTGGGTGGCGGATAAGCCAATGCGCGTAAAAGGGTGAGCACATAAATGTTGTAATCTTTCTAAAGACAGTGCGAGATGGGCGCCACGTTTACTATTCACCAGCGCGTGAATTTCATCGACAATAACGGTTTGTACGTTAGTTAATAATGCACGGCTTTTTTCTGCCGTCAGTAAAATATAAAGCGATTCCGGCGTCGTCACTAAAATATGCGGTGGATTTTTTAGCATCATGCGACGTTCACGCATTAATGTATCACCCGTTCGTACCGCCACCCGAATTTCTTGCATTCCCAGTCCATTTTCTCTAGCCAACGCTATAATTTCCTGCAGAGGTTCTTCTAAATTTTTGTGGATATCATTGCTTAATGCTTTTAACGGCGAAACGTACACCACCTGAATTTGATCGGATAATTGGTTAGCAATCGACAATCTCACCAGTTTATCAATGCAAACTAAAAATGCGGCAAAAGTTTTTCCTGATCCCGTGGGTGCAGAAATCAACGTGGAAACACCGGATAAAATCGTCGGCCAGCCCGCCTCTTGCGGTTCTGTAGGCAATCCATATTTTCGAGTAAACCAGCTGTTAACGAGAGGGTGCGCCCAATCAAGATGTATATTTTTAATAAAAGCCTCTGGGTAAATGTAAATGGATTATACCATAATGAGCCTTCCAAAAATTATGCTAGCCTGTTAGCTAGTCGTCTATTGACTTTAGTTTTTTTTCCTGATAACGTTGTCTTAAATATTGAACAGTGTTTAATTTTTAAAAGAGGAGCTGAAAAATGAGAAATTATATTCAAGAGTTACAAAACTCTAAAAGACATGGCAAGACCGCACATAATAGTGTGCTGGCGGCACAAGGAATAGCCTGCATTCTGGGTTCGCCTTTAGCGGCGCGCAGGGGGCTTTATCGGGTTTTTCGGCGGAATAGGCTTTGCCTTTCAAAAAACGGGTGTGGGCGATTGCTGCTGCGCATCCCTAGTAACAGCGCCAGCAGGCGCGGTTTTTGGCTAGGTGCCGGTTTTTTTGGAAGTTTAGGTTATGGTGCTAAAGGGTTTATTGATCTGGCTACCCAAAAGCCATTGACTTCCGACGAACAGAAACAATTTTTTGTTAATCTGGCAAATCTTCAATCAGATATGGTTTGGAAAAGAATGATAATCGACAGAATTATCGACCAATACAAGCCTAGCTGGTTGCAAAGCGAAGCCAGCGCTAAGCTAATGGAAACTTTAAATAGCGAGCATAGTGTAGACTTCAAATTTAATAAGATTAATGAATACGTATTAGACCATATTTATAAATTTTCAATCAATAACGGCAGAAAGTTATTTTGCACTATTCAAAGAGCAGTAGAAGAAGTTGCTAATCTTGCAGCTGGAGAAAAGGATTTAACACTTGCGACTACCGAAGCGCAAATAATGGAGTATAAAGCTTTAAACTGAGCCAAGAACTGGAGTTCCCTTAAGCGGGAACTCCACCCCCCCTTAATTATTTACACAGCTGAGTTTAATGGTCTGAGCCTGTCTTAAATCGGGCGCGCTAAAACTGATGCCAAAATTAAGACCTTCATCAAGGTCGGCAGTGGCCACACCAGTCCAGCTATATTTCACAACAGACATACCTTGCGTGGCAATTGTCCCCCATTGATTAGCGGGAATAAATGGGCCGCTGGTAATTGCAACTGGAAACAAAATCATCGCGCTGACGTCAATTGGAATCTCATTATTGGTATTCACTCCTGAAAGGAATTACAGCTCCATAAGAAACACAAGTCACCGAACTTACCAGCATCCCAATTACTAATTTATTCATTTTTTTCTCCTTAAAAATCTAATCATTCTACATAAATTTTTAGCAAATCAGCAATAATTTTCTAGCCGCCGTAATGCGAAAAGTTATCCTTAAACCTTTGCCTCCACTTGAAATAAAAAAAATTATATCAAAAATCTGGACAGCCTAATTCTAACTACGTCACCTGTTCATGGAAAGAGTATGGAATTTGCGAACAAGTGTTGTTTCACTCCCAAACACAATCAAATTAAAATTCGATTTAAATTTGGAGTGATATTAAGTACTGTTGCAACAAAAATATTATGAATGTACTGTAATTTCATGCTGAACTTGACTTTCTGTACTATTTTATAGTATTCTTTCATTCATTAGAAGAGGTTTATACTATAAAGGAGGTGGACATGAGGTTTCCTGCAATGAGTATTGACGCAGAAATGCTCTTAAAAACAGAAGGGTATGAAGTAAAATTATCAAATTCTTCTCTAGACTTATTAAAAATCGCACAAGCTCATGATCTTCCCTGTTATCTGGTTACTGATCTTTCTCTATTAGGCTTACTTAAGTGCGTCAAAAAGAATCTTAAAAAAACGAATTTGGAGGGATTGGCAACTTTTTTACGGACATCTACATTTGAATATATCCAAAATATGTGTGGAATTTCTATAAAATTTTGCACTCCTTATGATCCTTGTTTATTACCCAATGAACGAGGCTCATATTCTAAAAGATGCGACCAACTGTCGCAGTTTCTATTAACGAAAATAAACAACTTATCAAACCAAAGTGAAGGTGAATTAAAGGAAGAAGAGCAGAAAGAGTCTCTATTAAATTTATTGGACCAAATAGAAAACATTTTTTCGGAAACAGAAGTCAAGGGAGGGAATGAAATTGACCAAAATATTTTAACACTTATTCTTCAAGAAAAAGTTCTTTATGATCTTTATTTAAAAAATTTAAAAGAGGAAGATTCTGGCGCGAATATACAGCTACAACGGCAGTTTTTTTGGATTATGTTGATCACGGCCGAGAGGATATTATTCGTATAACTGATATTCTGTCCTCTTACTATTCTGAGGAGGAGGTAGCGCGGTGGGGTTATACAATTGCTTACCAGGTCGAAGAATTCAAAGGTTTTTCTTTAAGTAATGGGAACAATTGCAATTTAATATCAGCAGAATCTTTTCCGAAGCCCAGTGGTCCAAAAAATCCAGACGCTCGTGTTTATTACACTCCTCATGGTTTCAGAAAACAAACACTTAAAAAAAGAAGGAGATAATATTAAATGGGTTGAATTTACCGATTAACCATTTAATCCAAGAATTTGAAAAGTTAATCCCTAGTGGTTTTGTGGGCGATCTCATTGACCGAATTCTTACCTCATTTACCTCACCAATGACGCCTGAAGATATTGGCGCCATTCGTGAAATAATACAAATTTTAAATCATTGTCATATTCAAGAAACCGCTGAAGGAAAGGGGATGAAACTAGAGAAAAAAGATACTTATCCAAAAAAATTTAATTTATCTAACCCTCGCCTTAAAAAGCTTGTAGAATTAATTCCTTTTGATG
>CAVPCA010000034.1:0-14157 GCA_963702315.1 uncultured Pseudomonadota bacterium
CCCAATGATCAACATTATTCTACCGCGTACGATATCGCTTTATTGAGCCGGGCTATTATTTATGATTTTCCGGAAGACTATGCTTGGTACAAACAAAAATGGGTGCTTTACAACAACATTCGGCAACCCAATCGCAACCGGCTATTGTGGCGAGACCCTTCCGTCGATGGGTTAAAGACTGGACATACCGATGCCGCAGGTTATTGTTTAGTGTCCTCGGCATTGCGAAGTGGCATGCGTTTGATTTCTGTGGTTATGGGCGCCCCAAGCGATGCAGCCAGGACCGACGATTCACAGATTTTACTCAATTGGGGATACCGGTTTTTTGAAACCCATAAATTATTTAACACCGGACAAACCCTTAATCAAAAAAATCAGCCGCGTGTTTGGTTCGGTAAGAATAAATACGCCAAACTGGGTTTTATCCGCGATACTTACGTCACTATTCCCATTAATCAGTTCAACAAATTGCAAGCCAATATGCAAATACAGCCTAAACTAATGGCGCCTTTGATTAAAGGCCAAAGATACGGTAGCGTGCAAATTTCTCTAGATGGCAAACCCTACGCCACTTTACCCATTGTTGCTTTAGAGGATGACCCGAAAGGCGGAATTTTTAGTCGTGGGTATGATCATGTAGCTTGGTTTCTAACCGGCTGGATGCATCGAGGATAGAATTGCACGGGAACTGAGAACGTCCATTAACGAGCCAATCTTGAACGAAAAATCTCCTCAAAATGCTCACATACTGGCGTGTATGCTGCGCTTTTTCGTCGATTTTTCGTTCAATCTTGTCTCATTACTGGACGTTCTCTTACAGTCAAATTATTCTGATTAATCCGAGAATAACTCCATTTTAGGAAAAAATAACCGCAGAGGCCGGAGAGTAAGGAACCTATGAGGACGCCGGCCCTAACATATGCGCCACTCAATTCGCTGCCGGGGCCGTAACCAAAAGCGAGTGTGCCGATAAACAGACTCATGGTAAAGCCAATGCCGCCGATTAAACTCACGCCGTAGATGCTGAATCCATTACATTGATTAGGCATTTTTGCAATATTCAATTTGACCGCTAACATGGTCGCTCCCCAAATGCCGAGTTGTTTGCCAATAAATAAGCCAAAAGCAATTCCCAAAGTAATCGGGCCAACCAAATGGGCCCAAGACAAATCTGAAAAAGAAATACCGGCGTTGGCAAACGCAAACAGCGGCAAAATACCAAATGAAACCCATGGATGGAGATCATGTTCCAATGCGCGCGCTGGGGAAAAATAGGGCCTTTTTTTGTCGGTCAACGGAATCACTAACGCCAGGATAATGCCGGCGATGGTGGCGTGCACGCCGGATTGCAAAACACAAATCCATAAAAAAATACCCAATAAAAAATAGGCAAAACGGTTGGTTACCCCGAATCTGTTCATTAAAATCAAAATCACGATGATACCAGTGGCCAACAACAACGAAGTATAAGAAACATCGTGGGAATAAAAGAAACCGATGATACAGATTGATCCGACATCATCAAAAATAGCCAACGCCATCAAGAAAACTTTTAAAGCCGTGGGAATGCGCGAACCCAACAATGCTAAGACGCCCAAAGAAAAAGCAATATCGGTAGCTGTGGGTATGGCCCAGCCGTTTAACGTTGAAGGATTATCCCAGTTAAACCCAACATAAATGAGTGCAGGAACCAACATACCCCCAAATGCTGCTATCGCCGGCAGCATGGCCTTCGAAATGCCCTTCAATTCGCCAACGAGAATTTCCCGTTTGATTTCTAAACCCACCAAAAGGAAAAAAACGGCCATAAAACCATCATTTATCCACAGCAGTATAGATTTGGAGAGGACATATTCTCCGATAGAAACCGTAAACATTGTTTCAAAAAAACGATGATAAAAAATACGAGCGGGAGAATTGTCAACGATTAAAGCCAAAATCGCCATAACCAGTAAAGAAATACCGGCGCTGGCTTCCAGCTGCATAAATTTGCGAATATATTTTCCAACAGGCAATGGCTTCTCCATTGATTTTATTTTTTTAAAATAGTACTCTTTTCAAAATTATTAAACAAGGGAGACAAGATTATGCATAGGGATTTAGATAAAGATGAGAAATTGATTAAACAAAAACTCCAACATGATTGTGTTCCGGAACCAGATATTAATATATATTTTCAAAGTATTGCTGATGAAAAATCCCAAATGCAATATTGTCCAGAGCGTGAACGTTACTATTTTCCGATCATTATTGATAACACAGAAACTAGACTCTTCTTTCCACCAAAAGTCATAACCAACGCTTTAAATTTCCTTTTTTCTTTTTATTTTGATGCCCCCGAACCTAACGCAAGTAAAGTGATGCTATATGCATATTTACTCAAAAAACATAACGATTTGGTTAGTCTTCCTGATTGGGCGAGGTTAGAGGATATCGCTTTTAAAGCCCTAAATGAAGCAAAAAATACGCTAGATGTATACCGCCTTGGTATGGCCATCAGCCACTTCTCCCCTATTAGGCATTACAACCGTTTGTGTCTTTTGATACCAAGAACGTTCAACTACATGTTACCAACAGTAAATGCTAATGAGTTGGATAATTTAATAGAAGAAATAACTGAGGGGAAAAAGGAACCATTTAATAAAATACTCCAACCTGATGCTGTTATAACAAATAAGATTCAACCTTTTTTTAAAAAAATTCGAGAAATCCAAAATTTAATCAATGAAGTGTTACAGTTCCCCATTGTTCCGACCTCTTTAATTGTTGATTATTTATGTAATATCGATCCAAGCTGGAAAGGTGATATTCAAAACAACTCCTCCAGCAATCAATTAGTGGAAATAAGTTCACATGAATCAACACTTTTCGGAGGTAAAAGCACTCCAACTCGTCATTCAAGAATACAGCGCAGCTCAAGTTGCCATTTCTAAATTAAATATTGCGCCGTTTTTACGATTTCTTCGCGTTCTTTAAAGCTGACCATTTGTTCAGTCATTGCCAGGGAATGGCCTTCTTGTTTAATACAGTTTAATACATTCTGCATAGATTTGATTGCGGCGCGCTGCATGTCGGAAGGGATAATCACAATCTTATAACCTAACCGTTTTAATTCATCGACTGAAACAAAAGGAGTTTTTCCGCCTTGAAATAAATTAATTAATTTTGGCGCTTGTATCCTTTGAGCAATCATTTCAATTTGCTGCTTATTTTCTGGGGCTTCAACAAAAATAATATCTGCGCCCGCTTTAACATATGCCTGTGATCTTTTGATTGCCCCTTCTATGCCTTCGACGGCAATAGCATCGGTGCGTGCGATAATCAAGAGGTCCGGATCTTGACGGCTTTGCACGGCGGCTTGAATTTTTTCACACATTTCCTCAGATGGGATAATGGATTTGTCCTGTAAATGGCCGCAACGTTTAGGAAAAGTTTGGTCTTCAATGTGCAGAGCCGCCACGCCGATTTGCTCGTATTCTTGTACGGTGCGTCGCACATTTAAAACATTGCCAAATCCAGTATCGGCGTCAGCGATCACCGGCAATTGCGACTGCAGCACAATGATTTTAATCGCAGCAGACATTTCTGTTAAGGTAATAAGTCCCAAATCGGGATATCCCATGCTGCGTGATATTGCCCCGCCACTGGCGTATACCACTGCAAAGCCTGCTTGGTTGGCCAACAAAGCGGAAATACCATCATAAACGCCAGGGGCAATGATTAACTCACTCCTTTCCAGCATCTCTTTTAGTAAAGTTGTCTTTCTCATCCAGTTTATCCTACAGAAATTAGGATTATTTCGTACTTAAATACTCCAGCTGAAAACTATACGATAATTGAGGTAAAAATGAAAGAATCTTTAACGCCGGTCAACGAAATCATCGAACAATTTCTATCCAGATGCCAAGCACTTGAAATCAACCTTAAAGAACGGCGCACCCAATCTACTGCGCCCGAGGTTGCTGATCAAATCGACAATATTTTACAAAAATTAGAGTTCCTGAGACAAACATCGTCACCGTCACGTGCAAGCATTACTTTATCTCCAGAGGACTACATTCACTTTTGTAACTTAATTGTTTGCGGAAGTTCTATGGCGGAATATTTATTATCTTTGTCGAGAAGCAGCAAATCCGCGAAAAATCATGCGCAATTTTGGCAGAAGCTGGTTGGGCATTTTAAACCTTATCTTGAAAATGTTTTATCTTTCTGGAATACTTAGCCGCACATGGACGGCAATCACTTTCGCATTATTCATATTCCTATTTTAACGGCTTTGCTATTTTTTTTTAATGCCGTATTTGCAAATCCTTTTACGCAAAATACCCACAACACCGATTATTCAACCATCAGTTTATTTCTAGATGGGCATCCTTATCGTGATGTGGGGGAAGGATTGGCGACTTATCCTCCGGTTGATTATGGATCGGGGGAAAGGGCAGCGGCAATTAAAAGAGGAGAATATTTGGTAAAGGCCGGAGATTGCATTGGGTGTCATACCAAAAAAGATGGAAAGCCATTTGCCGGCGGGTTAGGGTTTGATACACCATTTGGCAGGATTTATAGCCCAAATATTACGCCGGATAAAAGTACGGGTATTGGCAAATGGAGCCATGCGGAATTTATCAAGGCCGTGCAACAAGGCATTGCGCCTCATCATAAATATTTATATCCTGCTTTTCCCTATCTTTATTTCAACAAAATAACCCAACAAGATTTAGTAGACATCAAAGCTTATTTAGATGTTATTCCGCCCGTGCAGCAAAAAAATAAAAAAAATAAAATGCCTTTTCCATTTAATATACGCCTTTTGCAACTTGGTTGGAGAATTTTATTTTTTGATTTTCAAAAAACCAATGACTATCAATTTAATCCCCATCATGATGCTATGTGGAATCGAGGGGCTTATTTGGTTAAATCCTTGGGGCACTGTGATATGTGCCATACGCCCATGCATTATTTTATTAAACAGGAATGGGTGCTGGGTGCACCAATCTTGCATAGACATTTAGCCGGCGCTTATGTCAGCGGATTTTATGCACCGGATATCAGCCGTTTATTGATTCAGCAAATCAGTTTGGCGCAGTTTCAAAATGTATTTTGGAAGGCTAAACGAATAGAAGGTGGATCTGTGCAAGGGCCTATGTTTCAAGCCATTCATGATAGCTTGCAGTTTTTCACAGCAGAAGATATCCAAGCTATTTATACTTATCTCAGTAGCGTTAAAAGCGCAAACTTACCCAAACCTAAATTAACCGGTGTGGGAAATCAAGATGGGGAAAGAATCTATATGCGCTATTGCAAGACTTGTCACGCCGATGGCAAAGGTGTCATACCGCTTGCGCCATCTTTAGATGACCCAGAAGAATGGAAATTACTAAAAAAATTAGGCTCTCTACAACTATATCAATATGCTTGGCGCGGTTTAGATGGAATGCCCATTCGCGGTACTTGCACAGATTGCACTTATGAAGATATCCAAAATGCTGTGGAATATATGTTAAAAGAAAGTATACCACCTGAGGATTCCCGATGATGGTAAACATGCCAATTGGCGCAACGCAGCTCAGCCAAAAAATATATGAGTTACATATGCTGAGTTTTTTTGTTTCATTAGGTATTTGCGCAGTCGTTTTTATCAGCATCACGATTTTGTTATTTAAATTTCGTCAATCCACCCAGGTTGAATCACAGCCCGTTAAACCACATCGGGCTTTAGAAATCGCGTGGATCATAGTACCGATTCTGTTACTGATCATCATGGGCGTTCCCGCTACGATTATTCTCATGCATGCAGACCGCGATGAGGCGCCAGAATTAAATATTAAAATAACGGGCTATCAATGGAAATGGCAATACGAATACATGGACCATGATATAGGTTTTTTCAGTCAATTATCGACTCCCTGGCAACAAATGTTTGGCCATGCGGAAAAAGAAAAATGGTATTTACGTGAAGTGGACCAGCCCCTCGTTTTGCCGACGCATACTAAAATCCGGTTTTTGGTGACGTCACACGATGTGATTCATTCTTGGTGGGTGCCGGAATTAGGTATAAAAAGAGACGCCATCCCTGGATTTATTTACGAATCTAAAGCTTGGATCAAACGTCCGGGAATTTATCGCGGCCAATGTGCTGAATTGTGCGGCATCAATCACGGATTTATGCCCATTGTGGTAGAAGCTAAAAATCCGCAAGCGTTTGCCAAATGGTTGCAAGAAAAAAAATTAGCGAAACCATCTATTTCTACAAACATAGACGGCAAAACTTTGTATTTAAAAAATTGCAGCGCCTGCCATTTGCCGGATGGAACAGGGAGACCGCCTTTTGTACCGGCCTTACAAGGTGGGAAAGGTACGATTGGCCCGCTGCAATATCAAATAGAAATCGTTTTAAATGGGATTGCCAAAAGCGCAATGCCCGCTTTTAAAAATCAATTAACGGATCAGGAAATTTCGGCAATTATTAACTACGAACGTAATAGTTGGGGTAATGACGATAAAATTAAATACGGCAATCAGGCCGGCGGCGTCATTACGGCTGCAGATATTAAAAAGTTTCGCTCTGCGGGAGAATAACATGTCCATTTTCAATAAAACTAAAAAAATAGCAAGAGTTCCCGCTAAAGGGAACTCTACATCTCCGCGATGGGGGATCGCAAGGGGGAGAATCGCGATTCTCCCCCTTGATTCCAAGCATCGGGTTTCCCGATGCGCAGGATTCAATAGGGAAGCGATTCCCAGCGGGAATCGCTGTAAAAATAGGGCATATCGCGAGTCATTGGATAACGACGACAAAACATCATGAAATTGGTACATTGTATTTGTTTTTTTCTCTGCTGATGTTTTTCGTCGGCGGCATTTTTGCAGAATTCATGCGCATTCAGCTTTTGCATCCAGGCAATCATTTTCTAGAACCTAATCAATATAATGTCATGGTGACCATGCATGGTTTGATTATGATTTTCGGCGCCATTGTCCCTGCGTTGGTTGGATTAGCGAACTGGCAATTGCCGCTGATGATCGGCGCGCCAGATATGGCTTTACCGCGCTTAAATAACTGGAGTTTTTGGTTATTGCCATTTGGCTTCACCATTTTATTGAGCACGCTATTTTTACCTGGTTCTCCCCCCAATTTCGGTTGGACTTTTTATGCGCCATTATCGACAACTTACGGCCCACCCAGTACAGATTATATGATCTTTGCGATCCACATTTTGGGAATCTCTTCCATTTTATCCGCCATCAATATCATTACCACCCTGATCAACATGCGTAAACCCGGCTTAAAAATGCTGGATATGCCTATATTTTGTTGGGCATGGCTGATTAATTCATTTTTATTGATTGGAATAATGCCGGTATTAGCCGGCACAGTGACGATGGTGTTAACCGATCGTCATTTTAATACAGCTTTTTTTAATCCCGCCGGCGGCGGCGACGCATTGATGTTTCAACATCTATTTTGGTTTTTTGGTCATCCAGAAGTTTATGTGATGATTTTGCCCGCATTTGGCGTAATTTCTGAAATTATTCCAACTTTTGCGCGGCAAAAACTATTTGGCAGGACATCCATGATTTATGCCTTAGCAGCTATCGCATTTTTGTCTTATATTGTGTGGGCCCATCACATGTTTACGACAGGAATTCCGCTGGGCTCTCAATTATTTTTTATGTACGCCACCATGCTGATAGCGGTACCGACGGGTGTAAAAATTTTTAATTGGACGGCGACTTTATACAAAGGCGCTGTAACATTTGAAACACCGATGTTATTTGCCCTAGGTTTTTTATTTTTATTCACCATTGGCGGTTGCACTGGTGTTATGCTTTCTTTAGTGCCTGCCGATTTTCAATACCAAGATACTTATTTCGTCGTTGCGCATTTTCATTATGTATTAGTCGCGGGGTCGCTATTTGCCATCATGGCCGGCGTTTATTTATGGCTCCCGCAATGGACTGGATATTTTTACCATGAAACCATCGGCAAGTGGCATTTTTGGTTATCAATGATATTTTTTAATGTTACCTTTTTCCCGATGCATTTTTTAGGTTTAGCAGGCATGCCGAGGCGCATTCCCGATTATGCTTTGCAATTTACAGATTTTAATTTAATTGCTTCCATCGGCGCTTTTGTCTTTGGTTTAGCCCAGTTATTATTTATATACAATATTTTTTATTGCCTTTTTAGAAAAAGCTTCCAAATTCACTCAAAAAATTATCAGGTGTAATGATCACACCTTCAATTCCCAATTCTTTTTTAGCTTCTTGAAGTGCACGATGTTCTCTGTCGAAAGTATTTTTATCCGCTATATCCCAGACTACTTGATAAAGCTTCATAATACCATGTAAATCTCGAGTTAGAAAATCCACTTCATAACCATTTTCTGTAGAATAATAGTAAATTTCTAGTTTAAGGCGCCTAAAAACAAGATAAATAAAATTTTCAAAAACTCGACCGGCATTTTTTAACTGAGAATCTACATGAGAATGATAACTCATTACGTAAACTTGATACAATCCAGGGTCTACTACGTAAATTTTTTTAGGCTTAATTTGCATTTTTCGCAACGAATTTGAATAAATAGGTACGGTGAAAATTAAAAAAGCATCCTCTACATAACTGATATAACCATGAACAGTATTTTTACTCACCTGTATACCCTGACTTCTTAAATCATTACAAAATTTATTGACAGAAAACGTTGTTGCCACATTGTTAATGAGTGTTTTTATCAGGTATTTTATAAGTGATATATTCGTAATTCGATGACGTTCAATGATATCTCTAAAGACAACCACATCAACTAACTCTTGTAATACTTGCACCCGATCATTAAAATTTGCATTGATAACATCTGGAAATCCGCCATTCGATAAATAGCTTAATAGATAAGAATGTATCTGATCTTTCGATTTTTTTGCATGGGTCATTTCTGGTAAAACAAAGTTCTTAGCTCTTAAATATTCATTGAAACTAAATGGCCAAACTTCTGTCGCAATTGAACGGCCACGCAAGGAAGTTGCAATTTCCTTACTTAAAAGTTTCGCTGAAGACCCGGTTAAATAAATCTCTACCTGATGAGTATCGAAAAAACGGCGAACAACAATCGGCCAATCTTCAACATTTTGTATTTCATCTAAGAATAGATAACAAACTTGATCATGATTTTCAGGATAAAGAGAATAAAAAGCTTCTAGTAAATTGACTAAGAGTGACTGTGAAGTCGGCAAAAGCCGGTCATCCTCAAAATTGATATATAAAATCCTTGATAAGGGAATGCCCTGATTCAAAATTTTCTGAATTTTTTGGTAACAAAAAAAAGTTTTCCCTGAACGGCGAACGCCAATGGCAACTTTAATTTTATTGGCGATTTCGGAAAATGAGCCCTCTCGTTCAATAGAGCCTTTAATAGCATCCAAACGATCTTTAAATTCTAAAATTAAGGTATTGATTAATAAAGAAAAATTTTCAACGGCCATTTTCTATCCCTCCTTATAGGGACAGAATAGCACAAATGTGTCCCTATAGAAAGGGACAGCCTTAGCCCATACCCAATTTTATGACCTCTACTAAATGCAAAGCTTTGTGGCCAGTTTGGTCATAAATTTGCGTTCTACAGCTAAATCCATCCGCGATAATGAGCGTATCCGCCATCACTTTTCGAATAGCCGGCGCCAGCTCACGTTCTGCGGCTTTTACCGAAACCGTATATTTTTCGCCTTTTTCGTAACCAAAGCTGCCCGCCATTCCACAACAGCCCGCATTCAAAATCTCAAATTCTAATCCCAATTTTTTTAATAACGTTTGCTCGTTATCCATTTTCATGACCGAATGGTGGTGGCAATGGATTTGCACCAGTGCTTTTTTGGATCAAATTTGGCAATTCATCCAGTTTATTTTTCTTTAATAAGAAATTCACTGAGTAAAAATGTTTGTTTTTTTAAACGCATCGCGTCTTCGTCATGCGGCAGCAAATCTACCATTTCATCCCGAAACGTAGCGACGCAACTGGGTTCTAAACCAATAATAGGAATTCCTTCACGTATCTCTGATCTTAACTGATTTAGAATATCCAACAATAATTTTTTGGCCGGTTTTAAAAATCCAAAATCATACAGAGGCCGTCCACAACATAATTCTTTTAATGGCACAATCACTTGAAAACCTAATTTTTCCAATACTTCCGTAGCCGCAATCGGAATGTTAGGCTCAAAATAATTGGTAAAGGTATCTACCCATAGGATAATTTTTTCTTTGTGGCTTTCTTCTGCATGATGATTCAAATACCAATCCCTAAAAGTTTGATTGGCAAATCGAGGTATGCGGCGTTTTTGCGCCATACCGATCATTAATTTAGATAAATGACTTAATCCCGGTGTTTGCGTTAAGAAGTTAATCCATTTAGGAAAGCGAGCAGCCGAAACCGCCCAAATGAAAACAAACCCAAATGCATACGCTGAAACAGCGCGCAGTTTCCCAGCATAGTAGTGTGATAAAAATTCGGCTTTGTATTTCGCCATATCCACATTAGCTGGGCAATCACTTTTGCAACCTTTGCAGGACAAACAAAGCTCCAAAGATTCTTTTACGGCATGATCGCGCCAGCCTTTTTTACCAATGACTTTTCCTTCTAAGCATTTCAAATAATAAATGCGCTCTGCCGCGGGTAGAATGTTTTTCTTCTTTGGTCACCATAAAACTGGGACACATAATGCCGCCAGATTCGCGGCGGCAAATGCCTACACCCACACAACGTAATGCCGCGTGTGCAAAACTGCCTTTATCCTGCGGATATTGAAAATGTGTCTTTGGATTCCACGGATTATAATCTGTCCCTAAACGTAAATTAGAAATAATGGGATAAGGATCAACTATTTTCCCAGGATTCATTTTCCACTGTGGATCCCAAATGGTTTTAAACTCACGAAAAGCATTAATCAATTCTTCTGCCAAACATTTTCGGCAGCAATTCCGCACGGCTTTGCCCATCGCCATGCTCTCCTGAAAGCGATCCTCCCAAACTAATCACCAAATCGGCTGCTTCATCTAAAAAAGCGCGGAAATTTTTAATCCCTTCGTGTGTCTTTAAATCAAAAGGAATACGACAATGCACACAGCCTTGACCAAAATGACCATAAGTAGACGATTTATAATTATATTTCTTAAACAATTTTCTTAATTCGCGTAAATATAGGCCGATTTTATCGGGGGCCACAGCGGCGTCTTCCCAACCTTCCCAACTATCGGCTGCTCCAGGAATCCAGGCGGTTGCTCCTAATCCGGATTCACGAACTTTCCACATGGCTTTTACCACCGATTCTTCTTCATAAAGTTTCATATTCGGGAGGATTTTCTTTTTTTCATTTCAGCCATTAATTGCTGTGCTTTATGATCGGCTTCCTCTAAAGTACCGCCATCAAATTCTACTAAAAGCCAGCCACCGCCCTCCGGCAATAAATGAAGATATTGTGTATAGAGTGCTTTGGCTTTCATATCTTCTATTAATAGCGTATCAAAACCTTCTAGCGCACAAGGTTTATGTTGCAGAATTTCCACCAAATGGTCCCCACAACTAAAAACATCCGGATAACCTAGCACCAACAATATTCGTATGGATGGGCTATAGACTAAATTTGTGGTCGCTTCCAAAACAGTGACACAAGTGCCTTCAGAGCCAACCAATGCTCTCGCTACATGAAAGCCATTTTAGGTAAAAGTTGTTCTAACGTATAACCTGATACACGGCGAGGAATATCCGGATAACGCTCGCGAATCAGATTGGCATAACGATCGCGCAGTGATTTGAGTTTTGATAAATTTCACCAATTCTACCACCTTGTGCAATATATTTTTCCAGTTGATCCTCGCTGGTCCTACCCACATGCATGATTTGTCCATCATAAGTGAGTATTTTCAAAGCCTCTATATTATCGGCAGTGCGCAGTCCATTGCCATCATTCACCGCCATTAAAGAATGCGTGCCGCAAGAATTATTGCCAATCATTCCACCTAAAGTATTATGGCTGTGCGTGGAAGGATCTGGCGCAAAGGTTAAATGATGTTTTTGTGCGGCGTTTTTCAAATTATCTAAAATACATCCGGGTTGAACTTTTGCTAATTTTTTTTCTGGATTTATTTCTAAAACTTTATTTAAATATTTAGAAAAATCGATGATAACCGCGACGTTGCAACACTGTCCTGCCAGGCTAGTGCCACCCCCTCTTGGTAAAATGGGAATATCAAATCGACGGCAAATTTCGATGGTTGTAATCACATCTTCTTCACTTTTGGGAATAACGACGCCAATTGGCGTTTGACGGTAATTAGATCCATCCGTTGCATACAAAGCGCGATCACCATCACTGAAACGCACCTCACCTTCAATGTTTTTGCGAAGTGCGATGGCTAATTCTTCGATTTTCTTGCATGCATTTCATCGTAAGACATGTTGATCTAAATCCTTATATCAAAAACTCAATCTTAATCTATAATGAGCAGCAATTGAAATAAAATACCCCGGGCTGACGCCCGGGGTATTTCTCTGTTCGATTTCGATGCGCGCGAAGCAAGTTCGCACGCATCAGACCAAAGGGGGAGCATTCGCTTTGCTCCCCCTTTGGATTCCCCCATCGCGTAAGGTTACGGGCTTACGCCCGCAGGTTGAGGACATCAAATAATCATTAAAAGCCAGCAAAATAAAGAAAAGACCGACCTTATCTGCTAGTATTTAAAACAAATGAAAAATTTAATTGGTGACATTGGGGGGACCCATACCCGGCTGGTGGTTTTTGATGAAATAATCCAGTGGGATACTGTAAAGAAGTATCAAAACGATGAATTTTCCTCATTGGATGAAATTATCACCGATTATTTAAAAACTATTCCTACCCCACCGGCCACTGCTGCTTTTTCGATTGCGGGGCCCGTGCATCAAGGCGAAGTCACTTTAACTAACCGATCCTGGCGTATTGCGGAAAAACAACTACAAGCGGCTTTTCATCTGGAATATTGTCAGGTCATCAACGATTTTTCCGCCGTGGTGATGGGTATCCCAGCCTTGGAGCCTAACAATCTCGTCCAAATTGGCGGCGGAAGTCGTGTGGCGGATGCACCTATCGGGGTTTTCGGCCCCGGAACCGGTCTGGGGGTGGGCGGGTTAATGCCTAATACACTGGGTGGACATATTATTGTAAGCGAAGGGGGTCACGCCACCCTGCCCACCATTGACAAACAATCTGCAGCAATTATTAAGTTATGCGGCAACGCTATGGGCATGTCTCTGCAGAACGCGCCATTTCAGGCCCTGGATTACAAAACCTTTACCAAGCCGTCGCTGATGTTCAAAAAGTGTCTGTTGCAAAACTGACGCCGCAGCAAATTGGACAAGCCACGATAGAAAAAAGTGATCCGATTGCCGTCCAAGCGTTCGATTATTTTTTTGCCTCAATGGGAGCAATCGCTGGGGATTTAGCGCTAATTTATGGGGAAAAAGGCGGTGTTTATATCGCAGGCAATATCGTTGCCCACTACTTGCCCCAATTGCGCGAATCACGCTTCCGGAAAAAATTCGAAAGCAAAGGCCGGATGAGTCCTTTTATGCAAGCCATCCCCACCTATGTTATTTTGCATCCAGAAATTGAATTACTGGGTTAGCCAGCAGCATCAACGCGCGCAAACGGAAAAAACCTTGGCCGTATATTTAGGGCCTTAAGGTTATTTAGCAGCAATTCCTGCTAGAGATAAAAACTTTGAAAATCATGAAAAAAATGATTTAAAAATAATTTTCGTAGAAAATCTCTTCCTGATGGGGGATCGCAAGGGGAAGAAGAGCGGAGCGATCTCTCCCTTCATTCCTGAATTCAGGCTTTGCCTGGATTCAGGATTCAAACCAGGAAGCAATGAACGCGTAGCGGGAATTGCTGGTTATTTAGTAGCAGTTTTAGGAGACGTTATCTCTCTATTCTCTAACCGGTGTTGCGTACTGCATGTTAAATGTGTTTTATAGGTTTTAAGTTCTCTGCAGGCGATATTTTTTGGCTTCTCAGTTCGTAACTAAGTGCATGAATTTTTTTATTACATTCCAAAACCGTATTGCGTAAATCCGGGTTTGCCTTGATCTCATTTCTAGCAATACGTACGTACTCAGTACATAA
>CAVPCA010000035.1:0-17690 GCA_963702315.1 uncultured Pseudomonadota bacterium
GCCGCAAAGTATGCGCCAATTGTGGCTGTACCAATCTGTCGCCTACTTGATAAGGTTGATTATTTTTAAGAAAAATGGATGGCGCGGACCCCAAAAGGGCTAGATCGTCATTTGTTAAAATAAAACCTTGTTGGGCCAATTGAATAGCAGGGTTAATGACTTTGGAAAGTGGAAGGGCGCCATATTTTTGTAAAGCGGTATTTAAACCTAACACCGTACCCGGTACGTCAACTGAAAGATAACCATTTTGTGCTAACTGTGAATTCACCTGCCCTTTATTATCTAAAAATAATTGCCTTTTTATTGCAGCGGGCGCCACGCCTCGAAAATCTAACGCTGTATTTTTTCCATTTGCAAAATGGATCAGCATAAAACCGCCGCCCCCTAAATTTCCGCAACAAGGATGGACAACAGCTAAGGCATAACCAATGGCAACCGCTGCATCAATTGCATTGCCACCTTGTTTTAAAATGTCGAGTCCTGCTTCAGTGGCCAATTCATGTGCGCTCACCACAGCTGCTTTTTTTGCAGCGACCGGGGGAAGATAAGCGGCTTCACTGATGTTAAGATTGGAAAAAAAAATTAAAGTCACAACGAATGACAAAATCCATAATACTTTCTTTTCCATTTTGTATTCCTTAAGAGTCAAAAATCGAATAACTGGCCTGGTTTAACAAAACCGGCAAAGCCTTCGACCTTAGCATCCGGCAAATGATTATCATTGTAATGATACAACCAAATTTTTCTTTTGATTGCAGGATCCAACGTTTTCAATTGTTGATAATGCGCATGCACTTTGGAAGGTTTTTCACTGGTCTCACAATCATGAAAAATAATGTCGGCTTTTTGATAATACGCCTGCATTTTTTCTGGTTGAAATTGTGTATCCGTGGTTAAAAAAATATAGGTTTTGTTTAACTGAAAAAATAATCCGTAACTCGGTAAATCTGCATAATCCGAAAGAATATGTACGGTTTTGACTAATTCAAATTTAACATTTTCCCAAGTAAAACTGCCACCTTCCTTAACCGGGTGAACCTGAAAAAACGCTGACAATGAAGCAGGCTCATCATTTAAAGAAGTTAATCCGCCAGATAAAGAATGCTCCCATAAAGTATCTACCAAACTGGCGCTGATATATAAATTGGGTTTGGATATTCCATGATCATTAAATTTATGGCTAAATGCCAACCATTCCAAACCACCCGCATGGTCCGCATGCAAATGGCTGATAAAAACATTATTGATTTCTTTATGAGAAAACCCATGCAGATTTAAAGCACGCCGCGCATCTGTTCCACAATCGATTAATAAGCGATTACCCATTCGATTGGAGAGCAATAAATTGGATTGAAAATTATTAGGATCTGTTACAAAAGCGGCGGAGGTCCCCAAAAACAACAACTGCCACTCACTCAAAAGCCTTCTCCTGTTTTTTTGTCAGCAATTCCCGCTCCGCGAGAATTGCTTCCTGGTTTTATCCGGAGTTCTGGCTTAGCCAGAACTCCGGAATGAAGGGAAAGGTCGCTCCGCTCTCCTCTCCCTTGTGATCCCTCATCAGGATCAGATTTCTACGAAAAATATCTTTTATAATGGAAATTTAATCATCATCTTTCAAATTCTTATGATTCAGCGGGAATTGCTGTTTTTTTGTAATCATTTCCGCTAAATCATGGGCAATTCGTTGCACCTCTCCTGCATCATTGCCTTCCACCATCACACGAATGACGGGCTCAGTTCCAGAGGTGCGCAGCAAAACCCGACCAGTGCCAGCAAATGCTTGCTCAATTTGTACGAGCGCTTCCTGCAACAATAAATTACTCGTTAAATCGAAAGACTCAACAGGATCCATCGGAACATTAATCAATACTTGCGGACGTTTTACAACGACCTGTTTGAGTTGTGATAACGTTTTATTGGTGCGCTGCATGATCCCCAAAATTTGCAAGGCGCTGATAATACCATCACCGGTGGTGGCGTGATACAAGTTGACAATGTGTCCTGAAGATTCGCCGCCCAAAAACCATTTTTTGGATTGTAATCCTTCTAAAACGTAACGATCACCCACAGATGTGCGTATAAATTTCATGCCTCGTTGCGTGATCGCTTGTTCTAATCCCAAATTACTCATCACAGTTCCGACAACGCCTTCATGTTCAACACCTTGTGGTGGATAGCAAGCCATAATACCTAAAATTTCATCGCCATCTACTTTTTCGCCATTTTCATCCACCATAATCAAGCGGTCGCCATCACCGTCTAAGGCAATACCTGCAGAGGCTTTTTGTTGCAGGACGGTTTGCTGCAGGTTTTTGACATCGGTTGCGCCACAATTGCGATTGATATTCGTTCCATTGGGTTTATCGCCCAAGGCAGACACTTCTGCACCTAATTCGCTAAATACGGCGGGGCCTACTTGATAAGCTGCGCCATGGGCACAATCCACGACTAAACGCACACCGTTTAAAGTGAGGCGTGCCGGAAATATGCTTTTACAAAATGTGATATAGCGGCCGGCAGCGTCGTGAATACGCGTTAATTTTCCTAACTGATGAGTGGACACCATTTGCATAGGCTTTTCGAGTTGTTCTTCAATGGCGCATTCAAACTCATCGGATAATTTCATGCCATAACGATCAAAAAATTTAACGCCGTTGTCCTGATAACCGTTATGCGATGCACTGATGACAATGCCTGCGGTGGCACGTAAAGATTGCGTCAGATAAGCGACTGCGGGTGTTGGCATGGGGCCTAACAAGTGCACATGGCGCCGGCTGCGGAAAGGCCGGCTTGTAATGCAGATTCCAAAACATAACCGGAAATTCGCGTGTCTTTACCAATCAAAATCCGCGCCGGTTGCTTGTTTGCTAAAACACAGCCTGCCGCCCAACCTAATTTCAGCATAAATTCCGGGTGTATTAGTGCGCTGCCAACCGGCGCGCGGATACCGTCAGTCCCAAAATACTTTTTTACCGGCATTTTTAGTTCAACTCACATTTATAAGCGTTAACGACGCGCACAGCGTCCATGGTTTCCGCAACATCATGCACACGCAACACCGCAGCGCCATTCATCGCGGCAAGCGTTGCAGCGGCTATACTACCATATAAACGTCCCGCAGGAGGAGCGTTGAGTATATCACCCAGCATAGATTTTCTTGACCAACCTACCAGGACCGGAAATCCCAATTGAATAATTGCTTGCAAATGCGCCAATATATAAAAGTTTTCCTGCACATTTTTACAATAATGACCCTGGCCAAAGCCAGGATCAACCAAAATTTGCTCCACGCTGACGCCGGCTTGTAAACAACGTTGCGCCGCAGTATGCAAATCCTCAATAATTTTAGTCAAAAGTTGTGCCGGTGTCGAAGAACCAGGTTCGCGTTTTTGCAAAAAAAAATGCATCAAACAAACCGGTACGTTGAGTTTTTTAACAGCTTCCAACGCGCCCGGCAACTGCAAGCCGCGTTGGTCATTAATCATTTTTGCCCCTGCTTTTACTGCCTCAAGCATGACGAGAGGATAACTGGTGTCCACGGAAACCAAAATATCAAACTCAGCACAGATTTTTTCGATCATCGGCAGAATGCGTTCCAATTGTGGTTTTATTATATCCTGCGCATCGGGAAACCCGATGCTTGGAATCAAGGGGGAGAATCGCGATTCTCCCCCTTGCGATCCCCCATCGCGAGAAAATGCTTGATGAGCAAGATTAACAAAGGGATTAGTCGCCTCGCCGCCGATATCTACAATAGAAGCGCCGGCTTTGACCATGGCTTCTATCGTTTTTAGAATTTGATCATTCGTTTGGTAGGGGCGATAAAAAGAATCGGGGGACATGTTGATGACCCCCATTACACAAGGCTTGGGCAAGCAAATCGTTTTCCCTTGCACCTGCAATCCAAACTGGCCCATTAGGAAGTTTCTGTTGCCGAGAGTGAATTATTTTGTCCGTCTACTTTCTTTTTAGCATTTTTTTCTGCCTGAGAAAGCGTATAACTTTCTTCATTCCAATCAACTGGAGGAGAAGGCGGTTTACCCATCATGATTTCCTGAATTTGTTTTTCATCAATGGTTTCGTATTTGATTAATGCTTCCGCCATCAAATGCAGTTTCTCCAAATTATTTTGAATAATTTGTTTGGCTTGCTGATAAGCATTGTCGATAATCTTGCGAATTTCACCATCGATTTGACTGTTCGTCATTTCCGACACTTCTTTGCGCTGGGTCATCGACCGGCCTAAGAAAACCTCACCTTGCTCTTCGCCATAGGTCATCGGGCCTAAAGATTCAGACAATCCCCATTTCGTAACCATATTACGGGCAATGTCGGTTGCACGTTCAATATCGTTGGCTGCACCGGTGGTCACATATTCCCATCCAAAAATAAATTCCTCTGCCACACGGCCACCAAATAAACCCGCTAACTGACTCTCTAAACGCAGCTTGCTGTAGCTATAGCGATCTTCTTCCGGCAAGAACATGGTCACACCCAACGCACGCCCGCGCGGAATAATACTGACTTTATAAACAGGATCGTGTTCGCGCACATATAATCCCACAATCGCATGGCCAGCTTCGTGATAAGCGGTTAACCGTTTTTCTTGGTCATTCATCACCATAGAACGTCTTTCTGCACCCATCATGATTTTATCTTTGGCTTTTTCAAAATCGATGACCGCCACCGCTTTGCGATTGGCGCGCGCCGCAAATAAAGCAGCTTCATTGACCAGGTTTGCTAAATCTGCACCTGAAAAACCAGGCGTTCCGCGTGCAATAATCGTAGGGCGCACATCTTTTTCAAGCGGTAGTTTTTTCATATGCACGTTTAAGATACCTTCCCGGCCTTTGATATCCGGCAGCGGCACCACGACTTGGCGATCAAACCGGCCAGGCCGTAACAACGCCGGGTCCAATACGTCTGGACGATTGGTGGCCGCCATGACAATAATGCCCTCTTTACCTTCAAAACCATCCATTTCTACCAGCAATTGGTTGAGGGTTTGCTCACGTTCGTCGTGCCCACCACCTAAACCGGCGCCACGATGGCGGCCCACGGCATCAATTTCGTCAATAAATATAATGCAAGGTGCACGTTTTTTAGCTTGATCAAACATATCGCGCACACGTGAAGCGCCCACGCCCACAAACATTTCCACAAAGTCGGAACCGGAGATACTGAAAAATGGCACTTTTGCCTCACCGGCCACTGCTTTTGCCAGCAGGGTTTTACCGGTCCCAGGTGCACCGACCAGCAATACACCACAAGGCATTTTTCCACCCAACTTCTGAAATTTTCCAGGGTCACGGAGAAATTCAACCAACTCAGAAACTTCATCTTTGGCTTCTTCAACGCCGGCCACATCATCAAACGTAATTTTGATTTGATCTTCACCCAACAAGCGGGCTTTACTACGGCCAAACGACAATGGGCCACCTTTGCTGCCACCGCCTTGCATTTGGCGCATAAAGAAAATCCACACGCCGATCAGCAATAAGAAAGGTCCCCAACTCAATAAGAAATGCATCAACAGGCTTTGTTGTTTTGGCGGAACACCGCGTATGACCACCCCCTGTTTCATTAAGGTGCCCAACAGGTAGCGGTCCTCCATCGGCAAATAAGTGGTAAAATGCTGGTTGCTTTTAGTGGTGCCGTCAATAATTCGGTCTTGAACGTTCACACTGCTGACTTCGCCGCGGTCCACGGCACTCAAAAATTGTGAATACGTATATTGCTGAACATCACTTTTTTGTGGACTGAAATTACTAAATACGGTAATAAGAACAATGGCGATGACCAACCAAAGCAACAAATTTTTTAACATGTTATTCAAAGCAAACCTCTTTAATTCACCAGGCGAATCCGCCTATTATCGCTGAAATCCCCTACCTAGTACATATATCTCAGGAGAACGTGAACGTGAAGCCAGCGGCTTTCTTATTTTGATCACCTGAAATTTCTTACGCAATTCTTTAATAAAATGATCGACTCCTGCCCCTTGAAAAATTTTAACCAAAAAATGTCCTCCTGGTTTTAAAATCAGTGACGCACAATCCATAGCCAACTCTGCAAGATAGAGGCTTTTAGGTTGGTCGACACTTTTTAAACCGGAAATATTAGGCGCCATATCTGAAAGAACCACATCAACAGGTTTATGATCGAGGTAAGCCAATAATTGTTCCAAGACTCCTGCTTCCGCAAAATCACCTTGTATAAAATGAACACCGGTTGGCGGCGTCATCGCCAAGGTGTCTACAGCGATAATTTGTCCTTTTTCACCTACTAATTGTCGAACCACTTGGGACCAACCTCCTGGGGCCGCGCCTAAATCCACGACGCACATACCCGAGGCTAAAATTTTGTCTTTCTCTTGTATTTCTAACAATTTGTATGCGGCGCGAGATCGAAAGCCTTCACGTTTTGCTTTTTTTACGTAAAGGTCGCTTAAATGCTCGTTCATCCAACTGTTAGTCATAAAACCGTCGTATCCTTGCACGATGGGGAATTCCCGATGCGCAGGATATAAACATTATATCATATTTTTTTTGCGCATGAATGCTAGTAACAGCAATCCGGGCACGGCCAACAAGGAACAAAAGACAAAATAAGAGAACCAACCTAAATTTTGGGCAAAAAAACCACTGCTGGCGCCAAAAAACACCCGGGTTACGCCGATTAAACTGGAAAAAAGCGCATATTGGGTGGCCGTGAAGCGCTTATCACACAAACTCGCGATAAAAGCGGCATAAGCTGCGCCGCCCATACCACTGGCAAAGCTTTCTAAACTCACCACCGCAGCCAAACCGACGAAGCTCAAACCCATTTTTGCCAACAAGCTGAATGCGAATGTAGAAATCCCCTGCAGAATACCAAAAACCCATAAAGCACGGTAAATTTTTAAGCGGTAAATCAGCAATCCGCCAAGCATACCACCCGCAATCATTGCCCCTAATCCAAAAGACTTGGCAATTAAACCAATTTGCGCTTTGGTAAATCCAAGTTCCAGGTAAAATGGATTTAAGATCTCGGAAGCCATCTGATCACCCACTTTATAGAGTAAAATAAATAATAAAATGAGCCATGCGCCTTTGCGGCTAAAAAACTGCAAAAACGGCGATGTTACAGCTTCTTTCATAGAATGCGGTTGTTCCACCGGTTTTACTTTAGGGGCTAAAAACGAAGTGAGCACGCCAATTAACATGGCGGCAGCCATCAGCAGATAGGTAGTCTGCCATCCCCAAAAATCAGCGATGGTTAATGCGCCCGCACTCGCCACCAGCATTCCCAATCGATATCCGGTGATTGCCAATGAAAACCCAAAACCTAATTCTTCATCCCCTAAAATATCTCGACGATAAGCATCAATCGCAATATCTTGGCTGGCGCTGAAAAAAGCAACGCACAAGCAAATCATCCCTAAATAAAAAGGATGTATACCCGGTTTAGAGAGCGCTAAAACCCCAATGCTGACGATCAAAAAGATTTGCCAAATCAGCATCCAACCCCGGCGGCGATCCAAAAAAGGCGGGGTAAAACGGTCTAAAAACGGCGACCAAAGAAATTTCAGGGTGTACGGCAATCCCACCAAGGTAAATAATCCGATGGTCGTGAGATTGATATGTTCATCATGCAACCAAGCTTTTAGCGTTGAACCAATCAGCAGGAGCGGCAACCCGGAAACAAACCCCATTACCAAAACTGCCAGCATTTTCTTGCTGAAAATAGAGTGTATGATCGGGAACAATTTATTTAAATTTGTTTGAATAGCATTTTTTGTTAATATAAAATAAGTCATTATGGCGACTTCTTTGTTAAAATTACCTAATCCAGCTACGAATTTGCTTTTGCATTCTTGTTGTGCGCCCTGTTCTGGCGAAATCATGGAGCGCTTAATCGCTTCAAATATCGATTTCACTATTTTCTTTTATAACCCAAATATTCACCCATTGAAAGAGTATTTGTTGAGAAAAGATGAAAATATCAGATTTGCCGAGAAGCATCAAATATCTTTTGTAGATGCGGACTACGATCCCGATGAATGGTTTAAACGCGCAAAAGGCATGGAAAATGAACCAGAACGTGGCGTCCGCTGCACGATGTGTTTTGATATGCGGTTTGAAAGGACTGCCTTATATGCTTTCGAACACGATTTTACTCTATTTACCAGTTCCCTAGGCATTTCCCGCTGGAAAGATTTCGATCAAATCAACCGTTCCGGCCAACGCGCCGCCGCGCATTACCCCAATTTGTCCTATTGGGATTTTAATTGGCGTAAGGAAGGGGGCTCGGAAAGGATGATTGAGGTCTCCAAACGCGAGAATTTCTATCAACAAGAATATTGCGGATGTGTGTATTCTTTAAGAGATACCAACCGCTGGCGCCTTAAAAAGGGTAGAAATCGGATTAAAATCGGACAAAAATACTACAAAAATGTTGACCAAAAATAACTTATTGATTTTAAAAACAAATTTTTGTCAAATATGTGATGTTTTTAGGTAAAATAGACTATTTTTTGGTCTAATATTAGTATATATATACAAATTGGGCATTTAAAAGAGGAGGTGTTTATGCATCATCATGAAGGCAAAAGCAAATGTTGTGGTTTCTGGGGCTGGCTTTCTTTAATCCTAGTGATTATTGGGGGCTTAAACTGGGGAACGGTTGGTATATTTAATTTCAACTTTGTCGCTGCTATTTTCCACGCTATACCCTGGCTGGAAAGAATTGTTTATATCTTAGTAGGGCTAGGTGCAATCGGCACCATTATCGCTTGTATCCGTTGGTGTAGCAGTTGTAAAGGCGGCGGCTGCGGCAGGTGTGAAAGAGGAGAACCGCATATCCATCACGAACATCATGAATCAGGAGCTGGCGGCCCTCCGGGAACGGGTCCGCAAGTTTAGAGTTTTTAGGATTTTGACCTGCCATCCCGCAGTTTCAATACTGCGGGATCCCCCCCCGCCAAAAAGTAGAAAATGTAAAAAAGCCCTAATATTTCCTTAATAATTTCATGTTAGTGTGAATTCTAAAGGTGAGATTGAAAAAAAAATCCATCGACACATTTTTTTTAGACAATATACAGGTTCTGGGTTTTGTATATTTTTAATATTAGGACACTACCATGAAAAACGAACAAGAAAAGGAAAAGTCACGTATAGTAACGGAAATTACAAGAATTAACAACTGCCACAAGAATGCATATTACAGCATCTTAAAGTTAAGTGAAGAAACAGCTGATTCAAAAGACATGTCCCAAAATTTTAAAAAGATTTTATGATTCTTCATCCCGATAGAGTTGATAGGCTTAATGACCCTTTATTAAAGACCAAAGCAGAAGATGCCTCTAAAATAGCAGGTAATGCAAAAAATGTACTTGAAGGTTATTTTTGGAAAAAAGAAACTAATCCAACATTGACACTTGAAACCTATTTACGGCAAAAAGGTGAATGGAGTGAAGATAGAAAAGAGCAAAAGCAACAACGTACTCAACAGGAGGACGAGCAAAAGCGGCAGCAACATGAGCAAGAGCAAGCAGAAATAGAGAGACAAGCACACGAAAAGAGAAAGACTTCGTGAAAAAAAGAAGAGAAAGAAAAACGACGTAAAAAAAGAAGAAAACAGCGTAACGAAGATAAAGTAACAAACCTTGAGAAATTTAATACTTTAGATACCACAGTTACTCAACTGAAAAAAAAATTTAGTGGTCTATTCAACTCAAACAATTGTAATTGGCGATATGTGATAGTCTCATCAGATTCCAGTAACAATTATCCAACCCCATGGCACAGGTATGCTGATAATTATAATCGCGCAAAGCAATATGGATTTCAACCTATTACAACCCTACACGCTAATTTAAAGGCAGCATTTGATCAGGCTGCTGAGTATAAATATCAATCCATTCAAGTATCCATTTTATGTATAGATTATAATCAGCTCAACCAGGACAACTGCGCTCAAGACTCTATCTTGGCTGCCTATCATTTGGATAAGGGACTTTTTGAAACAAATCCAGCAAGAAAGGAAACAGTTGGATTTTCCTATTCACCTACTCCAGTATCTAACAATAGGACAACACCATCTTTTACCCGAGGAGTAGATTCAAAAACTCAAACACCGCCAGATATATATGAATTCAAATCCAATCTAATTCATTTTATAGAACAGCTAAAAAACGATTTAGCTCAGCTTAATAGATACCGCAAAAACTATATTGGCTACCTTTTGGGGATATCAGCAACAGGTTATGCTGCAAAAAACCGTTTATCACAACAATTATCTAATCACCTTAACCTCTTAATGCCTCTAAATAACGGCCCCGCATTAAAAGATAGATACCTTTTAATAATGCAAGACCTTTTTGTTTATAAAAACGAAATAGATGCTAATCGACAAAATTCTCCCGACAGCCGTTATTTCAATCAATTAGAAATTTTTCTGAGAAACCATGACCAATTTCTGCAGTATTTTAATTCCCCTTCTCCCGTTAATGGGTGCTCAGCAATCCATATAAATCATGCTCTTCGGCAGCAGTGATTTTGACTTTGACCAGGTCGCCTGTTTTGAGCTTGTGACCATTTTCGATAAATACGACGCCATCGATTTCCGGTGCGTCGCTGCTGGATCTGGCGATAGCGCCCTCTTCGTCAATTTGGTCCACCAATACTGTCACAGTTTTGCCGATTTTGGCTTGCAATTTTTTCTGGCTAATCAGGGTTTGGTGTTCCATCAAGCGTGCATAACGTTCTTCTTTGATTTCATCTGCAACCGGATTCGGCAATTCATTGGCTTTGGCCCCGGTTACCGGTGAATATTGGAAACAACCGACACGATCTAATTGCGCCTCAGTTAAAAAATCTAACAGCATATTAAATTCTGCTTTCGTTTCGCCTGGAAAACCTACGATAAAAGTACTTCTGACGGCTAATTCAGGGCAAACCTTTCGCCACTGACGTAGCCGTTGCAAAACATTTTCCGCATCTGCAGGGCGTTTCATCAAGCGTAAAATGCGTGGGCTGGCGTGTTGAAATGGAATATCCAAATACGGCAGAATTTTTCTCTCCGCCATTAATGGGATCACTTCATCCACATGCGGATACGGATAAACATAATGCAGCCTGATCCAAATGCCTAAATCCGCCAACGCTTTGCATAAATCGATAAAACGGGTTTTCTCCGGTATATTGAGATCAACACCATAAGCGCTGGTGTCCTGAGAAATAATCAATAATTCCTTCACTCCGGCTTGCACTAACTTTTTGGCTTCCACCATAATTTCTGCTAGCGGTCTACTGACCAAATTGCCGCGCAAGGAAGGAATAATACAAAATGTACAACGATGGTTGCAGCCCTCGGAAATTTTCAAATAAGCATAATGTCGAGGGGTTAATTTAATGCCTTGGGGCGGGACGAGTTGTAAAAAAGGATTTTCCGGCAAAGGCAAGTGCTTTAAAACCGCATTCACCACCGATTCATAAGCGCCAGAACCGGAAATGTGCAACACATCGGGACATTTTTGCTTTATCAATTCGGCTTTTGCCCCCAAACAACCGGTAACGATCACTTTGCCATTTTCCGCCATGGCTTCTTGAATCGTATCCAGTGATTCTTTTACCGCCGATTCAATAAACCCACAGGTATTGACGATAACGAGATCCGCATCCTGATAAGTATTCACCAAGTCGTATCCTTTCGCCCGCAATTGCGTCAATATTCTTTCCGAATCCACCAACGCTTTCGGACACCCCAAACTAACAAATCCCACTCTCGGCAAGTTCATTGATTTCTCTCATTTGCTAACACTCAGAAGTTTTATCATTATAACAGTTTTAACCGAGAATGAGGTAATTTATGCAAAAATACAGGAAGGCAATTACCGTACATTATCCTAAATTCCGCTGGCAGTTGAGCGAGCCCATTGCCGCCTGGTCGCAACGAAGGAATATCATTGCCGGACCGCTTGAACAACCCTCCTTGGGGCGCTTCCTCTTTTACATCCCTGTAAAAAGAGGAAACGCCCCACGGATGGGTTTAAGCGCCCGGCACTGATTAAACCGTAGTCCGACCAGCGGCAACGGATCAGCGAGGCAACCAACGATGCTCAGGTAATTTGCACGTCAAAATATTTCAAAATTTTAAATGATCGATCAAATTGCCTGTGTTGTCGAAACTGATTTGATCGATGCCGGCGGCGCCGCTTAGGGAATTGCCGTTGACAATGTAGCCTTGGGATTGTTGAGACAAAAATGGTAATCGATAACCTAGAAAGTAGGCAATCGCTTGGCTCATTTCAAAGTGAGACATATAGTCAGGGGCAATATCTTTTTGCGCTTTCTCTTTTAAAAAATCTAAATTTGCGCCGTGAAAAGCCATCAATATAATGGGGACATGGTGTTGGATGTTTGCTTTAATTAGCATATGGCCATAAATTCCATTTTCTCCTAATGATTCACCATGATCGGAAGTAAAAATAACATAAGTGGGACGAGTAGTTTTGGCTTCAATGATCTTTGATAATTCTGCTAAAAAAGCATCTGTGTAGCGGACAGAATTGTCGTAAGTATTCACTTGTTGCTCGTGAAACGAGGCGTCCTTTGCACTAGGAAATATCTCGAATTCAGGTGGATAACGTGTTGAATACGGAACATGCGAACCTTTTTGATGGAGAACAACAAATTGTGGTTTTTGAAAATCAATTGATTGGAGATATTTCAGCAAATTAAAATCTAACGCGTCTTCGTTTTGACCTGCTCCAAACAACGTCGCATCACCATAATGATCAATATAGCCTGGGAATAAATAACCTTTAATTAAAGCTAAGGCATAATGACCTTGGGTACTGATAAAATGGGTTTCAAATCCATTCGCTTTTGCCATTTTAAAAAGATTTCTGTTTGTGCTGGCAATTTGCATGGTGGCATCCGGTTGCGGAATCATATTAAAAACCATCGGCAAACTGATACCTGTCGCTACGCCGGCAGAAATACCGCGTTTGAATACCACATTCAGATTATTTTTCAATTTATCTAAGAAAGGTGTGGTCGCTCGAGCGTATCCGTAGCAGGACATATGGCCATCCGTTAAACTTTCTCCCATAACCAAGATCACATTAACGTCAGGATACGGCTTTTCAACCATTAACGGCGGTAACAAATTTTTATGATCATGTTTTCCAAATAACTGTTGTGGAAGGGTATTCGTCAAAAAATAGATAATGGTTTTATTCGAGCTAACCCATAAATTTTCGCTCAAATTGGGAAATTCACCGGTACTGATTTTTGAACCTGCACCCACCATTCTTAATTGTTTCACTATATGTATTTTATATAGGGGGGGTTGCACAAATACCAGTAACAATACCAACCACATCCAACGAAACCGTAATCTTTGATTAAGACGGCGATTTGCGGTAATGCTAATAACAAATGCCAATACGCAAATAGCAAAAGGCAGTACCATTAAATGGGCAATTGAACTCAAATCTTTAATGGTTTCAACAGAATTCTGAAAAAATAAAGTAATATCCATGGCAGAAATCGGCATACCAAAATACGCGCTATATATCAATTGGATGCATAAAAAAGCAGCGATAAATGCTAAACAAATGATCAGCAAACGATTAGAGAATAGCGCAGAAAGGACAAGGCCATATATAAACAACCACCTTAATCCTATCTCTGTTTCATGTTTCCACAAGGGTTGATGCGTGTGAAATTGATAAAAAAAATCGATGGCGCCAAATCCAAGCAGAAAAATAAAGGCGAAAAGAATATTTTCAGATAACCCGCGTATCCATGTATTTTTGATGATTGATTCACCAAAAATTTGCTGATCCAAATCCCGCATATCGCTTATTGTCACATTCCTAGTTCAAGTTTTGCTAATTCCGACATCATATCACGATTCCAAGGCGGATCAAAAACAATATTAACCGTTGCCTCTTTGACCTGCGGGGTGCACAACAGCTTACATTTTGCATCCTCAGCAATGACCGGGCCCATACCACAGCCAGGGGCGGTTAATGTCATATCAATTATCACGGCAAAATTTTGATCATCGATTGCGCTGACGCTACATTTGTAGACCAATCCTAAATCGACAATATTAACGGGAATTTCAGGATCATAAACGGTTTTTAACAAAGCCCAGACTTGATCTTCCACGCTGGCGTCTGGTGGTAACTGCGTCAATGGATCTTCGGTTTGTTTACCCAAAGCGTCAGCGTCGCGGCCTTCAATTCTGGCTAAATTGCCAAAAACATCTACCGTGAAGCTGTTTCCGAGTTGTTGCGTTATTTTTACCTCAGTCCCTTTGTGCAATTTCATCTTTGCACCCGAAGGCACGATGGCTGCATAACAATCTCTTAATAGATAAACGACTTCACTGGGCATTGGGGTCTTCAGTAAAATGTACGCTTTCACCGCAGCCACAGGCGCTATCAACGTGCGGATTTTTAAAAGTTAATTGCTGTTGGCCCAACATTTTCTTTTCAATATCCACAACCGTGCCCTGCAACACACGCAGAAATTTGGAATCAACAAACACTCTTAAACCTTCTGCAGTGATATATTCAATGTCGCCAGATTTAGGTTCCCGCAGAATTTCAGGAAGATATTGCCAGCCCGAGCAGCCAGTTTTTTTAATTGATAAACGAAAACCGCCCTGCGGCAATTTAACTAATGATTTATTAATATGCTCAATGGCTTTTGCCGTAAAACTTAAAACAGGTTCATGACTCATAAGTGCTCCTTAATCAGTGCTGAAAACGTATGCCAAGCTAACGTGGCGCATTTGACCCGCATGGGAAATTCAGACACGCCACTAAAAACAGCCAATTTTTCTAAGTTAGAATTTTCATGTAAAATTTTTCCGGTAGTCACTAAATGGTGAAAATCGTCGAATAAATTTTGAAAATCGTTAACATTCTTTCCTAATAAAGCTTCCAGCATCATCGACGCTGAAGCCATTGAAATTGCGCAACCATTGCCTTCGAATTTCGCATCATAAATCACACCATTTTTTTCATAAACATGGAGAATAATTTTATCACCACATAAAGGATTAAAACCTTCTTTATCCCAGGCGCCGGTTAACTTGCCAAAATTTCTTGGATTTTTACCATGATCGATAATCAATTCCTGATATAAGTTCTGTAAATCAGACATCGTTAACCCAACCATTGAAAAATTTTTTTTAGTGAAACAACCAAAACGTCAATATCTTGCGTGTCATTATATAAACCTAATGAAACCCGCACCGAAGCTGGGATTTCAAAACGTTCCATTAAAGGCATCGCACAATGGTGACCTGCACGAATGGCGATACCATCACGATCTAGAATGGTTGCAATGTCGTGAGCATGAACTTTATCGGCGACAAATGAAAATAAGCCGATTCTCTCTTTAAGTGCATTCCCTAAAACATAAATATTAGGTAATTGCTGTAATTGTTCGTTTAAATAACGTGTTAATTGGTTTTCATGCTCACGAATGGCCGGCCAACCGATTTGTTTAATGTATTCAATCGCTCTACCCAAACCAATAGCTTCGGCAATTGGCGGCGTACCTGCTTCAAATTTATATGGGTGCTCGGCAAATTCAGTGTGGTTAAAGCTTACATGCTTAATCATCTGTCCACCGGTTTGGTAAGGAGGCATTTTTTCCAGCCATTTTTCTTTACCATATAAAACGCCAATACCGGTAGGGCCATAAATTTTATGCCCGGAAAAAACATAAAAATCACAATCTAAGTCCTGCACATCGATAGGCAAATGCGCAATGGCTTGAGCACCATCCACCAGCACACACACATTTTTAAGATGCGCTAATTCAGTAATCTGTTTAACCGGATTGACTACGCCTAAAACGTGAGAAACGTGAGTAATCGCTAACAGCTTGGTTTTATCCGTTAACAATTTTCGGAGTGCATCGATACTTAATGATCATCGTCTTCAACGGTCCAAAATTTCTGAGTAAAGCGCCGGTTTTTTTACAAAGCATTTGCCAAGGAATGATATTGGCGTGATGCTCCATTCCCGAAACAATAATTTCATCAAAAGGCTGAACCATAAGCCGGCCAAAACTTTCAGCAACTAAATTAATGGATTCTGTTGCACCTTTAGTAAAAATAATTTCTTTGGCGTCTTTGGCGTGAATAAAATTTTTAATTTGTTCGCGGGTTGATTCATAAGCTTGCGTTGCACGGGTCCCTAATGCATGAACACCACGGTGAATATTGGCATTATAATTTTGATAATACTCAGTAATGGCTTGGATAACAGCAAAAGGTTTTTGCGTAGTCGCTGCACTATCCAAATAGATTAATGGTTTCCCATGAACCGGCTGTGCGAAAATAGGAAAATCATGTTTTTGCATATGATGTTCCAAACAGCTGTTCATAAAGGTATTCGGCTATCGATAGATTAGGCATTTTCTTGAATATTTCATTGACAAATCCACTGATCAACATATTTCTAGCTTCTTCAATCGCAACACCCCGGCTTTGCAAGTAAAATAATGCATTGGCGTCTAAATTACCCACGGTGGCGCCATGTTTACACTGTATATCCTGCGCGTAAACTTCCAATTCGGGTTTGCTGTTAATTTCTGCTGCCTGCGATACCAACAAATTATGATTGTGTTGATCTGCTTTAACTTGACGGGTATTGGCGCCAGCTACAATTTTTCCATTAAAAACGCCACGTCCACGATCTTTTAAAATGCCTTTATAAAATTGTTTGCTGGATGTGTAACTCTGTTCATGAAAAATGGCGGTATGATAATCCATATATTGCTCATTCTTCGGATAATAAAAACCGGTTAATTCACAGTGTGCTTCAACGCCTTGTAAATAAACATAGATATCATCGCGACTGAATTCTGCGCCTTTATTGAGATGAAAAGCCTGCAATGCGCTTCCCTTTTGCAAATAAATCGATGTATTAGCCATATGGAAAGCATTTGGACTTTCCTGCTGAAATTTGTAGTATTCCAGATTGGCATTAGGTTCTAAAACAATTTTCGTGTAAGCATTATTGAAATAACTATGGTTTTTCAAACCCACATATTCTTCTAAAATAGTGGCCTTACTTGATGCGCCCAATAATAACAAATGCCTTGGCAAGGTCATCTGTTGATTTTCTGTGGAGATATAAAGCAATTGAATCGGTTTTTTTAATACTGTGTTTTCCGGGACCGATAAAAATAATCCCTCGCTTAACAGGGCTGCATTTAATGAAGCAAAGCTATTCCCATTTTTTTCTATTGCCAAAAGATGTTTTTCCACTAATTGTGGATATTGGCTTAAAGCAGAAGCTAAATTCGTCAACGTAATTTCTGCCGGCAGATCAAGACAACTTCGAAAAATGCGGCGCAAATTGACCATTTAAAAAAACAAACACGTAACTATCCGCTAAAGAAGAAGGATAAATAGCAGGAATTCCCGCTGCAGCAATAGCATTTGCATCACAAAGCTGAAACTGTTGTTGACAAAAATTTTTAAGATCGGCATATCGCCAATCTTCATTTTTTCTATTGGGAAAACCTTTTTCCAAAAATTGGTTAAGCTGCGTAATACCCCATTCGCGAATTAGTGCGTGTTTCCCCACTAATGATTGAGATTGTGCTTTTTGTAAAAATTTGAGGTCCAGCATGTTCATTGATGAGTTCTCGATGCTTCCATTAATTCCTGAT
>CAVPCA010000036.1:0-6103 GCA_963702315.1 uncultured Pseudomonadota bacterium
TTATTGGAAAAAATTGCTATTCGCAATCCCAAATTAATCACTAAATTTGGTGGACATGCGATGGCTGCCGGTTTGAGCCTTGAACCCTCAGCTTATGCCGAGTTTGCCGAAGCTTTTGCGGAAGCGGTTGCCGAAGAGGTCGGACAAAATGAACTATGTCATAAAATCTATACCGATGGTTCATTAAATAATGAAGAGTTTACCTTCGAAACTGCTGAAGTATTACGTCATGGCGGGCCTTGGGGACCGGGTTTCCCTGAACCGCTATTTGATGGGGAATTTAAACTTATCAATCAGCGTTTAGTTGGCCGAAGACATTTAAAAATGGTTTTACAAACGGCAGACAGTGACCAATACTTGGATGGCATTGCGTTTAATGTGGACCTGACCAAATGGCCCAATTACGATTGTGAATATATTCGCCTAGTATATCGAATGGACATTAACGAATATCGGGGTAGGAAGAAGTTGCAATTAGTTGTAGAAGAAATTCTTTGAAAATATGCCGCCCCCTCTTGTAGGGAGCGGCATTTCATTTCGTTACCTAAACACAAAGATCCTCAATAATACTTCAGCAATGACCACGATTGCCAAAAATGGTGGTAGAATTTGACTCGAGTTGGATTGCTGGGCGTAAGTGTTATTTTTTTCACAAAATATACCCCCGTTTTATCCATTAACTCTTCCGTACCACAAAAATTTGCGGTCCTTCACAAGGGTAATAGTAGCTAACCTCCTAGGTAATGCTGACCCTTTATTAGGGTTTTTACTCGATAAAACTTTTTAATTATTTAACTTATTGATTTTTATTGAAAAATAAACGAAAAAGCCTGGTTATTGCCCTAAATGAGTAGGCTTTGCTGGCGTATCTTGCAAATATTTCCTACTCAATTTTGTGCATGCAACCACCCTTGGAGCCGTAACCAGCCCGGCCATCCGCTGGCCGGGCGTTCGCAGGGAAAATCGTCCACTGGACGATTTCTTTTTCCTGCTCACCTCCCATCGCGATAGGAATTTGCTATAATCTTTCTAAACCTGTGGAGGAGGGAGTCTATGATTAAAAAACCTGATTTTTCAGAACTCACTAAGAAGTTTGACCTTAACAGCTTGGTTGGGGGTATAAAGTCTTTGTTAAATCCTGAAGAAGAAAGTCCCAATGTCGATCCAAACGATGCAATAGGCGTGAAAATCGCCCAACTGAGTATGATGGCGCAGCAAATGTCCAAGGTGCTGGAACAACAGGCCAGGGATTTTGCCATAATGAATCAATTGTTCAATGATCTTTACAAAGATTTAGAAGCTCTGCGTAATGAGGCAAAAAAAGAGTCAGCCGAAGAGCAAGTCAAACCAGCGGATAAAAATCCAGAAGATAAATTCTAAGGGAATATCCGATGATGCTCTAAGTATTGTGTTACCGTATCGACGATTATTTTTGTCTGATGGTCCAATTCGATATTCACCTGGTCACCGATTTTTTTATTGCCAAAGTTTGTCAAACGTAAAGTTTCAGGAATGAGGTGAATATAAAAGCTTGAGGCTTTGACTTCACCAATGGTTAAGCTAGAGCCATCAACTGCAATAAAGCCTTTGGAAAAAATATATTTCATCCATTCTTTTCTGCATTGAATCAATAAGCTTAAATTATTTTCGGACTTAAAAACTTCTTCAATCAAGCCCGTGCCGATCACATGACCGGCGATAAGATGACCGCCAATCTCTTCCCCCAATTTTAAACTGCGTTCAATGCTTACTTTTTGGTGCAATTCTAGCGTGTTTAAAGTTGTTAATTTCAAGGTTTCCGTCATAGCGGCAAAGCTGACATCATTATTTTCTATTTTAGTTACGGTTTGACAAGCGCCGTCTATGTTTACGCTAGCACCAAGTTGTAATCCTTGCACCAAATTGGCGTTTAATCTTACTGTATAAATGAGAATATTGGGTTTTTTCTCTATTTGTACAATTGGAAAGAGACCTTGGGTAATACCTGAATACATAAGATTTGTTATTTTGTCATGATCCATAGTTTATTTCTATATCCAGTATTTTAATATAAAATACCAAGCTTCTTGGTATATTAAAATTTTGAGGTATTTATGAGAAAATTATACAGTATGGTCATTTGTCTGCTGCTGGTTTTTTTTGGGTCTTCGCTAGCCATAGCCGAAAATGATGACGCCGTTGCTTCTACCATGCCAGCGCCGATACTGCTTTTACCGCAGGATGATTTAAAAAATACGAATAACCAAGCCAATCAAGACATGGCTTCTGTTGCTGCAAAAATTGAGCAACTGTCGGTGAGCCTAGATGCAATGCATCAAGATTTGCAACGTTTAAATCAGCCGCAACCTCGACTGCACCTTAAAAACGTTTGGTTAAAAAATAATATATTAAACGCCGTCAATACATGGCTGCTTTTAATTTCTATTGTATTATCGGTTATTTTGTTAAAAAAGTTTTCCAAAATGAAAAGTCAAAATTCTTTGCTGCCGGCTGCACAGGTGACAGAACCCAAAATTGGCGCCGATGAGTACGATTTTATGAGCAGCGCCGAGGGCATGACAGCCAAGTTGGATTTGGTGAGGGCGTATATCGCCATGGGAGAAATGACAGCAGCCAAGGAAACTTTAACCGAAGTTTTGCGTAAGGGAAATACCGAACAACGGCAAGAGGCCAAGTCTTTATTAGATAATATCTTGCAATCTATTTAATGCTTGGAAACCTCTATGCAACATCCTCAACGGATTGCGCTTTGTGTCCGGTATGATGGATCAAACTATTATGGGTGGCAAAGGCAAGAGGGATTGGATACTATCCAGGCGCAATTAGAAAAAGCCTTATCTTTGGTAGCTAATCATCCGGTAACCGTAGTAGGAGCAGGGCGCACTGACGCAGGCGTCCATGCTACAGGTCAAATCGTGCATTTTGATACGGATGCGGTTCGCAGTGAGCATGCTTGGGTATTTGGCGCCAATACGCATCTTCCGCGAGATATCAGCGTGATGTGGGTGAGACCAGTATCCTTAGATTTTCATGCACGGTATTCTGCGCTTTCCAGACGTTACAGATACATTATTTATAATCATGAAATTCGCCCGGCAGTTTTAGCGAAAGCCGTAAGCTGGTATTATCGGGGCTTAGAAGTGGAACTAATCCAGCAAAGTGTTCCTTACCTTATTGGCGAACATGATTTTAGTGCTTTTAGAGGAGCAGGCTGTCAGTCTAATACGCCAATTAGAGAGGTATTTAACATTGAGATTGTGCGGCAACAGAAAATAGTCACCATTGACGTTGAAGCAAATGCATTTTTATTACATATGGTGCGCAACATCGTGGGCGTATTAATGACTGTTGGCAGTGGCGTTAGACCGCCCAAATGGGTTAAAGAAGTGCTGGAGAGTAGAGATCGCCGACGCGCAGCTATGACGGCTTCACCCCATGGTTTATATTTCGTAGAGGTAAATTATTCAGCGGAATTTGATTTACCTAAAGCGCCTGAAAGTCCACTTTTATTTTAATTATACTCAAAACGATTGAGTTTTCGGTGTTTA
Source organism: uncultured Pseudomonadota bacterium (assembly GCA_963702315.1). Lineage (GTDB taxonomy): Bacteria > Pseudomonadota > Gammaproteobacteria > Coxiellales > Coxiellaceae > JAFEDN01. The sequence goes on from CAVPCA010000036.1 coordinate 3,549, forward strand.
GCGCCCAGCTGTGGGTCAGATTGTGTTTTAAAAAATGCGAGCATAATTATTCATATGTAAGCGTTTTTTTAAAACACAAGATGACCCGCAGATGGGATGCTAAAACACCGAAAACTCAATCGTTTTGAGTATATCTTGCATTTAAGAAAAAAAAGTGTATTCTACCAAAATGAAAAAAGCGAGCTATCGCTTAAAAATAGAGCGTGAAAAATGATGAGTTCACTCATAAACAGATACTATCGATCAGCCGTTTCTTTTCCATCCCTTTTAAAAGAAAGTCAAATAGATTCAATCTGGATCTATTCTATATTTTTTATCTTTATGGCTTTAATACTATTAGGATGTGAGTGGAGGGTTATCCATGCCATAAATATAGAAGTTTCGGATTTTGCTGCTAATAGTTTGTTGGTTCAAGATGCAAAGTCGTTTAAATTGCTTGTTGGAGAATATTCACGAGTAGGTTTTAACCATCCGGGCCCAGCAATTTTTTATGTATTCGCTTTAGGTGAACTTTTTTTATATGATTGGCTACATATCGTTCCTTCTCCTTTTTCAGGCCAATTGGTCACGATGGTTTTTATCAATTCACTGTGGATTACATTAATTTTCAGATTATTCCAAAAATTAACCGAATCTTGGCTATTTTCTGTTTTTTTAATTTCATTATTTTTACTTATTTTAACTGGTTATGAGTACCAAGCTTTACTTTCTCCATGGCTTCCCTTTTTGTATATTTTACCTTTTGCTACTATGGTTTTTTCTTTGGCTAATTTAGTACATGGAAAACTTGACACTCTTTTTACGTTTTCATTCAGCGCAGGTTATCTTATTAATGGCCATATTTGCTTTATCCCCATTATGAGTGTGATTTTAATTTTTTTACTATTTATTAATTTATGGCTTTCTAGGGATGAAACTTATTGTCCAAGGATTTTAAAAAAACAATTTATTTATCAAAACCGTAATAAGTTGCTCTTTTCGGTTATTATTTTGTTTATTTTTTTTCTTCCTCTAATATTAGAAACTATTTTGTATTTTCCCGGTCCTGTACCTCAGTATATAAAATTTGGCAATGGAAATAATCATCATAACGACCAGCATACTTTTCTAAATTGCATGCGCTTTTTATCTCAGTATTGGGGTGGTAAAATGGCGTTATTGCAAGGCCTTATCTTAACAGGTTATATCTTATATTCTTTTAAAACTCACCCCCATTTTTTGCGAGAAAAATTAAATTCGATTTTAATTGCTTCGTTAATTGTTACTTTTGCTTTTTTTATTTATATTAAATTTGGTATTGATAAATTGGAATATACCTATGTTGGTCTTTTTTATTATAGTATTCCTACCTTATTAATAACTATTGGAATTTTTCAACTATTTTATCCCATAGATATTACTAAAAAGAAAATTTTGATTTGTGGCCTTTCAATATTATGTTTGATGGGAACTTATCGCTATATAGATAAACCGATTGCCAATGAAAATGATTTGAAGCACCCTGAGATCATTGACTTATATAATGCTCTGCATGTTTTAAAGTCTGATCATCGAATTGTTCTTGATTTAAAACCAACGGTTAATATGTGGATTCAGCTTCTTGGCGTTGAATTATATGCAAAAAGACGTCATGAAAATTTTTTTTGTATCAATGAGGGGTGGTTAATTTCTTATACGAAGGCGGCTAAATGTACAACAGAAGAAATTGTGCTGGGCGCGATAAGTGGTAATAGCTATACGATGACAGCGGATCATTTAGATACAATAGAAAAACCCGTATTGGAAAGTTTAGGCTATTTGCTGTATCGTCGTAAGCCTGTTTCGCCTTTTTTTAAAAATGAAATTATTTCTACTGAAAATCATTCATTGCTTAATCACTATATCTTGTATAAAGGATGGAGTTTTGATAATAATAAAACGGCAGTAACAATTAAAAATGAATCTCATCTTTTTTTTCAATTAGAGAAGGAATTTTCGGGTTCTGCTATTCTCGATATGGAAGGTTTTTTATCTTATCCTTATTCAAGGAAAAATGTAAAAGTTTTTGTCAATGATAAGTTAATTACTGAGTTTAAATTAAATCAAAGTAATAACAAAATTAATTTGATAATTCCCATTAAAAATACAGATAATAGAATTTTAGATGTTAAATTTTTAGTAAAGTCAGTGAATTTTCCTGCGCATAGAAACAAAAATAACTTTAGCATTGTTTTAAACAGCTTTAAAATTGAAAAATATTAGTTGGAGGCAAGAAATTCGACTTTCAAGACTTTGAGGTTTTTTTATGATTGATATTGTTGTTGGACTTGTATCGTATTCAATTGTTTGCTTGATTTCTATATTAACAGGTAATGGAATTTCTGTGCTCAGGCGGTTCATGATGTAAGTATTATGCATGACCGCTCAAGCATAGTAAGAGAATAATTCAAGAGGCGGAAAAATCAAACCTTGTCACCACCCAAGGTCGTTGTCCACGGCGCGGGAAGCCCCATTCCACCGACGTATTCGCCTTTCTAGGGGGCTGTCTCTTTAGGAGGAGTTTTGGCGGTCATGCC
>CAVPCA010000037.1:0-61994 GCA_963702315.1 uncultured Pseudomonadota bacterium
CAATAAGCGTTTTTCAAAACGTCTTAAGCTGCAAGCAGCGTCTTGACCCACCACTAATCTCTGCAACGTTTCTTCATAATCGATAAAAATCTCGGGATAAGGATCTTCATGTGGCACTAAACGCAATAGTAATTCATTCAAATAAAAAGCGCATAACAAAGCTTGCCCGTCCAAGGGTAAAGGCGGGCCGTTAAGCTCCATCTGATTAAGCGTCATTAATTCGCCGCGGCCACTCCAAGCAACTAACAAGGGAGTAAATAGCTGTAAATGGCCTTTATAACGCGATTTTGGGCCACGCGCGCTACGCGCCACTGCTGCGATTCGGCCTCGTTCTTTGGATAATAATTCCAGAATTAAGCTACTGTTACGATATGAGCGATGATGTAATACATAAACCGGATGAAGTTCAACACGGGTCGTCATTCAAACCCACCCTGTCACTTTTTTTAGGGATTTTCATATCCACCCAATTTATGCAACCATTTTTCATTGTCTTGCCAGCCACTTTTCACTTTCACCCATAATCTTAGAAAAACTTTTTTTTCTAAATATTTTTCTAAATCTAAGCGCGCTTTTTGGCCAACTTGCTTTAAGAGTTCGCCTTTTTCACCTATAACGATCGGTTTTTGACTGTCCTTATCAACCCAAATGATCGCAGAAATATGTGTAATATCTTCTTGATCTTCGTAAGCATCAATGGTCACCGTTAATGCGTAGGGTAATTCCTGCCCAATAAACGAGTTAATTTTTCGCGCACCAATTCTGCAGCAATAAATTGATCACTGCGATCAGTTACTTGGTCCGTGGGAAAAAACGGTGGTTGTTCAGGTAACGCCGTGCGCACGATGTCCAACAATGCGTGTAGTTGATCGCCATTTTTTGCGCTGATCGGGATTATTTTGAAAAAAGGATAATGTATGGCCGCTGTTTGCAAAAACGGCAGTAGCGTTGTTTTATCTTTTAATCGATCGATTTTATTCACCGCTAAAATTACCGGCGCTTTGGTATTTTGTAAATATCTTCAATACGTAGTCATCGCCTGTTGTCCAGCTTCTCGCGTCAACCATCCAAATGATTACATCCACCTCCCGCAACGCCGACAAAGCTGCTTTATTCATTAGCCGGTTCAAAGCGCGGCCGGCGTGCACGTGTATACCCGGCGTGTCGACAAAAACCAATTGGGTGTCTGCATCCGTTTTAATACCTAAAATACGATGCCGCGTGGTTTGCGGTTTACGGGAAGTAATGCTGATTTTTAAGCCGATAAAATGATTTAACAACGTGGATTTGCCAACGTTGGGTCTACCCACAATTGCAACAAAACCCGCTCTAAAGTGTTTTCATGGTAATTGATCCAAATAATGTCTGGCAGCCAATTGTTCCGCGCGGCGGCGGCTGGTGCTGACGCCTTCCGCTTGTTCAGGCAATCCTTCAATTGGACAAACCACGCGAAAAACCAGTTGCGATGTGGTTTACCGCTGACATGGACATTATAACTGGGTAATGGAAATTTATGCGCCTGCGCCCACTCCTGCAATAGACTTTTAGAATCTTTAGAAAAAGTTTTTCCGAAATCTCCCAATCGATTACCATACCAGCGCAAAACGCAATGTTGGCAAGCGTCTAAGATCGCCATCTAAAAAAATCGCGCCGATAAGCGCTTCTAACGCATCTGCAAGGATGGATTCGCGTTCATGGCCACCACTTTTTAGCTCACCGGCCCCATGGTTAAATAAGCGCCCAATTCTAATTCTTTGGCAATTTTCGCTAAAAGCACGCCATTGACCAATAAAGAACGCATGCGGCTTAATTCCCCTTCTGTTGCGTGCGGATAATGTTGAAATAGGTTGCTTCGGCAATCACTACACTTAAAATGGCATCGCCCAAAAATTCTAACCGTTCATTATGCGGCAGTCGCCGACGCTGCGATGACGCAACGCATTTCCAGCAACTCGGCATTTTTAAATCGATAGTCAATTGCTCAATAGGGGCGACATATCTAATCGATCATTAGTGAATTCCCATCCCAATCCGGTGCCAGCGTATTTTATGTATCCCCTCAGCATTAGTATCCCAACTCATAAAAGTCACAAAAGGCTTGACCGATTAAATTCGCTTCGGGAACAAATCCCCAACTCGGCTGTCGCCACTATTATCGCGATTGTCGCCCATCGCAAAATAATGTCCCGGCGGAACGACCACATCTACATTTTGAGTTTCACCACCCTCGGGCTGTACATAAGATTTGGTGTTTTACGCCGTCTAAATCTTCTTCAATCGATTCACAGTGAAATAAATACCGTTTTCATCGATATAATGTGTGGTTTCCAGCAATTTTTGTTTTGTCTTGACGCCGTTAATATACAATACTTTATTGTTATATTCAATATGATCGCCAGGAACACCAACAACTCGTTTAATATAAGTTACTTGCGGATTAGGCGGAAAACGAAACAAAAATATTTGCCCATGTTTAGGTTCGTGCAACATTGAAATTTTTGTATAGCACCGGCAAGCGTAAACCATATTCATATTGCTTAACGGCGATAAAATCACCCGGCACAACCGTGGGCGCAATGAGCTGTTTGGCACGCGATAAGGCTGAAGAAAAAAGAGCGAATCACCAAAACCAACAACAGCACAGGGAAAAATGCGCGTGCATATTCAATCGATACCGGTCGTTTTTTTTCCGATTGACGCGCTTTTTCGCCAAGAATAATATATCCATCAACGAAATACACCGGTCACCATACGGCTAAAGTTAAATAAAAAGTAAAATCAAAATGACATATATAGTGTTCTATCCCTTAAAAAAAATATAATCTATTATCTACTTTCAAAACAGCTAAAAATGCTTCTTGCGGAATAGAAACTTTACCCACCTGTTTCATGCGCTTTTTACCGGCTTTTTGTTTTTCCAATAATTTACGTTTACGGCTGACATCGCCGCCGTAACATTTAGCTGTGACATTTTTACGTAAAGCTTTAACAGTTTGCCGCGCGATAATTTTCCCACCGATAGCGCTTGAATCGCCACATCAAACATTTGCCGCGGAATTAATTCTTTCAATTTTTCCGCCAACACATTGCCCCGCGTAAAGGCATGATCCCGATGAGTAATCAAAGTCAATGCATCCACCTTTCATCATTAATTAAAACATCTAATTTCACTAAATCCGCCGCTTGAAAATGATTAAAACTATAATCCAAAGAAGCAAAGCCGCGGCTGACAGATTTTAAGCGATCAAAAAAATCTAACACAATTTCATTCATCGGCATTTCATACGTTACAAGAAACTTGTTTGCCGACATATATGTAATTTTTTTCTGCACGCCGCGCCGTTCCATCGCTAAAGTAATGACATTACCTAAATATTCCTGCGGCACTAAAATATGCGCTTCGCGCAATCGGTTCGCGAATTTCGCTGATTTTGCCAATGTCGGGCAATTGGCTGGGATTATCACATAAATAATTTCATTTTGCTGCGTTGACCACTTCATAAATCACCGTAGGCGCTGTGGTAATTAATTCTAAATTATATTCGCGCTCCAAACGTTCCTGCACAATCTCCATGTGCAGCATGCCTAAAAATCCGCAACGAAAACCAAAACCCAACGCTGTCGAAGATTCTGGCTCATAAAATAATGCCGCATCATTTAATTTTAATTTAGACAAAGCTTCACGAAATGCTTCATAATCATCGGCACTGATCGGGAAATAAACCGGCAAATACTTGTGGTTTAATTTGTTAAATCCCGGCAAAGGTTCTGTCGCCGGTTGTTTGCGATGAGTTAAGGTATCACCGACCGGTGCGCCAAAAATATCTTTAATACCAGCGACCACAAATCCCACTTCTCCCGCTGTAAACCTCCAAGATCGTGCTTTTCGGTGTAAAAACACCGACTTTATCAGCGGTATGATCTTTACCTGTCGACATCACTCGGATTTTTTCGCCTTTCTTTAACGTGCCTTGCATAATACGCACTAAAGATACCACGCCTAAATAACTATCAAACCAGGAATCAATAATTAATGCTTGCAAAGGGGCTTCAGGATCCCCTTTGGCGGTGGAATATGTTTGATTAAGTTGCTCCAGCAATTCATCGATGCCAATGCCATTTTTGGCGCTGACTTTCATGGCGTGCATGCGCTTCAATGCCAATAACATCTTCAATTTCTTGCATAACCCGTTCAGGGTCCGCTTGCGGCAAATCGATTTTATTAATCACCGGCAATACTTCTAGACCTTGTTCAATCGCGGTATAACAAGTCGCCACCGTCTGCGCTTCTACGCCTTGGCCGGCATCAACCACCAACAATGCGCCTTCACAAGCCGCTAAAGAACGGGAAACTTCATAAGCAAAATCGACATGGCCTGGGGTATCAATAAAATTAAGCTGATAAATTCTGGCCATCTTTGGCTTTATAATGCAAGGTAACGCTTTGCGCTTTGATGGTAATGCCCCGCTCTCGCTCAATATCCATAGAATCAAGCACTTGAGAAACCATCTCCCGCTCCGATAGTCCACCACAAATTTGGATAAAACGATCTGCCAAGGTGGATTTACCATGATCAATATGGGCAATAATAGAAAAATTTCTAACCTGATTCTGCGGCGTTTGTTTCATAGGAAGCCATTTTAGCAAATCACCGCTTTTAGCAAAAGGTAAACATAAAATACCCCGAGCTGACGCCCGGGGTATTTTCTCTATTTGATTTCGATGCGCGCGAAGCAAGTTCGCACGCATCGACCAAAGGGGGAGCATTCGCTTGCTCCCCCTTTGGATTCCCCCATCGCGTAAGGTTACGGGCTTACGCCCGCAGGTTGAGGATATTAAAACCTTGAGGAACGTGCACGTTCCTTATGTAGGCACATACCTATTTTTTTGCTATAATGGTTTTATCAATCTTTGATAAGAGGTTTTTATGGCATCAATTACCACCATTTCAAGTAGAGAATTTAATCACGATGTGAGTAAGGCCAAGAGGGCTGCATTTCACGGGCCAGTTTTCATCACCGACCGGGGTCACGTTGCCCACGTTTTATTGACTATAGAAACCTATCAAAAAATTCTGGAAAAAAAAGAAAGTATTGTTGATTTACTAGCGATGCCTGAAGTTGCCAATATTGACTTCGAACCGCCTCGCTTAAAAACTAAATTTATCCGCTCAACGGATTTAATTTAATGTACTTACTCGATACGAATATTATTTCCGAATTAAGAAAAGCCAAGTCCGGCAAATCCGATAAAAATGTTATTCGATGGGCTAATAGTGTTTCTGCAACCAGCCTTTTCCTATCGGTCATCACTATTTTGGAACTTGAAACAGACATATTATTGACGGAAAGACGCGATTCCTCGCAAGGAGCACTGTTGCGCTCCTGGCTTAACACTCACGTTTTACCCACTTTTTCCGAGCGCATTATTTCCATCGACGTGACCATTGCACGGTGTTGTGCTAAATTACACGTCCCAGATCCACCTTCAGATCGAGATTCAATTATAGCTGCCAGTGCATTAGTGCATGGGATGGTAGTAGTCACCAGAAACGTAGAGGATTTTGAACCTACGGGAGTGGAAATTTTCAATCCTTGGGAATTTTCAGAGAAATAACCATTTCAATTTTTTAAAAAATTTCAAGGAGATTTTGTATGATTCTTTGTTTAGACGTTGGGAATACGCATATTTACGGCGGCGTGTTTGTGCAAGAAAAAATTGCGCTGCGTTTTCGCTATGATACAAAACAGCCGCATACTTCTGATCAACTGGGGGTATTTTTTCGCAATGTATTGCGGGAAAATCAAATTGCAGCGGATCAAATAAAACATATTGCCATCGCTTCTGTGGTTCCTAGCATCGATTATTCTTTGCGCGCCGCCTGTATTAAATACTTTAAAATTGAACCTTTTATTTTAGAAGCCGGCGTTAAAACCGGTCTAAAAATAAAAACGGATAATCCTGAAAAATAGGCGCCGACCTAATTGCGGAGGCAATTGCCGGCATACATCGTTATCCCAAAAAAAATCTAATTATCGCTGATTTTGGCACAGCAACTACCTATATTGCCATCAACGAAAACCAAGAATTCTTAGGTGCAACCTTTTTACCAGGATTTAAAACCGCCATGGAAGCCCTAAACTTAAATACCGCCTCCCTGCCCCCTGTGGAAATTCTAAAACCTGAAAAAATATTGGGAAAAAATACCGTGCATTGTATACAAGCCGGCTTATATTACAGCCAGTTAGCCAGTTTAAAAGAAATTACCGCGGGCATTACTCAACAATGCTTCGCCAATCAAAAGCCAATCATCATTGGCACCGGTGGATTTTCTTATTTACTAGAAGAAGAAAAAGTTTTTACTGAATTATCCCCCGATATCGTTCTAGAAGGTTTATATTTAGCATTAATCAAGAATAGATCTATTAATTAGATTTTATAAAATAGAAATTGCAATTTGCCCCTAACACCGCTGGTTGTTGAGCGAGCCCGTTGACGCCTGGCCGCAGCGAAGGAATATCATTGCCAGACCGCTTGAACGACCCTCCATGGGACGCTTCCTCTTTTTACATCCCTGTAAAAAGAGGATCTGGCAATGATATTCCTCCGGGCTCTGCGTCAACGGGCTCGCTCAACAACCTGATGAGAGTTTGGTGCTTTCTTAGGCGATGGGGGATCGCAAGGGGGAGAATCGCGATTCGCCCCCTTCATTCCCAGCCTCGGGTTTCCCGAGGCGCAGGATATAGTAAGGGAGCAATTTCCGCGTGAGCGGAAATTGCGGTAAGCGTCCCGGCACTGATTAAACCGTAGTCCGACCAGCGGCAACGGATCAGCGAGGCAACCAACAGGCCCAGGGTAATTTGCTCCTTGACAAAACAAAAAAAAACCTCTATTTTTTTTCTGCAACTGTAAATTTAACAAATGAGGACTTGATCATGCGACAGGTACCTAAATATTTATCTCTTTTAACTGTGGTGATGGGAACAGAGCTTGGCAACAATTACTCCTACCCATCTTAGCTTTTATCTTCTTTTCAGAAAATAGCTCGTTATTTCTGCCTAGCGTAAGTTACACGACGCGTAGTTTGTTATTTGGTTTGTGTCTCAGTCTTTATAAAGCCGGCGGTGTTCTCGCTAATTTTATTATCACCATTATTTCAGATTATTTAGGGCGCAAATTTGCACTGTATTGCTCGCAAATGGGACTGATTACCCTAGCCGTATGCGGACTTTTGGCTTTATGCCTACATAGCCCGAGCCTGCTTATTTTTGGTTTCGCCACCTCAGGGTTGCTCAATGCTAACCTTGCCACTGGGCCTGCACTGATGAGTGATATCAGCCATGATCACAATCGCGTGCTGAATATGGCCACCGTTCAATGTTTTTTAGCAGCAGGCGCGTGCATTGGACCCATTATCGGTGGGAAATTGGGTAATTATCATGGTTTTTTGCAAACCCCTTACGTTTTGCCTTTTATTGCCGTTGGTATTGTCGCGTTACTCAGCCTCTGTGTCCTGCAATACTGCCCAGAAACCTTAACGACTCGCATTAAACTTAACAGCAAGGATATTTGGAAAGATTATCGAACCTTATTATCTTCGAAAAACATACGTCAATTATTAATGTTATTGATTCTCTGTCAAATGAGTTGGGGTAGCTATTATGAATTTATGCCGCCGGTACTTAAAAATATTTATCATTTTTCTCCAGCGCAAGTGGGACTATTTGTCGGCATGATTGCGTTTTGGCTAATCGTCGCCACCAGTATCGGTATTCGTTTTTTACTAAAATTTTTCAATCAACAACAATTAATTTGGTATTCATCCTGGGCGATGGCAATCGGCGCTCTGTTAACTTGGAATCATATATTAATCTGGGTCAGCGCCGTGCTGATGGCAATGGGCGATGTGATTTTTTTCGCATTATTCACGAGCTATCTGGTTGAAGAAGTTAATCCAAACCAACGGGGTAAAATAATGGGTTTAACGCTGACCATTCATTTACTGGTTTGGTCATTGATGGCGATGATCGGCGGCATACTTTTATCATTGCATAATGCTGCAGTTCTAGGGTTAATTCCCACTGGAGCGTTGTTTTTGTTGTTTGTTTTATACAAACGAAAAACGATTTATTATAATACCTTATTTAGATGCCAGTAACGCCCATAATTTTACAGAAATAGCCTACGCAATTGGCAATGTAACACCTTTTTGATGTTGATATTTCCCGCCGCGATCGGCGTAAGAAGTTTCGCAACATTCATCGGATTCGAAAAATAACATTTGGGCTACGCCTTCGTTGGCATAGATTTTGGCAGGTAAATTGGTCGTGTTGGAGAATTCAAGCGTGACATGTCCTTCCCATTCGGGTTCTAATGGGGTGACGTTGACGATGATGCCACAACGCGCATAAGTAGATTTGCCAACGCAAATCGTTAACACTTCACGCGGAATTTTAAAATATTCTACAGTGTGCGCTAACACAAAAGAATTGGGCGGGATAATGCACACGTCGGTGGTGACATCAATAAAACTGTTACTATCAAAATTTTTAGGATCTACCACTGCGGAATTTATATTGGTAAATATTTTGAAATGATTGGCGCAACGGACATCGTATCCATAGCTGGAAGTACCGTAAGAAATAATTTTCCGGTCATTTTGCTGACGGATTTGATTCGGCTCAAAGGGCTGAATCATGCCTTTTGCCGCCATGCGTCTAATCCATTTATCTGATTTTATCGACATATCGGGCTCTGTGTAATAATAACTTTTTATTTTAGCGCCCAGATGAGGTTCAGATTTGAGAGATTGACGATGTAGAAAAATGCGTGCATAGCCGCTCTATGTAAGCTTTTTTCTACATCGTCAATCTCTCAAAGATCAGCCTCAAATGGGATGCTAAAATGAAAAGTTATTATTACACAGAGCCCCACCTCATTCAACCACAATTTTTGGAAATTTAGCCGCGTAATTGGGTTTTAGCGCCGCAATAAATGCTGCAATGCGCAAAGCTGCGCTGCGATAGAGTCCTGCTTCTTCACTATCAGGATGCTGAACCACTATGGGGCAACCGGCATCCCCAGCCTCACGAATCGATAACGACAAAGGCAGGCGCCCTAAGAAAGCAATCTCACAATTTTGCGCAAAGCGCTCACCGCCGCCCTGACCGAAAACCGGTTCCACATGTCCGCATTGACTGCAGATGTGCTGACTCATATTTTCGACCACGCCTAAAACGGTTACATCCATCTTTTTAAACATCTCCAAACTTTTTCGCACGTCCAGTAACGCCACATCTTGCGGAGTGGTGACCAGAACTACGCCGGTAACAGGAATTTTTTTCGCTAAAGTCAGCTGAATATCGCCAGTGCCCGGCGGCAAATCCACCACCAGATAATCCAGATCTTGCCACAAGGTATCGCCCAACAATTGTGAGAGCGCGGCGCTAATCATCGGTCCCCGCCAAACCATCGGCGTTTCAGCTTCGATCAGATTGCCCATGGACATCATTTGTATCCCATGTGCGATTAAAGGCACAATTTTTTTATTCTCACGAATCTCTGGCCGGCCGCTAGCATGCATAAAATGCGGCACGTTCGGACCATAAATATCGGCGTCTAAAAGGCCCACCCTCGCCCCTTCTTGATGAAGGGCCAGTGCAAAATTAACCGCAGTAGTGGATTTGCCTACGCCGCCTTTTCCGGAGCCGACCGCAATAATATTTTTGACACCCGGCAAAGCGGCTAAGCCGGTTTGTACAGCATGGGACTTGATTTGAAATTCGTGCTGTAAAACCACATGTTTTATGGAAGGAATTTTGGACTGCAAATATCTTTCCAGCGCCTGTTCCCAAGTTTTTTTGGTAAATGACGCAGCAAAACCGGTTTTTAACGTGATATGTACCGTATCCTGACTTGTATGAATGGACTGCAACCACCCTGACTCTACTAGATTTTTCTCTAGAATGGGCAATGTGACTGATTGAAGATAGTCTTGAATGACACTTGGCGTAATGACCTGCATTTTGCTCAGCGATTCACAATCGCTTCCTGATTTATATCCTTCGCATCAGGAAACCTGATGCTCGGAATGAAGGGGGATAATGGCGATTCTCCCCCTTACGATCCCCCATCGCGCAAGGAGGAACTCCGCTAGCAGGAGTTCCCATACTTTGCTATTCTATCATGATGAATAAAGTACGCAATATTTTAGTGACGACTGCATTACCTTATGGCAATGGGGTTATCCATTTGGGTCATTTGCTAGAAGCTATCCAAGCGGATATTTGGGTGCGATGGCAGCGGTTGATCGGTAATCAGTGTGTGTTTTTAAGTGGTACTGACGCACATGGCACGAGCGTGATGATTTCTGCCGAAAAACGCGGCATAACCCCAACTGCGCTCATCGAAGAAATGAACGAAGCACATCAACGCGATTTTAAAAATTTTTTAGTGAATTTTGATTATTTTTACACGACGCATTCTCCTGAAAATGGCGAGCTGCTTGATTTTTTCTATGCACAACTGCAGAAAAACCAGGATATTTTTTCCCAAACCATTGCCCAAGCTTACGATCCCGAAAAAAAAATATTTTTATCAGATCGTTTTATTTTGGGCGATTGCCCACGTTGTGGTGCGCCCAAGCAATATGGGGATAGCTGTGAAGTTTGCGGATTTACTTACGATCCGGTAGAACTAAAAAATCCAGTCTCTGCTTTATCTGGCGCCACCCCGATTATCAAGGAATCTCTGCATTATTTCTTTAACCTGGAAAAGTACCACCATTTTCTGCAACAATGGGTTGCAGCAGGGCATCTTCAAGCCAGTATCAGCCACAAAATGCAAGAGTGGCTGCACGATGAATTAAAACCCTGGGACATTTCCAGAGATGCTCCTTATTTTGGCTTTGAAATACCGGATGCTCCTGGAAAATATTTTTATGTTTGGCTGGAAGCTCCGTTGGGTTATCTCGCCTGCTTAAAGAAATTATGTAAACAACAAAAAAATATCGATTTCGATGCGTATTGGCAAGCGGATTCGAGCAGAGAAGTTTATCATTTTATCGGAAAAGATATTGTTTATTTTCATGCGCTATTTTGGCCTGCGTTGCTTAAAAGTGCTGGATTTCGATTACCGACCAGTATCTTTACACACGGTTTTTTAACGATCAATGGCCAGAAGATGTCAAAATCCCGCGGGACTTTTATCATGGCGGAAGATTATAGCAAGCAACTGCCGGCAGAATATCTGCGTTACTATTACGCGGCAAAATTAACCCCGCTGGTCGAAGATATTGATCTTAATTTTAAAGATTTTTGCGCACGGGTAAATGCTGATTTAATCGGTAAATTTGTTAATTTAGCGAGCCGTTCCGCCAGTTTTATCCATCAATATGGGCAAGGCCGCTTAGCCGACGTGTTGCCACATCCTGATTTATTTCAAGAATTCGTGGCGGCAAAAAATATGATTGCCGAATATTATGAAAATCGTCAATTCAGCCGCGTTGTGCGTGAAATCATGCTGCTTGCCGACAAAGCCAACCAATACATCGACCAACAAAAACCTTGGCAAATGGTTAAAGAAGGTCTAATACCGGATGCTTTACAAACTTGTACGCAAGGTATTAATTTTTTCAAATTGCTTGCGACTTATTTATTACCCATCCTGCCGGAAACTGCGATAAAAATAGCTGCATTTTTAAAGATAGAAGCTTTAACCTGGCAAGATATCGAAAAACCGCTACTGGGTCACATCATCGCGCCTTTTCAACCGTTAATGCAGCGCATTAAACCAGAAGATATTAAATTATGACGGTAAGCCAGTGGTTACAATCGGCCGTCATCCGTGAAAACGAATGCGTGGGCTGCACCAAGTGCATCCAAGCTTGTCCGTATGATGCTATTCTGGGGGCTAATAAATTGATGCATACGGTGTTAACCGATTATTGCACTGGCTGCGGCCTTTGTGTTCCCGCTTGTCCATTTGATTGTATCGATTTAGTCGCCAAAGCAAAACTAGAACCTGAAAAACAAGTGCAATTTGAAATTTTATCACAGCAACGTAACAGCAAACACGAACTTCGTTTGCAAGAAAATAGAGAACCCATGTTAGCTGTTTCTGAGGATAGAAAAGCTGTGATTGCCGCCGCCGTAAGTCGAAACAAACATAAAATTTCTAAAAACGGTTAAATACGGTATGTCTCCCTTAAAAATCAAGAATATTTTCGAAACATTTAAAAAATTAAATCCTCAACCCACCACAGAATTAAAATTTTCCACACCGTTTGAATTGTTGATTGCCGTGATGTTATCTGCACAAGCTACTGATGTACGCGTTAATTTAATCACTCCAGAATTATTTCGCGTTGCCAATACTCCGCAAAAAATTTTAGCACTAGGCAAAATACATTTAATTCAATTGATTAAATCCATCGGATTATACAACGCCAAAGCGCAAAATATCCTTAAAACTTGCCAAATCTTAGTGACTCAATTCAACGGCCAAGTTCCAGAAAAACGAGCTGATCTTGAATCACTGTCCGGCGTAGGCAGAAAAACCGCCAATATTATCTTGAATATGATTTATAACGAACCCACAATAGCCGTGGATACACATATTTTTCGCATTGCGCGCAGAATCGGCTTAGCAGATGGCAAAACGCCACACGCTGTGGAGAAGCAATTAATGAAGATTATTCCAAAAACTTTTTTACCCCACGCGCACCATTGGTTAGTCTTGCACGGACGCTACATCTGCATTGCCCGCAAGCCTAAATGCCCGATTTGTCCAATCAGCAACTACTGCGAATACCCGCACAAAACTCAGCAGTAAGCCATTCACCTTGTAGATGGGAACGTTCTGGGTCTGTCTGATTAAAATTTATTAGTTTTAGAAATAAACACCCAATTGTAAGAGTACGATTTCGCGGGTACTGCCAGTGCCTTCATTGACGTAAGGACCATCGAAGGGACCAAAACCGTCTGCAGAAAACGCCACATCATCCTTGCTATAATCGATATCATGACGGAACTCTAATTCTTCCACCGTATTCTTCCAGAAAGAAGTCCGTAAATAAGCATCAAAGCTTTGTTGTGGAATGTTGATCGCTAATGCGTCCCAAGAATGGCCATACGCGCCACCCGCCATCCAATCTTGATTGAAGATTTTAAATGTTCTCCAAAGTTCAAGATGTCCAGCCTTAGGAACAGCACCGTGATTGTTAAAAGTCATATCCAAAGTGGAATAACTGTTAAGCGCAGAAATAAATTCGCCAACCACAGCCCAAGGCCCATAATTAAATTCCGCATGGAAATCCCCGCCAGGAACGTTACGTTGTAACGGATAGCTGGAGCCGGCAGGTGTTGCCGAAAACCCTGGAAATTCTGGAGTAGTATTTCCCGTGTTGGCAATACCATTTGAGTCAGTTATGTCGGTTACAGCTCCACCACCCACAGTTAAATTATTGGCGCCATCTGGGCTAAACAAGAATTTATAACCCAGGTTAAAACCTGCTTGGCGAAACATTGTATCGTTAGTATTACTATTGTTTCCCGGGAAGGTGTAGATAGAAGCGAAAAGATTGTCGTGGTAATATCCCAACAACAATGCGCGATCATTAATTCTACCTAAAGTTAACGTAAGCGGCGCGGTAATCATATAACTGGCATATCGGCCAAACGGTAAATAGAACTGTCCAACTGTTAAATAAACCGGTGTAACATCTAAATTACCAATAATGGCAAATCCACGGCTTAAATACACCCTAGAGTTAGTCACACGAGAACCAATGTCTGGCGGAGAATTATCAAACTCAAAAGACATGAAAGCGCTAGCCCAGGTGCTGGCCATGGCATTGATGTCTAATTCTGCCGTATTTAAGTTGATGTCTCCTGAGGTACCCCCGCCAAAGTTGTTGACGATTTCAGTAGCGGCTGCTTCGATAGCACCGCTGATCTCTACAACCGGACGGTTCGCCAAAGAAGTGCCGTTTTGTCTCAAGGCTTTTTCAACACCTTGTTTGTATCTTAAAATAAACAAATCTTCATTCATGGTAGACTGCTGTGACCAAATATCTGAAGCATCAAACGCAGTCATTTCAGAAAAATAGGGAGAAGTGGCTACGGTAATGTAGGGAATCATTGAAGAAGGCGGATTAGCAGCTGGGGCTTGCGCAACCGGTTTCTTTTTAGCTGCAGCGGGAGTGATTGCTGGAGCAAAAGTTGGATGCGGAGCAACCGAAGTAGCCGGAGGATTACTCGCAGCGGGGTCAGTAGTACTGGTACTGGTAGCCGCCGTGCTAGTGTTGGTAGCCGTTGCAGTTGTGTCATCTGCCAATACTGCTGAACCTACAACAGACAGCAAAACCAAGGAACAAGCCGTTATTCTTTTCATGTTATTTCCCTCTCTTGTTAATTTCGCACAGCTTTGTACCATACTATGCCATCGTGCTAGAATGCAAGCTCTTTTTTAAGAAAAATAAAATACCCCAGGCTAATACCGAGGGTATTTTCTCTGTTTGATTTTGAGAAAAAATAGATCATATTGTACCTATGGAACATTTCAGCTTAATTAAACCAGATGATTGGCATTGCCATTTGCGGGATAATGACTTTTTGGCCAGGACTGTACCCGATTCAGCCGCACAATTTGCCCGCGTTATTGCCATGCCGAATTTAAATCCGCCCATCACCCATGTTTCTCAAGCACAGGCTTACCAAGAACGTATTGCCCATTTTATTCCAAACAATGTGAATTTTACCCCTCTTATGACCTTATATTTAACTGAGGCCATGACCCCGCAATCCATTTTTGAGGCTAACAAAAGTGGATTGATTACAGCATACAAACTTTATCCGCAAGGGGCGACCACACATTCTGCAGCGGGTATTTCCAATCTTCAGGAGATTTATCCCTTATTAAACGCCATGCAGGAATGTGATATACCTTTGCTTATTCATGGTGAATCCATTAACCCGCAAATTGATATTTTTGACCGTGAAAAAGCGTTTATTCAAGGTGAATTGCAAGCTTTGCTAAAGCAATTTCCTGCGTTACGAATCGTTCTCGAGCATATTTCTACGCAAGAAGCGGTTCAATTGATCCTTGAAGGCCCCTCGCCCTTAGCAGCGACCATTACTGCTCACCATTTGTGGTTGAACCGTAACGATCTTTTGATTGGCGGATTAAAACCGCATCATTACTGTTTACCTGTTTTAAAAAGTTCGGCAGACCAAATGGCTTTGATCAAAGCCGCTACCAGCGGCCACCCTAAATTTTTCTTGGGCACAGATAGCGCCCCGCATGAGCGGATGACGAAAGAATCCAGTTGCTGTTCCGCCGGGATTTATACTGCCCATACGGCAATCGGTTTATATGCCGAGGTGTTTGAAAAATATGGTGCGCTAAATCAATTGGAAGCCTTTGCCAGCTTAAATGGGCCGCGTTTTTATAAGCTTCCTGTCAACCGAGAGAAAATTATACTGCAAAAAAAACCCTACACTGTGCCCGAGCATTTAAGTTTTGGGCATGGTATAGTGGTCCCCTTATTAGCAGGCAAAACATTGGAATGGCAAATTGGAGATTAAAGATCAGTTTGATGGCTTCTTACCGGTCGTGATCGATTTAGAAACTACCGGATGTGAGGATACAACCGATGGCATACTTGAGATCGCGGCAGTACTCGTCGAATTTAAAGAAGGCAAACTAATACCGGGTGATTTATATGCCTGTCACGTAGAGCCTTTTCCGGGGGCGCACATAGATCCGCGAGCGTTAGAAATTAACCGCATCGATCCTGGCCATCCTTTCCGATTTGCGATCAGCGAAACACAAGCTTTAATGGAATTGTTTTTATTTGTGCGCCGCGCCTTAAAAAAGTCCGGCTGCCGCAAGGCTATTTTGGTGGGGCATAACGCGCATTTTGATTTAGGGTTTTTACAACAAGCCATCACTCGCTGTGATTTACGCAAAAAAAGCCCGTTTCATCCCTTCACTTGTTTCGACACTGCAACGCTTGCAGGCGTCATTTATGGCAAAACTGTGTTAGCCAAAGCCATGTGGGCTGCAAGAATGCCTTTCGATCAAAACGAAGCACATTCTGCTATTTACGACGCCCAAAGCACAGCGCAATTATTTTGTCACTTGCATAATGATTTGATTATTCGCCCGCGATCCCCGCTGAAGACAGCGTGAATCGCTTTTTGTTTTAATCCTGCGCATTGGGGCGAGCCGGAAAGAGAAAACAGTGCAACTGTTTTCCCGGCGAGCGCCGCACAGGATGTCGGCTGGTTGAAGCTTCATGGATGATTGTTGCAGTATATTTGTGCATGCAACCCTCCTTGGAGCCATGACCAGCCCGGCCATCCGCTGGCCGGGCGTTCGCAGGGAAAATTGTCCACCGGACAATTTTCTTTTTCCTGCTCACCCCCCTTGCGATCCCCCATCGCGCAAAGAAAAATGATGTTTATTACAAACGATCGACGTTTTCGGTTAGGTATTTGGCGACACCCTCTGGGGAAGCTTTCATACCCATATCGCCTTTGTTCCAGTTTGCGGGACAAACTTCGCCATTCTTTTTATGGAATTGGATGGCTTCCAACAAGCGGATAATTTCAGCAATATTGCGTCCTAAAAATAGGTCATTGACGTTGACTGATCTGATAATGCCTTCCGGATCGATAATAAAAGTGCCTCTTAAAGCCACCCCGCCTTCATTTTCTACGCCATAACTACGGCAAATGGTGTGGGCAACGTCGGCCGCTAACGTGTATTTAACCGGTCCAATTCCACCTTTAGCTGTCGGTGTGTTGCGCCATGCCAGATGGGTGAATTGCGAATCGATGGACACACCAATCACTTCTGCATTTAATTCTTTAAACCGGCCAATGGCGTGATCTAAAGCGATCAATTCTGAAGGACAAACAAAAGTAAAGTCTAGGGGATAGAAAAAAACCACCCCATATTTTCCTTGAATAGCCTGTTTTAAGTTAAAATTGTTGACAATAGTGCCGTCTGCTAACACTGCAGGAACCGTAAAATCCGGAGCTGGTCTACCAACAAATACGCTCATGAAACCTCCCATCTGAATAAACTGTATGAATAATGCGATATTATACCTAATTTCCTAGTCGATTGTCAATGTATATTTTACATTAAAAATCAACTACTTAGTTTAAATTTTAGACCGGATAATCCTAAATTCTGCAGTTGCCTCCGTAACGAGAAGACCTAGTGCGCTGAAGATTGAGTGCAATAGGTCTTCGCAGTAGGAGGCAACTGCGGAATTTAGGATAATAATACCCTTGTACACAGCAGGATTATCAGTTACCTTATTAATAATTTTTAGGAGGTTCGCTATGCCATTTCAATTGCCCGATCTACCCTATGCCAAGGATGCTTTGGCCCCTCACATTTCTGCTGAAACGCTAGAGTACCACCATGGAAAACATCATAAAGCTTACGTGACCAAACTCAATGAGTTAGTACCAAACACCGAATTTGAAAAAATGAGCTTGGAAGATATTATTAAAAAAGCGCCGCCAGGCCCTATTTTTAATAACGGTGCGCAGGTTTGGAACCATACGTTTTACTGGCACAGCATGCAACCCAAGAGCGGTGGAAAACCGAGCGGCGATTTGGCTGCGGCAATTGATAAATATTTTGGTTCTTTGGAAAAATTCCAGGAAAAAATGACCGAAGCGGGCCTTACTCAATTTGGTTCAGGATGGGCTTGGTTGGTGAAAAACGCCAAAGGTGAATTGGAAGTGGTTAAAACACCGAACGCTGAAAATCCACTGCGCGATGGCAAAACGCCGTTGTTAACCTGCGATGTTTGGGAGCACGCTTATTATATCGATACTCGAAATGATCGAGGTAAATACATCAACAATTTTTGGCAAGTCGCCAATTGGGATTTTGCCGCTAAAAATTTTAAAGGTTAGTACCGGCATGACCATTAAAGTTCTGGTCAACGGCGCCAAAGGCAAAATGGGTCGCATCGCCGTGGATGCGGTCAATGAAGCCAATGACCTTGAGCTAGTTGGCCAAACGGATCAACAAGATGATTTAGCTAAAACCATCCATAAAACCGGCGCAGAAGTTGTCATTGATTTCACTACGCCTGAGGTTGTTTCTCACAATACTCAGCAAATTATTCTCGCGGGCGCAAAACCTGTTATCGGCACGACCGGTTTAAAACCAGAACAAATGAGTGACTTAAAACAACAATGCGCTCATAAAAAAATCGGCGGTATTATTGTGCCTAATTTTTCTTTGGGCGCGGTCTTGATGATGAAATTCGCTGCGGAAACCGCCAAATATATTCCTGCGGTGGAAATTATTGAAATGCATCACCCACAAAAATTGGATGCGCCTTCAGGCACGGCGATAAAAACCGCAGAAATGATTGCTTCCAACCGCACACCTTCTCATTCCGCTCACAAGGATATTCCCATTCATTCGGTTCGATTACCTGGTTTTTTTTCTCATCAAAGTGTTATTTTTGGGGAGCCGGGTGAGATTTTTACGATATCACATCAGGGTATGGATCGTCGTTGTTGCATTCCGGGTATTCAATTGGCCTGCCGGAAAGTGATCCATTTAAAGCAATTGTTATATGGACTTGATCACTTACTATTTTAATTGGTAACCTTATCGCGTAAATAGATTGGGCGGGCTTTTAAGGGGTCGACGGTTTTTCCTTGTTGGTATAGGTTACTCGCTAGTTTTAACATATATTCAGCGTCTGGGAAAAAATTTTCTAATTGTCTGATTTCTGGGCGCAATACTTTTTTCAATGGTATCTCGTAAATCTGCCACGCGTTACCGACAGCAGTAAATTCGAGATCAGTAGGGAACTGAATTTGTTTAGGTAAACTTAATTGATCATTTTGTAGAGGTTCCATGAGCCGTTCTGGGTTTAATTGATAAACGCCCCAATAAATTTCGTTCATTCTGGCATCCCAGGCGGCTACCGCTTTAGTTACTCCGCCTTTTTCATAAGCGGTTTGCGCTAAAATTTGTAAGGTGGAGATTGGGATAACGGGAAGTTCTGCGCCAAAGGCTAAACCTTGGGCGACAGCGGTGGCTATTCTGACGCCCATAAAACTGCCAGGGCCACAGCCAAACGCAATGGCGTTCAGTTGCGGCAAAGTAATGTTGGCGGCATTTAACAGGTCATCTATCATCGGCAAAATTAATTCGGCGTGTTTTTGTGGAGCAATTTGTTGTTTTTTATAAACAGCCCCTCCGCTGATTAAAGCCGCTGAACACGCCGCGGTTGCCGTTTCTATCGCTAATATTTTCAACATAATCAAAATAGCATATCATGCTCTCATGAAAATTTACGAATTAAATTATCAGAAAAATAGTGCGGCACTTTTTTCCCATTTGGTACATTTGCCCTATGCGATTTTACTCGATAGCTGTGGTGTGGACCGATTTGATATTATGGTGGCCGATCCCACCGAAGTCTATCTCGGTGCAGAAGGTGAAGATCCGTTTCTGATTGCAAAGCAATGGCAACAAAACATGGCGCTCTCAGAAGTGCAAACGATTCCGGAAGAGCTGCCGTTCACTTTTGGTGTGATGGCTTATTTTTCTTATGATCTCAGTTATCAACTGTTTAATCTGCAGCCGCAAGCCAAAAAAGATATTCATTTACCCACAGCGGTGGTTGCTAAATATGAATGGAGTGTGGTGAGTGACCATCAATTGAAAAAAACTTTTTTTATTTGCGGGAAGAATTGTTCACCAAAAAAAATTAATCACCTGTTAGAGGTATTGGCTAAACCAGGTTTTCATCATAAACCTTTTACATTAACCCAAAAATTTTTTCCTAATCTGAATAAATTACAATACGCACAAATATTTAAAAAAGTGCAAGAGCATTTACAGGCTGGTGATTGTTATCAAATCAATTTAGCGCAGCGCTTTAGTGCAAATTTTGCTGGCTCGCCCTGGACTGCTTATCAACATTTACAAAAAGTTTTTCCAATGCCGATGGCTTCTTATCTGCATTTGCCGGAGAGTGATGTTTTGTGTTTTTCTCCAGAACGTTTTTTACGTGTTAAAGATGGACACGTTATCACGCAACCGATCAAAGGCACACGCCCACGATTTTCTAATCCAAAACAAGATCAGGATGCGGCACAAGAATTACTGGTCAGCCTTAAGGATCAAGCAGAAAATATCATGATTGTCGATTTGTTGAGAAATGATTTGAGTAAATGTTGTTTACCAGGTTCAGTGCAAGTACCCCATTTATGCAAACTGGAAAGTTTTAATCAGATTCACCACTTAGTCAGCACCGTCACTGGAATTTTAAAACCAGATCAACATCCTTTTGATCTTATAAAACATTGTTTTCCAGGTGGCTCGATTACAGGTGCACCTAAAAAACGTGCGATTGAGATCATCGATGAATTGGAGCCGCACCAACGTTCTTTATATTGCGGCACTATTGCCTATTGTGATGTACGCGGCCGCATGGATAGCAATATTGTCATCCGCACTTTACTATGCGACAGACAAAAAATTCATTGTTATGGTGGCGGCGGTATCGTGATGGACTCCTCCATAGACAACGAATTTCGCGAAATCCAAACCAAAATTTACCGCCTCTTAAACCAACTCGAAGAAGAAAAAATCGTTGTTTGACACATTACCTAAGATCGCTGCTTGTTGAGCTAATTGCCGCTGGTCGGACTATGTTTAGCATTTTCATGTAAGGTAAGCAAATTACCCGAGTCCGCTGGTTGTTGAGCGAGCCCGTTGCCGCCTGGCCGCAACGGGCTCGCTCAACAACCCTAATGAAAGTTTTGTGCTTCTCGTTATTATTTTTTTTGTTAATTTTTTTCTCTAAACGTAGTCCGACCAGCGGAAACGGATCAGCTATGTGTTGGTGCTTCTCGAATAACATGTTTGTTGTGTAAATCTTCCGAATAGCACATTACAGTTTGTTTCGAAAGAATTGGATTTTTATACTTGGCAAAAGACTATTTTTATTAAATTTTCAATCGTTTTTAGCGATAAAGGTTTGGAATAACACGCGTTCATGCCTACAGCTAGACATTGTTTTTCTACTGCTTGGTCTAAATGCGAAGATTGCGCAATAATATAAGCGGGTAGTAAGTTATGTTGTTTTTCCCAATCGCGAATAAATTGCGTCACTTCGCAGCCATCTTTTCCTGGTAAACCAATATCCATTAGAATTAATTGATAATTGTGGATTTTAGTTTTCTCGATAGCTTGTTCACCATCAATCGCAACGTCCGCTTCCGCGCCTAATTTTGATAAAATATTTTCCAATGCCACGCGTGCCGCAAAACTGTCTTCCACAATCAAAATGCTAGCGTTGTTTTTTAAAACTATGTGTTCTTTTCTCATATGCGTTTTCCTTATCATGAATTAATTTTAAATATGGCCATTCCACCAACGCAGTATGAGGAGTTTAAAGGGCCCTCGTCCCATGCTGCGCCTGCGCATGGACTAAGAACCCTTTTTACGATTTGCCAGTCTAATGATTGGTCGCTTCCCAGTCCCATTTCCTTGTCAGGCGCTAATAAATTAGACACGCAGCAACCAACCGCATTTAAAAATGCAGTAAGTTGTTGTTTTTTAACAATAAGAAACAGAAACCGCAGAATTGAGCAGTTCAAAAGAGAGGACAAATGATGTAAAATGGTCTTAGCCATAAAGTTTGTTTCCGAAACTTGAATGGTTAGGTATTGAGAGATTTGATCGTCTCTCAGTACCGCAGTTATGTGAGGGATGTTGATCCATCTCTCACTACCGCTAAATAGTTTCACTTAATTTTAAAATAAACGCAACACCGTAATTTACGGACATCTTGATCAGAAGTGTTAGTGTGAAGCATAACCTTTTTTCTTTCTTATAAGTTTAAGGAGTCTAATGCTTTCGTTTTCAGCCATCTTTAAAATTCTTTCGCCAGCACCAGGTACAATCATTTCATAATTTTTTAATTCCGAAGATAATGGCAAAGGGCCACTATGGTACACAGCAGCGGCTTGTATTTTCGCCCAAGGCTCATCCCTATTTGTTTTACCATCAATGGAACGTTCTAAAACTTGGCTATTTTCTTCTTCCGTTGCCATTATCTATTTCCTTATCGATTTCAGACATTCCTTTATAAATGTCTTTGCCTATCGCTTCCCAATCCCGTCTCAGGGCTTCAGTTGCATCTTTTGGCAAATTTAATTTACTAGTATCCACCTTAGGAAATTTTTCAGAAGGAAACAAATTAAGGGAATTCGCGTATCCTTTAAGAAAATTTTTCATATCAAATCTCCATTTTATAGCAATTTTAAATTTACCAAACATATAGAATTTCTTTTAATATTTCTTTTTTTATTTTTTTCTTTTTAATCTATTGAATAGTATTAAGATTGTTATTTAAATTTAATTTTAACAAATATTAATATTTTTAAGCAATCTCAGCATTTAAGCCGGAGAATCGTTGCAATAAAAGGTTTTATCTGTGGAGACGTAAGAACTGTAGCATTGAATATGGCCGCCGTCTCCTAAGGTTGCCAGTGCGGCAGCGGATTCACATTGGAATTTGACGCATTGGTAAGTCATGGCGACGCCGCGGACGCGTTTTGTCCCGCAAACCATTTTTTCTGGAATAGAAGCCAATTGCCATTCCGGCTGATTCTTTTGTTTCCACGTTATATTCCAATGCTGGCCACTCCTTTTATCCAGTACGTAAGGTTTTCCATATTGGCTAGCACCGATGATGGGACAAGCGTAGATTTTGGTCCCCGCCTGGGCAGAAATTGTATACAATTGCCAAGAAAGTAAAGTGATGATTAGAATTCCTATTCGTTTCATAACTGATTCCATGTTGCTTTTATTTTGACTAATATTAGTATAAAAATTGAACTTATGCTAATTTTTTTAACAACTATGATTTCAAAAGAAGAAAAAGAACAGTTCTTCCAAGCCATGAAGGGCGTTAGACCGCTCTCGGCAGGAGCCAAAAACCGCAAAAATACACCAGCGGAGAAATTGCCTACCCTGCGCCGGAGAAAAAATAGTCCACCACCGCTTGAACATTCTTGGGTTTTAGATAATCTCAGGGATGAAGAATGGGTTAAAATCGATGAAACCTTAAGCTTTAATCGAAGCGGTTTGCAAACTAAGACGCTAAAAAAACTATCCAAGGGATCGTTCGCTATCGAAGCTCGCATGGACCTACATCGAATGACTGTCGATCAAGCCATCTATGCAGCCGATCAATTTATCAGCCGTTGCCAACAACAATCCCTGCGCCATCTTTTACTGATTCACGGCAAAGGCAAGAAAAATGAAAAACCTCTCCTAAAAAATGCAATCTTCGCTTGGCTTAAAGAAAATCCAAAAGTGCTGGCTCTGCATTCCGCCATCCCCAAAGACGGTGGTGCAGGTGCACTTTATGTGCTGATCAAATTGTGCTAAATTGAGCCAATCGTTAAAGTGGGATATCTGATGAATATATTACAAAGATTTTTTAATTTAGCGCACAATCAAACTACGCTGTCGCGGGAAATTCTAGCAGGTGTCACAACTTTTCTTACCATGTCTTATATTATTTTCGTTAACCCGGCAGTGTTACATGATGCGGGAATGGATTTAGGCGCGGTTTATGTCGCCACTTGTTTAGTGACGATGCTGAGTTGCTTTTTGGTTTGTGTGCTTGCGAATTATCCGGTAGTCGTCGCGCCGGCCATGGGGCTTAATATTTTTTTCACCTATTCTGTGGTACTGGGTCTTGGTTATTCATGGCAAAATGCTTTGGGCATCGTATTTATTTCCGGCGTGATTTTCTTTATTTTGGCCGTCACTAAAATTCGGATTTGGATTATTGAATCCATACCAGAGAGTATCAACCTCGCCATTGCCGTAGGTTTAGGCATGTTTATTGCGATGATCGGGTTAGAAAATGGCGGTATTATTGTTAAATCTACTGGGAAAAGCTTGTTAAATTTGGGGCATATCACCTCCCTGCCCTGTCTGCTTTTTTTCCTTGGCTTTGCCATTATTGCTGTTTTAGATCATCTGCGCGTACACGGGGCTATTATTATTTCGATTATTATCATTACGCTTTTCAGCCTTGTGCTGCGCCTTAGTCATTTTTATGGGATTTTTGCTTTACCACCGACCATTGCCCCTACTTTTTTAGCAGCGAATATTAAAGGTGTTTTACATTATGAATATGTCCCCATTATCTTTTCATTTTTATTATTGGCTTTTTTCGATGCGACAGGCACGATGATCGGACTATTGCAAAATCCATTTTTTAAAAATGATCTTAAATTTACACAACGGATCTCACGCACTTTGGTTTCCGATAGTTTAGGCACAATTGGTGGCTCTTTATTGGGAACTTCCAGCACCAGCCCCTATTTAGAAAGCGCCGCCGGAATTGAAGCTGGCGGTAAAACCGGATTAACGGCTTTAACCGTGTCGATATTATTTTTATTAGTCCTATTTCTTTCACCGTTAGTCAAAGCCGTGCCCAGTTTTGCGGTAGCGCCAGCGCTTTTTTACGTGGGATTACTGATGATGAAAAATGTTGTGCTATTTGATACTAAAGACGCGACAGAATTTGTGCCTTGCATCATGACCGCATTGATGATTCCTTTTACCTTTTCCATAGCCGATGGCATCGGCATCGGCGCTATCAGCTACGTTGTTTTAAAGTTAGCCACTGGAAAATATAAATCCTTAAACGCCGTCTTATATTTACTGGCAGTGATCTTTATAATCTATTTTGCCTTCAAAGTATAGTTACAATTGCTTTATCTCATTGTAATCTTCGATCAAAGTGTCCACTTGGGAAATTCGTTTATTTTTTAAGGTTAATACGACACAAAAAGTAAGAAAGGCCATAAAAATAAGATAAAAGGCGGGCGCTAAATGATTGTTGGCCCCAGCCAGTAGACTAATCACCAAAGGTGCGGTCCCGCCAAATAATGTGTTACCTAAATTATAGGCAAAAGAAATTCCACTATAACGAACATCCAGCGGACAATTTTCCACAAATGTCGTTAAGCTGCTCCCTTGTTCAATAGCACTTAAAAGAGCAGCTATTGCCATTCCCATTAACATGACAACGGTCGATGATGTTTGCACCAAATAAAAACAAGGGATCGTCAGCAGCATAATTCCACCTGATGCCACCAAAAGCATTTTTTTTCTGCCCACAACATCTCCTAACCAGCCCGCAAGCGGCAAGAAAAACAGCATTAAAATAAGAATAATGCTTTGACATTTTAAAGCTACAGTTAAAGGCGTTTTGAAATACTGACTCAAATACGTGGGTAAATAACCAAAAAACATATAATAAAACGTGGAGCCCATGCAGGTTAATCCTAAAATTTGCATTAATTTTATGGGAACGTGTTTTAATGCCTTAAATAAAGGCGCACGATGGACCGATTGTGAATTTAAAAGCGCTCGAAAAGGCTGGGTTTCTATTAATTTTATTCGATAAATTAAAATAAATAAACCTAAAAACCCGCTCACCAGGAAAGGTATGCGCCACTTCCAATCATCGAGCCAAGGTAAGGAAATTCGTGTATTGAGATACGCCATGCCCGTCGCCAACAAAAAACCCAAACAGGATCCGACCGCTGCAAAAGCCGTAAAAAATCCGCGCCGGCGTTGTGGTGCGCTTTCAGCAAGGTAAATGATAACCCCACTATACTCGCCTCCCACAGACAATCCTTGAATTAAGCGGCAAATAATAAATAGAATCGGCGCCCATACACCGACTGCTTGATAAGTCGGCAACAAACCAATTAATAAAGTTGAACTGCTGATGGCGATAATCGACCAAATTAAAGTTTTGGCTCGGCCGATACGGTCTCCCAAATGTCCCAAAAAAATCCCCCCGACAGGACGGCAGATAAAACCCACTGCAAAAACAATGAAAACAATGAGGGTGGAGAAATGAATATTATGAGAAGGGAAAAAATGCATCCCCAAGACCGGCGCTAGATAAATGAATAATCCGAAATCAAACCATTCTAGAATGTTTCCTATGCTAGTCGCGACCACATTATGACTCGGCAATGTCTTTTCCATTATTCCTTCAAAACATGATATTGTAAAAAACGACCTGCCGAATCAAAATCATAGGCAACAGCCACGGCCCCAAGAGATTCACACGCCATGCAACCGTTTAATAAACTTTGCTTAAATACCAAACGTATTTGATGATTTTGCAAAGCAACTACCTTTGGAAAAGCATCTGCCATGCCCCACACCGAAATTTGCGGATATTTTTTTAATAGCGCCCCCATACTGGGTTTAGCCTGCAGCAAATCTTTTTGTTTGATTGATGCTAAGAAAACAATTTTGCCCTGTGTGGTCATCATCAACAATCGTGTGGACATATCCGCCATTAACACTTTGGCTTTAATTACTGCAACTGACGGATAGTTTCGAATTTCCTCAATATCATACACATTTCCCTGATTAAATAGCGATATATTTTGTTTGCAAATACTTAATTGATTCATCTTTGGCAGATAACAATGCATAAATTCTGGAATGTCGGGAATTTCTTCTTTGGATGCCGAACATTGTTTTGCTACGGTGATTAAACATTCTCTCCATTTTGCCAATTGAATCCCATTTTCACCAAAGGCTTGCAGGACATAAAGAAAACAGGACATCCAAATCCCTAATTTTACTGTTTTTAACATCCCATAATTATATACCCATTACACTTCAAGATGCGAAGTTTAGCATCCCATTGACGCATCGCGCTCGCCGAGTTGCTCAATCGCCAAAGCTTGAAATACAGGGAGTATTCCTGCACTTTGGCTCAATCGCAACTCGACGATCGCTCGGTCACTGGGCGCTAAACTTCGCATCTTGAAGTGTAATGGGTATAGTCAGATCTGCTCCACGTTGTGAACTCCTTGACGAGAAGAATATATTCCTTTTGTTTTCTATAATTAGGCTTTTATTTTGATCCTGCGCATCGGGAAACCCGATGCTTGGAATCAAGGGGGGAGAATCGCGATTCTCCCCCCTTATGAACCCCCATCGCGAGAAGAATATATTCCTGAAGAATATATTCCTTTTGTTTTCTATAATTAATCTTATGATTCAATCCAACAACCATACACCTAAGTGGTACCAAGAAGCTATTATTTATCAGCTACATGTACGTGCTTTTTATGATAGCAATAAAGATGGCAGCGGCGATTTTCGTGGTTTGATGAAAAAACTCGATTATTTACAAGACCTTGGGATAACGGCCATTTGGGTACTGCCGTTTTATCCCTCACCTTTGCGTGATGATGGTTATGATATTGCGGATTACACCAGCGTCAACCCGATTTATGGTCAATTGTTGGATTTTAAAATATTCTTAAGAGAAGCTCATCGCCGTAATATTCGCGTGATCACGGAACTGGTGATGAATCACACTTCTGATCAACATCCTTGGTTTCAACGCGCACGTCAAGCAAAACCCGGCAGTAAATGGCGAGATTTCTATGTGTGGAGTGATACGATTGAACGTTATCAAGAGGCGCGTATTATTTTTAAAGATTTTGAGCCTTCTAATTGGACTTGGGACCCTGTCGCACAAGCTTATTATTGGCATCGATTTTATTCGCATCAACCTGATTTAAATTTTGATAATCCCTTAGTGCAAAAGGCAGTTTTACAATGGCTGGATTTTTGGTTTGATATAGGAGTGGACGGTTTACGTTTGGATGCCGTCCCCTATCTCTACGAACGAGAAGGCACTAATTGTGAAAATCTGCCGGAAACTCACGCATTCTTAAAAAAGTTACGCAAACACATTGATGGCCATTATCAAGACCGCATGTTATTGGCGGAAGCGAATCAATGGCCTGAAGATGCCGTTGCCTATTTTGGAGAAGGTAATGAATGTCATATGGCGTTTCATTTTCCATTGATGCCACGCATGTTTATGTCACTCAAAATGGAAGATCGTTTTCCCTTAATTGATATTTGGCAACAAACTCCTCCTATTCCTGAACCCTGCCAATGGTCCATCTTTCTGCGTAATCACGACGAACTCACTCTGGAAATGGTGACCGATGAAGAGCGAGACTATATGTATCGAGTTTATGCCGAAGATCCGCAAGCCCGTATTAATTTAGGGATCAGACGGCGTTTAGCACCTTTACTCAGCAATAATCGTAAAAAAATTGAATTGATGAACGGGCTGCTGTTTGCTATCCCCGGGACACCCGTCATTTATTACGGCGATGAAATTGGTATGGGAGATAATTATTACTTAGGTGATCGCAATGCAGTACGCACACCTATGCAATGGAGCGCCAATATTAATGCAGGTTTTTCTGCAACGCATCCGCATCGGTTATTTTTGCCTGTTATTATTGACCCAGAATATCACTATGAATCTGTCAATGTGGAAATACAGGAAAATAATCCGGAATCTTTGTTGTGGTGGATGAAACGTTTGATAGCGTTACGCAAACGCTATCCGACTTTAGCGCTTGGTAAATTACAATTTTTATATCCCGAAAATTCAAAAGTTTTAGCCTTCACCTCTACCTACCAACAAGAGACTTTATTGATTGTGGTAAATTTATCGCGTTTTCCAGAATACGTCGAATTAGATCTTGGGCCGTGGATGGATTTCACACCACTTGAATTATTTGGTCAAAATAAATTTCCAACAATCAGCAATAGTCCTTATACGTTGTCGATAGGCCCGCATAATTTTTATTGGTTTTTACTACAATCTAAAGATAAAGACCAATATACATCAACTGATAAACAAAAACCCCATGTTGAATTTTCATTTAAAGGAAATTGGGATAATATTCTAAAAGAAGCATTAAAAATTTCTTTTGAAAAAGCTTTAAAAGACTATTTACCACAGCAACGTTGGTTTGGCAGAAAATCATCTAGCATTAAAAAAGTTAGTATCGTTGAAACAATTTCTATAGCCAGTAAAGAAAATCAATTTATTTTATTATTTTTGGAAGTGACAGATTTAAAAGACGATACCGCTCTTTATTTTTTACCATTGACTTTTATACTTGAAGAAGCTGCTATCACAATACTAGAACAATATCCACAGGCAATTATTGCTAGACTCAACCAACAAAATGGTTATATAGTAGATGCTTGCCACCACCCCAGCTTCACGCAAAATATAATAGCCGCAATAGATCGCAGCCAAAAATTTAAAGGTCATAACGGCGTCATGCAAACACAACGCTCATCAGTTTTCCGAAAGCTATACGATAAAAATGTTCAATTGGAGTCTTATCCTGTAAAACTGGAACAAAGTAATACTTCAATAGTGTATGATAAAATGTTTATTTTAAAATGTTATCGAAGAGTAGGCGTAGGCTCCAATCCAGATATTGAAATCGGCAGTTATTTAACAGAAAAAGCGCATTTCCCTTATGTACCCGCTCTAGCTGGGGCATTTGAATACTTTGATAAAAAAGGTAACACCATTTCATTGATGACATTACACCAATATATCCCGCATGAAACGAATGGTTGGGATTATATGGTAAACAACATTAATCGCTTTTTTGAGCAAATGCTCACGATGCCTAAAGAGAATACAGAAAATAAACCCATACCCATTCCCTCTATTGAACAAATATTCAATGAAATCATTGGCATTCCTGAAGAGGTGCAATCCATATTAGGTAACATCTTACATTCTACAGAATTATTGGGTAAGCATACTGCCGAATTGCATATTGCTTTATCCACTAATACCCATGACGCGCAATTCATTCCTGAGCCATTCACTTCACTGAATCAACGGGCAATTTATCAATCGATTCGTTCATTAACTGGAAGGACATTTAATCAACTTAGAAAATCGCTTAAAACTTTATCCCCAGAAAATCAAGTTTTAGCGACACAAGTATTAGATTTAAGCGAAAAATTAGATACGCAATTACGACGAATTATCAAACACAAAATCAGCGGCGACTTAATTCGCACGCACGGTGATTTGCATTTAGGGCAAGTCCTGTTCACTGGAAAAGATTTTATTTTTGTTGATTTCGAAGGTGAACCTGCGCGCTCAATGTCAGAACGAAGAATTAAAAAATCCCCATTAGTTGATGTAGCTGGTATGTTACGCTCTTTTCATTACGCAATCCAAACAACTTTATATGGCCCAACCACTTTATTTAGAGAAGAAGATTTAGACACTTTACAAACTTGGGGAAATTTTTGGTATCGGTGGAGCTGTGTTGCTTTTTTACAAAGCTATTTCGATACCGCTAAAAACCAGCATTTCTTACCGAAAAATCAAGAAGACTTGTCTTTGTTGATGCACACCATGTTATTAGAAAAAGCCATTTATGAAATTAATTACGAGCTTAATAATCGCCCATCTTTAGTGAATATTCCTTGTCGTGGATTGCTTGAATTACTCTCATGAATTCGCTTGATCAAGCTATTTGAGTATATCCATCAAAA
The DNA here is from genome assembly GCA_963702315.1 of uncultured Pseudomonadota bacterium. Classification (GTDB taxonomy): domain Bacteria; phylum Pseudomonadota; class Gammaproteobacteria; order Coxiellales; family Coxiellaceae; genus JAFEDN01. The sequence goes on from CAVPCA010000037.1 coordinate 30,470, forward strand.
ACTCTCTCTTTGTGCTATACTCAAAAACATAGCCCGTCACGTCAAAGGCGTATATGATCAGCGATTTTGATATCTACCTATTTAATGAAGGAAATCATGTTCGCCTATATAAAATTCTTGGCGCACATCCTGCTATTTTAGATGGAAAAAAAGGCGTGCATTTTGCGGTTTGGGCGCCTAACGCCAAACAAGTTTCTCTAATGGCGGATTTTAACGGCTGGAGTAAAACGGCTTCTCCCTTAAAACCACTCAAAAGCTCTGGAATTTGGGCCGGATTCTTCACAGAAATCACGAAAGGCCAAGCTTATAAATACCATATTGTTTCTCACGATGATCATCTACAAATAGATAAGGCGGACCCCTTTGCATTCTACGCAGAAACCCCTCCGCATACAGCATCCATTGTTTGGGAATCTACTTATGAATGGCAGGACCAGGCCTGGATGAATAACCGCAAAGAAAACTTAAGTTTTCAACAGCCTGTTGCTATTTATGAAATGCATTTAGGTTCATGGCGGCGTGTGCCTGACCAAAAACAACGATTTTTAACCTATCGAGAAATAGCAAAACCTCTCAGCGATTATATTAAAGAGATGGGATTTACCCATGTCGAATTCTTGCCGATAATGGAACATCCTTTTTATGGTTCCTGGGGATATCAAACTACCGGTTATTTTGCCCCTACCAGCCGTTATGGCAATCCCGACGATTTTAAATATTTAATCAACTATCTACATCAACAAAATATCGGGGTAATTTTAGACTGGGTCCCTTCACATTTTCCGACGGATGGACACGGATTAGCCTATTTTGATGGCACGCATTTATACGAACATGCTGATCCCCGCTTGGGTTATCATCCTGATTGGAATAGCGCCATTTTCAATTACGGCCGGCACGAGACGCGTAGTTTTTTGTATAGCAGCGCGCTTTTTTGGCTTGACCAATACCATGTGGATGGACTCAGGGTGGATGCTGTGGCTTCCATGCTTTATCTCGATTATTCGCGCAAAGACGGAGAATGGATTCCCAATCAATTTGGCGGAAGAGAAAATATAGAAGCCTTGAATTTTTTAAGGAAGCTGAATGAAGAAATTTACAAGCATTATCCTGATGTGCAAACCATAGCGGAAGAATCTACAGCCTGGGGAATGGTTTCGCGGCCTACTTATATTGGCGGCTTGGGCTTTGGTTATAAATGGGATATGGGTTGGATGCATGACTCTTTGCGTTATCTCAGCTTAGATCCGATTTATCGCAGTTATCACCATGATCAACTTACCTTTCGCATGCTTTACGCTTTCACTGAAAATTTTGTGTTGCCACTCTCGCATGATGAAGTGGTACACGGTAAAGGTTCACTATTAGGAAAAATGCCAGGCGATGATTGGCAAAAATTCGCTAATTTACGTCTGTTATTGGGTTGTCTTTATACACAGCCCGGAAAAAAATTGTTATTTATGGGCGGCGAATTTGCGCAATGGCAAGAATGGTCACATGATCAAAGTTTAGAGTGGCATTTATTGCAAAATGACCGCCATCACGGCATACAACAATGGGTACGGACACTAAATGAAATCTATCGATCTTTTAATGCATTGCATGAATTAGATACCGTTCCAGAAGGATTTGAATGGATTGATTGCTCCGACTTTCAACATAGCATCATTAGTTTCTTGAGACATGCTAAAAACTTACAAGATCAAATTCTGGTGGTTATTAACTTTACCCCGCAATTTCATAAAGAATATCGCATAGGTGTTCCTATTTTTGGCGCATGGCAAGAAATCGCTAATAGCGATAAAGCAATTTATGGCGGAAGCGATAAGGGAAATCCAGATATTGTATACACTGAAATTATTCCGTTTCATCAACGACCCTATTCACTCAAACTTTGCATTCCTCCTTTAGCAATTACGTTATTCAAACCGCAAGCAGCAAAGGAATAATATGCAACGGTTTATTTGTATCCACGGTCATTTTTATCAACCCCCTCGAGAAAACCCATGGCTCGAAATTGTTGAACAACAAGATAGCGCCTATCCATACCACGATTGGAATGAACGGATTACCGAAGAATGCTATAACCCAAACGCCAGTTCAAGAATCATGGATAAAGAAAACCGCATTACCAAAATTGTGAATAATTACGCGAAAATCAGTTTTAATTTTGGCCCAACCTTGCTGTCTTGGATGGAAAATAACGCTAACGATGTTTATCAGGCGATATTACAAGCGGACCGTGAAAGCCAACAGCGTTGCGATGGATTTGGGAACGCTATAGCGCAAGCCTATAATCATATGATTTTACCGCTTTCTAATACAAAAGATAAATTTACCCAAATCTTCTGGGGAATAAAAGACTTTGAATTTCGTTTTAAACGTAAACCATTAGGTCTCTGGTTGCCAGAAACGGCGGTGGATCTAGAATCACTCAGTATTATGGCGGAATTAGGTATTACATTTACAATTCTGGCGCAGCATCAAGCCAAAAAATGCCGGAAAATAGGTGAAAACGAATGGGATACCATCCGTGACGGACATATTTCTCCTACTATGCCTTATATCCAAAAATTACCGAATAAAAAGCAAATCATCATTTTTTTTTATGATGGGCCAGTTTCACAAGCAACAGCGTTTCAAGACTTATTGGATAGCGGAGAAAACTTGGCAGAAAGAGTATTGCAAATATTTTCTAAAGATATCAATCGTCCACAATTGGCGAATATCGCGACAGATGGAGAAACTTACGGTCATCATCACCGCTTTGGTGACATGGCTTTGGCCTATGCTCTACAACATGTAGAAAGTGAAAAATCAGCGACGATCACCAATTATGCACAATTTATACAACTATTTCCACCAACCCATGAAGTTGAGACTCATGAAAATTCTTCTTGGAGTTGCGCACATGGCGTTGAGCGTTGGAGAAACGCTTGTGGCTGCCGTATTGGCTTGCATGCTGAATGGCATCAATATTGGCGAGCCCCTTTACGACACGCCTTAGATTGGCTGCGCGACACTTTAATTCCGCACATTGAAGAAAAAGGGAAAGAATTATTTAAAGATGTGTGGGCAGCGCGAAATAATTATATTAATGTCATCATGGATCGATCTACGGAATCCATAAATCATTTTTTTGAGCAACATGCCACCAAACCTTTAAATGATTCGGAGCAACAAAGCGCTCTCAAATTAATGGAATTATTGCGTCATGCTATGTTGATGTATACAAGTTGCGGGTGGTTCTTTGATGAATTATCTGGCATTGAAACGACACAAATTTTAAGTTACGCTGCGCGGGTTATTCAACTCGCAGAAAATCTTTTTTTAGAATCTTTTGAAACCGCATTTAGTGAAAAATTAAGCAACGCCAAAAGTAATTTATCAGAATATATTGACGGACGTTACATCTATGAACATTTTATTAAGCCTACTATAGTCGATTGGCAAAGAATTGGCGCCTATTATGCCATTAGTTCATTATTCGAAGAATATCCACACTCAACCAGAATTTTTTGTTATCAAGTGGAAGCCATCGTGGATAAAATTTCTTCTGGATATACAAAATTAATTACGGGTCATGGACGTTTTCAATCAATTATTACCAGAGAAAATATTCAATTGGCTTTTTCAGTTATTCATTTCGGAGATCATAATTTAGCTTGCGCCATCAAACCGGTGCAAACTGATTCAGAATTATTTCAAGCATGGGAAGAAATCATTTGGAAATTTAATTTATCTGATTTTGTTGGGATTAATCAATTGATCAATCAATATTTTGGCCCATTCACTTTCTCGATCAATTCATTATTTAAAGATAAACAACGCTGGGTTTTAAACAAAGTATTAGGCCATTTATTAAAAGAAATTGAATTAAATTATCAACAAAATTATCGGCATCATGCAGCACTTATTCGCTATATTAACGAGCTAGGCATTCCTGTTCCCCCCTCTCTGAAATCTACTGCTGAATATGTATTGCTCACTGAACTTAAAGAGGCTTTTGCTAATGAAAAATTTAAGATCAAAACCATTAACAAACTGTTAGATGAAATAGAAAGATTACACATCTCTTTAAACACCATAGATATTGGCTTTGTGCTGAAAAATTCATTAGAAAAAATGATGAAGCAAATTTTGCAGAATGACAAATCTATTAAACTGTTTGAAAATCTGATTAATGCTTTAAATGTAACCAAACGCTTACCTTTTAAAATCAATTTATACCATACACAGAATGATTTTTATCGATTACGAGAAGATATCTATCCTAAGATTAAAATCAATGCAGACGCTGGTAACCCGGAAGCATCAGCATGGGTGAAAGTTTTTTTAACTTTAGCTCAACAATTAGAAGTCTATGTCGCATAAAAATATTTTGCATATCCCCAGTAGTACTTATCGTTTGCAATTTAATGCTTATTTTACATTTTCTAATGCACATAAATTAATAAAATATTTAAAAAATTTAGGGGTTTCAGATATCTATGCCTCTCCATTAACGTCAGCCAAACGCGGCAGCCTGCATGGATATGATGGTATTAATCCTAAACAGTTAAACAGAGAAATCGGTGATTTACCGGCTTTTAAAAGTTGGCGCCGTTATTTACGTAAACATAATTTGTTTCTGCTGTTAGATATTGTGCCTAATCATATGGCGGCCTCCAAAGAGAATCTCTGGTGGCAGAATGTAGTCTTACATCGTAAAAAATCTCCTTATGCAAAATATTTTGATATCGCCTTTACACAGGAAGGTCATCTGAATTATCGAAGATTCTTTGATGTTAATGAGTTGGTTTGCTTAAAAATGGAAGATATAAAGGTTTTTAATGATTTTCATACGCTCATTTTTAAATTTATCCGTCAAAATTTTGTTACCGGCTTACGCATCGATCACATTGATGGATTGTTCGATCCATTAACCTATTTAAAAAGACTCGATCAAAGAACTTATAAGCTCAAACAGCAACATATCTATCTCGTAACCGAAAAAATTTTAGGACTCCAAGAAAAAACACCTAAAGATTGGCCCATTATGGGCACTACAGGGTATGACTTCCTAAATCACCTCAATTGTATTTTTATCGATCGGCAGGGTTATCTAAAAATTAAAGCTCACTATCATGATTTCACCAAACAAAAGGCGAATTGGCATGATATTAACCATGCCAATAAACGCTGGATTATTCAGCATTTATTTTCTCAAGAAACGACTCAACTCGCTCTCATACTTTTACGGTTATTCAATATTCCTTCTATAAAGTTTTCAGAAATCAGGGAAGCGATTATTCATTTAACCGTTTATTTACCTATTTATCGGACTTATATATTGCATGCTAAAATTAGTCCTGAAGATAAAAAATATTTAATGGAAGCATTCAATCTTGCTATCCATCAAGCCAAATCTTCTGCGCAAATAAAGATATTGCAGAGCCTACGAAAGACTATTTTTAGTCTTAAAAATTTACCCACAAAACAACGATACTTATGGCTAAACTGGCTGAAGCATTGGCAGCAATACACCGGCCCGGTGATGGCAAAAGGCTATGAGGACACGACGTGTTATCAATATAATCCATTAATTTCTACAAATGAGGTTGGCAGTAGTCCGGATATTGTCAATATTTTTGAAAAAATTGAAGATCTGCATATTTTTTTAAGTCAACGCCAATTATCTTATTCTTTAAGTTTAAACACGACTTCTACTCACGATACTAAACGCAGCGAAGATGTACGCGCGCGAATTAATGTGTTATCTGAATTACATGAGGAATGGATTATTTTGCTAAAGCGTTGGCATCGAAATACGCGTTCTTTAAAAACTAAAATCCAAGGAGAAACCATTCCTGAATTTAATCTAGAAACCTTTATTTATCAAAGCTTATTAGGTGTATATCCGCTAAAAACCAAACGAATTACGCTATATCTCAAAAAAAGATTGCAAGATACTTTTATTAAAGCCGCTAGGGAGAATAAAACGCATACAACATGGCAAGAACCTAACGCTATCTATGAAATAGCGCTGCATCAATTTATTGATAATTTATTCCATAAAAAACATCAACAGTTATTTTTGAAAGATTTTCTCCTTTTTCAGAAAAAAATTGCTTTTTATGGCATGTTGAATTCCCTAAGCCAATTATTGATTAAACTCACAGCCCCCGGGATCCCGGATATTTATCAAGGCTGCGAAGAATGGCGTTTCAATTTAATGGACCCCGATAATCGTACCCCTATCGATTTTAAATCTCTTAAACGTAAATCTTTATTGACTATCCCGTTGCAAACTATGCAACGTTCTTGGCAAAACGGGTATATAAAAAGATATGTTACCGGATCTGTGCTTTGGTTTAGGCGTCATCACCATGAGTTATTTATCTATGGCAAATATATTCCATTAACTGTTCAAGGCTCAAAACAACGCTGTGTTATCGCTTTTGCCCGCCAATATGGTCAGCAGTACGTGATTGTCCTCGCTCTAAGATTTACCTCTACATTAACGCCTACACTAAAATTACCCTTAAAAAGGGTAAATTGGGGAGCAACCGCTGTAAAATTGCCCAAAAATTTTCCAAATTCTTTAACTAATTTATTCACACAAAACAAACATTTAGTAGAATTCAAGAAAGATGCTATTCTTATTAGAGTAAGCGATATATTTAATCAATTTCCTATCGCCTTACTTTTTAATGACCAAAAGGATTTATGAAGAGAATTGTAATTGAGAACGTGTGGCCTGAAATTGATGGCGGGCGTTTTGCAATCAAACGCTGTGTGCATGATTTAGTTACTGTCGAAGCGAATATCTTCGCTGACGGCCATGATCAAATTAGCGCAATGTTGTTATACCGCCCTAAAAATACCGAGCATTGGCAATCTGCTCCACTGTATTTTATCGGGAATGATCGTTGGCAAGGTCAATTTTCTCTACAACAAATCGGACAATACGATTATACCATTCAAGCGTGGATAAACCATTTTGCAACCTGGAAATACAATATAGAACGTTGGATCGGCGCTCAAAAAGATATTTCAATTGAGATCCATATTGGATTGCAACTGATTGAACAAGTGAAAGCATTAGCGCACGGCAAGCATGCAGAAAAACTACAATATCTTTTTCACAAAATACAAAACTCACCCAATCCCCAGGATCTTTTACAAACGATTCATGATCCTGAATTAACAAATATCATGAGCCTACATATTGATAGCGAATCTGTAGTGCTTTATGAAAGCATTTTATCGATATGCGTAGACCGTGAAAAAGTACGCTTTAGTAGTTGGTATGAATTATTTCCCCGGTCATTAGGAAAAAATCCGTACGAACACGGAACGTTTAATGACTTGATTAATCATTTGCCCTACATCCAAAAAATGGGCTTTGATGTTATTTACCTTCCACCGATTCATCCGATAGGAATGAGTTATCGCAAAGGCAAAAATAACAATCCACAAGCAGGCCCTAATGATCCCGGTAGTCCCTGGGGCATCGGCTCTCCAGAAGGGGGGCATAAGTCCATTCATCCACAATTAGGCAATTTCGAAGATTTTGCTCGATTAATTGCGCGCACAAAAGAATTAAACATGGAAATTGCCTTGGATTTCGCCATACAATGCTCACCAGACCATCCGTATGTCAAAGCACATCCGGATTGGTTTAAGAAGCGGCCGGATGGTACTATTCAATACGCGGAAAATCCACCAAAAAAATATCAGGATATTTATCCGATTTATTTCCAAAATCCGGCATGGCAAGCGCTTTGGGAAGAGCTCAAAAGCATTCTGTTATTTTGGATTCAGCGCGGTGTAAAAATTTTTCGTGTTGATAATCCACACACAAAATCTTTTTTCTTCTGGGAGTGGGTCATCAAGGAAATTAAACGTGATTATCCAGAAGTGATTTTTCTTTCCGAAGCGTTTACCAAACCCAGTGTCATGTATTATTTGGCCAAGCTCGGATTTTCGCAATCCTACACCTATTTTACCTGGCGAAATAGCAAACATGAAATCACTGAATATTTTACTGAAATTACCAAAGCTCCGCTCATCGAATATTTTCGACCCAATGCATGGCCTAATACACCCGATATTTTGCATGAATACTTGCAACATTCAGGTAGAGCTGGATTTATTGTTCGTGTCGTGTTAGCAGCAACGCTTACCGCCAATTATGGCATTTATGGCCCCGCCTATGAATTATTGACGCATGAACCGATGGGCCCTGGAAGTGAAGAATATCTCAATTCAGAAAAGTATGAGGTAAGAGATTGGAATATTGATGATCCAAAAAGCATTCAACATATTATTATGCGCCTCAATCAAATTAGAAAAGAGAATCCCGCCTTACAAAGCGATGAAACATTAGAATTTCACTCCATTGATAACGACAAATTAATTACTTATACTAAAAAGTCGACTAAAAGTTCTAATCTGATATTAACCGTAGTGAATTTAGATCCTCATTATACACAAACCGGTTGGTTGACATTCCCTATAGAAAAATTTGGTATTAATCCTCACGAAGGTTTTGCCGTCCGTGATTTGCTAAATCATGAAACTTTTATATGGCAAGGAAATAAAAATTTTATTAAATTAAATCCACAGCATAGCCCTGCTCACATCTTCTTAGTACAAACGCATATTCATCATGAACAAGATTACGAAGGGTATACTTAGGGTACTATCATGCCAGAATCAGGAAGGTTATTTATCGTTTCTAACCGATTGCCAGTGACTATCCTAAAAACTGACAATAAAACCGTTTATGAGAAAAGCGTAGGTGGTTTGGTTGCCGGATTTGGTGAAATCCATCATAATGAAAAAACTTTATGGATAGGTCATTCTGGAATTTTTTCAGATGAACCCGGATATGAAGAAATCAAGGAACAGTTAGCCAAACAAAACCTTATCGCGGTGGATATCCCCAAAAAACTGTATAAGCCATATTACAATGGCGTTTGCAACAAGTTAATCTGGCCACTTTTTCATTATTTTCCAGAAAAAATTCATATTGTTCAGAAAGAAACGCTTGCGTACCAATTGGTAAATGAAATATTTTGTCAAACTATCAGCAACATCCTGCAACCAGGCGATAAAGTTTGGGTTCAAGATTATCAGCTGATGCTCCTGCCTTATTTATTGCGAAAGACTCATGCCAATTTATCTATTGCTTATTTTCATCATATTCCCTTTCCTTCGCCTGAAATTTTTAATATCATACAATCTAGCCTGAATATTTTAGAAGGTTTATTAGGTGCAGATATTGTCGGCTTCCATACTTTAGATTACGTTCAAAATTTTATCACCAGCATTAATCGATCCTTAGGATGCACTACACATTTAGATGAAATATTTTTTCAAAATAGAAGAGTCAAAGTGATTGCGCAACCATTAGGTGTAGACATCAATATGATTGACCACTGTGTTCAAGCCGATTCTAAAAAAGCTAAAAATCTTATAAAAAAAATTGGCAACCATATTGTTTTTTTAGGCATAGATCGATTAGATTACACCAAAGGTATTCTGGAAAGATTGGAAGCATTTCGTTTATTTCTAAAAAAACATCCTGAATACATTGGGAAAGTAATTTTCATTCAAATTTGTGTGCCCACGCGTACAGATATTGCAAGTTATCGTAAATTACGCGCCGATGTCGAAAAGTTAGTAGGACACATCAATGGCGAATTTGGCGATACTGAATATACACCCATGCAATACCTTTATCGCTCATTCACGCGAGAAGAAATTATTGCGTTTTATAAAATAGCCCATGTCGCCGTGGTCACGCCATTACGCGATGGATTGAATTTGGTTTGTAAAGAATATGTCGCCGCACAAAGCAACGAAGACGGAGTCTTGATATTGAGCGAAATGGCGGGCGCTGCTACAGAAATGCGGGAAGCTTTATTGGTAAATCCTTATGATATTGAAGCATTTGCTGAAACTTTGCATAAAGCATTGACGATTAATCCTTTAGAAAAAAAGACTAGAATGTTTCAGTTGCGAGAGCACGTCATTCACTATAACAATATCAATTGGATCGACGAATTTCTTAAAAATTGGGATTTAGCCACGCAACGTGCGCATTATCGCTCCATGCCTTTACAAGGCTATAAAAATGAACTGCTAACACAGATTAAAAATTCCAAACGATGTTTTCTATTTTTATCACTTGATCAATTACTATCTACGGATTCCATTTTAACCCAGCGTTTATCCGACAAAAAATGGCGAAAAAACAAATTTGAGCTTACCATCCTCAGCGGGCAAACGAAATCAGTGAACAAAGGCTATGCGGTAAAACAGATTCTAAAAAATTTAAACTGGCTGCCCGATGATTTACTCATTACAATAGGTGATAATGCAACCGATGAGGAGATGTATCAGGCTCATCCACAATATAACACCGCCATACATGTAGGGGAATCTAACTTTCATGCCAAATATCATTTGGCGACGCTTGCTGAGGTAGCAGACCTCGTGACTGCGATTATGCAGTGTAATAGTCAATAAGGAAATTATTATGTATACAAACATCTTAGCCACTATTTGTGATCTTGACGGGATTATTATACGCACCGAAAAAATTCATGCGCAAGCTTGGAAAAAAGTGTTGGATATTTTTTTTAGTCATCACCGGGAAATATTTGCAAAAGACTATGGCGAGTTTGATATTCATCATGATTACGTCCAGTATTTTGCAAATCGTTCTAATCTGGAAGGTATTGAGGCTTATTTTGAAGCGCTGAATGTACAAGAAGAAAAAAATGCCTTATTGGGTCTATGTCATCTTAAGGATAGTTTCTTTACGCATTTATCCGCCGGCCAAGATATTGAGATTATCGAGGAAAATGTGCAACAACTTAAAGAATGGAAGCAACAAGGCATGAAAATCGTGGTGGTTTCCTACAATAAAAATTGTCAAAACATCCTGAAAATTGCCAAAATTTCTGCCTTATTCAATTTAATTGTCAACGGTTTTGTCGCTGAAAAGCATAATCTCAGGCCCAAACCGTACCCAGATGCCTATTTATATGCCGCCACATCCTTAAATATCGCTCCTGAAGCCATTATGATTGTAGAAAACGATGCCTTGGGCTTAGAAGCGGCTAAAAGCGGCGGATTTGGGTTGACCGTTTGTCTACAAGACCAAAATAATAGCGCTAGCATCTTGACCCCTGATATTTGGGCGCGCAATCTGAATGAAATTCAATGGGCCAAGAAAAATGATAACTTTATACATAAAAAACCAGTATTTGAGTTATTATAATCATTTAAACTGCTTCTGTCTTCTTATGCTACAATGATAAAGTACGGCGAAGGATGTAGAGCTCATGGATTTTTAATCATAGTTGCTCATTGAGCTTAATAATAGGACAGAGGAACATGAAGAAGCAGATTACCGTTGCTGTATTTCCCGTTGCTGGTCTTGGGACACGCTTCCTGCCTATTACCAAAACCGGCCCCAAGGAAATGTTGCCCTTGGTCGATAAACCTATTATTCAATACGTTGTTGAAGAAGCCTTGGCTGCTGGTATTCAACAATTAATTTTCATTACCAGCAACAGTAAATATGCGATTGAAGACTATTTTGATCCGCATTATGAATTTGAAAATAGCCTACAAAAACAAGGTAAAACTCAAGAGTTGGCCATGGTGCAAAGCATCTTACCCAAAGATGTGAATGTCGTTTACATTCGCCAACCTGAACCCATCGGCTTAGGCGACGCCGTGTTACGCGCCAAACCTGTAGTCGGTGATGAGCCTTTTGCTGTGTTGTTACCGGATGACATTATCGACTGCTGGCCCGACGGTTGTTTAAAAGCTATGGTAGAGATGTTCGAGCAAACGCAAAAAAGTATTATCGCTGTCGAACAAGTGCCCTTAAACGATACCCCGCATTATGGTATTGTTTCTCTTTCCAAAGATAACCCGACACAAATTACCGGCATCGTTGAAAAGCCTAAACCTGCCCTCGCCCCTTCCCGCTTGGGAGTCGTGGGCCGCTATATCCTTACCCCGCAAATTTTTCAATTGATAGAACAGACCAGCAGCGGCATTGGCGGTGAGATCCAACTGACTGACGCCATCAGCCAATTACTCCACACAGAACGAGTTTTCGCCTATAAATTTAATGGCAAACGTTATGATTGTGGTAGCAAACTGGGCTATTTAGAAGCCACTATCGCTTACGCCCTCAAACGCTCGGATCTAGGGCCTGATCTACTCATTCGTCTGCAGAAACTTATGGAAAAATACACCGCAGACGATCCTCTTAATTAACGAACCTTCCGATCCCCCATCGCGGGAAGAGCCTGGAAATTGATCAATTTTTGTACTATAAAATATAGATATAGCTTAGGAGAAGAACTATGCGCGCGATTTGGAGTGGATCGATCAGTTTTGGCTTAGTCAACATACCGATCAAACTTTATAGTGGGACAGAAGACACCAGCATCAGTTTTAGAATGCTACACAGCAGCGACGAATCGCCAGTGCGTTTTGCAAAAATTTGCCGGGCTGAGGAAAAAGAGATTTCTTACAAAGAAATCAGTCGCGGTTATGAATATCAAAAAGGCGAATTTGTCGTTTTAACTGAAGAAGATTTTGAGAAGGCCAATCTACGGGCTACACATGTTATCGACATTGTATCGTTCTCAGAAGAAAAAGAAATTGATGTCCGCCATTACGTAAAATCATATTACTTAGAACCGGACAAAGGCGCAGAAAAAGCCTATGCCTTATTATGCGAAGCACTGGCGCGTGCTAAAAAAGTGGGGCTCGCTAAATTTGTTCTGCATCATCGCGAACATTTTGCCATGTTAAAGCCGATTGGGAATCTCTTAGTCGTAGAAACTTTACGCTATCAAAATGAAATTCGCTCGAGTAAATCTTTAAACCTACCCAAAGAACATAAGCTAACAAAAAAAGAATTAGATATGGCTTTGGCGCTCATCAATCAATTAACTGCACGTTTTAATTCTGCTGAATGGCATGATAATTACGAAGAGGAATTAAGAAAAATCATTGAAGCCAAAGCCAAGGGTGTAAAACCAAAAGCAAAAGGCAAGGTTCCGCGCAATACTAAAGTAAAAGATCTTATGTATACGCTAAAAGCCAGCTTGCAAAAAGCCAGTGCAAAAAAAGTTGTCAGGAAAGTTAAACATCGAAGCGTGGGTTAAGGCATGTCATTAAAGGAATACAAACAAAAACGGTATTTTGATAGAACACCGGAACCGAAAGCAAGCGTTAGCAAAAAAAAGATATCTGCGCTCAGTTTCGTGGTGCACAAACACCATGCTTCTCATTTACATTACGATTTAAGATTAGAACAAGATGGTGTTTTAAAAAGCTGGGCCGTTCCCAAAGGGCCTTCTATGAATCCAGAAGATAAACGTTTAGCCATGATGGTTGAAGACCATCCCTTAAATTATAAAGATTTTACTGGCGTTATACCTGCCGGCAATTATGGCGCTGGGAAAGTATTAATCTGGGATAAAGGGACGTATGATTTATTAGATACGAATGGCATTAAAAAAGGCCGTTTAAGTTTTATATTACATGGCCGTAAATTAAAAGGTGAATTTACTTTAATTAAAATGGCAGGACAGAAAAAAAATTCTTGGCTATTAATCAAGAAAAAAGAAAAGGATACCATATCGAAAAAAACGGAATTAAGTAAATTAGGTGCAAAAAAATTAACTTTTGGCACTTATTTCAAACCCATGCTCAGTTACTTAATTGACAAACCTTTCAACGATGAACAATGGATATTTGAAATAAAATGGGATGGATATCGAATCATAGCTTATTTAAATCAGAAAAAATCCATTCTATTAACCAGAAATCAAAAAGACTACAGCGACGTCTTTTCAGAAATATATACGCATTTAAAAAAATTAGATTTAGAGATGGTGATTGATGGAGAGATAGTTGTATTAGATAAAAATGGCAAATCGGATTTTCAATTGTTACAACAATATCAAAAAACGGGTCAAGGTAGCTTAGTTTACTATGTATTCGATATTTTATGGTTAAAGGGCTACGATTGCCGATCCTTACCATTACTCACGCGCAAAGACATATTACAACGTGTATTACCTGTTTCAGACAAGATACGCATCAGTGATTACATTTCCACTGCAGGCGAGGCTTTTTTCAAACTTGCTCAGAAAAAAAATATTGAAGGCATCATCGCCAAAAAAAAAGATAGCGTCTATTTCAGTGGACGTTCAAATTATTGGTTAAAACTTAAAACAGAGCATCGGCAAGAAGCTGTCATCGGTGGTTATACAGCGCCTCGTGGCAGCCGTCATTACATCGGCGCGGTAATTTTAGGGGTATACGAAGATAATCGTTTCATTTATATCGGACATACGAGTGGACGCCTGGGTGAAAAAGATTTAAGTGAACTTAAAAAACGTTTAGATACTTTAAAAACACCCCAATGCCCTTTTGATAATCCTCCAAAACCAAATAGGCCAGTGACTTGGCTAAAACCCAAAATAGTTTGTGAAATTGCTTTCAATGAGTGGACACAGGATGGGCATTTAAGACAACCTATTTTTCTGGGTTTACGCGAGGATAAATCGGCTAAATCTGTTCATAAAGAATTGGCGATTAACCCCTTAAACCATAATGCTGACGAAGTGCATGTGGACATAGATAACCATCCCCTAAAATTAACCCACATACAAAAGATTTTTTGGCCTAAAGAAGGCTACACTAAAAAAGATCTGATTGATTATTATCGCAATGTGGCTGAATTTATCCTGCCACATCTCAAAGATAGACCAGAAGTTTTACATCGATTTCCAAATGGTATTGAGGAATCTGGCTTTTTCCAAAAAAACGTCGAAACCAGCCCAAAATGGGTTGCCGCTAAAAACCTTTATTCGGAACATGAGAAACATAATATTCGCTATCTGCTCTGTCAAAATGAAGCGACTTTAATTTATTTAGTTAATTTAGGCTGTATCGAAATCAATCCTTGGTTATCGCGGGTGAGTCATTTGGATAAACCTGATTTCTGCGTTATCGATTTAGATCCCGAAGATATTGCCTTTAGCGCTGTTGTAAAATCGGCACAAGCGATTCACCGTTTACTTGAAAAAATTGAGGTGACGCATTTTTTAAAAACCTCCGGAGCAACGGGGATGCATATTTATATCCCTTTAGGCGCGAAATATAACACGGATCAATCTAAAGCATTCGCAGAATTAATCGCCACCATTATCAATAAACAAATCCCTGAAATTACCAGCATTGTACGTCTGCCGCAACAACGGCAAAAAAAAGTATATTTAGATTTTTTACAAAATCGACCCAATCAAACTATTGTAGCCCCATATTCTGTTCGACCACAGCCACAAGCGCCAGTTTCAACCCCGATTTTTCCTAAAGAATTAACCAATAAATTATATCCACAATTGTTTACCATAAAAACGATATTAAAGCGTTTGGAACGTTATGGCGATATTTGGTCAGATATTTTAACTTCAAAAATAAACCTAAACCAAGCCATTACCAATTTGCAAAAACTACAAAGGGCATGAGGAAATTCCATGAAACCATCACCCAAACGAATTGCAATTATTGGTGCCGGCTGGACAGGCATTGGCTGTTTGCGCATTTTAAAAGAACAAGGCTATGAAATTGACGTTTATGAAAAAAATGATGATATCGGCGGAACCTGGCATCCCATTAATAATTATGCTGGATTGAAACTCCATTCTTCTGCCCTAACAATTGAATATTATGATTTTCCCCTGCCAAATTCTATAGATCGGTATGAACGTTTATATTCACATCAAGTTTTTAATTATTTAAATCAATATTGCCAGCACCATCAATTAAAAAGCCATATCTACTTTAAAAAAAGCGTAAAAAAAGTCTCATACCATCCTAAAAATAAAACATCTGACCTTTATTTTTTGGATGAAGCGGGAAAAGAACAAGTTGCAACTGGATATGATTATGTTATTTATACTCACGGATATGCTGATCGAAAAATCCCGTTATTCAAAGATGCTGAAAAATTTTCGGGAGAAATTCATCATGCGTTATCCATCTCAGATACATTATTAAGGGAATATATTGCCAAAAATAAAAAAATTACCATTTTAGGCGGCAGTAAAGGCGCTACTGATTTTATTATAAAATTATATGACTATGGTTATCAGGTCAATTGGCTGTTGCGCAAACCTTACTGGTTTTTTAATTACACTTTGCGAAAACGTTGGTTACAAGAAAAGAAAAATTTCCTAATTTATAAATTTCTTTTCCTTTTTGGACTAATTGTTGCCAAAAAATTCCCAGCTTTTGCGTTAAGAATATGGAGTTGGTTTGGTCTGATCGACACGTTTGGTGAAAGACATTCTGACTTCAAAAAATTTCATTTTGGCATGATTGATGAAAATCAGTTTAGAATATTGCGTGAATATTACCGTTCTCATGGCATGGAAGGGGATATTGAGGCATTTTACGAAGATGGTCTTATTCTAAAAGACGGAAAAAACGTACTAACAGACCTTGTGATCTGTTGCACAGGCTCAGGCCCCAGCCAATTAGAACTCGCTTTGGAAATTGACAACCAACCTTTTGACACCAAATTAATAAGCAATCTATATCGATCGCGCGTTATTCCAGAGATACCTAATTTAATCTTTACCGCTTATCATCAATTTTCCATCGGCACCGTTGATGGGCTTATACAGGGCAATTGGATTGATAGCTATATGCAGAATAATTTTTCAACTGAGTATTTACAACGCTATGCAACGCCTTTCGAAAAACCATTTTTTTCAAAATCTGCTTTATTTGATTCGCAATCTTATATCATTTTCAATATCAGTAAAATGTATTATCCATTTTTTTATTATCATGAGATTTCAACGATTTTATTTTTAAAATGGTTTATCGATTCGACTTTTCGCGGAGATAAAAAAATCGTGCCGTTTAAATTTCAATCGCCCAACAACTTAAAAAGACAGACAACTCATACGGCCTTTAAATTAAATCCATTACATTATATAATGAGCAAAATTTCTACATTCCTAGGGGAATAACCTATGAAACCTCTTTTCAGTAACATTTTATTGAGTTGTGTTATGGTCGTGTCTCTTTCTTCAGCGCACCCGTCTTCGTACTCCAAACCAGAACTGGGACCATTGGTAACTTTTTTAACGGAAATGCATGCCCCTCCATCTAGTTGGCCTAACATGATTTTCGTTCAGCAACAAAACCTACCTAAGCCTTATGATTTTTTACTCACTCAACCGGTCATGACTCAAGGTATTGCCGAATTTTATCAGCGCCGGCCACAAGTACGTACACCTTTATATGCCTTTGAAGATAAGCAACAAATGACTTATTCGCGGGGCATTATTATGATTGTGGATAATAATAAAGAACGGAATAACGCCCTTTTGGCAGATCAATTACACCAAAGCACGATTGCAGAACTTGGTTTAATCGAAATGAATATGCGGGCATTACCAGAAAATTTCCTTAAGGATTTAAACACAACTCATCATCCTTTTGGATATTTACTCGGTCAATATCAAATTAAAACCCACGATTCTCAACGCTTTTTTTTAAAAATCGACTGTAATCCAACCTTGCAGCAATATCTACACTGCACACTAGGCAGCATGCTTTATGGCCGGACCAATACTTTAGTGAATGAACAAGGGACTTGGGTCGCAAGAGTAGTAGAAATTTTAACAGGCTATTCTTTAAATTAATGAGATGCCAAAAGGCAAAAATTCAGACGCGATAAACACCCAGAAAAAAAGAAGGGGACCTTGCGTCCCCTTCCGTTTTTAAAGTTCTTCTTAAAACCAGTCATTGCCAAAGTAGAAGTGAGCAAAGCCATTGAATTCACTGACTTTAACGCTTGCTTGAGCAGATGATGTTCCATTAACGACTACAGTTTCATCAGCCAGGGTAGCGTTAGAATCCCTGAATTTTCTCGTTGCAGTTCCTGTAACGTTGGTATCTGTTTCAACACTACCGAAGTTAGCGTATCTGTAGTCAGCACCAAGGGTTAAATGAGTACCAAACCATTGTGGGAATACAAAGGTTTCAAAACCAACCCCCAATAACAGTGCAGTTTTCGTTTTATTACCACTGTCACTAGTGCCTAATGCAGAACCTGTTACATCGTTAATATCACCAGCAACCCCACCTGGATCAACGTCGCTAACCGAACCATCAAATGAGTAATTCACACTGTTGGTCACTTTTACGTTAGCCCACATACCCCCAATTTCTCCAAACACCATAGTTGTCGGTGTAACCAACCAACCTGGTTTAAAGAATACACCGTATTTGTTTGAAAATTCAGTAGTGACAGTTTGTTGTACTGAACCTTGAAGACCTGGCGTGGTAAATTCATTAGAAGTATTTGCTGGAAACATCCAATCACTTCCCAGAGTAGCAAAGCCATTCTGTTGACTGGTTGATTTACCCCATTCACCGAATCCATTCACACCAAGATAGTATTGGTGTGCTACGGTAATACCCAAACCACCTTCTACACCAACAAACCCATCAAACGTACCACCATTCGTAGTAATGGAGGAATATGATGGATCAACAGTAAGGTGTCCAAACATTGGCGTGGGGTCAGCGTCGTTAAACACTGAAAGGGTAACAGGATCCATCGAAGTTGATGCATTTACATCAAACAATGTTTGAGTCACACCGCCTACTGGTCCAACAAAGAATCCCGTAAAGTAATCAGGTATTACTGGGATAATTTCAGGGCCTCCCGCAAGCACAGTCGTCACACTGAGAATGGCCGTCAAAGCGGAAGAATAAATAATTTTTTTCTTCATAAACAATTTCCTTGTAAAAATTCAGTTTTAACCAAATCTGACAACCCTTGTCAGTTTTTCGTAAATTTAGCAGATCAAAAATTAAGATGCAAGCCCTATTTCACTTTTTTTTAATATTTTTTTAATATTTTTTCAGAATGATTTTTTTAAAAACAATTTTAGAAATATTTTTAAACATATTTGGAATTATTTTTATCAGCACAAAATATGAACTTCGATAAAATACCAAAAACATGCGAATTTTTATCAAGAGAGATTTATCTATATCATTATATATACTCAAAGCAATTTCTTTTGCACCTCTTCAATGATCATGTAATTTGCCTGCAATAATTTTAAAGAATTTATTTCCAGCAAGCTTTTCCACGCAATTGTTTGGCCTTCTTTTCCAATGGGCTCGCCTGAATATTGTTTTATCAGCCAGGGATGTAAGTTAACAATGTAGTTTGGATATTCATAATACAAATCGAGCAAAGGCGAAGCTCCAATGACTTGAATGTCAATTTCTTCTAAAAGCTCTCTGCATAATGCCTGATAACTTGTTTCACCACGCTCCAATTTTCCACCTGGAAATTCCCAGTAATCGCTTAAAATTTGATGCGCAGCGCGCAAAGACAATAGAATCTCTTTCTTTTGATTGATAATAACCCCCACCACCACTTCAATTGTTTTTTTCATCAGCCCTTAAAGTAAGTTACGTACATCAATTTAGGAACACTATTGTATCCTTTCGAATCAATGGTATAATGGTCAAATATTGTCTTGCATAGCAAAGACAACCCATGGCACGCTTTACAATAATGACCAAAGGAGTAGGAAATGGCAACAACCGTTGATGAAACAACTTCACTGGTACTAGAAACCCCAGTAAATCTCAGCAATCAATCTTTGCGCAATAGTGTGCGCGAATCATTGCGTCAATATTTTATACGTTTAGAAGGTCAAGCGCCTTCTGAATTACATAAATTGGTATTAGACCAAGTGGAACTCCCGCTTATCGAAATGGTTTTGCAGTATACCGGGCAGAATCAAAGTAAAGCGGCAAAATACCTGGGCGTAAGCCGCGGCACTTTACGCAAAAAAATGGCTCAGTACGATTTATTTAAAAATCGACTAGCGGATCACGACTAACGCTAATGGAAACCAGAGGGGTTATTCAACGCGCCCTGATCAGTGTTTCAGACAAAACTGGTTTATTACCGTTCGCACAAATGCTTATCGCCAGTGGTGTTCAAATTTTGGCTACTGGCGGCACCGCTCGCTTTTTAACAGAACATCAATGCCCCGTTATTCAAGTTTCCGATTACACTGGATTTCCCGAAATCATGGATGGGCGGGTAAAAACTTTGCATCCAAAAATATTTTCTGGATTATTGCATAGATCTTTTGATAAAACGTATTTACCCAATGAGCCTATTCAACCTATCGATCTTTTGGTCGTGAATTTATATCCTTTCACGCAAACAGTTGCCAAACCGGATTGCACCTTTGCAGAGGCAATTGAAAATATCGATGTGGGTGGGCCCGCCATGCTGCGCGCCGCCGCCAAAAATCATCAAACCGTAGCGGTTGTTTGTGACCCGCAAGATTATTCGTTGGTGCTGCAAGCTATGCAAGAACATAGCGGTCAACTCAGTGAAACCTTACGTCTTCACTTGGCAACCAAAGTATTTGCCTACACCGCGCGTTATGATCAGGCCATATGGGCTTATCTAGCCTCTTTAGACAAAAAAAGCCAAACAGAATTTCCTGATCAACTGCATTTTGTCTTTAATAAAATGCAAGAATTACGCTATGGGGAAAATCCGCATCAGCAAGCCGCCCTTTATCATTTTGTTGAAAAAGCGTCTTCTTCTCGCGATGGGGGATGGCAAGGGGGAGAATCGCGATTCTCCCCCTGATTCCAAGCATCGGGTTTCCCGATGCGCAGGATATAATGAAACAATTGCAAGGCAAACCACTTTCCTATTGTAATTTGCTGGACAGTGATGCTGCTTTAAATATCGTGCAGAGTTTAGACGCGAACCTAGCCGGATGCGCCATTGTGAAACATACTACCCCTTGCGGTGTTGCACAAAATGCCAAGCTATCTGCCGCTTATACCAAAGCGCTAGCCGGCGATCCGGTTTCCGCATTTGGCGGCATCATTGCTTTGAGTCAACCGTTGGATGAAGAAACAGCCTTATTGCTGTTAAAACAACCATTAATTGAAGTGATTTTAGCGCCGGAAATCTCCGAAAAAGTTTTAAAATTTTTTGAGCGTAAACCGGATTGGCGTTTATTAACTTACAACAAGCAAGTTAAAAAAAATAAAATGTGTTTACAGAGTTTAAACCATGGCGTTCTGATTCAAGAAATTGATCAGATTGATGTGGACATCAAAAATTGGCAAGTTGTTTCACATAAACAGCCCAGCGCGGAGGAATGGATAGATTTACAATTTGCTTGGCGTATCGCGGCTTTTACCAAATCCAATGCGATTGTCTTGGCGAAAGACCAACAAACATTAGGCATCGGCGGCGGACAACCCAGCCGGGTTTTTAGCGCTGAAATAGCGATACTCAAAGCACAACAATGTCACCATTCCATTCATTCCGCAGTAGCAGCTTCGGATGGCTTTTTTCCATTTCCCGACGGCGTTTTAAAATTAGCCGCTGCGGGAATCACCGCTATTATCCAGCCCGGCGGTTCCAAAAAGGATGCTGACGTGATTGCAGCAGCCAATTCAGCCAATATCAGTATGGTATTAACAGGAACTCGTCATTTTCGTCATTAGGAATCCTATGTCTAACTTAAATGTTTTGGTGATTGGGTCAGGTGGCCGCGAACATGCTTTGGCCTGGAAAATAGCGCAATCCAATAAAGTTGATACAGTTTGGGTAGCGCCTGGCAATGCAGGCACCGGGCTAGAAGGCGATAAAATAAAAAACGTGGCGCTCAACGTAACTGATGTAGAAAATTTAATTGCATTTGCAAAAGCCAATCAGATTAATTTAGTTGTCGTTGGCCCCGAAGCTGCGCTTGCGGTTGGTGTGGTGGATGCTTTTAATGCTGCCAATATTCCCTGTTTTGGCCCCACGCGTTTTGTTGCACAACTAGAAACTTCCAAAGTCTTTAGTAAAGCTTTTATGCAGGAACACCATATTCCCACGGCGAAATTTGCTTGTTTTACCGATGCTCACTCGGCGCTTGAATATCTGCGTCAGCAACCGTTGCCGATTGTGATCAAAGCCGATGGTCTTGCTGCCGGTAAAGGTGTAGTAATTGCCGAGAATTTTTCGCAAGCCGAAGAAGCGATTTTAAATATGTTGGAAAAAAAACAATTTGGTGAAGCCGGCAATCAAATTGTGATTGAAGAATATATTGAAGGCACGGAAATGAGTTTTATTGTCATGTCAGATGGCGTGCATGTTTTGCCGTTGGCCAGCAGCAAAGATCACAAACGCCGCGACGATGCTGACAAAGGCCCCAATACCGGTGGCATGGGCGCCTTTCTCCCGCTCCGCAAATCACGCCACAATTAGAAACGCGTATTTTACGAGATATCATTCAACCCGTGATTGATGGATTTAACCGTATCGGTAAACCCTACATCGGATTTCTTTATGCCGGACTGATGATTGATAAAAACGGCAAGCCTTTTACTTTAGAATTTAATTGCCGACTAGGCGATCCAGAGACTCAGCCGATTATGATGCGTTTAAAAACAGATTTGATAGATCTTGTGCAAGCGGCGCTGGCAAAACGTTTACATGAAATTAAAGCCGCCTGGGATCCACGACCCGCTTTAACCGTGATTTTAGCCGCAAATGGTTACCCTGAATCCTATGAAAAAGGGAACTCCATTATAGTAGATTCACCTACCCAAAAAGATCAAAAAATTTTCCACGCTGGAACTCTGCAGAAAAACCAGCACATACTCATTAATGGCGGCAGAGTGCTTGCCATTACTGCTCTGGGTGGTGATTTAACAGACGCTAGAAAAAATGCTTATTCTTTAGCAAAAGCAGTCGCCTGGCCTGATTGCCATTTCCGCACTGACATTGGCTTATAACTCTGTCAATTAATTGTCAAAGAAGATGACTGTTGCGTCAGGGTTACCTTTATATATGTATTGATTAAATTTAATAAAAGAATCTTTGCCTTCCTTTGCCGCCACCATTAGTTCCATTTTTTCTAATTTATTGTGCACAATCCCTGTAGCGCTTTTGTCGGGAACAATAGCGTGCCCACATATTGCTTTTAATTTTGCTATCTCTTCTTCACTCGCATCTGGATTTAAAGTTGCTCCTATCGATATAATCAATTCTTGATCTTTATTAGCTCGCCAGTTTACGGCAAAGCGTTGCATTCTTCGAGCGTTTATAACTAAATCAATGAACCTATCCTCAACAGAGACATTTTTTTTCAATTCTTCTAAATTAAGCCTTTTTTTTGGTAGTTATTAATGGCCCTGCGTCAATTTCGCTATCTCACTTATTACCTTTATAATCATTCACCTTCTATCCGCCTAATGTGTATTATTTCTCGCTGTTTAAATATTTTACTGTATAAATATTAATCAATTCTTAAGGATTCAGATCACTACCCAGGAACGGGAATTCTTATTGCTTTCCCGTAAAAATTACGGTAAAATTTACGGAATAGTTTTCAATTTTGACAAATATTAAAAAACATGAATTTTATCAGGCAGTTAAAGAAGCCAACGCGTTCTTTTCTTCTCTTAGGGCCGCGAGCGACCGGGAAAAGCACCTGGCTTAGAGCGTGTTTTCCAGAGCATTTTTATTTAGATCTTTTGCGCAATGACATTTATTTTGCTCTCAGTAGTCAGCCGGCAGCTTTCCGAGAAAGGGTATTGGCACAAGATCCACAGAAAACTTGGATCATTGTGGATGAAGTGCAGCGACTCCCCATTTTATTACAAGATGTCCATGCTTTAATTGAAGAAAAACACTATTGTTTTGCTTTAAGCGGTTCCAGCGCGCGAAAATTAAAACGCGGACAAGCTAATTTATTAGCAGGCCGCGCTTCGATTAAGCACTTATTTCCATTGACTTGGTCAGAATATAAAGATGCAGCAACTTTGGAAGAGGTTTTGGCCTTTGGTGCTTTACCCAATGTTATTACTGATCCTTCAACCTGTATTGAACAACTTGAAGTTTATGTTGGTACTTATTTACGGGAAGAAATCAAAGAAGAAGCTTTAACACGTAATGTTCCAGCTTTTGGTCGCTTTTTAGAAGTCGCTGCTATTATGAATGGGCAAGTCGCCAATTTGAGTAATGTGGCCAGAGATACAGGCATTTCGCGCACCACTGTATCTACTTATTTTGAAATTTTAATTGATACACTTTTGGGCACTTGGTTACCCGCTTGGACCCCGCGCGCAAAAATCAAAGAAATTGCACACCCAAAATTTTATTTTTTCGATACAGGAGTATTACGCGGTATTCAAAAATTACTGCGCGAAAAAATAAGCGCTGAACAACGTGGTATTTTATTAGAAACTTATTTGTTGCATGAATTAAAAGCCTATCGCGATTACGCAGATGTAGGTGGAGATTTTTTCTACTGGCGTACCAGCAGCGGGATTGAAATTGATTTTATTTGGCAAAGGGCTGAAACTATTGTGGCGATTGAAGTCAAAAGCACGACTCATTGGAAATCCGATTTCGATTCCGGTTTTCGCAGTCTACTTTCTTCCTTCAAAAAACCGATTAGCTGTTATGGCGTGTACTTAGGCAATGATATTTTAAAAAAAGATTATGGATTGATTTTACCTTGGCAAGAATTTTTGAAACAGTTAAATGACCATCAAATTATTGGGTAAGCAAGGTTTTCAATAGGTTAATTTTTTTGATATAATATTATAGATTCGGAGAGATATTATATGAGCCATAAACCACAACAGAGCAAATATGATAAAGACTTTTACGCTTGGTCTTTGCATAATGCAGCGTTGATCAGAGCAGGCAAACTATCGGAAGTCGATTTGGAAAAATAGGATTAAATACAAATACATTCCCGAAAACCTCTCCTTTCTCATTAGCAGAAGCTTTAAATAAGAATTTTTTTCCAGAGTGAGTGATTAAAGCAAATTACCTAAGTCCGCTGGTTGCCTCGCTGATCCGTTATTGCTTCGGACTACGGTTTAAGCACTGCCGGGACGCTTAAACCCTTCCATGGGGCGCTTCATCTTTTTACATCCCTGTAAAAAGATGACCCGGCACTGCTTAAACCTCCGTCCGAAGCAATAACGGATCAGCGAGGCAACCTAATGAAAGCTCAATGCCGGTCGTTACTTTTTTTGTTGAATAAATAATATAATTTTTTTTAAAAAATTAACAAAAAAACAATAACGAAAAGCACCAAACTTTCATCAGGTTGTTGAGCGAGCCCGTTGACGCAGAGCCCGGAGGAATATCATTGCCGGATCCTCTTTTTACAGGGATGTAAAAAGAGGAAGCGTCCCACGGAGGGTCGTTCAAGCGGTCCGGCAATGATATTCCGGAGAGGCGGCCAGGCGGCAACGGGCTCGCTCAACAACCGGCGATCTTGGGTAATTTGCATTGTCATCATGCTTGTTCGTTTAATTGAGTATTTAGTATTTGTTTTCAGTTTTTTTGGGCAAATTCAAGAAAAATTACTGAAAATATCGGGATTATTTGTTTAACGAAATAATCCCGACCGCCTGCCTCCTACTCTTGGTTTAAATCCTGAAATCGCATCAATTGCTGATGCGCTAGATCGACCAAGTCATCCAGTAAAGCTAAGTACTGATGTTGTGAATGTGACGGTAATGACGTGATGTCAAAATCCGTGGTCACAATCTGCAACATTGCTCTGGCTTTTTCTAGACAATCTTCTAGAATTTCTGAGGAACTTAAACCTCGATGCGAGGACAAGACGACTTCCGAATTATCGGATACAATGCTTTTAACCATATCAACTACTCCAGTTGGTTTGGCCAGTCTCGCCGCGGTGGTTAGACTCACTGCGTCGGGACGACTTACAATGTCTCCATCTTGAAACCTGATAAGGCGAAAGATGGAGACGCCTTCAATAATAATTCACTTGAATTATTATTGTTTGAACACTTTAGCAAAACATTTTGTACAACGCAATAATTTTTGTATAGCTTTATTGAAATAAAATGTAACTTTTTTTATTTATACACTTTTGGAATCGGCAAATTCATTCCAAATGCATCGACCTTTTTTTCCTAATGCATTTAAAAATTCAATATGCGCTTTTTTTTCTTCAGTCGGAAGGATCCACAATTAGAAAAGGTATTTTTGAATCGGTGGGTTTTAAATTTTCAGTCATCCGGATTTCTTGAGTTAATTCGACGGCATTATCGGCAAACAAAACTTCTTGTCCGCCCGTCATCGCCAAATACACCTGCCCCAACAATCGGGCGTCTTTTAAAGCGCCGTGTAATTCGCGATGGGTAATATCAACTTCATAGCGGCGGCAAAGCGCATCTAAATTATTGGATTGTCCGGGATGTTTTTGACGCGCCAATATAAAGCCTAAAATATTGCAGGCGCTTTCTAGCGGTTGAAAATTTTTTTCTATGCGCTTGAATTCATAATTCAAAAATCCCACGTCAAACGTCGCATTGTGAATGATGAGTTCTGCACCACTCAAAAACGTCAGCAGTTCTGCGGCGATATCTTTAAAAAATGGTTTATCTTTTAAAAAATCGTCTGTTATTCCATGCACCGCAAAAGCTTCTTTATCGACAGCGCGCTCCGGATTTAAATAATAATGAAAACTTTTTCCGGTAAACCGCCGGTTGACCATTTCCAAACAGCCCACTTCAATGATGCGATGACCATCACTCCAGTTTAAACCGGTGGTTTCCGTATCTAAAATAATTTGTCGTTTCATGATTACATTCCCTGGAACTTTAAACCTAAATTCCGCAGTAGGAGGTAACTGCGGAATTTAGGTTAAAGTTCACTTCTAAAATTCTTAGTAGATTGAGTAGGCATGCTTTGAGGGCCGTGTTTTTTTTGGTTATTTAAAAAATTAAATCTATTTTCTAAAAGGTTTTTAGCTTTTTCCGCAAGCTTTTTTGAACCATCAATAGTGCCAACCAAACTTCCTGATAAAGTATTTAAATCGGGTATAAAATTTTTTCTATTCACAATAGAATCCGCTGCGTTTTTGCATGCATCAGCTAAATTTGCAAAGGCACACCAAGGAAAATGTGTTTTAAAGGCGGATGGAGTATGTATGCCCATGGTGGAAATATCATATTCATAGAATTTATTACGGTTAGCCTCAGCAATTTCATGAATAGGAATGTTTTTTCCATCTTTTACTATAAACATGGCTGTAGGCAAATCCAATGATTTTACATTCTCTAATTTAACAACAGCGGAAAAAGGTGTGAGCGGATCAAAAAAATCCGACTCGAAAGAAGATACTTTAGGAAATTGTGCCGGAAGCATTAGTTGATGCATCTCATAACTACGATCACCTTCGGTTTTCAACCTAGCCCAGGGACTTCCATTATCATATTCAAATTTAATTTGTGTTGCCGTTTGTCCTTGTAAATTCGCTGTCAAAACTAAAAATATTTGCCACAAATTTCTCATAATCTATTCTCCTTTATTATTAAATAGTCTTCTAATTAGGAACGCCTTTATTGGCTAGTTCATCTGCGCGTTCATTTTCGGGATGGCCATTATGGCCTTTTATCCAATGCCAATGTAAATGATGTTTGGCGGCTGCTTCATCCAAGCGTACCCATAAATCTTGATTTTTAATCGGCTCTTTTTTGCTGTTTTTCCAACCTCTTTTTTTCCATTGCAAAATCCATTCGGTAATACCGCGGCGGACATATTCAGAATCTGTCGTTAAAGTGACTTCACAAGGGCGCTTCAAAGCCTCCAAAGCTTGAATAGCCGCCATTAATTCCATGCGGTTATTGGTGGTCATTTTTTCGCCGCCGTAAATTTCCTTCACTTGTTCACCATGCCTTAATAAAGCGCCCCAGCCGCCAGGCCCTGGATTGCCGCGGCAGGCGCCATCGGTAAAAATTTCGATTATTTGGAGTCTAGCCATATCACAATTCCCGGTCAATGGGAATTGAACTTTCGCGATGGGGGTTCGAAGGGGGAGAGTCGCGATTCTCCCCCTTCATTCCGAGCAATTGGCTTTGCCAATGCGAAGGATATGAACAAGAACGACAATTTTCGCCTTTTGGCGGAAATTGTTGTGGCCATACAGCAGTTGCTCCTGGCGTGGGTTCTAAGCCGCGTTTAATCGCCAGGCTTTTACAACGTAATTTTAAAGGCTGCACTTGGATTTTCTGTCCTCTTTTTTGCGCAATAATCAGAAAAAATGCGCCGAAAGCCGGAAAACAAAAGGAACCCAGCGCTTCCAACCATAACAAACGCCGCCACCAGATTTCTGACTTTACCGGCGGACGAAAACAAAACGTATCACTGCCTACAATCCGAAAATCTCGCCACCGCAACCATTGCTTAATATGCCAAATTGACCAAAAGTGTCCGCGCCAGGGAAATTTTGGTCTATCCGTAAACACATGCTGGATCCCCCACAAACTCCATGGATTTAAGTTGATGATAATTAATTGACCACCAGGCGCCAGCGCTTGCGAAATCTCGCGTAACAAATGACGAGGTTTGACCATAAATTCTAAAATATGCACAATAATGATCACATCTACACTGTTATTGGCGAGCGGTAAATGGGGTAGTTCAATTTGTATACCACCTGGCTTGGCTTCGGTATGAAAATAATATTTGTTCCGGATCTTTGAATCTGCGGAAAGTTCAGGCAGACCGCCAATTTGCACCAGGTAATCACCAGCCGCCGGTCTCAGGATTTCTTTTAAAGTTCGTTCAATTTGTGCACGCTCCATGGCCAATAAAAGAGCGACCGGTTCTTTTTCTAGCCAATCCGAGAGGTGAGATTGCAAATGTTTTACCATTGTTCTATTATAACGGCTAATGGAAGAGGACAAAAGTAAGATGCGTCACAAATTTCTCATTGCTCTGCTTTTCAATTTTTTTGGATTATTATTGCTGTTTCCTGCTTTTATTTCCGCAAGGCCGCCAGGCTCTGGTTTATGGACGGAAATTGCAAAAAATTTCAATCTGAATAACACGGGTATCCAACAAGCCGCAGTTGACCAACAAATACACCGATATGTAAAACAGCCACAAGCGCTCAGAAAATTGATTGCCAATGCCAGTCCTTATCTTTATTACGTTTATCAACAGATACAACAAAGAGGACTGCCAGCAGAATTGGCTTTAATTCCACTGATTGAGAGCAGTTATAACCCTTTTCAAGAGTCTTCGGCCGGTGCGAGCGGGTTGTGGCAAATGATGCCCGCCACTGCAACGCAATATGGGCTGGCGATCAATTCACATTTTGACGGACGTTTGGATATTCTTGACTCGACTAAAGCAGCGTTAGATCTTTTTGCTCATCTGCATTCAAAGTTTGGTGATTGGCTGTTAGCCATTGTTGCTTATGATGCCGGCGCGGGCAAAGTACACTCCACGCTCGTACAGAGCGGTCAAGATAATAGCGATGCGATGGATTTTGATGCGTTGTCTTTCCCCACTGAATCGAAGGCCTATTTAACCAAATTGTTGGCTTTGGCGACGATCATCAAAAATCCGCAGCGTTATCATGTCAGTTTGCCTTACATTGAAAACAAGCCTTTTTTTGAGGTTTATAAAATTTCATCCGCCATTAACTTAGAAAGATTGGCTAGTTTATCGAATGCTGATTTTTCTACGCTACAACGTTTAAATCCGCAAATGAATGAAGCGCTCAATCAAAAACACTATGCATTATTAATCCCACAAGAAAAAGCGCAATTTATTGAAAAAAGTAAGGAACTGCATGCCCGCAAAGATTATTGATGGTAAGCAGTTAGCAGACGCTATTAAAAAAAAAATTGCGCTGCAAATATCAGAACGTCTCAAACAGAATTTACCGGCGCCAGGATTGGATGTCTTATTAGTAGGCGATAATCCAGCTTCTGAAAGCTACATTCGCCACAAACAAGAAGCTTGCCGGCAAGTCGGCATTTATTCTCATTGTCATCGTTTACCGGCTTCATCCACTGAAGCGCAAGTTTTGGAGAGAATTCAAATTTGCAATCAAGATCCTTCTGTTCACGGTATTTTATTGCAATTACCGCTTCCCGCACATCTACACACAGAGGCGCTATTGGAGGCGATTGATCCCAAAAAAGATATAGATGGTTTTCATCCTGAAAATATGGGTAAATTGGCGCTACGCCACCCGCTGCTGCGTCCCTGCACGCCCTATGGCGTGATCAAATTGTTAGAAAGTACAGGGGTTCCCTTGGAAGGAAAGCATGCCAGTGATTCTAGGTGCTTCTAATATAGTCGGTCGACCGATGGCTTTGGAATTATTATTGAGTAAATGTACAGTTACCATTTGTCACCGTTTTACCAAAAATTTACAACTACATGTCGAATCTGCCGATATTTTAATTTCAGCAACGGGAAAACCCGGCCTCGTGCAAAGCGAATGGATTCAACCAGGAACAATTGTCATCGACGTTGGGTTCACGCGTTTGCCCAATGGCAAAATAACCGGTGATATCGAATTCGAAACCGCCAAAGACCGGGCTGGCTGGATCACGCCTGTCCCGGGCGGCGTCGGTCAGATGACCGTCGCAATTTTACTCGAAAATACACTAAAAGCTGTCACTCTTTAAATAAGTAAATAGTTTTTCCCTATCGTTTCTATCGAAAAATTTGATTTTACTAAACTATCTCTCGTTAGCAAAATTGATCTATAGATTTGTTAATTAAAGAGGTAGAAAATGAAAAATATCGATAAAATTCTAAAAAGTGCATTTGCAACAAACCGAGTTTATGATGAGCATCATTTAGCGGTTTTAGACGGAAACGATGTCATTAGCGCTCAAGTTTCTGACCACTTGCCAGTGGTACATCAAAACGCTTTGTATCTTAACATGATGATGAAATGCGCACAACGGCGCGATAGTTATAATAATGGCTTCGGCATCGAAGAAAACGAGCAACAATATACGACTCGCCTCTCTAAAATAGCAGCGGTTATAGCCGAAATTGTATTTCGTAATCCGCAGATTAGTAAAATAGGAATTTGTGAAGGCCCAGTTCGTAAAGAAGATCTGGATTATTTTTTAAAAAGCTTAAATAGGTTTCCATGGATGAAATCACTGGTGGCAAAAGGTTTTTATCAGCCTCAAGTGGAAAACAAACCGGCATGGGGTGTTTTACTATTAGCGGACAGCCATTTTCAAGTCAAAAAAGTAGAAAATGAAATTGAACAATCACACCTTTCAGATAAATTAGCTAACCGTTTTCAAACTTGGGAATTATCAAGCGGAAAAGAAAAACAATATTTTTCATTGTTACATTTTCCATTTTCAGCGGATGAACATAAAACATCTAAACCGGCCTTGTCTGCACTGGGAAAAACTTATTGTGCTTTTATAGCACTTTTATTAGCAAAGTACACTGATCAATTTTCAATGGTTTGCGGGGATTTTAATCTTAATCCATTCTTCGTGGAATATTACTCATGTAATAAAGTGCCCGCTAATAATAGCGTTTTATGGGAAAATGGACGCCAACGGCATACCACAGTAGACGGCATTATATTATCAG
>CAVPCA010000038.1:0-3427 GCA_963702315.1 uncultured Pseudomonadota bacterium
GCGGAAACCGTCTGGTTCTGTTGTTCACTCAAAGCATGGGGCCGGAGATAGACCGCGAAAAAGTTTTGCTTCATTGAAACAAATTTCTTTGGCTTTGTTGCCGGGTGAAAAAGCAGCGCAAGCTTTATGTTCAAACGGGATTAATTCCGCCGGAAAAATGTGTGGTTACGGGCTATCCAAAATTTGATGTTATTGCGGCGCAACAAAAAAAACAACTTTTTTCTGATCAAAAACCGATTATTGTTTATAATCCACATTTTGTTTTAGAGCTTTCTTCCTGGCGGCGCTGGGGGTTGGAAATTTTAGAGTATTTTTTTAATCAGAATGCTTATAATTTTATCTTTGCGCCTCATACGAATTTATTTCATCGCGTGCTTAATCCCAAAACTTTTCCTAAAAAATATTTTGATGCGTCGCATCTTATTGTTGATTTGGGTAGCGAAAAATCGGTTGATATGACTTATACGCAAGCTGCCGATATTTATTTAGGTGATGTGAGCAGCCAAATTTATGAATTTATTCGTACTCCGCGACCATGTCTCTTTTTAAATGCGTATAAAATTGACTGGAAAAATCATCCGAATTACCTAAATTGGACAATGGGTAACGTTTTTGAAGATTTACCAGATTTATGGGAACATTTAAAAAATAATCCCCTAGCTAACCCATATGCCGATATTCAAAAAAAATTATTTCAAGAAACGTACTCCATCACTGAAGAGTCCGCAGGCGCTAGATCCGCGAACGCTATTCATGACTTTTTGAAATCGTAACAACTCGTGCTAAACAAGCAAACGCAGAACGGTGAATTTTGGCCGATATTCAACGAAAAAGTGATTGAGCAAGCGGAGCATACACAGGTATGTGAGCATTGCGAAAGCACTTTTTCCTTGAATAGCGGGCAAAAGTGATCGTTCCCATCTACAAGGTCGAGTAGTTACTTGAAATCTATTGGGCAATAAAGCAACTTATTCAATTCAGTGACACATTGCTGCACATTGAAAAATTGAAACGAAGCCATATCAACCGCTTTTGCCCCTTCAACATTAGGTAGGTGATCATCAATAAATAATGTTTCTTGAGGTAGCAAGGAATAAGTACTTAACAAAACCTGGTATATCTCTGGCATTGGTTTTAAATATCCTACTTCGGCAGAACATACCACGCCTTGAAATAAATCCCAAAAATGATAACGTTTTCTTAGATAATTCACGATTTCACGTACATTATCCGTTAAGGCATACAATGGGTACTTTAATTGAGATAAATGCTGCAGAAGTTCAAAACTTTGATCGATAGGCAGCATAGACTCTTTAATTGCCTGCATTAATTGCTGCAATTTTATAACTTCGATATCCAGCTTTTTGTGTTGCCGGGCTATCAATTCCGCTTCTGTCATTTTTCCCCTATTCAAATCCAGCCAATCCGGGGATTTGAATAATAACCTTGTCAGTTGCTCAGCATCAGCCTGCGGGAAAAAAGACTCCACAACCGTCGTAGGCTGCCACCTAACTAAAACGTTACCAATATCAAAAACTATATTTTTAATCATTTTAGGATTATAACATTTTTATAGCAATTTCCATTAATATACTCAAATTTTCCTTGCATTTTTTCCGATTTTATGGTATGGTAAGAAAAATTGTAATATCGTCAAAAAATAGAGGTTTAATATGAAAAAATGGGTAAGGGGTTGTTGTTTTTTAAGTTTAATATTATTTATTTTTCCAGCGTTTGCCAGCACCAACAAAACTATCATTTTTGAAAACTACACCCGTTTACCTCTCCTTTATTTAAAAGTGGTCAGCAGTTCAAATAGTTCGATTGAATTACCCAATTATATTCCCGCAGGCACAGGAACAGATTTGTCAAAAGCAACAGGAACAATCACTTTATCGAATACGAAGCTTGCCAGGGGCCTTTTCCAAATCGGATATGATTCGCGACATTATTGCACCTACACTTACATTAATGACCCTAACAGCAGCGATCCTTGGTTTATGTATGCCAGCGATTCTAATTTGAATCAGGTGAGTTGCCCAGTGGATGTTAATGTGCACACTTTCATTGTTTTTCAACGTATGGGTTAAAAGGTCCACCCCAAATTTAAGGCTAATAGATAGCTAATTTTTCTTTGATCGCCAAATAAATCCTGTACCACGGGAAATCCTGTGCCGAATTGAAAAATAAATTGCTTGGAAGAAATCCACAATGAAGGCGTCACATAGATGGTGTTGCCGCCTGAATTGGGATCGGTCGCGCCATTGATAACGTTCTTTTGCATATAAGTCCCATCCGCTTCAAGTATCCAAACAAAAATCCATTTCGTACCGATATCAAAAAGATTTCTGCCCAAACCGCCTTGGTAAAGGTAGTCATTGCCAAATTGAGAGTCGTTATTGGGCGTTGTTAATATGGCGCCGTACGAAGTGAAGAAAAGCCAATCAATGTACGTGCGATTATAAGTCGTTCCTAGAAAAAAACTCGAAGAACCTAAACCCGTCGGGGGTGAAGCATGGGCAGAACCGGTTGGGAAAGTGACGTTTACCACCACCGTACCTTGATCAGATCTGTATTGAGTATCGCTGTTATAATACGCGTATTCAAATTGTACGATTGAATCTTCCAAACCGGAAGAATGTTGATCTAGATCTTTAAAACTGGCTGCTACCGGCAACGCAAAAAAAACAGAAAATTTATCGGATATTCCATACAAAATGGAAGGAATAAGATCAACTATATATTTGTTCTTTCCGGAAAAATCATCTGCAAAGAAAAATAATTGAGTTTGATGCTTTTCGATAATATTTTCACCAAAGCTAATGAACGGCCCTGGCTGTTGCGAATCCGATAAGATAAAATTACCCATCTTTAAGGGTTCATCCTGTGCATCAGCAATGGAAAATAGCCCGATTAAGCTAAAGACCAGAATCTTTAAGAATTCCTTTTTCATCCAACCCAACCCCAATAGCTTGACCTGAAATCGCTGATTGCATGGCCGCTTCTATAATCTGAATTTGCGTTTTGATTTGTTCTGGTTTGACAATAAGTTCGGCTTTACCATTCAGTACGTCCACGATGTTTTGATAGTAACTTTGCCATGAACCCTGAACACTTTCTATGGTGATTTGCCGCGATACACTGTTGTCTTCATATTCTATTTGCATATGGTTTGCAAGGATACTTCATGCGCTGCAGTTAAATCTCCAGATAAAATAGCAGCTTCTTGCGGTTGAACGCTATATTTTGGCTCAGCGCACCCAATGTGCCTAACACTGTCCAAACGCGGCTGCTTGGTGTGACACAAATAACTGATTTCTATTTCATAAACTACTTCGTTAGAAAATGTGAGAATTAACTGGCAGTGCGTGCCAATATCCATTCCCCAATGCAAATTGGAAATATGACAATACACGCTGTTGAGCCG
>CAVPCA010000039.1:0-14249 GCA_963702315.1 uncultured Pseudomonadota bacterium
AATCCAAGAAGCGATACCAATTTTTAGGATATCGCCCGGTAGAAAAGTCATAGATAAATATAATGAATGTAATACAGAAAACTTGGCAAAATAAGCCATCCACGGGACGCCGGGTAAATAAATGACAACCATTCCTCCAATAAAATTAAACAGCGCAAATTTCAATAAATTAATTTTTTCCCAATTTTTTTCTGTCAGCCAACCTATGACAAAAGCTGCGATCGGATAGGCTAAAACAAATCCGCCATAAGGCGTCATTAATATGCTGATGCCGCCGGACATACTCAACACAGGGACACCAATGCACAGCAGAAAAAGAAAAATGACCAAAGAAAATCCGCCCCTTTTAGCCCCTAATAAACTGCCCGCCAACATAACACCTATGGATTGTAGAGTAACCGGAGTCGGACAAAGCATCACGGTAATTGGCGGAAAAACCCCCAAAACCGCGATAAACCCCGCCATAAAACAAGATTGAACGAAATCTTTGATATTCATAGCTATCTCCAGGATATCGATATCCTGCAAGTGTTACTTACAAAGCCTTGCAGGTCAAGTACTATCCCCTGGAATATTTTTTTCCGAGATTATTTCACAACCAACCGCATCCGATGAAGCATTAACCTCCTGCTAACGAATGGGTAAAAATGCAAAATAAGCTCAAACTGAAAATTAACCAATTGGAAAACTCCGTATTTTTTAACTTTCCGGCAATTTTCCGGCAAGAAATTTTCGACTATTTAATTTCAATTCTCTTCTTACCCATTTTAAAACACCGCGGTAGCTTCCCTTATCATGCCCCCAGGCGAAACGATGACATCTTGAGTTGGGACGCCAGCAACTCCAACTGCTGGGTGCGGGTTTTAGACAAGGATTGGAGCGCTGCTTTGTCCCTATCCGCATGACTACAAGCCCCAGACCAGTAAGAGCTCATCCGCCCCGCTTCGCTAAAAAAGTCCCGTGTGATACCGAATTTTACTCCCAGCACCCCGCCATCGTATGACACCGTGAACCAATCTCCTTCATTACATTTCCGGCTCCGCGGCAGCGAAGCTTCTGTGAATTTAGGGCAAGGATCGAAAGACCGATCTGGCCGACAATATTCATTAATCACATGCACCGGCAATTTTCTTTGGGCTCCTCCCACTACTTTTTGCCAATGATGCTCGCGTTTACTTTCAAACATTTTCCAACTCAAGCTGTCATAATTATCCACATAGGTCTGCAACGCTCCAATCAACGGCTGTAAGCTAAAGTGTTTACCGTGCCGCGTGCCTTTCGTTTCCAATACCTCAAACTGCTCTCTTTGCTGCTCTTCTGGTAAATATTTCTGGATCATCTTCCACATGTGCCAGTCCATCGCCCACAACGCATATTGAAACGGTGTAATCGACTTAAATTCACGGCCTGATAAATCTTTTACTGTTCCTGCATACAACAGTAAATTTCTGTTTGTTTGTATCAAGGCTTCGGCTTTATCTTGCTCGCCTTCGGCCACATATTGCAGTAATTGCTGCAATTGGCTCAAAGATTTTTGATCTAACGGCTTTAGCGTTGGCTTCGGCGCGGGCAGGAATGTTTGTGAACTCTCTGATAAGGGTAGCAATGGGGTGAGTTTTTTCAATTCCTGTTCTTTCTTAGGCGGTGTGAGCGGTAATTTATCTTTGGGTTCTCCTACCGGGCGGTGCTCTAATTCCTCTTTCATCGGCATTAATAAGCTGGCTCGCACTTCCGGGGATAAATTATCCCAATCCGGCAACTTTGGGATGGGTGCATTGACCTTGATCTCTTTCATCTTCTCATTTTTTGAATCTGCGGTAGTGCTCGGCTTTGGTGGCTCTTTTACTAATGAAGGAAGCAATTGCGAGGTTTTTTGTTTTTCATCGCTGGTCACCAGCGGTTTCAGCCGCTCCACCACTTGAACGGCGGTGGGCCGATTCGTTGGCGTTAAGTCCCAACACGATTCAATGATCAATTTTAATTCCGCCGGGCAATCCACCGGAATTTCTTCTTTTTCGCCTTTTTCAATCCAGCCCATCGCCTGTAACTGATTTTGCGCGTCTTTAAATGGAATTTCTCGGGCGGCCAACTCCCACAACACCATGCCCATACTCCAAATATCCGCTGCCGCCGTGACTTCCGCTTTGCGTTTAAATAATTCCGGGGCCATCCATAAGACTGTGCCTTTGGCGATTGTGGATTGACTGCTGGTTTCTTGTTTCACTTTCGCCAAACCAAAATCCGCCAGCTTGGCTCGCAACCGATCATCCAGTAAAATATTTAAACTCTTCAAATCCCGGTGCAAGATTGAATAGCCATGCAAATCTTTCAGTCCCCACGCCGTATCCAAAGCAATCTGAAATCGAATGGGCCAGGGTAAGGGCTGGCCGTTGTGTAATAACTGATAGAGCGACCCCTTTGGCATCAACTCCATCACCAAAGAATAATGCGGCGCTTCCAAACAGATTTTTTTCAGCGGCACAATATATTTCGATTCCACCCCTAATTGGAACATAATCTGTGCTTCCTGGCGTAATTCTTCGAAGGCTTTCTCGGTTAAATGCTGCGCTTTGAGCCGTTTAATTGCCACCGGTTGCTCATTCCACACTCCTTCGTACACCGAACCGTATGCGCCTTCACCGAGTAATTTGACCAGCGTTAAGGCGCTGGCCGGAATCGTAACGTTAATACGAATGCCGCCCTGCGAATCCAGTTGCGCCAAAACGGGCTTGGTGGGCGAGTCAATTTTTTGATCGGCTTTCGACAAGACGATTGGCGGCTTTTGAGTGTGCTGCTCTGGCGGCATCTGTGTGAGCAGCGAACTGTCTTGTAGAAATGGAAATTGATTTGACTGCGATTGATCCTCTTGGGGTAACTTCATGGTAAACTCCTGTTATCTAATTCCGGATAAAAAAATATTTCAATAGGAACACGGAAATTATCAAGTAAAAACAGCCGCTCTGCAACTGAAAAACATTAACAGGTATCTATTAAAACGGTTATTAGATTACCGTAACTACCCACATAATTTTTTTTGGCACTGCTTGAGTGTTTTTTGATTGCGTAGCGTCACCCATAATAGATTCTAAGATCTAGTTCATTATATTTATTTCATTTTTTAATCTTTACGTCATCAGTGACACTAGCATTTCTCCGACTCTGCTTCATAATCCGGGAAACCAAAAAATAAGCTTGACAATAAGCATGTTATTGCTAAAACCCTATTTATTTTTCTTCGTTTAGGGCCGATAATTAAAGCAGTGTCGTGTGTTAGGTTGGACAAGCCTTACATTTTTCGAGGTCTACATGTAGAATGACTGTAACTTATAGGAGGCTATTAATGCGACAATCAGCATATCTTTACGTATATTATATGGAAAATAGCGAAAGTCATATCTTGGTAGGTCGAGGCAGACCTTATCATTTTAGTGCCATAACTAAATTAAAAGATTATTTAAATAAAACAACACCAGAAGTATATTCGCTAACTTCCTTTAGTATTCACGATAATATATACGGGTATAGAAATGAAAGTCATAAACCTGAAGAAAAAGATGCGTCTCTAAAGCGTAAATCTGAAATAATAGATGAGATAAAAAATTATATTATAGAAATTGCAGAGAAAAAAAATATAATAGAAAGTTTAGAACGTTTTAAATTAAAAGGCGAAAAGTACCAAAAATATTTTAGGGGTATTCCAAATAATCCTTGGACATCTATCTTGGGTGGAAGAATGGACGAAGCGGATAAAAGTGAAGGTAAGGAAATTAATGCAAGCATCATGAAACATACAGCGATCCGTGAATTCATGGAAGAAACAGATTTAGTTTTTACTTGCTGGGATGCTAAATTTATTGGATATCATAAAGAACGCAATGAAATGCGTGAAAAATTTTACAAAAAAGCGCTTGAACATACAAAGTGCTTTTATAACAAAAAAAATATTTATTTATTTGCATTAGAAATGGACAAGAAAGATGTTCTACAAATAAAAAATGGTTTTTCTTCTGTTCCTCGAATATTTGAAGAAACTTCCGGTAAGCATTTTGACCCCAAAGAAAAAAAATTTATTGAAGGTGAAGGTGAAGAAATAGAAAAAGTATTTAAAAGCAGGATTACGGAATATAGAAAAATAAGTAGGAACATGCTATTAGAAAAGCGTGAACTAGTTGTCGTATCCTTTTCCGAATTGCAAACTTATTTTGAAAAAAGGGGAGAACTCTATGAGGAAGATAAACAATATGTCAAGAAATGGGTAATAAATATTAGCAAATTTTTCATATATTTATTGAATAATGAATTTAACCTAGAGGAACAATTTAAAGAAAAATTAAATGAAGAGCAGTTATTTAATAACCTTGAAAAGGTTTTTCGAAAACATATAGATACTCTATTTGAAGAAAACCGTGAATTGGTGCGACATGAGCTGGAGGAATTTAAAAAATATGCGCACCCAAAAACTGTAACAGATAACAGAGTTACCGCACCAGCATCTCCAGTTGAATCCAAGAAACTGACCCCTATGCTAGAACTTAATAGAAATCTCGTACGAACTCCATCGGTGAATAAATGGAGTAATCTACGAACAGCTGAGTTGAGAACAAGCTATCATACACATCATACAAGTATTTGGAATTATCAGAAGGCACCAGAAGGAAACTGGCGCAAGCCAGCAACGGCCATAGCAAAGCCCCGCATGAACAGTACGCGAACTGCATTAGAACATAAGCAAACAGGTTCACAAATTCCATCCCACTCTCCTCGCTTCATGCCACCGCCACCTCAACAAAGAAAGGTTGAGAATACTAAAACACTACCCACATCACACAGTTCATCGTCTGTTTCACCGCAAAGCACCTCTTCTCTTCAATGAGACGATTACTGTGATTATCCTAGTAGAAATTGACTACTGGATTCAAAAAGCAGAGGCGGTGTATTTTTAGAATTAAGGAAATTAAATTATGCCTGTGAGTTATGTAAATCCTGAATATGTTTTTACCAAAGACGAGTGGTTTGTCCATATTCTTAATACCGAAGGAATGAGAGGCCATTCTGTGATAGTGATTGAGGGAATGAGGTATGGCGTACCTGGTTTTCTTGAAAGTAAAGCTAGATTAGAAGAGTTTGTAGGTCAATATGAAATGTCGCACAAGGTATTAGATACGGAAAGAAAAAATCTGGGAATCAATCAAAGAGGTTATTTTGATCGAATCAATGTTTTTGAACCGGATGGACCCCGTTTACCCAGCAGCACAGCTTATCTTCTGTATGAAAAGAGAGATTACCGTCAATACCCTTCTAGGACAATTTCCATATCTTACTCTCAAGCACAACTCATTATTACGTCAATTAAAATTGATCAAAAAAGATGTGCTGATGCCATGGCCAGTGGTCGAATTGAAGATTTTCCTCTTTATCAAACTTTAGGCCAAGGCCATTGGTTGATTGAGTTATTTGGTAACAATAATGATGGCCATAATTGTGCAAGCTGGTGTATTGAAAAATTAAAGGCAGGCAGCGTTAATTTGGATACTCTCTTTCCTAAACCTAAAGTTCTTTCTTGCGCCATATTATGAGGCAGACCCTAGCTAGAGCTGCAGTCGGAAAGTTAGTGCCTAATAGTCGAATACAACAATTCATTGAATATCAGCACTTGGTGGATTTATTGGATACCATTGACCAGCTAATATTAGCTTATCTTGACATCAATGCTATTATTAATTTTACTTTAGCCAGTAAAAGTCCTTGGTATCCGAGGCCTATAATTCACCCCACCGTTTTAAAAGAAATACAACAAAGATATCGTACGAGGCGCGTTACGGTGTACACCTGGTTCCAGAGGACAAGTTCTGTTAATTCATATTCAGATCTCGATTTAGGACACAGTGCATTAAGAACCTGGAGTGGGGGTAAAAATGATGGAGGCATCTATGTCAGTTTTTACCCAAGCCATACCAGAAAAACAGGTGATTGCCCAGAAGATTGTAAAAAATCAGTTTCACATTTTCATCCATTGAAACAAGAAAGCGTTGAAGGTGTTAAGAAAATTGATTTATATGGTTTGGATGTAGCAGCAATCAACCAAGCTTTTCAACTTCTACATGATCAAAATATGAATTCGTTTAAGTCATGGTCTGCTCGCTTTAATTGCAGTGATCTGGTTCTAAAATTATTGGAGATAGGAGGTCTTCATAAAAAAATTAATTTACGAAGATATAGTGAAACATCGGTCATCATTTTAGGAATTATATTCGGTCAATTATCTCTTGATTTTATTCGGCTACATCCGATCTTGTTAGAGAAATGGAGCCATATATTTTCACGAGGGCTCATCAACGGCCCATATCATGATTATTTTGATAAAAATTTTTCACTTTATTACGATGGAATCCGGATATTTAGTCCCTCACTGATTACTTTTTTTTTGTTTTTTGCTTATGCCATTTCAAGTTTTTGGCGTTCTGGCGCTCCAATTTATTATTTCAGAAAACAAATTTTTCTTGATAGTCGTAAGGCTGCTTTATTTAGTGTCTTGTGGCTGGTTTTAAGCTCGAAAAATATTATGAAATGGCGTTCTTTGCCGACTTTTTTACAAATTTTCAAAAAAATTTTTGTTCAGATGGGGAATGATTTTCATGAAAGTTTGGTAAAACTATTCCAAAAATTTCAGAATACAATTATGAGTGGTTCGCTTATATATTTGATAAACCCGAGCTCAGGGGGAACTTTAATACGTCGTGCTCCTGGTAAACCTGTTGAAAATCAATCTTCTATCACTAATACCCTTTTTCTTGCTTCATTATTGACCACACTACCTATTATAATGGTTGTTTTTTCATCAAGTTATTTGTATAACACCACCACCATGCCACAGCATGTGTTCAACATTGCCGCTAGAGTCAGAGATAAATTAAAATATAATACTGAAAGCTCAGCCCAATCATCCAGCTTACCATTCAATTGGTGGAAGCATTTTTTATGGCAAAATAAAACCAAAATCTTCATTGCAACTGGAACCTTGATTGGATTAACCATTTTTAAGAAACACAGTGTAACCGTTCATGGGATAGAAGCAAACGTTTTACGTACATCTATTTAAACCTTATGAATACTTACTTTAATTCTTCTTACCAAATAAAATAAATTTTATAATTTTGATCGAGGTTTTTCTTCATTTTTATGCAAAAAATATCAAGAAAAAAATAAAAAAGCACGCGCCAAAGCCTTGATGAGTTTTATACCTTCCAGAATTTTAAAACATCAAAAAAAATCTTCTTCTAAAAGATAAGAAAAATCCCTTGATAAACATTCAAAGTAGCCTGTCTGTCGCGAAATTCTAATTTTTTATAAATCATGTATAATCGCCCAAACAATGGGAACTATAATATTAATTTTGAAATTCATTACTATATTGCTAAGGCTACTTACCCCAGGTGGCTCGCATGCAATCGCTGCAGAGAATATCTTACTACACAAACAGCTGATCACCATGAACCGTCACCGAAAACGCGCTCCAACACTATCTACTTCTGATCGTATTATTTTTTTGGAATATTGACCTCAATGATCAGCCTCAAACGTCTATCACGCATTGCTGTTTTAATTAAACCAGCTACCCTCTTAAAATCTCATCACGCGTTAGTAAAATATAAAAAAACCAGGACCCAAAGGACCTGGCCAATCTCTTATCGACGCCATTGTCGCTATGAAACAAAGAAATCCTCGTTTTGGATATCGCCGCATTGCCATGCAAATTTCCCTTGCTTTTGGCATTGAGGTCGATAAAGATTTAATCCGCAGGGTATTGGACAAATATCATCATAAAAATCCAAATCACCAAGGTCCATCTTGGTTAACTTTTATCGGACAGATAAAAGACAGTCTTTGGTCTATCGATCTCTTTCGCACTGAGTCCATTCATCTCAAGTCTCACTGAGTAATGGTAATTATGGATCAACTAACAAGGCGTATCATGGGATTCTCTGTACATCCAGGCCAAATCAGTGACATGGAGCTCTGCTGTCTTTTTAACAAAATAATCTCTCAAAAGAATATACCAAAATTTCTCAGCTCGGATAATGATCCGCTTTTCCAGTTTTACCGCTGGCAGGCTAATTTGCGAATTTTAGGGATTGAAGAAATCAAAATTGTACCCTACACGCCCATCTCGCATCCTTTTGTTGAGCGATTTATTGGAACAATTCGTCAAGAATTACTTGGCCAAACACTCTTTTGGAATGCAACTGATTTACAAAAGAAATTAGAAGAATTTCAACATTACTTCAATTTAAATCGTGCCCACCACGGCATTGACGGCAAAACGCCCTCATACTGTGCTAATGAACAACAGACTTTCTCAATTCCAATCAAGGTTTTCAGTGGAAACGGCATTGTCGCGGCTTATTCCAATTACCCATTACGGCTTAGAATAAGAATTCGCGACAGACAGGTCTCTGGGCCTTTAAAAATAACTGAGGAAAAGCAGGACGGGAACGAGCCGGAAATAAGAAAACAGATATTATTCCGGCAAAATTCCGCCAAAAAAAATAATTTATTTGGCCAATTCTAATGTGAAGTGCGACAGTCTTAAAAATGCTATATATTCATGTTCTTACAAAAATGTGAATAGAGTAGCCAGGAGACTGCCGCATGGGGAAGTATACCCAATTGTCGATCACAGATCGACAACGTTTTTATGTGTTTCTAGAAATGGACTTATCCATATCAGAAATTGCCAAAAAATTATCTAGGGATAGATCCACTCTTTACCGAGAGTTGCGTCGCAATCGAGAAGTTAAAGGATATCTACCCGGCCTTGCTCAACAAAAAGCAGTGGCCAGGCGAAAACGATTACGGAAATTAGAAAAAGACCTT
Source organism: uncultured Pseudomonadota bacterium (assembly GCA_963702315.1). GTDB lineage: Bacteria > Pseudomonadota > Gammaproteobacteria > Coxiellales > Coxiellaceae > JAFEDN01. Next base: position 8,875 of record CAVPCA010000039.1, read on the forward strand.
GTCCTACATGAGTATGTGATCAGAGGACTTAAAAAGGAGTGGAGTCCAGAACAAATCTCGGGGCACATGAAATTTCAAAAATTAAATTATTGTGCTTGTCCTGAAACGATTTATCAGCATATTTATAAATCTAGCCACGAGAAACTTTATCACTATTTTAGCATATAAAAAACCTAAACGTCGCAAACGTTATAGTCGAAAATCACATCGTTGCCGATATGGAGAAATTCGATTAATTACACAAAGACCGGTTGAAATTAATACCAGAAAAAAAATTCGGACACTGGGAAGGCGATTCTATCGCGTTTAGTGGGACTAAAGAAAAAATGGTAACGACATTAGTTGAACGCAAATCTAGAATGGTTTTTTTAATAAAAAATAACCGAAAATATTCGCGAGGTGTTATTGGATAAGATAAAAAATAAATTTGAAATATTTCCTAAAAAAATGCTCAGAACGCTCACCTTTGATCAAGGAACTGAGTTCGCAGATTATCCACATCTGCAGAGCCAGACAGCGTGCAAAGTGTATTACTGTCAAACCCATTCTCCTTGGCAAAAAGGCAGTAATGAAAACATGAATGGACGGCTACGACGCTATTTACCCAGAGAGGTTGAGATTGACAAAGTAACACAGGAGGAGCTAGATAGATTGGCCGAGAAAATGAACCGGCTTCCAAGGAAGTGTCTCGGATTTAAAACTCCAAAAGAGATATTTATTCAACAACTTAAAAATGATTGTCGCACTTGGGACTAGAATGCGCCCTATTGAAATATTTTTTTATCCGGAATTAGATAACAGGAGTTTACCATGAAGTTACCCCAAGAGGATCAATCGCAGTCAAATCTATTTCCATTTCTACAAGACAGTTCGCTGCTCACACAGACGCCGCCAGAGCAGCACACTCAAAAGCCGCCAATCGTCTTGTCGAAAGCCGATCAAAAAATTGTCTCGCCCACCAAGCCCGTTTTGGCGCAACTGGATTCGCAGGGCGGCATTCGTATTAACGTTACGATTCCGCCAAGGCCTTAAAGCTGGGCAAATTACTCGGTGAAGGTGCATACGGTTCGGTGTACGAAGGGGTGTGGAATGAACAACCGGTGGCGATTAAACAGCTAAAAGCGCAACATTTGACCGAGAAGGCTATCAAGGAATTACGCCAGGAAGCCCAGATCATGTTTCAGTTGGGAGTGGAATCTAAATACATAGTGCCACTGAAAAAGATTTGTCTGGAAGCTCCGCATTACTCGCTGGTGATGGAATTGATGCCGAAAGGATCACTGTATCATTTATTACATAACGGTCAGGATTTACCGTGGATGATTCGTTTTCAAATCGCGCTGGATGCTGCTTGGGGGCTGAAAGATTTACACGCCTATTCTATTTTGCACCGGGATTTGAAAAGTTTAAATATTCTGTTGGATGACCGGTTGCGGGCGAAGCTGGCGGATTTTGGTTTAGCGAGAGTGAAACAGGAAACCAGCAGTCAGTCGAGCCTTGCTAAAGGCACGGTATTATGGATGGCCCCAGAATTATTCAAGCGTAAAGCAGAAGTGACGGCGGCGGCAGATATCTGGAGTTTGGGGATGGTATTATGGGAATTATCCACGCGTGAAATTCCGTTTAAAGATGCGCAAAATCAGTTACAGGCGATGGGCTGGATTAAAGACGGTGAAAAAGAAGAAATTCCGGTGGATTGCCCGGTGGAATTAAAATTGATCATTGAATCGTGTTGGGACTTAACGCCAACGAATCGGCCCACCGCCGTTCAAGTGGTGGAACGGCTGAAACCGCTGGGGACCAGCGATGAAAAACAAAAAACCTCGCAATTGCTCCCTTCATTAGTAAAAGAGCCACCAAAGCCGAGAACTACCGCGGATTCAAAAAATGAGAAGATGAAAGAGATAAAGGTCAATGCTCCCATCCCAAAGTTGCCGGATTGGGATAATTTACCCCCGGAAATGCAAGCCAGCTTATTAATGCCAATGAAAGAGGAATCAGAGCACCGCCAGGTAGGAGAACTCAAAGATAAACTATCGCCAACGCCACCCAAGAAAGAGCGGGAATTGAAAAAACTGACACCTCTGCCGTCGTTGTCGGGAAGTTTGCAGACTTTGATGCCTGCGCCTCAGCCTGTCATCCCACGACTTGATCGCGGATCCAAGCCACCTTGAACCAATTGCTGCAATATGTGGCCGAAGGTGAACAAGACAAAGCCGAAGCATTAATTCAAAAAGACAAAAATCTATTACTGCACGCAGGAACGGTAACTGATTTATCGGGCCGGGAATTTAAGCAGATTACGGCGTTTCAATATGCGTTGTGGGCGATGGATTATCACATGTGGACGATGATTCAGAAATATTTACCGCAAGAAGACCAAAAAGAACAGTTAAAAGAATTAGAAACCAAAGGCACGGCCTATGGCAAGCATTTTAGTTTGCAAGGCTTGACCGGTGCATTGCAGACGTATGTGGATTATATAGATTATGCTAAGAAAGTCTGGGATTATGACCGGCAAGTGCACGTGGTACATAATTGGTGTAAAGTCGTGGGTGGAGAGCAAAAATTGTTGCCGGCGCACGTGGTGAATGAATATTGTCGCCCCGACCGAGCATTTAAACCCTGCCCCCCGGAGTGGAAGTCGAAGTTGCCGCGGATCCGTGAAGTCAGTAAATATGATAAAGGGTCGTGGTTTACACCCTTTTCATCTAAAGACGGTCTTGGATTTACTTATGCTTTTTACAGATATGATTGCGAGCAGGCGCAGGCGGACGGGGTGCGGTATACCGGTGGTGGAGCGGTGTGGGGGGAGATGCCGAGAGCCGACCTCAAAGCTCTCCAATCCTTGTGGAAGACGCGCACGCAGCAGTTGGAAGTGCTGAAGTCTCAATTATTATCCGCGGCTAGACCTACGCAATTGGCCTTGCAAGATCAACTGATTGCGGCTTGCGAACAAGGAGATGCAAAAACAGTTACTCTATTATTAGAACAAGGTGCGAAACCTGATGTCGCGGGTACACCTGGTCGGTTTTCCCATGGAAAACAACCATTAGGGGCGGCGGTCTGGGGGATGTGTCCTGATGTGGTGAATGCATTACTCAAAGAGGCCAAAGGCATCGCGCCGATGACCTGGCAGGAATGCGAGCAACATAATAAAAAATATTATAATAACGAAGTGTTTATCATACCGAAATTTAACCCGCAGACTCATGGATGGTGGTATCAATTATTACTGAAAATGGATCCCAACCTCTTTATCCGGGCCTATCATTTAAAGAAAGCTGATGAGCAGTGGCATGTTGAATATACTGCAAGTTGGGATCTTTTGAAAGAACACGTGAGTCTAATACAGTCAGGCGCGTGCGGTAACCGAGAGTGGCAGGCGTTGGTGTTTCCAAAAGACACATCGGCGTTGACTGAAAAGGGGTTTGTAAGTTTTAGATCACAGATTAAACAAAGCATAGAGACTGCAAAACAGCCCATTAAATTAGCCCAAGAAGATCTGAAATACGAGTCGCCGATCCAACCTCCAAAATCAACGCCGCCGCTGCCGTCGATATCGCAGGCTATCCCACAAACCTTGATACCTCCACCAAAACCCCAAGCCACCCCCGAGCAATTGAAGTTGCAAGATGAACTGATTGCGGCTTGCGAACAAGGAGATGCAAAAACAGTTACTCGGTTATTAGCACAAGGTGCGAAACCCGATGTTGCGGGTACACCAGGTAGGTTTTCCCTTGGTAAACAACCATTAGGGGCGGCGGTCTGGGGGATGTGTCCTGATGTGGTCAATGCCTTACTCAAAGAAGCGAAAGGCATCGCGCCGATGACCTGGCAGGAATGCGAGCAACATAATAAAAAATATTATAATAACGAGGTGTTTATTATACCGAAATTTGACCCGAAGACTTATATAGAGTGGAGTACATTGTTAAAAAAGATGGATCTTAATTCATTTATTCGGGCATATCATTTAAAGAGCGCAAATGATTTTTGGCTTAATTCGAATTCGTCAAGTTGGGAAAGTTTAAAAAAATTCGTATCGGAGTATGCGCGGAATCCGTTCTACCCAATAAGTACACTAGATATGAGCAGGGACCGAAACGCAATCATAAGGACGGAGATACAGTTTGTAAGTTATAGATCACAAATTAAACAAGGAATAGAGTCTGCAAAACAGCCAACGGTGGCGCTGCACTTTTAGGGCAGCGCTGAAGTAAATTAAGTAAATCTTGTTTACCAAAATATTTAAGCGCTTAAGACCGTAAGCGTTTACCACTCACTTGTTGCTCTTTTGGAAGAATTTCAACGTCATTATAATTTAAACCGTGCTCACCATGGCATCGATGGTAAAACACTCTTACATTGTGCTAACGAACAACAAATTTCTTCAATTTCAATCAACCGTTTTCAGTGGAAAAGACATTGTCGCGGCTTATTCCAACTGCCGATTACGGCTTAGATAAGAATCAGCGAGAAACAAAAGATATTTCCGTAATTTTTTTTCTCACGGACTGATTTGTTTCTCTTAAACGCGTGGTTTCTGCATCAATCCAGTCAAATTTAGGTTTAGGAAAATACCAATCTGCAACTTTAAGCTCAATAGATGCCATTGCAGTCCCTAGAACTGCACCTCCTAAACCCCACCACCAATTTATTTCTGAATGGTGGTCTTTTGTGACATCAACTTCTGCATTCAAATAGCCGCCTATTAATCCTAGAATTGTGAAGGCTGCTACATTCAGTCCATATGTGTTAACATTTTTCATAATTTAATTCTTACCTAAATTTGTATTTGAATTTGAGGAAGGAAGAGAGGGTTCAAAATTCTGTTTTATTTTTGAGGGCTTACCAAGAATCCTAGGATCATATCCATCAATCTTACCTTTTGGTAGTTTTTCTCCTAAAGTCAAGTTTTGGTAATCCTGCACTACGCCTAATATTTCTTTCGAGAGAGCAAGGTCTGATTCCTCTTTTTCTTTTTCTTTAATCTTATCACCAAGCTTATCAACAAACTCTTGTTTTCTATCTTCTGTGATATAGTGCTTAACCGTTTTGGCAATTTCTTTACCAACTGCTGATCCAGCTAATGTCGAGCATGCAACAAATGCAGCGGAAAGAATCTCAGGGCCAACACCTTTTTGATACAGATAATACATAGCAATTGCAAAACCACCGAAGGCCGCACTTTTTTTTCCAAAATTAACAATATCATCACCACATTTGTTCCATTCTTTAGCTACCTTATAAACTTCCTTGTTATCTCGATCAGATAATTTTTTGATTCCTTTAGATTTGAGTTCACTCATGATAATGTTGGCGAAATTATCCAGCAATACGTAATGAAACTCAGTAAAATTAACAAAACAACA
>CAVPCA010000040.1:0-14033 GCA_963702315.1 uncultured Pseudomonadota bacterium
TCAGCCCGACCAAACGTGCAAAATTTTCATTGCAACCCAAAGTACGATTAGACATCTTGATGCTCCTTAATGACGAAGTTGTAGGAATTTTTCAAGGGAGATTTGACTATTAAACAATCAATCAGATCAATAGTCCTATCCTTATTCATTTTATAAATTCCTCTTTTTTAATAAAGGCTATTTGTTCAGCTATCCGATTTTTATTATGCCGATTATATATTTTTTTTAGTTTTCGAAATAGTTGGAACGTTTCTTCAGTATCTGGGAATAAATAAACATTTTTTTTAAAATGGTCCACTTCCTGTGGTTTGATTTTAATGGCGCCGCTATAAATTCTATCATAAATCCAAGAACGCGCTACGTTTGTTTTTTTAGAAATTTCAGCGATTGTTAAATATCCCTCAATATGACAAGAAAGTGATTGGCTTCTGTTACGGAATATCTTATTTTTTACCCGAACACTTCTAACTGTGTTACATAAAACTCGATCTGGATTTGAAGGAGAATGATAGCCTTGCTGATTCAGGATATCCGTAATTTCTTTATCCTTTTTTCCAGACTGTGCAAGTTCAATAATTTTTTTCTCCATTTCTTTAGAAAGAGCCAAATTCCTGAACATAGTCACTTTAACAGGTATTTGAACGGTCGTAGTACTCCCTCCCTTCCAAACAACCCGTGTACTCACCTTATCTGGTTCACAACGGTGAATCACTACTTTATCAATTAAACAACGCAAAAATGATTTTTTCTTCTCTCGAGATAGAAAAGATTTATCCCATAGGGTTGGAAGATTTTTTCCTATATCTAAGAAAGCAGCCTTAATTTCTTCCGGTAGAAAAACAGAAGTATTTAAAGGTGTTTCCCTTTTTTTACTTTCAAAAAATTCTTCAGCTTCTTTGAGTTCACGTAACTTATTTTCCCATCTTCTTTCGAGTTCCGCAGCCACAAGCCTATTATTTGGGTCGACTTGATTAAATTGGCTTTCAGCTACTTTGACTTGATAACGCAGTCTTTCTAATTGTTGTAAATGCGCTTTTTGCGTGCTTTCTTCTTCTTGTGTTTGTATATCCACAGCTTGAGTATAGGCATTCAGCTCTACAGAAGAAATAACTTGAAAGAATATTTTAGTGACTTCAGCGTCAATCAGATTACCAGGTATCCGTTGACAAACAGGGTCGCCATGTTGTTGACCAGCGTAATTACAAATATATTGGGTACCCCTTTTATATTTAATCACCATCTTATGTCCACATTCACCACAGTAAACAATACCGTGAAGTAAGGCTTCTCCCGGTCGCGGAATACCTCGTGTTTTGTTTCGATCATATTCCGCATAATTATCTTTTAATATCTCCTGATTTTTTTCAAAAGTTTCCCAGGTAATATAAGCAGGATATTTATCTTTAATCACAATCTTCCAATCTTTTTTGGGTAATTTTCTCTTTAATTTATTCACAGTAGAAAGACCATTTTGTACGAAGTGCGATTTGCCATAAACAAAAGCACCTGCATAAGCCGGATTTTTTAATATACAAAAAATGATAGACGCATTCGGTTTTTTCCATTCTAATTCCTTAAAACGATTATAACGAGGAAGAAACAATCCCTGCTTGTTAAAATAATGCAACACTTTACTCGCTGTTTTTAGTTTAAGAAACATATCAAAAACTAATTGAATACGATGTTGTATCTCTAAGTTAGGGTCTTTTTGCACTTGATTATAAGCATTACGGCTAAGACCGATGGGCAGTGGCAATGCTAAATCTCCTCGTTGAGCTTTATTTAATAAACCTGCCGTCAGACGGGCACGGATAGTGCTCAATTCTACCTCTGCTAATTGCCCTTTTAAACCCAATAAAAGTCGACCATTGACCGTACTGGGGTCATAAACCCCGTCTCGATCAGCAATCAGGCAGTGACGGTAGCCGCACAAGTCCAGCAGAGGATACCAATCTGAGCAGTTACGTGACAAGCGGGTGACATCATAGGATAAAATAATTCCCACTTGGCCCAATGCCACTTGAGTTAAAATGTTTTTAAAACCTTCTCGGTGGTTCACAGACGTGCCAGTTAATCCCAGGTCTTTATCAATCACTTCTATGTTATTCGATGTCCAACCCAGTTCAATCGCTTTATTTTGAAGAGCATATTGCAACTCTAAACTTTCTTGGTTAGTCAATACTTGCTGCGGGGAAGACTGTCGAACATAAATGATTGCTCTGTTGGCTAAGTGTTGTGGTGTAATAAGTTCTGATTTCATCAATAATCTCCTTGCAAATTAACGAAAATTGGACGATAACTTCTGCTTGTGTTTCCTGGGATAACTGTTCCCAGATTCCATCGGGTTGATAGGGCATACGTTACACTCCTGTGCTAAAGAAACGAGTTCTTCAATAGAAGAACGGGTTAGCTTGGTCACAGTCGTGCAAAAATTACTAGCTAAATCAGTCGCGGTAATAGGTATTCGCATGGGAACATGTTCACGATAAATAACGCGAACATATCCTTGAGTAAGATGAGAATCAACAAACGATAAGACTTGAAAAGATCGATTAAACAAAGGGTGTTTAGGGTCCGTTACCCTAATTTCAGTGATTTCCTTTCCAAACAGATTGTAGAAAGGGGTATCTTGTTGATAACTCGTACACCGATTTGGCGTCTTTCCAGAAGACATATTGCGGCAAAATGCGCGTAATATTTTTCAAAAAGATATCGAATACTTGGGCTGCTTGTTGTTGAGTTTGTCTTGTTGTCCCTGATACTGATGACATGGTATTTCTCCTCTTCCGTTATAGTTGAAGACAAATCACCACCCACCCATGCGAGAAGACTATCCGGCGATCGGTTCGTCAGCCGCACGGGCTCCTGAACAAAGATCACCGACAAGGAACTGTCGTGACCACCGATAGCGAGTGGGCAAATTCCATACAGGCAGCAATAAACCGCACCTGAATGGTGCAGCAAAATGTGCTCGCAAAATGGAAATTCGCACCGCCCGAACCGGCAGTTCTTAAAAACGACAGAATTTGTTAGAATCACTTTATCCATTGTTAATATCCATTGTGTTAACGGTGGCTAGTCGAGGCAAGTGCTTGTAACATTTGTCCTCGGCGCTTTATATTTGAGCGCAAATTAAAATAGAATGCAATACCGTGTTTACGTAAATTATTTTTTTTGAATCATTATCTAAATGTAAAATTTATGATCAAAGGTATGAATCATATAACACTAGCCGTCAAAGATATTGATGTTTCCTTTCGTTTCTATCGAGATATTCTCGGATTAAAACCTTTATGTCGATGGGATAAAGGCGCTTATTTTCTGGTTGGCGATTTCTGGTTTTGCCTGAATGTCGATGATAAACAATTTAAAATTTATGTCGGAACTGACACCAATGGTGCTACAGAGAAAAACAGGCGCGCCGATTCTAACTGAATTTAAGCAATGGTTGGAAGACTACCAGCCCAAGGTTTCCCCGCAGCAAAAGTTGGGTCAGGCGATTCAATATTCGCTCATGCTCCATCGCATTCGGTTTTGCACTCACAATTTATTCAATTTTAAAGGATTCTCTATTATTTCCACACTGAACGGGCGATACGTAATAAATTTTCGCCTAAAATATTTTTAATATCTGCTTCGGCATATCCCTTTTTTATTAATAATTCTACTAACTCAATGGTCTGCTCAGGTTCCAAAGTCGAGATATCCTTGGAAGGAGATTTTCCTTTAAGATAACCGTCCATAAAGCTACTGGATTTATTTTGGAAATAAAGATCTAATCTTTCTTGAAAAAAAATATACTCCAACCCTATCCCGACATGCTGTGAACCAACTAATTGAACCATATAATCAATGTGTTCTACGTATTTTTCAGGAGTAGCTTTTGCGCCCAGAAACAGATTGGGACTATTCACTCCTATTACCCCTCCTTTTTTTGCACATGCCTTGATTTGTTCATCGCGTACATTGCGTGGATGTATATAAACTCCATAAGCGCAAGAGTGACTAAAAATTACGGGATTTTCAGATAGCTCTATTATTTCCATAGTAGTTTTATAACCTGCATGTGAACAGTCTATTAACATTCCTAGACGATTCATTTCTTTAACCACTTGAATACCAAAACTGCTAAGCCCAGCGTCGTTAGACTCAGTACAGCCATCACCTATTGAATTTCTGGTATTATAGCAAAGGAGTATGGCCCGGATATCTAACTGCTGATAAATCTCTAACATATTCAAATCGTCAGCAAGGACTGCCGAGCCTTGAAACCAAAATGAAACAGCGAGTTTATTTTCATTCATTGCACGATGAATATCTTCTACACGCCTCACTAATATATATTTATCTGGATTACTGAGAATAATTTTTCTATGGCGAGCTATGTACAGCATGACTGCTTCTAATGTGGTGGAACCTCCCGCTATTGTTATAGCAACGAAATTAAAACCCGCATTTTTATATCTATCCAAAACATCCCATTTTTGAGTCGTTTCAACTTCGGGATCAAAAGCAAGATGCAAATCAGCTTTAAAAGCTTTTTGAAATAAATTTTGTGATGTTTCTGCCTGAAGCATTTTGTAACCCTCAATCAAAATTAAATTTTCTTTAACCCGATAAATATTTCATTTGACCATTTGAATATTGTACCAAAAATTGTAGCCTTTGGCCAAGGGCTGTAGGGAATAAGGTTAAATAAATTATCTTCGCGAGAATATGAAGTGCTGGTGATGCTCTCAAAAAATAAAACTTTTGAAGAAATTGCCAAATTTACTCATTTGCACATCAGATCAGTCTATAATTTAAAAGCATCGGCTTTTAAAAAATTAGGTCTTTCATCATATGAGCAGATGTCTGAATTGATGGGTAATTCTTTCTTTCTTGAGCAAATTTAGATTATAATGGGTGCGGTATTTCATCTGGATTTTAGATGCAGATGATATATTTTCAGATATATACTCAAAACGATTAGGTTTTCGGTGTTATAGCATCCCATTGACCGGCGATCTTGAAACGTTCTTCCTTCGAAAAACCTTGAAATACAACGAGTATTCCTACGGCTTTTCTCAGTCAGAACGTTTCAATCTCACCGGTCACTGGGCGCTATAACACTGAAAACCTAATCGTTTTGAGTATAGAAGCAACCGTTTTAATGGAGATAGTATGCAAAAAAAGAAAACTCAATTGTCGGAATTTACTTTAGTGGGTTTAACAGCCAGAACAAATAATAAGAACGAAATGAATCCTAATGCCTCAAAAATAGGTGAGCTTGCAGGTTTTTATTGGCACAATCATATGGCTGATCACATTCAACATCGTGCTAAACCGAATGTGACTTACGCCGTATACACCGACTATGAGAGCGATGAGAATGGTGATTATACTTATTTTATTGGTGAAGCCGTTGATTCACTGCAAGATCAAGATTTAGAGAAATTTAAAACAATCACTATCCCAGCAAGTCATTATCAAAAATTGACAACATCTCCCGGTAAAATGCCGAATGTTGTCATTTCTGCTTGGCAAGAAATATGGGCAATGAAAGAAAATGATTTTGGCGGTAAACGTCAGTATGTTGCAGATTTTGAAGTTTATGATGAACGAGCAACTGATCCAAATAATACAGTTATTGATATCTATATTGGCATTGAAGACAAGGCATAGTCATTAACACCTAGGTATTGGAATACAGATCACTCACTGGAAAATAAGGGTGTTTTACACCTTCTTAGCAAAAACAAAGTGCTAATGGCTGCCAGGACAGAAATCACCATTAACCAGAGGGTGGTTAAATGAAAACTTGTCACAAAAGAAGAGGATGAGCGGAATATTATTCCCATGATGGCAGGGCCTACAGAGGTTCCCAGATTCAGAAATGTCCATAGTGCGCCCATGATAACACCCGTGTTTTTGGGATCGACGATTTCAGTGACCGCTAATACCGGTGCAATATTTAAAAATCCCCAGGCCATGCCAAAAGTTATAAAAGCAGGAATAATGATAATCAGTCGTAAATGATCAGTCAGAAAGAAATGGAGGCAGGCCGACAAGGCTGTTAAGATCAGCACGAGCGTAGTACCTACAATATTACCACAACGATGTGTTATCCAGCCGGCAACAGGGCCGATAAGTACAACCATGCCGGAAATAATTAATATTAGCAATCCTGCTAATAAAGCATTCAAGCCGAGGATATTTTGCAAGTAAAGCGGATTTAAAAATAATAAAGTCGCCATGTCCCATGATCACCATAAAAACGCACAAGGCTAACATAAACGCCGATATCAGCCATTGCACCTGGACGTTGGTGGCGTGAAAAGTTTTTTGAATAGCCGGTAGAGCATTGGCAACGATGCCGACATCCAAAAATAAGATAAACGTCAGCAGGCAAATCCCCCATAACGCCTGCCAAGGTCGACTATTAGGCATGGTTTTGTTCATGTCGAATCAGCCATTCTTTCCGGGTTAAACCACCGCCATAACCACCCAATTGCCCATTGGTATTAATGACACGATGACAAGGAATCACGATGGCGATTTGATTCGCGCCATTGGCATTGGCTACGGCACGAAAGGCGGTGCGCTGACCGATATCTCGCGCTAAATCAGCGTAAGAACAAGTTTTACCATAAGGAATAGCTTGCAAAGCATGCCAAACTCGCTGTTGAAACGGAGATCCAAGTAAATGCAGTGGCGTTTTAAAGGTTTGCAACTTTCCAGCAAAATAACGCTTTAATTCTTCAGTAATCGAGTGAGTGATTTCAGTATGGCCGGGAATAATCGCGGCATGCATTTTTTGACGCAGTCGATGTACTTGTCGTTCCAGTCCACGCCGGTCGATAAATTCTAATAAATAAAGAGCACTGTCATCGGCAATAGCCATCATCGGCCCCAAGGGTGTATCTAACCAAGTGGCTTTTAAAAGATGACATTGGCCGTGCAACGAAGGCGCTGCCCCCATAATCTTGGAAAAGGCATCGCGAAAACCGCTGCTGGATTCATAGCCGCTGGCCAGTTGAGCATCAATCACCGGCTGGCCGCTTTTGATTTGTTTCATCGCTAATCCCATTCGACGTGCGCGAGCATAGCCGACAAAGGTCATACCAAAGCGTTTTTTAAATTGCCGGCGAGCGGTCGATGCGTCCACCGAAAATAATTTCTGAAAATCGCTTTCTCGCCAATGTTTTTCTGGATTTTTTTCCACGGCTTGGATGAGTTTCTGAATCAATTCAGACGATTGTTGAGGATAAGACAGCGGTTTACAGCGTCGGCAAGGTCGAAATGAAACCAGCAATGCTTGCTCTGCCGTTTCGAAGAATTCACAATGTTCAAATTTAGGCTTTCTAGCGGGACATGTTGGGCGGCAAAATACGCCGGTGGTTTTCACGCCGACGAAGAAAACACCTTCATATTCGCTGTCTTTTGCCAGCAAAGCCTGATAATACTGTTTCTGAGTAGATTTGGTGATCATAAGTGAATAGGATTATAATCAATTTCAACAACGATTGTCGCCGAAATTCAGGCAGCGATTTTTGTCACCTTTTAAATAAGAAATCAATGGATATCGCTAGACAAATCCAAGTTTAGTAGCTTTGACAAATAGAAACCAGGGTTTAGTGGTAATCAGGGCGTATAAATTTGGATCCTGCTTTAAACCCTCTTGCGGTTGTGGTTCAATCATTTTTTCAATGATAAAACCAGCTTGGGATAAAGATTCAGATAAATCATTTAAAGTGTGATGATAATATTTTACTTTAGCATTTGCCCACGGCCAATAATCTTCAATAATTTGTGGTTCAAAATAGTTTTTTAAGTGGAATAGTTGAAAAACCATATGAGGCTGATGGGTTGAGAAAATAAATTGTCCTTTGGTCTTTAACAAACGCGCCATTTCTTTCATCAGCTTTTGCCAATCTTTAATATAATGAATAACCAAAGGCGCTACGATTAAATCGTAGGATTGGTCTGCTAAAAAGCTAAGATTGTTTTCAAGATCAGCTTGAAAGACTTGTCCTGAAGTTCCCAGTCTTTGTTGGGTCACTTTGACCATGTGTTCACTGACGTCAATTGCGGTTACTTTTGCTCTCGCCTTAGTGAGTTGTTCCGCATACCAGCCGGAGCCGCAGCCTAAATCCAGTATATTAAGGCCGCTGAGTGATTTAGGTAATAATGACCAAGTCGCTGGACGTTCATAAAAAACATGGATCGGTCGATTGTCAACGTCTTTGGAATAAGCGTCTGCGAATTTTTCATGATTGCCGATAGGTTCTTCTTTCATCATGATATAATACTAAAAATACTTTTCTCAGCCAATTGAATATGAATGAAAAAATAATGATTGACGTGACGTTGGTTAACCGTCTGATAGCCAGACAATTTCCACAATGGCAAAATTTACCGGTCCGAGCTGTTGACAATGGCGGATGGGATAATCGCACTTTCCGTCTTGGCGAAAATATGTTGGTGCGAATGTCCAGCGCCGCAGACTATGCAACGCAAGTGGAAAAAGAACAATATTGGTTGACGAAGTTAGCGCCTTTTTTACCACTATTGATTCCGACTCCTTTAGCGAAGGGACAACCGGATGAAGGTTATCCTTGGCGATGGTCAATTTATCGATGGTTGGAAGGTGAGCCGGTGGCTTCTGCGCAAGTGAATGATTGGCGCGATTTTGCCGTGAGTCTTGCCCGTTTTTTGAAAGCACTGCATCTTTAACGCTGACTGTGGGTAGTTCAACTACCTGATATCCATATTGAGGATAAACCTTCACAAGTCTTTCATATTCAATGATGCTTTCTTCAAAGGGGTGCTTGCGTTCATCATCTTGAACAAATATTTCTTTCCAAGGTGGCGTCATATTCCCTACAAACCTCGGGAACAACGGTATAACCCGCGAGTTTTAGCTCAGAAAGTAGTGTTGATTTACCTCCTCTGAGCAGCCGGATAAAACCACGAATTGACTCATTTTGATATCCATTTGTTGGTTAAAGTATCATTAAGGCGGCGAGGGCAAATAGTAAAATATTTTCCGACATTTTGTTCTCTTATGTTCGATTAGATGATACCGCGTTTAAACTGATCGATTCAGCTTGACGGTATTTTAAGAAATAAGTCACATTTTTTCCGACAGAGATACCCACCACTGAACCAGTGAGTATCATCGCAGATTTACAATCATAACACATATTATTTTTTTAGGGTATAATATCGCCTCAAATAAAAACTTTGAATGTGAAGATGAAAATACTTGAAACTGAAAGATTAATTCTACGCACCTTTCGAACTGACGATGTAGAAGGCATGACGCTCATCGACCAAGACCCAATGGTTTGCCGGTATTTACCGGCTGTCGGGACTCGCGCCGGAACGGAAGCTGGGGTACAACGCATCATTAACCATTATCAAGAGCACGGTTTTTCTCTCTACGCCGTTGAATTGAGAAGTAACCGCGAATTCATAGGATTTTTAGGTTTGATTACACCCTCATTTCAAGCGCATTTTACGCCTGCGGTTGAAATCGGCTGGCGTTTTTCTTCAAGTCATTGGAATCAAGGTTACGCCACCGAAGGAGCCAAAGCGATTTTACAATATGGTTTTTCAAGACTGAATTTAACTGAAATCGTTTCCTTCACTGTTGTTGATAATCAAGCCTCTCGTCGCGTAATGGAAAAAATTGGTTTACACCGTGATTCCAAAGATGATTTTGATCATCCTCGTTTGGCTGCCAATAGTCCTTTGCGAAGACATGTATTATATCGATTATCTAAGATGAAATATGAGCTTATGAATGAAACTCAGTTCCGGTGATGATATGAAAATACTCAATTGTTTTTGTACAGACTTACCTAATTCTGGTAATCCTGCCGGGGTTATTTTTGGTTTTCCTGGAAATAAAACGGAAAAACAAAAATTAGCACAGCAATTGCAGTTGCCAGTAATCGTATTTATTAATCAAGCTGATGCTCCTATTCCAGTTTTGGAATTCTTTTATCCAAACATAGAAATGAACTTATGTCTGCATGGGGCATTGGCTGCAGTTTTCCTCTTGATGAAGCAGCGACAGACCAATCATATTACGGTAACCAACACCATTGGAACATTGTTTGAAGCGATAAAATTAGATAACCAGATTGTGCAAATTAAAGTATTCGCAGAACCTGCTCCGACATATACTCCAGATCCGAAGATGTTAAAACAATTGCTAAAATTAACTGATCCTAGCGAAATTTCTGTAGATTTGCCGATGGCCGTTGCTTCGGTTGGCAGCCCTAAATTATTCATTCCTTTAAGATCACCAGAATCTTTAGCAGCTTTGCACCCTAATTTTGATTTAATTAAGCAATGGAGTCTGGACAATCAGATCAATGGTCTTTATGTTTACGCGCTAGAGTCAGCAACGCCGCTGTTACTGCAAGCCCGCGCATTTAATCCAAAAACCGGACAAAACGAAGACGCCGCCACTGGGGTTGCCGCTGCTGCATTAGCTTTAGTTTTTAAAAGAAATCTGATTATTAAACAGGGCCATTTTATCAATAAACCCAGCCAGTTGGTGATTACTTACCATCATCCTGAAGAAATTTATGTGGGAGGAAAAATCATTGAAAGTAAAGAAACTATGTGAATCTAAAAAGGTTAAACCTCACTTGTACCGTTTAAGTAATCTATTGCAATACGACACAGCAATTCTGCAGCATCAGGCAATAAAGCATCATTAAAATTATAAGTTGAATTGTGACAAGGAGGAGTATCTTCCCCATTTCCTAACATGAAATAGCACCCAGGAATTTTTTCGAGATAAAATGAAAAATCCTCGGAGGACCTTGATGGTTTAGGCTTTATACTAACCCGTTGATTGCCTAATAGGCGACGTGCAACATTGAAGACATGCTGGGTTTCTTCAACACTATTTATAGTCGGCGGATAGTAATCAATTATCTCAATATCTGCCTGTGCGCCATGTGATAGGGTGGTTTGATTGATAACGTCAATTAATTTTTGTTTAGCTAAATCCATAGACGTAATTGCGGGTGAGCGTATAGTGCCGCCTATCGTTACAAAGTCTGGGGTGATATTTTTACTTGAACCCCCATAAAACTCAGTTGCGCTGACGATAACCTGATTGTTTTCTAACACCAGCTCTGATTGCAGCTTGTGGATTCTCTGAACCAAAATAGCGCCAATTAAAACAGGATCAATATTGAGCTCTTGACTCGCTGCATGGCCGCCTCTGCCACGTACAGTAATGGTAAAATCACTATTACCGGACAGCATAGTACCTACTCGAGTTTGCAAATTACCTACAGCGAGGCCCGGATGATTATGGTAAGCAAATATGGCGTTGACTTCAGGATTTTCTAATACGCCATCCTTAATCATTGCAGCTGCTCCAGCCGCACCAGTTTCTTCAGCAGGTTGAAAAATGAGTTTAACTCTGCCTTTGAAGCTATCTTTAAAATTGGATAAAGCATGGGCCGTCATTAACAAAGTTGCTGTATGACCATCGTGTCCACACGCATGCATTTTGCCTGTTATAGCCGATTTATACGGAAGTTCTGTCATTTCCGTTAACGGTAAAGCATCCATGTCTGCACGTAGCGCTATCGTTTTACCTGGTTTTCCAGAATCGATGAGCGCCACTATTCCTGTTCCACCAATACGAGTTTTAAAATTAATACCCATTTGTTTAAGTTCATGTGCCACTAATGCTGCCGTTAAATTTTCCTGAAAGGCTAATTCAGGATTGGCATGAATTTGATGACGCACTTTAATAAAGTGAGGCACAATATGATCAAGCCATTGGCGTAGTAGAACATTTTTATCGGTCAACATATTTAATTTGATTTACATTTTTTGATCAAACATCCAAGGAAATATTGCCATGAAATCAACTTATAGTAAAATATAGATACTTATGAAAACATCTATAAACGATAAAGCCACTATGGTGTTGAAAGATAGTAGATTCTTGGGATTTGCCGAGTATGGCGATCCGCATGGAAAACCTGTTTTTTATTTCCATGGATTTCCAGGCAGTCGATTAGAAGCTGGGCGTTTTCATGAGAATGCTGTTAGTTGCCATTGTCGCTTAGGAATGTGCACGAAATAACTTGGACACTCACGTTACAGTCGGTGAAATTGTATAATTAAATTGTAACTACTCGCCCCCTTGAATAAAAATATTTTAAAAAATTTGCAAAAAACGCTTGACACGGTTTTCTGATAATAGTTTTTAATTTTGCAAGGTCTGTAAAAATAAGGCCATAAATCAAACACTGATGATTTTCAGGCGATAAAAATCATAACCAGCAACAAAAAAATCAAAATTTTCATTTTTGAATGATGCCATGCCTTTACGAGCCTCAAAAAATCCCGTGCTATACTGTAGCTTGTTTTTTGGGATAACTGACATGGGAACCGTCAATACACAATCTGTTCGCGAAGAAACCGACAGATTCAAATTAGAGTTTGAGCGCCTAGCTCACTCAATCGCATTCAAAAATTAATAAAATCGATGGTGGGTATTCTGATTGCCGGAGCCACTATTCTAAAATTTGTGTTACGCCTTTATTTAGCATTAGAAACTTGGGAGATCAATGCCGTGGCAAGCTTATTACAACAAACCAGCTTGCATGTGGATGAGACTTCATTACGGGTAGATAAAAAGAATCATTGGATTCATGTTACTCAGCAGGAGAGATTACGGTTAAATTTTTGCATCGAAGACAGGGCACGGAAGCGGTTTTTTCATTAGCTTTCTGACAATGTTGCGGTTCACCTTAATGCCAAACTGTTTCATTATTTCACCAACTTCAGATCGTGTAAGCTTAATCCAACGAATTTTAATGTTCATCGGATCACCCGCAATATGATCTTCAATAACAGATAAAAATACTTTCTCTACTGAGGTGTTTTTTTTAAAATGTCTTTTCTTCCGCCACCATCATGGCGTACTTTATCCGTATCAAGAAAATCTGTTCTCTCCAGTTCTTCTAACCCGGGATATATCGTTTGTCTTGAACAAGAAAATAATTCCGCTATGTAGCTTACATAGCCATGACCAAGTTTATGTGCTTCAACAGCAGCATAATGTCTTTTATCTTTTTCGTTCAGGCTTTCGTAAAAAAGTTGCATTCCCTTTTCTACAGATTTTTTGTAGGGTCGGCTTCCTTTTTCCATAAATAATATTTCCATAATTTTTATAAGCATTATTTTACCATGAAAAACGTGATATGAAAAATGTAAATAGGTTGAAAAAAATTTTGTAGATAGTATGAAAATTAAACTTTTTGATGAATCATTGAGTAAATTTAATTATACAATTTCACCGACTGTAACGTGAGTGTCCAAGTTATTTCGTGCACGCTCCTAAGTTTTTGTCAGTATAAACAAGAGCTGTAATTTCGTTACTTTTATCCGCCGTCTTTATCTGCCCTAAAGTAATTCCTAATTCACTCACAAAAGCACTCACTAAATGCATTGGACGATTATCTCCATCAAAACTTCGACGCGATGTTTTTCCATCTATAGCAATAATTTTGCCCGCCAAATCCATTTGAAATGTTTGTACCCACTTTACAAAAAATGATTCAAAAATCTCAGGATTTAACGCCCGAAAAAATCGACGCAAGTTATCGTCACTGGGAATACCTGCTTTAAAAGGTAAGTAGCGTCTCAGATAGTCTATTTTGGTTTTTCCAAATAACTCCAGATCTTCCCAATTATCACAACCTGCAATCATTCCACAAAAGGTGACTAATAAAATTTCTTCTACAGGATGTAATTTACGTCTGGCTAGCCGATGATCCGGTATTCGACTAAAAAAATCAATAAATCCGACCTTTTGGTTTTTCATTTCGTACTCCATCATGTCAAAAAGTACGAAATGCCATATTTCTAGTCAATTGTCACTAGTTTTTAATGAGGTGGAAGGTGGCCCTGTCAAAATACCCTCATTATCTGGCATCTTTTATAAAAATATGCTATAAAGCAATAATTTTTATTGATGAAGGGTTAATATGAGAACAAAATACCGG